>NZ_JBMKHO010000004.1:0-338464 GCF_049238125.1 Enterobacter cloacae complex sp. IR5402
TAGCGGAGCAGGAAGGACATCTGATGGAAATGGAAGCCACGCAAGCACCTTAAAATCACCATCATACACTAAATCAGTAAGTTGGCAGCATTACCCGAGCCATAGCCCATTTACACCCTGGCTCAGTGATTTTAATAAGGGACTTTTCAATCCCTTATCCAAACCAGGGAAATGCTCAGAAAGTTCAAGTTTGATGAATGGCATCGATTCGAAAGTTTGTCTAAGTATGTAGTCATGACGTATCAGAAAAGCCATTTGCTGATCAATGTTCAGTGTACAAAATAGATTCTTTTGCTCGAACCACGTTTGCTTAATGGCAATGTTTCCACATTGTTCGTATAGGAAAAGCCGCTTCCTATCTAAATCCCAAGATGAAATTACGAACTCAGGGTGAAGGTGACGTCCATCTGAGGTAATGAAGCGAGTGAGAAGCTCAACGCCTAACAACCTCTCGTCAATGCTCACTATAGGTTCAGCAATGAATGTAGTATCCATAACAAATACCTTAAATTTTAATTAAAATTATATTGTAATTTTTATCACAATAAAGCAATAGTATTGCCAAAATTTGTGGTACGGATGTATGGCTTTGACTAAGTGATTGATATCACATACCTTTCTGCTTTATAGTGGGTGTTTGCTGATTGTTATATATTAGTCTTGCAATGTTTTTCTGGTTGTTTTTTTGCTCGGTTTTTTGTTTGATACTGGTTCATATTCACATAAATATATAAGTAATGTAATAATGTTCTATTCGATAAGTTAACGAGGGGCTTACGCCCCTTTTTTGTTGATTCTCTATCTCTGGATAGCGTAGCAATTCTATATACTGCCGTAGCTCAACAGGAGAGGCGGCATTCTTGCTGTACGTCTTGAAACTCTCTGTAGAGCCGCGCTCGTGACCCAGGAGAAGGGCGATCCGGTCTTCTGGTACAGGTTTTAAATTCTTACCTATGCCGCCTCTGTCCAAAATTTGCGCGGCCTGGTGGCGTAGGCTGTGGAAAACTTTTAACTCTGATCCAGCTTCGCCTAATGCCTTACGTTTAGCCCTCGTAAAACGCTGTGAATGCCATGTAGAGCGCTTTCCGTCTGCACGGTCAGTGATTGACGCGTGATAGAATAAAAAGCCGTCGTGAGGCTTCTCACGCAGCGACAAAACCAACGGAGTGATCAGGCTATGGCATGGGATAATACGAGCGGCTGATTTGGTTTTACCTTCGGTAACTTCGAAGCAGAGCACCCCCTCGATCTCCTTAATGTTGGCTGCACGTAGTGAACAGATTTCATTAAGACGCATACCGCTATACATGCCGATCAGCGTTACATTTTGCATCTCTTCATCATCTGCCATCACAGCGAATACTTTCGCCAATTCTCCAGGCTCAAACACCTCATAGCTCACCTTGCTACTTTTGGCCTCCAGCGCATGACCGCGCCAGATGTTTTCCTGTGGTGCATCGTGATATCTGTTACGAGCCAGATCCCAGATTTGAGCCAGTGCGCTGACATAGTTTTGTATGGTCTGTGGTGCTTTCTCCGTCTTGAGCTTATCAAGCCAACCTGTAACGGTGGTCCGGTTAATGTCACGAAGCTGAACATCGCGCTTTTTCAGATGTTCTAAGAGCACTTCTACAGCCTTGTTTGTCTTTGATAGCGTGGTGAGTTTGCGCTTCTCGCTGAACTGGAGAATGTATTGATCCCGCATCCTCAAGAGGGAAGGGCAACTCATTACAGGGGCGCTTAATGGCTCCGGTGCTGCATGTGCATACGTACCAACTTGACGTAGTTCATTGAGGATTTGCTCTACCTTCGAGCCTCGATCACGCTGTGGCTTTATCAGGTTACGAATCTTAAACCACTCCAGAGCAACCGCATCACGAAAGAGACGGGCTTCGCGCACATCGCGTGTGCCTGTGCTCTTCACATAGTTATGTCTTCCTCCGAACAGATGACGCATGTACTTTGGTATGGCGATCCTCACCAGATAGTTTCCGCATGGATCTAAAACTAAGTAACGATCTCGCTTGTAAATCATGTTCACCCCAGCTATTTTGTCAGGGCTTTTGCACATGATTTTGAATAGTGTGAAATGTCGAAGTCTTTACCTGTTTTTCCAGTTGATTCAAAAGATTACAGGAGCTTGTAAGACAAGCGAACGACCGTAGAAATACGTGCCGGTTCGAGTCCGGCCTTCGCACTCATCATCTAAACACCTCCCTACGATGCCACTCTACATATCCCTCCTTTGGATAGTTCCCTTTCACCATCGGCAACGCAATCTGCTTCCCGGCAAAATCCCAGAACAGCCGCCCAACAATCCCGCCCCCATTCACCGCCTCGGAAACCAGCACCCGCATACTCTCATCCAGCCCAATCGATCCCTTATCAAACGCCTTATGATGAATCGCACACAGTGCCAGTCCGTTCTGGATCTCACACGGTCCGCCAAACTGCTTCCACTTGATATGCGCGGCTTCAAGTCCAACAGAGGCGTTATCATGCCGCATGTTAAACCCGCAGATTGCGCACTCATAGTTATAGGCACGCAGCACCTGCTGGCGGAACAGCGGATCGCGAACCTTACGGATCTGCTGAATATCAAAACCCATCTCATCCGCGATCTCTTCCTGAATGCTTTCGGGAAAATGCGCTTCAAGGATCTGCTGCGCCAGCGAGCCTATCAGGTTTTTGTTCTTATTCAGCAGCGCAAAGTGTTCTTCATCAAACCCGCCTGCGACGTTATGTTCCACAAGTTCTTTAACGGGCGGCTGCTTACTGCCAGTGGTCAAACAAAACTCAGTATTCTTCAGATCCCAAAAGCCGTCCCCTTTGAGCCTCCAGAAGGGCATATTTGGGTAATGCGCCTTCCTCTGTGGGCCAAAGCGTTCTAGCAGGCTAAGCAACTGTTCGTGGACCTCAGTACCGTAATCAAACAGTCGTGCATGCCCCTGCTGATAGCTCGCCAGCACGTACAGAAGCAATAAAGGCTTATGCGGCGCACGCTGTTCGCCTTTGCGCCAGATGGTGATGTCGGCAATTGCCTGTTCGAGAGTTTTGCTGGAAGCCATCGCGTTACGGAAGAGGGTAAATAATTGCGATGATGCTCGCAAAACTCAGACCAATCAACCTGTAACCAACAAAAACATGACCTTACCCCACAGAACCTTATTTCCTGAATCCCCCTCGCAAATTCTAAATTTACCCCACACCAAACCGCTGTATTTATATTCAGCCCTGTATAATGGGCACCAGAGATTACGCCGAACGGCAAAAGTAGTATCGAGGAATATTTAACGAAGAATTCGCGATATGAAGGTGCTGCAACACCCCCATACCGCTAACCACAACCAACTAGACAGGAGTTGAAAATGGCTGCGACGAATTTTAAGCCAGAGTTTACTATTTGCAAAACAGAATCAGACGCTTTCACCGGCGTGATTGAAAACCGCGAGCTGGTACGCAAAAACAGCGCCCGCCGTCTTCACGGCAACCAACCCAACGCGGCACCCATTCATCTCCGCGCGGAAACGCCGCAGGACAGTGCCGCCTGCTGCGAACTCTATGCACGCATCGA
This sequence comes from Enterobacter cloacae complex sp. IR5402, assembly GCF_049238125.1. NCBI lineage: Bacteria > Pseudomonadati > Pseudomonadota > Gammaproteobacteria > Enterobacterales > Enterobacteriaceae > Enterobacter > Enterobacter cloacae complex sp. IR5402. The sequence goes on from NZ_JBMKHO010000004.1 coordinate 3,575, forward strand.
TATGAAATACCTTCTTTTGGGCGGCGACTGGTTAAAACGTGCGGGCTTTATCGACGGCATGCCGGTGAAAATCCGCGCCATGAAAGACTGCATTGTGATTACGCCACAACATACAAGAGAATTATGGGGATGCCTGAAAGGTATGAGTGTGGTGAATATAAATAAGCAAAAAGTCGCGCAGTGGTTGAAGACGTTTCCGGGAGCGCTGAATGATACTGGAGATATCCCGGTAGTTAAGCGCAATATAGGACAGGCAAAATAATATCGAATTGGAACACCCTTGATCCTAAATCGAGGGTGTTTAAATTAGTGGAAGGCGTAGTCTATTTTTTCAATAATATAATTGAACTGAATGTTATAGCTGTGTTTTGATCATTGTGATTATATTAGAAGGTTTTACAGAAGTATGCTGGAGATCTCAATTTAGTTATTGTCCAGCATTTATGATTCTTACTGGAGCAACTCAATGGAATGAACTATGGACACAACAGAAGAACTAAATGAAACGTATTTTTATGCTGGCAGAACCAATCTTACCGCGGCAGGACTTTTTTTTATGATCTACTGTGAATCAATTGCCGATCATTTTGGTATTGACGATGTGGCAGGAATTGCTGCGTTATACAGTGGTGCTAATAATCAAACGACTAGAAAGAAACCCGCGGGAGCTACGGAAGGAACGTCCCGAGCCTCGAAAGCCATGAGGAACTATTTCAAACAGGCGAAATTTCCTTATGGCATTAAGCTGCCTACCTGGGTTGGTGGGTACACTCCGTGGACAGTAAAGTGTCGAATGGTATCGAAAGTGAGTGCGTTTGTTGGCAGGACAATACCGTTAATAGGCATAGTGATATTAGTCGCTGATGTATCACTAATCACCTATGCTGCAATACGTGATTATAATCGAATTGCGCGGGGCAGCGACAAACTATGGTAGAGAATATTGAGCAGCGCATCTACGCCTTAGTCAGACGCTATAACGGCGTTTATCTAATGAATAACGAAGAGAAGCAAAAATTACTGAATGCAAAAACTGATTTGGATACTGACATGCAGCTTGATGTCACTGAAGCAGAAGATTTGATGGACGAGTTTTTTAAAGAATTTAATGTTGATAGAGGGAATTTTAACATAAACACCTACTATCCTGATGAGCCTTTTTCATGGAATCCATTCAAAAAATTCCCAGTGGTGATGGTTCCAGATTTCACTATTGGAATGCTTATCGAATCCGCAAAAGCGGGTAAATGGTTATACGACTAAAATGCAAGGAGCAATAGAATGGCCGTACCTGTACATCTTTTTTTAACTAATGACGGCGGCACAATGATTTGTGGTTCTTGTGACGTTGCACAAAGGGAAGGAAGTATTGAGCTAAGAGGATTACAACATAACCTTAGCCTACCAACAGACTCGGCAACGGGCAAGGTCACCGGCACTCGCCAACATTCGCCGTTTCAGTTTACCAAGGAACTGGATAGCTCTTCGCCCTATCTGTTCAAAGCGGCAGCAACGGGTCAGACCCTTAAAACGGCAGAATTCAGGTTTTACCATATTAACTATTCCGGGCAAGAGGAGGAGTATTACCGAATCACGCTCGAGAACGTTAAGGTCATTTCTGTGAGTCCAGTAATGTACGACACCCGAGGCTGTCCGGGGACGGGGCATATGGAGGAAGTGGCGTTTAATTATGAGAAGATTACCCATTTGTACAAGGACGGTAACTTGTTAGCGCACGACGCGTGGAACGAACGTCCAACATCAGGTTCCGCTGCTTGATTCTATCTTGAACTTGCCCGCCAGCGTTTCGTTTGTGCGGGCAGAGAATATCATTCTTTATTCCTTTTCGTAAATGATGGCCGAAACATCATAAAAATAACCCACGCAAACATGCCAATAATCTTCATAGGCCAGGGTTCAAACACATCCAGACACACAATTGCGCCAATCACTAATAGCGGACCTTCTATCAGTTCAGCTATCCTCCCTAAAATATGTAACTTATGAGGCAGTGCCCGATTAAGTAATGTCGCAATAAGTTGTGCACTTCCTAATATGATTGTTATTGCGATTGTACGGTCCTCCCAGCTATCAAAACTAACCAAAGAAATGAGGCATGTAGCCAGTACATAACCACAGAATAATATATTCAGCATGTAAATAATAAACTTGCCCATAGCATTTGCCGAGACGGTTAAAAAATAAAAAGTCTATGAATATAGCGCTCTTAACAGAATGACAAACAACAATGGCTAATAATGTATTTAAGAATTTTTGCGCCTTGCTTATTTCCGCAATAATCAAGTTAGCGGCTTCATGCTAATCCCCCGCACTCCACCGCTAAACCTGCTTTAACTAAACACCGGCACCCCCAGCCCAACCTTCACCTCCCTCAGCGTCTCCAGCGTCACCCCTTGCGCCCGTTCGGTCCCGCGCTTCAGCATCGCCATCAGCTCCCCCTTATCCCGCATATACATCGCCCTCCGCTCCCGCATCGGCGCAATCAGCTCCTGCAAACAACCCTCCAGTTCGTTCTTACACGCCCGGTCTCCCAGCCCACCCGCCTGATAGTGCGCCTTCATTGCCGCCACTTTGGCCTTGTCCGGATGAAACGCATCGAGATACGTAAACACCACGTTCCCCTCAATCTCCCCCGGGTCGCTCACCTTCAGGTGGTGCGGGTCGGTGTACATGGCGCTGACCGCGCGATGAATGGTCTCTTCGCTGGCCGAAAGATGCAGCGTGTTGCCGAGAGATTTCGACATCTTGGCGCTGCCGTCGATGCCGGGCAGGCGGCTGGTGTCGCTCAGCATCGCCTTGCAGTGGCGCAGCACCGGGGCGGGCAGCAGGCTGTTCATCTTGTGCACAATCTCGTTGGTCTGCTCAATCATCGGCAGCTGGTCGTCGCCGACGGGCACACACTCGGCCTTAAACGCGGTGATATCCGCCGCCTGGCTGATGGGGTAGGCCATAAACCCGACCGGCAGCGAGCGGGCGAAGCCTTTCTGCACAATCTCGTTTTTCACCGTCGGGTTACGCTCCACGCGGGCGACGGTGACGATGTTCATATACAGCATCGTCAGCTCGGCGAGGGCGGGCAGGGCGGACTGCAGGCAGATCGTGGTCAGGCTCGGGTCGATGCCGGCGGCGAGGTAGTCGGCCAGCACTTCGGGGATGTTATCGCGGATCTTCTGCGGGTTGCTGCCGTTGTCGGTCAGCCCCTGCAGGTCGGCAATTAGCACAAACTGGTTGTGCGTGTGCTGGAGCGCCACGCGCTGGCGCAGCGATCCGACGAAGTGGCCGAGGTGCAGCGGGCCGGTTGGGCGGTCGCCGGTGAGGATGGTTTGCGTGTTCATAAAGACTCCTTAATGTGCAGTTGCCGAAAGGGGTCTGAGATGTGAGAAAGCCGCCTTTCGGCGGCTATCTGAAAATGGGGAAAACTACTCCGTGCCGCCTTTAAGAAGGCAGCCACCAGCGGTTTACGGTGAGCACGGCGTGGTTTATGTTCATCTCTTTACCGTACCACGTCCGGCGCGAAAAACAAAAGGGCTCGTCATGCTGCAATCTCTCAACCACCTGACCCTCGCGGTCAGCGACCTGCAAAAAAGCGTCACCTTCTGGCACGAGCTGCTGGGGCTGCCCCTGCACGCCCGCTGGAATACCGGGGCCTATCTCACCTGCGGCGATCTGTGGGTCTGCCTGTCGTTCGACGAGGCGCGCCAGTACGTGCCGCCGCAGGAGAGCGACTACACCCACTACGCGTTTACCGTCACGGAAGAAGATTTTGAACCGTTCTCGCACAGGCTGGAGCAGGCGGGCGTCACCGTCTGGAAGCAGAACAAAAGCGAGGGGGCGTCGTTCTATTTTCTCGACCCGGACGGCCACAAGCTGGAGCTGCACGTGGGCAGCCTCGCCGCGCGGCTGGCGGCGTGTCGCGAGAAGCCCTATTCGGGCATGGTGTTTACCTCAGACGAGGCTTGAGGCGCGCACCTTCAGCCTGCCCGCCAGCGTCACGTGCGTGGCGGCATCTTCCTGATTGCACAGGTACTCCACCGCCAGCCGTCCCAGCTCGCTGTAGGGCAGCTGGATACTGGTCAGCGGCGGGGTGAGCTGCTCGGAGATCTTCTGGTCGTCGTAGCCCGCCAGCAGCATGTCCTGCGGGATGCGCACGCCGTTCACCGCCAGCGCCTGATAGCAGCCAATCGCCAGCCAGTCGCTGGCGCAGAAGATGGCGTCCGGGCGCTCGGTCAGCTCCAGCAGCGAAGCTGTCGCGGTAAAGGACTCGCTGAACTGCCAGTTGGTCTGGCGCACCAGGCCGTCGTCGCACGCGAGTCCGGCCTGCTGCAGCGCGGCCTGGTAGCCCGCCAGACGCTGGCGGGATGCCTCCATCCAGCTCTCGCCGGTAATGTGGGCGATGCGCGTGGCCCCGCAGGCGATGAGGTGTTTAGTCACCTGGAAGGCGTTGGCGTAGTCGTCCGGGATAAACGACGGCAGCAGCGGCGAGCCAGGGTCGCGCTGGTTGAGCAGCACCAGCGGGATGCGGGTGCAGTCCTGGAAGGCCGTCATGTCCACCAGCGTGGTGACCGGTGAGGCGAGGACAATCCCGATGCAGTTGCGCTTCTCCAGCTGGCGGATGATGTTCAGCGCCAGCTCAATGTCGTCGCCGTAGTCGTAGACGGTGAGCAGAGTCTCGTTGCGCCACGCCGCTTCCCGCGCCTGGCTGATGGCGTCGATAAACGGGTCGAAGCTCTGCATGGAGCTCACCAGCAGGGCGATCTCTTCCTGGTTGCGCGGGGCGTGAACGGCGGGGAGGCGGTCGTAGCCAAGCTCGGTAGCGACGTTAATCACCCGCTGGCGGGTGTCGTCGCTGAGCTTGATGTTGCGGGACTGGTTAAGCACCAGCGATACCGTCGCCTGCGACACCCCTGCCGCCCGCGCAATATCGTTCATCGTCACTTTCGTTTTTCGCTTCATCCGTCCTCTCCCTTTCGCGATTTCGCATCATACCCTAACCGCACGCTTTAGCGCCGTCGATCACGTTTCTCATTCATCGAAGCGTGAACTTTGTGAGGGGCATCGCTTTTCTAAACGCCGTGATTTGCGCATTTATCCTGCAACTAATATTTATTAGCTAAATATTATCAGTAAGAGGACGCGTAATGAAAGAGCAGTGGAGCAGGGAGCAGGCACAGGCGTGGTATCAGCAAAAAGGCTGGCTGTGCGGGTTTAACTATCTGCCGTCGACGGCGGTGAACTGGACCGATATCTGGCAGGAAAAGACCTTCGATGCCGCCACCATCGAGCGCGAGCTGGGCTGGGCGGCGGACGCGGGCTATAACACCCTGCGCATCAACCTGCCGTTTATCGTGTGGGAGCACGACCGCGACGGGCTGATGGCGCGCATCGACCGCTTTTTGACGATTGCCGACGGCCACGGGTTCAGCACCATGCTGACTCTGATGGACGACTGCGGCTTCTCCGGCGACGAGCCGTACCTCGGCCCGCAAAAGCCGCCGGTGCCGGGCAAGCACAACAGCCAGGCGGCGGCGAGCCCGGGGCGCGACAAGGTGTGCGATCCGGACTGCTGGGCAGACATTGAGCGCTATATCCGCGACGTTGTCCGCCAGTTCCGCGACGATAAGCGCGTGCTGCTGTGGGATCTCTACAACGAGCCGGGCAACCGCGGCATTTTCGCGACGGGCACGCAGGAGGTGCAGTACGACGCGAAGCTGGAGACCTGCGCGCACGAGTTGATGAAGCTCGCATTCCAGTGGGTGCGCGAAGAAGACCCAACCCAGCCGCTCACCGTCTGCGCGTGGCGCCTGCCGCCGGAAGAGGAGGGCGAGACGTTCTTCCAGCATCCGCTGGACCAGACCGCGCTGGCGCTCTCGGACGTAGTGAGCTTCCACGCCTACACCCACACCGGGCGCATGACGGCGATTATCCAGCAGCTGCAAAAGCTCGGTCGCCCGCTGTTCTGTACCGAATGGCTGGCGCGCCACGTGGGCAGCACCATTGAAGAGCAGCTCCCGCTGATGTACATGGCAAAGGTCGCGCCGTATCAGTGGGGGCTGGTGCGCGGCAAAACCCAGACCTGGCTGCCGTGGCCGGTGGTGATGAAGGAGTCCACGGACTACTGCCGCCTCTGGTTCCACGACGTGTTCGAGGAGAACGGTATCCCGTTTTCACGCGCTGAAATCGCGCTGATGAAGAAGCTGCGCAAAATCGCCCCGGATCCGCAGGGCTAATAATAACGACCCGGCGCGCTGTCGCCGGGCAACCAGGTACGCACTATGGCAACGACAATGAAAATACCGTCTCGCGAGTTATGGTCCTACTTTGGCTATGGTTTAGGTCAGTGTTTTAGCTTTGGTTTAGTGGGTTCGTTTATTAACTATTTTTACACCGACGTGCTGGGGATCTCGGCGCTGGCGGCGAGCACCATCTTCCTGATTGCCCGTGCATGGGACGCAGTTCACGATCCGCTGTTTGCCAGCATTATGGACACCATTAACAGCCGGTTCGGCAAGTTTCGCCACTTTTTGCTGATCGCGCCGCTGCTGATCACCGGCGTCACGCTGCTGTCGTTCTATAAAATCGAAGCGGACATGACCACCAAAATCCTCTACGCCGGGGTGACCTACATCCTGTGGGGGACGCTGTACGCCATCTCCGATATCCCGTTCTGGTCGATGTCGTCGGTGATGACCAACGACTCCGGGCAGCGCACCCGCGCGGTGACGGCGGCGATGCTCGGGGTGAACGCGGGCATTGCCTGCGCCAATATCTTCTTCCCGAAGCTGGCGGCGTTCTTCGCCCAGTACAGCAGCGATAAAGGCTACTTTATGGCGGCGCTGGTGATGATGCTGGTGGGCCTGCCGCTGATGCTTAACGGCTTTATGCAGATCAAAGAGCGCGTGCCGCCGAGCCCGGAAAAGGTGACCATCCGCGACACCTTCCACAACCTGCGCCAGAACAAGCCGCTGTTTATCGTCCTGCTGTCGTTCTTTTTCTGCGTGTTCCATAACGTGGCGGGCGGTCTTTATATCTACTTCTTTATCAACAATATGGGCGACGGCAGCCTGCAAATGGCGATTGGCGTGATGGGGATTGTCGCGGCGGTGCTGTGCCTGGTCGCCCCGATGCTGACGCGCCGGATGCAGAAGCGGAAGCTGTTTATGATCCTCTGCGGGCTGGACGTGGCGGTGCGCGTGGTGATGTGGTTTGTCGGTTATCAGCAGGTGACGATGCTGTTCATTCTGCTTGGCCTGAGCACGCTGTTCGTGATGATGACCAACATCCTCACCTCGTCGATGATTGCCGACACCATCGAGTACGCGGAGTACCACACTAACAAGCGCTGCGCGGCGATCACTTTCTCCGGGCAGACCTTTACCGGCAAGATGTCGGTGGCGGTGGGCGGCGGGTTAATCGGCGTGTTTCTGACGATGATCGACTATGTGCCGCAGGCGCAGGCCCAGAGCGATAGCGTGCTGTCGGGGCTGTTCTTCGGCATTTGTTTGTTACCGGCGATAGGCTCGCTGATCCGAATGGGGTTTATGTCGCGCTTTACCTTTACCGAGGAGAAGCATGCGGAGGTTTGTCGGCTGCTGGCGGAGCGTCGGCATCATGTAGAAAATAGCCGTGCAGAGAATGAGCGGCTGGAGCGTCCGGCTCCGGCGAACTAAGAGAAATGGGCGCCTGTCATGCAGGCGTCCACTTCAGAACTTAATTCACGTCAGTTATCCCACAGCAATCACGCGCTAATTTCAATAATTGCTGAGTCATTGTGGCGGCATCTGCTGCTAAATCTACGGTGGCAAAGTGGATTTTATGCCCCTGTACCTCAACGAATTCGTAGAGCATTACATCGACGGCTGGATGAAGTAATAATCCAGCTGAACGGAGAGATAATGGATCTGTTCGGTTCTCCTGAGTTCGCAGATAGGTATAAATCTGGTAGATATAACCGCTGCGCAAGCTCTTATCGCGATACCAGCCTTTAGTCAGAATGTTATTGAATTTGGTGTCGATGATGACGCGCTGTGCAGGTTGCTTGTGCTCAAGAATAATGTCCGAGTTCATGGTTGGGAAAATACTTTCGCTCCCTGCACTTTGAGACGTTAATCCCCATTTCAACTCTTTTCCGGCAGCGACTGTCCAGTCTTTTTTGGGAAGATGGAAGTGATAGAAACCCGCCATACTTTTCTCGAACAGCTTGCGCATCCAGTAAGGATCATTAGACGGCGTTGGCAACAGTTTTTGCCCCGCAGTTTGGGTTGGTAGCCATAATTCAAATGCCAGCTTCGCGGCATCGACCATGGCTTTATCCGCCGCATCGTGGCGGCCAAAACGTGTGATTGACGGCAGTTCACCTTTACTGGGCATACCCCCCTCAATACCACGACGACGCAAATTGATTGCCATTGCGCGACATTGCGCAGCCAGCGGGCCGTTGCTGAGCAGCGGAACAAGGTGCTCTAACGCAGAGCGAACATAGCGATTTCGTGGTGTGTCCAGCGTCATTTCCTGAAACTGGCAGGCTACCTGTGCCCGCTCAAGCAATTGTCGACTGGTTGTGCGCAGAACATCAATGCGTCCCCTTACCCTGTTAAGCGTGGCGCGGCGAGTTTGGTATCCCATACTTAAATGCCTTAACAGCCGCTGCTCCACTTCGTGAAGCAGGATCCTGGCCACCAGCGCCGGGATCTCCTCCGGGTTGTTTTCAGCGGCAACCATGCTGCGCCCGTGGTGGCGAAACAGACTGGAGGCGTACAGCATCAATAGCCAGATATTCCGCAAAGGAATACGCGATACAGCTGCCCGAGCCTGCGTATCGTCACGTTCAGCAAGATCGGTCATACGCTGAGAAGTTCCTTTCTGGAATCCTGGACTTTCTCCGGCGCATCAAACCAGTATTCGGCAAGTAAAGGGCAGATTTCGGTTTCGACAACCTGCTCGTACCAGGCCATCCCGTCGTCAATTTTCAACCCCGCAGGTGGGGTAACATAGCTATGCCCGATACAAAATTGAGGTCCCAGGGCCGCATCCCTGGACAATTTTTCATTTAACGCGGTTAATTTGGATTCGATAAGGGCTAATGTTTCCAGGCTCACATTAAACCGTTGGTTAACCCATTTTTTCCACGCGTCGTTAAACTCGGGCTTTAGATCAATAAACGCAAAGCGGCGCCGTAATGCCAGGTCTAGCAGAGCAAGCGAGCGGTCAGCGATATTCATCGTCCCGATGATATACAGGTTTTCAGGAATGTAGGTTTTTTCATCCATATCAGATCGATATGAGAGCTCAAGCGCCTCGTTCGGCGTACGTTTATCCGCCTCCATCAGCGTCAGCGTTTCGCCAAAAATTTGCGCAGGATTGCCCCGGTTAATCTCCTCAATAATGACCACGTACTTAGTTGTCGGATCGTTTACTGCTTTGTCGATTGCATGGAGAAAAGGCCCGTCTACCAGTGCTAAACGTCCTTCATTGTTAGGACGCCAGCCTCGAATAAAGTCTTCGTAGGAGAGGGTAGGGTGGAACTGCACCGCGCTGATGCGCTTAGAGGTTTCCTCGCCCATCAGACAATACGCCAGACGGCGCGCAAGCCAGGTTTTACCGGTTCCCGGCGGGCCCTGAAGGATCAGGTTTTTTTTGGCCTGTAACCGCTGAAGGATGAATTGGATTTTTTCCTCTTCTAAAAAGCAGCCCTCATCGATCAAATTGCTTATCGTGTAAGGCTTGTGGGGGATTTCCGCGGGCACGTTCTCTTCAACCGTTTCCTCGGTGATGCTCTGCAATTCACCTTTATCGAAGTTGAGGTATTCATAATTGCCAGGGGTCTGAAACTCCAGTTCATCATCGTCACGTAGTTTTTGCAGATAATATGAAATGGATGATTCAATAGTATTGTTATTGGGATAATCCGCCTTAATCTCATCCAGATAGGCCTCTTTTAACTCCCTCAAAGAGAAAAAGGGGCTGTCTTTTCGTAGGCACAGCACCTTGATCTTATTGAGCAAATACGCTTTCCATGTCAGCCGCTCGACTTCATCATTTGACTGTTGCAAATCGATATTCCATGCCGCCAGAGAGAGTTCAGGGAAGGAGTGAACCGGATAGTTTGGCTGGGTAAAAGCCTTTTTGAGCGCCAGGGCTACGGTCTGATAGTTGTGTCCGCTACAGCGCCCTTTGGCACCTTTTTTAATGATTTTAATGTTCAGGACTTTCTGGATGTAGTACTGAGACTGGCTATCCAGCGTAGGGTAGAACCAGGGGCGTAGCCAGTACAATCCCATCGTCAGGTTCCAGCCCACATTGCGCACGTTAGATGCGGCGTCATAAGAAAAGAGGAAGTCAGCGGGATCGGCGTTTGGGGTGTCGGCGAAGGAGATTGCCTGAGAAAACATTTCCCACAGCGTATCGATGTCTTCAGGCTTACGTGATTTCTCATAGCCAAAGAACCATGATTTCTGATTGTTCAGTAGCGGAATACCGTCGAACGATTCAGGAACCTTTTCGCGTACGCCTATCAGTTTTGCCAGGCTGGCTGCGATATTTCTTCGGTTGGTAACGGTAAGCGAGCGATTAAACAAGCCCATAGTGGTGAAAGGACAAATGTCTTTCAAAGGATGGGGGACGCCATTAGCGGGCTTGTCCTGTAGGTGTGACATACTACCAATCTCAGCAGCAATGCGGTGAATACCCGCCACCAACTCCTCTCTTCGATTTCGCCAGGTCAGTAGCTGAGAGGCAAAAGCCTGATAAAAGTCTGCCCATTCGAATCTGACGTCTTGCTCAACTGCGTCCATATGCTCTCCAGTAAAATTACAGGCTTCAGTAACCTGGCGAATGAATTTTACGGGATTGTAAGCCTGAGTGAATAACTACCTAAAACAGTGATCTATAAGGGCATGCCGGATCAACATGCCCCTGGACGACATTACAGCGCCTTCACAAACGCCAGCAGATCTTCGTTGAGCTGGTCCTGGTGGGTCAGCGCGAAACCGTGCGGCGCGTTGTCGTACACCTTCAGCGTGGCGTTTTTGATCATCTCTGCCGCCAGCTTGCCGGTGCTTTCAAACGGCACGATCTGGTCGTTGCTGCCGTGGATCACCAGCGTCGGTACGTCGATTTTCGCCATATCCGGGCGGAAGTCGGTTTCGCCGAAGGCGGTCACGCAGTCGATGGTACCCTTCAGCGACGCCAGCAGAGCGATGTTCAGCGTCTGGGTCAGCGCACCGGCGGAGACGGTTTGCCCGGCGTTGGTGCCGTAGAACGGCGTCGCGAAGTCGCTGATGAACTGGGCGCGATCTTTACGCAGCCCGTCGCGAATGCCGTCGAACACGCTCTGATCCACACCCTGTGGGAAGGTGTCTGATTTGCCGAAGATAGGCGTCACCGCGCCCAGCAGCGCCAGACCGGCCACGCGCGCGCTGCCGTAGTTGTTGATGTAGCGGGTCACGTCGCCGCCGCCCATGGAGAAGCCCACCAGCGTCACGTCCTGCAGGTCAAGGGTGGTAATCAGGTCGTTGATGTCGGACGCAAAGGTGTCGTAGTCGTAACCGTTCCACGGCTGATCCGAGCGGCCAAACCCGCGACGGTCAAAGGCGATGGCGCGGAAGCCGCGCTCGGCCAGGTAGTTCAGCTGGCTGTCCCACATGTCGCCGTCCAGCGGCCAGCCGTGGCTGAAGAGAACCGGTTTGCCCGCGCCGCAATCTTTGTAGTAAATCTGCGTGCCGTCTTGTGCCTTAAACGTTGCCATAGTGTGTTCCTGTACAGGTGATGGTTAGGGTTATACCGGCGCGACCAGGTAGCGAATAGCCGGTGATGTTGTGCCCTGATGAAAAGCCAGAACGCGGCTCTGCAGCAGGAGGTCATTCATGGTGTGGCGCTCCTGCTGGCGCAGATGCTCAATCCAGGAGCCCATCAGGAAGGTCTCGATAAACAGGCCGGGGCGCTCAATATCTTCGTACACCGCCCAGCTCATCGCCCCGGCGCGGCGGCGTACCCGGCGCAGCTCGTGGACCGCCTCCAGGAAGGCCTTCGCGTTGTGCGGGTCAATGATGTACTCGTGCGAGACCAGCACCGGGCCGCGCTCGTTCGGCAGGTCGATCTTCACGCCGTCCAGCGGCTGGCCGCTGAGGTCGAGATTTAAATCAGGATCTTTCTCCAGCTTCCAGCGGAACACCGTTGCGCTTGCCAGCACCATCCCCAGCGTGGCGACAACCAGCGCGGTCGGGGTGCCGAACCGGGAGGCGATCTGTCCCCAGAGGGCGCTGCCTGCGGTCATCGAGCCGAAGAACACCGTCAGATAAACCGCCAGCGCGCGGGCTTTCACCCAGCGGGCGGCGCTGCGCTGCGCGCCGAGGTTCAGCGTCGAGAGCACCGCAATCCACGCGAAGCCGGTGAAGAACTCAAACAGGTTGAGCAGCCAGACGTGGCGCACGAACGCCAGCGCCAGCATGGTGAGGGCAAAAACCAGGCTCGCGGCTACCATCAGCCGGTCGGCGTTCAGCCGCTGGCGCAGGCGCGGCAGCAGAATGGCCCCGGCAATCGCCCCCAGGCCAATGCACGCCAGCATCACGCCGTAGCCTGCCGGGCCCAGGCCCAGCTCGCGGCGCGCCACCAGCGGCAGCAGTGCCCAGCCCGCGCTGCCGAAAACGAAGAACGCCACGGTGCGCACCAGCACGTTGCGCAGCACCGGCGCGGCGTGCACGTAGCGAATGCCGGAGCGCACCGCGGAGAAGAAGTGCTCCGGTGGCAGGCGCTGCACGGACGGCGCAGGACGCCAGCGCCACAGCACCCACGCCACGCCGACCACGGAGAGCGCGTTCAGGGCAAACACCATCCACGGCCCGGCGAGCGAGAGCAGAAAACCGCCCAGCGCAGGGCCAATCGCCCGGCTGATATTGACCCCGAGCGAGTTCAGCGCCACGGCGGCGCCCAGTTCCGGCTTGCTCACCAGATCGGGCACAATCGCCTGGAACGGCGGCGAGCTCATCGCCGCGCCCACGCTCAGCAGAAACGTCGCCACCAGCAGAACGGTAGGGGTGACGTGTCCGGTGAAGGAGAGCAGCGTCAGCCCGGCGGCGGCGATGAACACCCACAGCTGGGAGAAGAGCAGGTATTTACGTCGGTCAACGATGTCCGCCATCACCCCGGACGGCAGGGCGAAGAGGAACATCGGCAGGCTGCTCGCCGCCTGCACCAGCGCGATATCCAGCGGATCGGCGCTGAGCGTCAGCATGCTCCAGTTGATGCCGACGTCGCTCATCCATGAGCCGACGTTAGAGACCACCGTGGCGATCCACAGCATGCGGAACACCGGCTGGCTCAGCGGCTGCCAGGGTGAAACCGCCGGGGCGGGCGTCGTCTCGACGTGTGCGTCGCGAACGTCGTTTACCTGGGTCATGCGAACCTCTCCGTTGTTTTACGCTGCACTCGCCACTGGCCCGGCCCGGTGAGGGCGAGGGTGGTGAAGATAATCAGCAGCAGCCAGCCAAACTGCCCCTCGGCAATCGACCAGTTCGGATGGACCGCCAGCATCGCCACCAGCAGCACGGCGATAATCGGCAGGCACGCCATGCGGGTGTAAACCCCCGCAATGATAAACAGCGGGCAGATCACCTCGGCGACGATCGCCGGGATCAGACTGGCATACGGCCCGAAACCAAACGGATCTTCGATACGCGTCAGCTCTTCGCTGAAGTGCAGCACCTTCGGCAGGCCGTGCACGTAAAGCAGCAGCAGGCTGCCGGTCAGGCGCAGAAAGAACAGCCCCGGATCGATCCGGGGCGAAGCGTCATTTTGTTTCATCAGAATGCAAAGCAGCTGCAGCCCAGCGCCCCCCAGAAAGCGTTATCGTCGGACACCGGCATCGCTGACGTGCGGGCGAAATCGTGCTGGTGGCTGTGAACCCCGCACGGGCCGCTGCAGTGGTGAGCCACACTCATGCCCACGCGGGCGGCCTGCGGCGGCGCGCTGCGGTAGTGGCCCGGCACCTTGACCACCGGTGACCACTCGGGCAGGACCGGAATGGCCGGCGGCGCGAGCGGGCCAAAGCTGCCCGCGGCGTAGACGATATCGCCGTTGACCACCGTCAGGACGGATTCGATGCCCTTGATCTCCTCTTCCGGCACGCGGAAGTAGTCTTTGCTCAGCACCGCCAGGTCGGCGAGCTGGCCGACCTTGATCTGCCCCTTCTGGTTTTGTTCGCTGGAGAACCACGCGCTGCCCTGGGTCCAGAGCATCAGGGCGGTATCGCGATCCAGACGGGCGCTGTGATCGTACATCTGCATCCCGCCGACGGTGCGGCCGGAGACCAGCCAGTAGAGCGCGGTCCACGGGTTGTAGCTCGCCACGCGGGTGGCATCGGTGCCTAAGCCCACCGGCACGCCGGTCTCCAGCATTTTCGCCACCGGCGGCGTGTGGCGGGTGGCTTCGATGCCGTAGCGCTCGGCAAAATACTCGCCCTGGAAGGCCATGCGGTGCTGGACGGCAATGCCGCCGCCCAGCGCTTTGATGCGGTCGATGTTGGCCTGGGTGACGGTTTCCGCGTGGTCGAAGAACCAGTGCAGGCCGTTGAACGGAATGTCGCGGTTCACCTTCTCGAAGACGTCCAGCATGCGGCTGATGGATTCGTTATAGGTGGCGTGCAGGCGGAACGGCCAGCGGTGCTCCACTAGGTGGCGCACCACGCGCTCCAGCTCGTCCTCCATGCCCGGCGCGAGGTCCGGGCGCGGCTCGAGGAAGTCTTCAAAATCGGCGGCGGAGAAGACCAGCATCTCGCCCGCGCCGTTGTGGCGGAAGAAGCCGCTGCCCTGGCCCGGCGTGAGCATGTCGGTCCATTTTTCAAAATCTTCCAGCTCGTGGCCCGGACGCTGGGTAAACAGGTTGTAGGCGATGCGGATGGTCATCTGCTTTTTCTCGTGCAGCTCGGCGATCACCTCGTAATCTTCCGGGTAGTTCTGGAAGCCGCCGCCCGCGTCGATGGCGCTGGTCAGCCCCAGACGGTTCAGCTCACGCATGAACTGGCGGGTGGAGTTCACCTGCTGCTCCAGCGGCAGCTTCGGCCCTTTGGCCAGCGTGGCGTAGAGGATCATGGCGTTCGGACGGGCAATCAGCATCCCGGTCGGGTTGCCGTTGGCGTCGCGCTGGATCTCGCCGCCCGGCGGGTTCGGCGTCTCTTTGGTGTAGCCGACCACCTTCAGCGCGGCGCGGTTGAGCAGAGCGCGGTCGTACAGGTGCAGAATGAAGACCGGGGTGTCCGGCGCGGCGTCGTTAAACTCGTCCAGCGTCGGCATGCGGCGCTCGGCAAACTGGAACTCGGTCCAGCCGCCCACCACGCGCACCCACTGCGGCGACGGGGTGCGCAGCGCCTGCTCTTTCAGCATCCGCAGGGCGTCGGCGAGCGACGGCACGCCTTCCCAGCGCAGCTCGAGGTTGTAGTTCAGCCCGCCGCGGATCAGGTGCAGGTGCGAGTCGTTCAGGCCGGGGATGGCGGTGTGGCCTTTTAAGTCGACCACCTTAGTGCCGTCGCAGTGGTGTTGCATCACCTCGGCGACGGTACCCACTTCCAGAAATTTTCCGTCGCGCACGGCAACGGCTTCTGCGGGAGGATTCTCGCGATCGACGGTGTGAAACTGGCCGTTAACCAGAATGAGATCGGCTTTACCGAGGGTAACCATAAGAGCTCCAGACTAAGAGGGGAATGGTCAGGATTATGGGAACCGGTTTCGGCAAAGATCCAGTTATACAATAGGATAGGTATACCAAAGTATAACTATACCTAAGGTTAACTATACGAAGAGATAATTACACCACAGCGCTGTGGGTCATAGGATGAACGCGATTTTATCGGCGTGCTGTTCGCGGCGATTTTAACCTTTAACCTCACTGGATAATCTTATGACCACTTCTAAGCTCGAAGTCTTAACCCCTGCCAACTGTCAGATCATTTTCATCGACCACCAGCCTCAGATGGCGTTTGGCGTGCAGTCTATTGACCGCCAGGTGCTGAAAAACAACACCGTGGCGCTGGCGAAAGCGGCTAAGGTGTTCAACATCCCGACCATCATCACCACCGTAGAGACCGAAAGCTTCTCCGGCAATACCTATCCTGAGCTGCTGGACGTGTTCCCGGGCCAGGACATTCTGGAGCGTACCTCCATGAACTCCTGGGACGACCAGAAGGTGCGCGACGCGCTGAAGGCCAACGGCAAGAAGAAGGTGGTGGTTGCCGGCCTGTGGACCGAAGTGTGCAACAACAGCTTTGCCCTGTGCGCGATGCTGGAAGGCGACTACGAAATTTATATGGTGGCAGACGCCTCCGGCGGCACCTCCAAAGAAGCCCACGACTTCGCGATGCAGCGCATGATCCAGGCGGGCGTGATCCCGGTGACCTGGCAGCAGGTGATGCTGGAGTGGCAGCGTGACTGGGCGCGCAAAGAGACCTACACCGCGGTGATGGATATCGTGCGCGAGCACTCCGGCGCCTACGGCATGGGCGTGGATTACGCCTACACCATGGTGCACAAAGCGCCATCTCGCCAGAAGAGCGAGCACCGCACCTTAGCGCCGGTTCCGGCTCGCTAAGTCCCGTCGGCGGGCTGGTCCCTCATCCGGCTCGCCGCTGCCTCTTTCTCTGGAGTTCACAATGAGTACTGGGCTGATATCCCTTGCGGCAGGCGTGTTGATTGGCCTGATGTATGCCGTGCTGAAGGTGCGCTCCCCCGCGCCGCCCGCGCTGGCGCTGATTGGCCTGCTGGGGATGCTGGCGGGTGAACAGGCGATGCGTCATCTTTTATCCCGCGATAATCCGGCTGCCGTGCAGGTGACGGTTCCCCACGTTCAACACCCGACCGGAGCGTCATCATGAAGGCCTGGATTATTTCGCTGGTGTGCGGGGTCGCGGCTGGGGTACTTTACGCCCTGCTCGACGTACATTCCCCGGCGCCGCCGGTCGTCGCGCTGCTTGGCCTGTTCGGCATGCTGGTGGGTGAACAGCTGATCCCCATCGGACGGCGTCTGGTGAGCCGCGAACCGCTGACCCTGGCCTGGTTTCGTCATGAATGCGTACCGAAAATCAGCGGTACTGCGCCCCCCGCGCCCGCGAAGGAAAGCCGCGACGCGTAACGATTTGTTTGAGGAAAGACAGCATGACGCTGCCGTGGCGCATTGCCATCATCGATGACGAACGCTCTGTTCGCAGCGGGCTCAGTAATCTGCTGCAATCGGAAGGGTATGCTACCGATACCTTCGATTCGGCAGAGGTGTTCTTGAGCCACCCTCTCGCCCTGTCCGGCGCGTCGCTGGTGATCGCCGACATCAAGCTGCGCGGCATGAACGGCATCGAGCTGTTTGAGAAGCTGCGGTTGCTGGCCATGCCGCCACCGCCAATACTCTTTATCTCCGGCCATGCTGATGAAAATATGCAGCGGTATGCACTCAGTCTGGGCGCCGCTGCATTTTTGCGTAAGCCGATTAACATCGATATTCTGCTGGATCATATTCAGCGGGAGCTGACCCGCCGACAATAAGGATCGCGGATGAACGAACATACGTCGCCTGCATTTTGGCCCGCCCGGGGAAGTCTCCATGAAGGGCGGGCTTTTGTTCTGAAAGAGGATGTCATTTTTACCGTGCTGGCGCAGGAGGGCGGCATCTCCTGGATGAACGGGCGGCATCCCCAGTCCGGCGGTTCGTTTATTATTGCCACCGCGGTCAGCGATGAAGAAGAGGAGCGGGCAACGCGGCTGCTGAAAAACGAGTTTGCCCTGCGCGATCGCCTTCATGACGGCTGGGCTATCCGGCCCGTCGCTTCAACCCAGTACCGCGGACGTTTTGCGCTGGTCTACGCGCCGTTCTGCTTTGAACTGCTGGCGTGCCGGGCAGGTAAGGCGATTTCCGGGATCGCCCGCTTTATCGAGATGGCGATCCGCATCTGCGGTCCCCTGCGCCAGATGCATCAGCACAACCTGATCCACGGCGATATCAAACCCGGGTCGATCTTCGTTCATCACGACGCCACCTGCCGTCTGTGCAGCTTCGGTCTTTCCTGCGACACCTCCGACGCCTTCTCCCAGTCCCGGCTTGCCGCGTCTGGCGGCACGCCCGCCTACATGTCACCGGAACACACCACGCGTACCCGGCGCGCCGTTGACAGCCGGAGCGATCTCTACAGTCTGGGATCGTGCTTTATGAACTTCTGACCGGGCGATTGCCGTTTGAACTGAGCGCTGATGACCAGACCAACTGGGCGCATTATCACATTGCCTCTGAACCGCTTGCGCCGGGTCGGGTGCGCCCGGACGTACCCGGCATGTTGTCGACCATTATCCTTAAGCTGCTGGAGAAGAATCCGGAGAATCGCTATCAGACCGTCGACGGGCTGATTGCCGACCTCAGGCGCTGCCAGGCGACGCTGACCGTTGAAGGCGAAATTGTCGACTTTATTCCCGGCCAGCAGGATCGCTCTCCGGCGATCCATCTGGCCGATTCGCTTTTCTCTGCGCATCCGCAGGCCAGCGACGTCATCGCCGCGTTTGAGCGGGTCAGCCAGAGCGGTGCGCCGGAACTGGTGACGATTGGGGGACCTTCGGGGATCGGCAAATCTTCCGTGATCGCCACCACGCTGAAATCGCTGCAACAGCGCAAGGTGCTGCTGGCGGTGGGCAAGGTCGATCAATATTCTCCCACGCTGCCCTACGGCGTGCTGAGTTCGGCGTTTCGGACGCTCACGCTGCACCTGCTCGGGCTGCCAGCCGGGGAGGTGGCGACGTGGAAAATCCGTCTGTCGCGCGCGCTGGAAGGCTTCGAGGAGCTGGCCGTCAGCCTGGTGCCGGAGCTGAATTTACTCCTTGAGAACAAACCGCGTTTCTCCGCGGATACCTTTTCCATCGACGCGCGGGCGCGCTTCGGCCATATGGTGCTGGCGCTGGTGAAAACTTTCGCCACCCAGGGCGCGCCGCTGGTGCTGCTGCTGGATGATGTGCAGTGGATCGACGCCGCCAGCCTGCGAACGCTCGATCACCTGCTGCGCGCCTGCGGCGCCATCCCGCTGCTGGTGGTGGTGGCGCACCGCGATCTCAGTTCGCTTTCTGATCCCACCTTGCAGATCGCGCTGGCGAGCCTGCCGGAGGCGGCGCAATACGCCACGACGATTGTGCCGCAGCCGCTGTCGGTGAAGGCCGTGGCGCGCTGGCTCGGGGGAATTTTTCATGCCCGCAGTAGCGGCACCGCCGATCTTGCCACGCTGATCCATGAAAAAACCGGTGGCAACCCGCTGTTTGTGCAGGAATTTTTCCGCCGCATCGTCGATGACGGACTGGTGGTGCACAACAAATATCAGGCGAAATGGCATTACGATCTCCAGGCCATCCGCGCCCGGCACTACACCGAAAACGTGGTGACGCTGGTACTTGAACAGCTCAAGGAGATGCCCGACGAGACGCGCCGCCTGCTGGGCAGCATCGCCTGCCTCGGCTGCACGGGCGAGCTGGAGATGCTGTGCCGCGTGGTGGGGCGGTCGGCGGCGGAAATCCGCTACGCGCTTCACCCGGCGGTTACTGCTCAGCTGATTGTGCTGACGGAGAAAGAGTACACTTTTACTCACGATCGGGTGCAGGAAGCCGCCTTTGCCCTGCTGGATGAGGGCGAGAAAAGCCATCTGCACCTGACCACCGCCAGCCTGCTGGCGGATGCCGCACGGCAGACGGCGGGCAACGAACTGCTGTTCCGCGCGGTTCACCACGTCAGCGCCGCGCTGGACTGCATCCAGCCTGCACCCCAGCGGCAGCGATTCCGGGAGCTGAGCCTTCAGGCCGCGCGGCGTGCGAAGCGTACCGGCGATTACCTTTCCGCCTTAAGCTATATCCAGACCGCCAGAGCGCTGGGGAATGCGGGCCCGGTCTCGGACTTTATGCTGGATATCGAAGAGGCGGGCTGTGAGTTTGCGCTCGGGCACCTGGAGCGTACGCGTGCGCTGTGCGATGCGATCCTCGGTTCACCGGGCGGGCTGACGGAGAAAGCGCTGGCCGCCAACCTGCTGGCGGAAGTGTATATGCGCCAGTCGGAGATCCGCCTGGCGCTGGAGGCGTCGTTATGTTGGCTGGGCGTGTTCGGGATCCAGATCAGCCGCTACCCGGAAAATGCCGAATGTGACGAGGCCTGGCAGCAGTTCTGTCAACGCACCGCCGACGCGCCGCTGAACCCGTTTTCTCAGCTTAAGCTGATGGAGAACGCAGAGACCGAAGCGGTGATGAACCTGCTTTACAGCGCCAGTATTTTCGCCAGCTTTACCTGCCCGCGCCTGCACTTTTTACTCCTGTGCCGGATGATGCACCTCACGCTCGATCACGGCATCACCGGCGCCTCCACCACGGCGATGGCCTGGTTTGGCGTGCTGATTGGTCACCGCTACGCCGAATACCGTCTCGGATTTGAGTACGGCACGCTGGCTCGTGAGCTGGTGAACCGCCACGGCTATGATGCCTATGAAGCCAAAACTCTGCTGCCGCTCGACCAGCTCAGCGTCTGGACCCAGCCGCTGTCGTACACTATCGAGTGCGCAAAGGCCTGCTTTACCTCGGCGGTGACCCACGGCGACATGACGATGGCCTGTTTCGCGGCCTGTCATCAGATCATTAACTTCCTCTCCCGGGGCGATCATCTGGATGGCGTGCTGACCAGCATCGATCGCGGTCTGGCCTTTGTGCGCAAAACGGATTACCAGGACATTGAAACCGTTCTGCACATTCAGCGCCGCTACGTGGAGTTTTTACGCACGCCGGTGACGGGCCCATGGAGCGCCGCCCAGGCGCTGCCTGACGATCTGCTGCCCGCGCCGCCGGAGCAGGCGCCCGAGCAGACCTCGACCATGCTGTTCTGGTACTGGCTCTATCGCGGGATGGCGCACTTTTCCTGCGGCGAATACGCCGACGCGCAGGCGGATTTAGAGAGGGCGGGCTGGTATGCGTGGTCCGCGCCGGGTCATATTCATCTGCTGGATTACCATTTTTACAGCGCGCTGGCGCTCTCCCGTCAGCTCACGCCGGAGACCTTCTCGGCGGATTATCGCCGCAGTATTCATCATCATTACGACAAAATTGCCCTCTGGGCGCGGATCAATTCGGGCACGTTTGCCGATAAAGAAGCGCTGATTTACGCCGAAATCGTCCGTCTGGACGGCATGAACAGCATCGCGCTGGAGCAGTATGAAAAAGCGGTGCGGCTCTCGCGGGAGGGCGGCTTTAACCCGATCAATGCCCTGGCGCACGAGCTGGCAGGGCGTTTCTCGCTGGCCTGCGGCTACCCGACCGCCTCCGACGCCCATTTCCGCGGCGCGATTGCCGCCTGGGGGCGCGCCGGGGCGCAGGCCAAGGTGCGCCAGCTGGAGCAGGATTTCCCGCATCTGCTGGCCTCCGGGCAGAGCCGCGCGTATGACACGGCGGCCTTCGCCCAGAACGAGGTGATCCGCGATTTACAGAGCGTCATCAAAGCCTCACGCGCCTTGTCCGAAGAAATTAACCTCGAGCGTTTAATTGAAAACCTGATGACGCTGCTGCTTGAACGGGCCGGGGCGCAGCGTGGCCTGCTGCTGCGCGTTAGCGATAATCACATCCCGGAGATCGAGGCCAGTGCCTGGACCAGTACCGACGGGGTGCGGGTGCGCATCCTGAAGGCGTCACCGATGGCGACGGACATGCCGCTGTCGGTGCTGGCCGCAGTGATCCGCACCGGGCAGGAGATCCGCACCGGCAAACCGGAGGAGTTCCACCCGTTCAGCCAGGATCCGTATCTGGTGACGTCCGGCGCCGCCGTGATGTGTGTCCCGATGTTCAAACAGGCGCGGCTGGTGGGGGTGCTGTATCTGGAAAACCGCCTGATGCCGGAAGTGTTTACCGCCGAACATTCGCGCGTGGTCAGCCTGCTGGGCGCGCAGGCGGCGGTTTCGCTGGAGACGGCGCGGCTTTACGCCGAGCTGCTGGCGGAAAACATCCAGCGCCGACGGGTGGAGAAAGAGCTGCGCGCCAGCCAGACCTCACTGATGCTGGGCGAGCAGATCAGCCATACCGGCAGCTGGCGCTGGGAGCTGGTGCAGGATCTGATGTTTATGTCTGAAGAGTACGCCCGTATCCTTGGCCTGCCGGAGCAGCAAAAGATGATCTCAATGGCGGAGTTTTTAACCTTCGTGCATGAGGACGATTATGGCCGGATCAGCACCCTCGTTAACCAGAGCGTGCGCGACGGGCTGTCGATGCGCGCGGAGTTTCGCATTATCCGCACCGACGGCTCCGTTCGCTACATCCTCGGGATTGGCGATCCGGTCGGCGTCGGCAGCGAAGTGAATGAGTATTACGGCATCATTACCGACATCACCAGCCAGCGGGCGGCGGAAGATGCGATGCGGGTGGCGCAGGCGGATCTGGCGCGAGTCTCACGGGCCACCACCGTCGGGCAACTGACCTCCTCGATCGCGCACGAGATCAACCAGCCGCT
The DNA here is from genome assembly GCF_049238125.1 of Enterobacter cloacae complex sp. IR5402. NCBI lineage: Bacteria > Pseudomonadati > Pseudomonadota > Gammaproteobacteria > Enterobacterales > Enterobacteriaceae > Enterobacter > Enterobacter cloacae complex sp. IR5402. The sequence goes on from NZ_JBMKHO010000004.1 coordinate 26,075, forward strand.
GATGTCGATTGTCTCGAACGCCGGCGCGAGCCTGCGCTGGCTCAACCGCGATCCGGCGCGGCTGGACAAAGTGCGCGAGGGGCTGGAGGAGATCGCCGCCGAGGGCGAGCGGGCAGGGGAGATCATTCGCAGCATTCAGTCTCTGACGCGCAAGCAGGACCCCACGTTTACGCGTATTGATCTGCACTTCCTGATCCACCACATCATTATGCTTTCACGCAGCGAACTTGAGCTGCGACACATAAGCGTTGATTATCTTCTGAACGCTGACGACAGCTTTATCATCGGCGACAGCGTGCAGATCCAGCAGGTGCTGCTTAACCTGGTGATGAATGCGATGGAAGCGATGGCGGAAGTGACGGATCGCCCGTGCAGCATCACGATCTCCACCGCGAACTGCGGCGAGGGGAAGGTGATCTTTGAGATCGCCGATACCGGCAGCGGCATTGAGCCGGAGCTCACCGAGCGGATCTTTGACTCGTTCTATTCGACCAAAGCGCAGGGAATGGGGATGGGGCTGACCATCAGCGCCAGCATCATTGAACGGCACCGGGGGAAACTGAGCGCGCGCCGCAGAGAGCCGTACGGCACGGTATTTACCTTCGCGTTGCCGCTTGCCGGACAGGAGGAGTAACGGTTATTCCACTGGTTGATGTTTGGTCAGGCGCTCGACGGCCCTGACCAGTTCGGCCACGGAGCGGACCTGCATTTTCTCCATTACCCGGCGGCGGTGCACTTTCACCGTGATCTCACTGACGCCCAGCTCGGCGGCGATCTGCTTGTTGAGCTTGCCGCTGATGGCCAGCTCAAGCACCTCATGCTCGCGCGGCGTGAGGGACATGTGGCGCTGCTTCAGGGCGTAGTGCTCTTTGACGCGGGCGGCGTTGTGCTGTGCCAGTCTGAGCGCGGATTCGATGGAGCCGATGAGCGCGCTGGATTCAACGGGCTTAGTGAGAAATTCGTAGGCTCCGCCTTTGATCGCCCGGACGGACATAGGGATGGTGCCGTGACCGGTGAGAAAGATGATCGGTATTTCCCGCCCGCTGGCTTTCAGCGCATCTGCGACATCAAATCCGGTTATCGTGGGCATCTGCATATCGAGGATCACGCAGGAGGGCAGATCCTCAAAGGGATGGCTGAGAAAGGCTTCTGCTGAGGAAAAGCCAAGGGCGTGCATATCCGCGGATTCCAGCAGCCTGACAACGGACTGTCTGACTGTGTCATCGTCATCAACCACATAAACAATGTGTTCCATTCACCGCCCCGGTGTGTGATCAGTAAATCATCGACAATAAAATAGCGCCTTTTTGAACGTAAGCGACTGTTTGCTATCCTCATTCATACTAACACATTAATTATTATTATCATTTACCAATATGAAGATGATATGAAAGTGTAATAAAAATGTGGCGAATTAGTTAGGAGTGGAGCGCTGTTTTTAGTGACCTTTCCGGGGGCGGAGCCAGCGCACGACACGCGATGTTTTGTGTGAGGACGCCGACGGGTAAAACAGGCTACACTCTGATTTTGAGCGCGACAAGCTGAGGACATAACGATGCACTACACACTGAAAAGCAGTGACGATAAAGAAAAAGCGGAAGGAACAAACGGCGCGGGCGCTCTACAGCAAAAACTGCTGGAATCCCGTTCGATTGTCATCTCCGGTGAAATCAACCAGGAGCTGGCCCAGAAAGTCATCACTCAGATGATCCTGCTGCAAAGCGTCAGTAACGATCCGATCAAGCTGTACATCAACAGCCAGGGCGGCCATGTAGAAGCGGGCGATACCATCCACGACTTCATTAAGTTTATCCGTCCGGAAGTACACGTTATTGGCACCGGCTGGGTGGCAAGCGCCGGGATCACCATCTTCCTGGCGGCGAAAAAAGAGCACCGCTACTCGCTGCCAAATACCCGCTTTATGATCCACCAGCCGCTGGGCGGCGTGCGCGGTCAGGCAACGGATATTGAGATCGAAGCGCGGGAGATCATCCGCATGCTGGAACGCGTGAACAAGCTGATTGCCGACGCCACCGGCCAGCCGCTGGAGAAAGTGAAGAAAGACACCGACCGTAACTTCTGGATGTCACCGGCGGAAGCGCTGGACTACGGCATCGTGGGCAAACTGATCACCCATTATGACGAGCTGAACCTGGATTAAGTTTTAGCCCGCGTGTGCGTCGGGTGACGGCTTCGCCTTACCCGACCTACACGCGCTCGATTGACCCATGACAAGTTCCCCCTCTGCTTTCTTACCTATAATCGCGCCTGTTTACCCTCTCACTGGTGCTAACCATGGCGTATCAACTGAACCTGAACTGGCCGGAATTTCTTGAAAAATACTGGCAAAAACAACCCGTTGTACTGAAAAATGCCTTCCCGAATTTTGTCGACCCCATTACCCCTGATGAACTGGCGGGTCTGGCGATGGAGCCGGAAGTCGATAGCCGCCTGGTAAGCCATGCTAACGGCAAGTGGCAGGCGAGCAATGGCCCGTTTGAGCATTTCGATAACCTCGGTGAAACCGGCTGGTCCCTGCTGGCGCAGGCGGTGAACCACTGGCATATGCCCGCCGCAGAGCTGGTGCGTCCGTTCCGCGTCCTGCCGGACTGGCGTCTCGATGACCTGATGATCTCCTTTTCTGTCCCGGGCGGCGGCGTTGGGCCGCATATCGATCAGTACGATGTGTTTATCATCCAGGGGATGGGCAGCCGCCGCTGGCGCGTGGGTGAAAAGCTGCCGATGCGTCAGTTCTGCCCGCATCCGGCTCTGCTACATGTCGATCCTTTTGAGCCGATCATCGACGAAGATCTGGCGCCGGGCGATATCCTCTACATTCCGCCTGGATTCCCGCATGACGGCTTCACCCATGAAACCGCGCTCAACTACTCTGTCGGTTTTCGCGGGCCGAACGGTCGCGATCTGATCAGCAGCTTTGCCGACTATGCGCTGGAGAACGATCTGGGCGGCGAACACTACAGCGATCCGGATCTGACCTGCCGCGAACACCCGGGCCGCGTGGAGCAGTACGAGCTTGATCGCATTCGCGAGATGATGATCGACATGATTAGCAAGCCGGATGATTTCACGAAATGGTTTGGCAGCTTCGTCTCCACGCCACGTCACGAGCTGGATATTGCCGCCGCCGAGCCGCCGTATTCCGCAGAAGAGGTGCTGGACGCGCTTCAGGGCGGCGAAACGCTGTCGCGCCTGAGCGGCCTGCGCGTGCTGAACGTTAACGGCAGCTTCTTTATCAACAGTGAACAGCTGGAAACGGCGGATGTGAACGGGGCAGACGCGCTGTGCCGCTACACCGAGCTCGGCCAGGCCGAGCTGGGCGAGGCGCTGAATAATCCGGCGTTTGTGGACGAACTCACCGGGCTGATTAACCAGGGGTACTGGTACTTCGACGAGTAACAGCAGGCGGCGTTTAGTCAGCCTAAACGCCGCTACGTTCAAACCAGCATATTACACGCCTTCCAGTAGTTAAGAAGCCGCTCATCGTCGCGCTCTTTCTCCGCTTTGATTTTCATCGCCTGGGCGAGATTCTCTCGCGATAACTCATGGCCTTTTTGCACGATGTCTAAAACCGCTTCACCAAGAGCCAGCGAAATTTCTGTCCGATTGTTGCGAATCGTCATAAATACCTCCTCGTTGGTTGCGATAAGTTAATTATGAACGGGAAATAATCAGTCGGTAATAATTCATCTCATTCTTATTTTTTCATTTCGGCGTTAAGTAGAATGAATATTCGGTTCTGTCAATGATGTTTCAAAATGCTAATAGGGCGTTTAAGCCTTAATTTATGCGCTACAGTTAATTTCGTGCAACAGGCAAATAACCGAAACAGGAGAATAATTATGGTAGATAAAAGCGCAATTAAGGATCACACTCAGGTTGTCGCCAGCTGCGGAACGCACGTCGGGGTTGTGGACCATCTTGATGGTGAGCGTATCAAGCTTGCGAAGAGCGATCCGGAATCGGGCGGCAAGCACCATTTTATTCCTCTCGGCTGGGTTGATAAAGTCGAAGATAATAAAGTTGTCCTGACCAAAAACCATAAAGAGGTTTTTGCTGAGTGGCAGGAAGCATAAATATATCTCTCGCAAGGAAATATATGCCTTCGCTCCGGCTTCGTCCGGAGCGTAATAGTGTCTGCGCCCGGTGATTGCTGCCATTGCAAATGGATGGTACTGTTTTGCCTGTCCTTTCCCGATGCAGGCCCCGAATGATGCTCCAGAGTGAAAATAGATCAGCGAAACGCATATTTTTTGTTGAAGATTTTCAGGTATTCGGCGAGCGCTATGGCATCGACTACCGTTTCCCCCAGTTAAAAGAGGCGCAGGTCAGCGGTAGCCCCGTGTTGCAGGGGAATGTTGAAGAGATGATGCTCTCGTCCGGCATTTCGCTGACCCATTCCGACGTACGTGTATTACAGCCCTATGAAACCACCTCTCGCCACAGCAGCCCGCTCTATATGCTGGTGGTGCTGGAAGGATGCGTGACGCTCACGCTCAATGGTATCAATTATCCCGTCCGCCCGGGCATGGCGTTCAGCTCACGTCTGAGTGAAGATCAGGTAATGAGCGCGCGTCACGATGCCGATAGCACGCTGAAAACGCTCTCGTTTGGCGTGTACCCGCACGATGCCGGACGTGAAGCCTTGCTTGAGTCATTGCTTCTGGAATGGCAAAGCCTGAATGCACCCGCGTTTGTCTGGCAGGTTCCCGAGTTTGTGATGTCAGGTATTCTGCATGCGCAGCGGCAGGGGGTAAGCGTGCTTTCACGCAAGCTTTTGCTTGAGGGGCTGATGTATCAGCTGCTCGGCCATGGCCTCAACCAGCGCCAGCAGCCTTGCCCAAGCCGCCCTGAGCATGCGCGTCTTGAACGCGTGCGGAGCCTGCTGGAACAGTCTCCTGAACGGGATCATACTCTCGCGCAGCTGGCAGCCCTGGCTGCAATGAGCCCAAGCAGCCTGCGTAGCAAGTTCCGTCAGCGCTATGGCTGCACCCTCTTCGACTATCTCCGCAACTGTCGCCTTGCGCTGGCGCGCCGCTATCTGCTGGAAGGCCACAGCGTGCAGCAGGCGGCGTGGATGTGCGGGTATCAGCATGCCACCAACTTCGCCACCGCGTTTCGTCGTCATTACGGGATTTCACCGGGTGACGTGCGCAAACTCCGCTAACGTAATTTCTCCTGTCGCGCGAATGCATCCCGTGCGGTTTAGCATCGCGCATACGTAACCTGGCTGTACGCATAGCCGTTTGCACTCTCAAAAAGGTAATAATTCTTATTAACAATAAGAAATATCTCTGGAGAGGGTTATGTTTGCTAAATCGCGTCTGGCACTGCTGGTGGGATGGGTTACCGGTAGCGTCGCTTTTCCTTTACTGGCGCAGGATGCCCAAAAAACTGACACCGTGGTGGTGACCTCGCAGATGCAGTCTGCGGCCACCAAGCTTGAAACACCGGATATTGAAACCCCGCAGTCGGTCTCTATCGTCACGCGCGAGCAGTTCGAAGAGCAGGGCGCAACCAGCGTGCGTCAGGCCGTGAGCTACACGCCGGGGGTCTACAGCAACCAGATCGGGGCGTCAAACCGCTTTGACTACATGGTGCTGCGCGGCTTCTCGGACGGCAGTCTGGACAACGTCTACCTCGACGGCCTGAAGATGATGGGCGACACCAATTCCCACAGCTCGCTGGTGGTTGACCCGTGGTTCCTGGACAGTATCGAAGTCGTGCGCGGTCCGGCCTCCGTGCTCTATGGCCGCTCATCGCCGGGCGGGATTGTGGCGCTCACCTCCCGTAAGCCATCGTTCGATCCTGGCGGGGAGATTAAGCTCTTCGCCGGTAACAATAACCAGCGTGGGGCGATGTTCGACGTGACCGGCCCGGTTGATGATAACGACCGCGTGGCGGTGCGCCTCAGCGGGATGACCCGCTATGCTGATTCCCAGTTCGATCCGCTCAAAGAAGAGCGTTACGCCCTGATGCCGAGCCTGACCTGGCGTATCACCGACAACACCCGTCTGGATCTGATGGCCTACCTGCACCGCGATCCGGAAGGCGGCAGCCACTCCGGCCTGCCATATGAGGGCACCGTTGTACCGCACAGCGGTAAGAAAATCTCCAACACCTTCTTCGAGGGCGAGGACGATTACGACAAGTACGATCGTCGGGAAAACATGGTCGGCTATAACATCGAGCACCTGTTTGACAGCGGCTGGTCTGTGCGCCAGAAGCTGCGCTACCTGCACACCAAAGTCGAGCTGAACCAGGTGTATGCCGCAGGCTGGCTGAATGACACCGAGCTGAATCGCGGCTATTCCGGCTCTGACGAGAAGATGAACGCCATCACCCTGGATAACCAGGTCGACGGCAGCTTCGACACCGGGGAGGTGAACCACCGCGTGCTGATCGGCATGGACTATCAGGACCGCACCAACAACGTCACCGGCTACTACGGCGGCTTCCCGCCGATTGACGCTTTCCATCCTGTTTACGGCGCGAAGCCGGACTACATCACCCAGTACAGCAGGGAAAAACACAAGCTGCGCCAGACCGGCTACTACCTACAGGATCAGATGTCCATTGACCGCTGGCGCCTGACGCTCGGCGGGCGTTACGACCAGGTGAGCGTGTCGAACGTCGACAACTTTAACCACACCCGCAGCGATCTGGATAAAAACAACTTCAGCAGCCGCGCGGCGCTGCTGTATCTGTTTGATAACGGCGTTGCGCCGTACGTCAGCTACTCCACCGCCTTTACGCCGACCAGCTTTGCCGACGAGCAGGGCAATATCCTGGATCCGATGAAGGGCAAGCAGTGGGAAGCGGGCGTGAAGTATGAGCCAGAAGGGATGAACAGCCAGTTCAGCGCCTCGGTGTTCCGCATCAACCAGAAGAACATTGCCACTAAAGAGGAGCCGACCGATCCGTACCGTTCCATTGGTGAAATCGAATCCGAAGGCGTTGAGCTGGAGGCGATTGGTCAGCTGACCGACAGCCTGCGTATGCAGGCGGCGTACACCTACACGGATATTCGCTACAAGAAGAGCAGCCCGGAAGAGGAGGGCAAGCGCGCCGTTTATGCCCCGCGTAACATGGCCAGCGCCTGGCTGAGCTACGACGTCAAAACCGGCCTGCTGGACGGCCTGATCGTCGGCTCCGGCGTGCGCTATGTCAACGGGATCGCCAGCGATCGCCAGAACACCCATACGCTTCCGTCGTACACGCTGGTGGATATGACCGTGGGGTATGACCTGTCGAAAGTGGGGCTCACGGGCGTGAGCGCGCAGTTGAACGTCAATAACCTGACGGACAGAAGCTACGTCGCGGCCTGTAACTCTCTGTCTTACTGCTACTTCGGTGCAGAACGCAGCATTGTGGGCAGCGTTTCGTGGAAGTTCTGAGTTGTTGATCTTGCCGGGTGGCGGGAGCGGTTTTCTCCCTCTCCCTGTGGGAGAGGGGCGGGGTGAGGGCAAAATGCCGCACTACTCCTCCATCGCAATCACAATCGCTTCACCCATCTTTTTCAATGCCTCGCGATTTTTGTCTGTCGGCGGCAGCGCTACGTTGATCCGCAGGCAGTTGCGGTACTTCCCGGAGGCGGAAAACAGCGACCCGGCCGCGGCCTGGATCTTCAGCCGGCACAGCTGCTTGCTGACGCACACCATATCGACCGTCTCCGGCAGCTCAACCCACAGCAGGAAGCTGCCCTGCGGGCGGGTGACGCATATCTCTGCCGGAAAATACTGCCGCACCCAGCAGGTGTAGGTCTCCATATTCTGCTGATAAATCTGGCGCATACGCCGCACGTGGCGATGGTAATGGCCGTCGCGGATAAACGCCGCCACCGCCATCTGCGTGCCCGGCACGTTAAACCCGCCCGCGGCGTACTTCATGTGCATCACCCGATCGTAATAGCGCCCCGGCACAATCCAGCCGACGCGCAGGCCCGGCGCCACGGTCTTGGTAAACGAACTGCATAACAGCACGCGACCATCAATATCCATAGAATGAATGGTGCGCGGACGCGGATACTCCGCCGCCAGCTCGCCGTAGATATCATCCTCAACAATCACGATATCGTGCCGCTGTGCCAGGGCTAAGACCTGCTTCTTCCGCGCCTCCGGCATGATAAACCCGAGCGGGTTATTGCAGTTTGGCACCAGGATCACCGCCTTGATCGGCCACTGCTCCAGCGCCAGCTCCAACGCTTCGATGCTGATCCCGGTTTCAGGATCGGTGGGAATTTCAATGGCCTTGATGTCAAAGCCGCGCAGCATCTGCATGGTGCCGTGAAACGACGGCGATTCCACCGCCACGATATCCCCCGGTTTGCACACCGAGAGCAGGGCGATCGACAGCGCGCCGTGGCAGCCGTTGGTAATGACAATTTCGTTTGCCGCGACGGTGGAGCCGCCGTCCAGCATCAGGCGGGCGATTTGCTCGCGCAGCTCCAGGCGCCCGTCGAGCACGTCATAGCTCAGCATCTCGCCGGGGTTATGCTGCGCGATGCGGCTCATCTCGCGCCACAGGGGCTTCAGGCTCGGCTGGTTAATATCCGGCGAGCCGCCGCCAAAGGAGATTATCTCTTTGTCGGCGCGGGCGTCCAGCAGCATCATCACCTCATCCCACTGGGTAACGTCCACCGGGCGCTGTACCGGACGGGTCATCGCCGGGACGGGCGGCTGGGCTTTGCGTTTCGAGACGAAATAGCCGGAGCGCGGCTGAGGCGTGATCAGCTGGAGGTTTTCGAGGATCTGGTAGGCCTGCTGTATGGTGCTGATGCTCACGCCGTGCTCCTGGCTCAGCGTGCGTACCGACGGCAGACGTTCGCCGCTGCGATACAGCCCTTGTTCAATGCGTTCCGCCAGGAGGTTGGCCAGATGTTGATAGCGCGTCATGCTGTATCCTTTGTTTTCACCATACAGAGCATTAAACCAGTACAGATGGATGAATAAACCACCATGCAGATACCGTTTTAGCGGATCTGTATGGTAAACAAAAGCAGTTTTTGAATCTGTATTGTACTGGCCGTTTTCCATGATGATAACCCCACTGGCACAGCGAGGAGAGCATCATGGAATTCTACGAGAATTGTTCAAAACGTCCGTTTATCGCGTTTGTCTGGGTAGCGAAAACGCTGCGTAACTGGTATCGCATCAACCGTACCCGCCGTATTCTGAGCCAGATGAGCGACGAGCAGCTCAAGGACGTCGGGTTATCGCGATATGATGTGTGAGCATAGGGTTGCCCGGTGGCGCCACGCTTACCGGGCCTACAGGAGACCGTAGGCCGGGTAAGGCGCAGCCGCCACCCGGCGGTTTTCAGCTCAACAGTTCCAGCGTCTGCCGTTTCGGCCTTTCCAGCAAATCCAGCGCCTCCTGATACGACCGCACGTTGTTATAGCCCATCACCAGCCCGTAGCGTTTTCCTGATCCGTGATACCACGCCGAAAGCGCATTGACCTGCAATTGCTGTTCCTGCCAGCAGCGGGCGATCTCCCGGTCAGCGCTTCCCTTTGCGAGGAACGCGACAATATGCATCCCGCCGTCGTTTTGCTCGGTGAAAAACAGATCGCTATAGACCTCACGCAGGGCGGCAATCATCCAGTCGCGGCGGGTCTGATAGAGCGCGCGCATCTTTTTCAGATGACGGAAAAAATGCCCTTCGTTGAGAAACGCGGTGAGGATCTTTTGCGTCAGCACCGGCTGGCCGCTGGTGAGGATGTCCGCGCTGTCGGTAAACGCGCCGACGGTGCTGGCGGGCATCACCACGTACCCCATGCGCAGCGATGGCATGATGGTTTTGCTGAAGGTGCCCATAAAGATCACCCTGTCATGCTGGTCGAGGCTTTTCAGCGACGGCAGCACTTTGCGGGTGTAGTGAAATTCGCCGTCATAATCATCTTCGATAATCCACGCCTCGTTTTGTGACGCCCAGTCGAGCAACTGCTGCTTGCGCGGCAGGGAGAGCGTCACCGCCAGCGGGCTCTGGTGCGACGGAGTAACGATGGCGAAGCGGGCATCGTGGTGATTACGCAGCAGGTAGTCCGTATCCATCCCTGCGCGATCGACCGGCACGGTGTGCAGGCGGGGCACAATGCGCTTGAGCAACTGCTGGCCCATAAAGTAGCCTGGATCCTCAAATACCACCTTATCGCTGCGGCTGGCGAGCGTGTCGAGGATCAGGCGCAGGCTGCCGCTGTAGCCGCTGGTGATCATTACCTGTTCCGCGGTGCAGGATAACCCGCGCGAGATATTGAGATAGCGGGCTATCGCCTCGCGCAGCGGATACCAGCCCAGCACCGGCGGGTTGAGCATTTCATCCTGACGCATGGCGCGCGTCGCCTGGCCCGCCAGCAGCAGCCATTTTTTATAGGGGAAGCTGTCGAGCGCAGGAATGCCGGGGCGCAGAAAACCGGCCTGTTCGCGCTGGCTAATCAACGACGCCGGCAGCGTGCCGGTCGCTTGTTCTGTGGGGGCGTTTTGCGCGGGCAGCAGAAGATCCGGATTCACCCGCGTCCCGCGCGCGCCCTGGCTCACCAGATACCCTTCGCCCGTCAGAATGGCATACGCCGTCTCGACGGTTTTGCGCGCCACCTTCAGCTCTTCCGCCAGCAGGCGGATGGCAGGTACCCTGTCGCCCGGCTTCAGCACGCCGCGCATGATGTTGTCGCGATAGCGGGAATAAATCTCGTGATAGCCCGGCTTCATGTCCTACCTCATTTCACGATTTTTGTATCTTTTTACTATGTCATGAACGGCGTAGATTTGCTTCATCGCATGACACATGCCGCACAAAAAAGAGGAAAGACAATGAGCACTCGCGTAAACCACCACAAAGCCACACCTGCACTCACCAACGCGCTTTCCGCCCTGAGCATGGAAGTGGCGAAAACCTCTATTGATCCGGCGCTGAAGCACCTGATCGACATTCGCGTGTCGCAGCTGAACGGCTGTACGTTCTGTCTCGATATGCACTCAAAAGAGGCGAAAATTGCCGGCGAGCGCGAGCTGCGCCTGTACCATCTGGCGGCCTGGCGCGAGTCCCCGCTGTTCAGCGCCCGTGAAAAAGCGGCGCTGGCCTTCACCGAAGCGCTGACCCAAATCGGCGTTCACGGCGTGAGCGATGCGCTGTACCGCAGCGTGGCGGAGCACTTCTCGGACGTGGAGATTTCAGAGCTGAACTTCGCCATCGTGGCGATCAACGCCTGGAACCGCCTGGGCATTACCTCCCGCATGGAGCCGGGCTCGCTGGATGCGGCGTACGGGCTGAACAAGGCTAACCTGGAATAATCCCGCGCTCGCGGATCATCGCCACCAGCGCCCGCAACCCCGGCGGGACGTGGCGATGGCCGGGGTAGTACAGGCGCAGCCCGGCAAACGGCTGCGCCCAGTCGTTTAAGACGCTCACCAGCTCCCCGCTTTTCAGTTCGTCCTGAATATAGATTTCCGGTAAAAATCCCACCCCTAACCCCGCCTTTACGGCGCGGATCGAGGCAAAAAGATCGGACGTCGCAAAGCGCGGCGGCACGGCAAGCGCGTACGTTTCACCCCGATGGGCCAGCTCCCAGCGGTAGATCCCGCCGTGGGCCATACGCATGCCGATCCCCTGATGTGAAAACAGATCGTCCGGCGTCTCGGGTATGCCGTGACGGGCGAAATAGTCCGGCGTGGCGGTCACCAGCTGGCGGATCTCACCGGTCAGCGGCACGGCGATCATGTCCTGCGGAACGGACTCTTCGAGGCGGATCCCCGCGTCATAGCCTTCGGCGACGATGTCGATCATCCTCGCTTCGCTCACCGTTTCCACGCGCATTTTCGGGTAGCGGATCATGAAGTCGATCAGCAGCTGGTCCAGAAACAGGGTGCCGATATGGTTCGGCACGTTGAGGCGCAGCGTTCCGGCGGGTTCCCCGGTGTCGCTGTGGATCTCCTCCCCGGCGAGGCGGATTTCCTGTAGCGCCGGGCCGATACGCGCCACGTAGCGCTGTCCGGCGTCGGTGAGCGCCACGCTGCGGGTGGTGCGGTTGAAAAGCCGCGTCTCAAGGCGGCTCTCCAGCCCGGCGATGGCGTTGCTGACCGCCGTGGCGGACATCCCCAGTTCCTGCGCCGCGCCGCGAAAGCTGCCGCGCCGCACCACCGCCATCACCACTTCCAGCTCTGTCAGACCTGAACGATGCATAGATTATCCTGAAAATCGAAACAACCCTTGCAGCATAGCGTGGATTATCGCAACGGAGAAGCCGTGACAGACTGGGCTCACACAGCCTGAGGAGGTTTATATGCACACCATCGAACAGATCTTTATTAACGGCGAGTTTGTTACCCCGCACGGTACCGAACGGTTTGATTTGTACAATCCGGCGACGGCGCAGGTCATCGGCCAGGTTCGCCTGGCGGATGAGGTTGACGCTGAACGCGCTATCGCGGCGGCGAAAGCGGCGTTTCCGGCGTGGTCGCAGACCACAAAGCAGGAACGCATCGCCGCGCTGAAGCGCATGCACGCCGCCGTGGCCGCTCGTCACGACGCTCTGCTGGAAGCGGTCATTGAAGAGTACGGCGCGCCCGCCTCGCGCTCGGCGTGGATGGCAAGCTATCCGGCAGAGGTGATTGCTCAGGCCATCGAGGCGCTGGAGGCATTTGAGTTTGTCACCTCCGCAGGTGCCGCAACGGTGCAGATGACGCCGCTCGGCGTGGCCGGGCTGATTACGCCGTGGAACAGCGATGCGGGGTTTATCTGCGGCAAACTGGCGGCCGCGCTGGCGGCGGGCTGCACGGCGGTCATCAAGCCGAGTGAAATGAGCGCCCTGCAAACGCAGATTGTCACCGAAGCGCTGCGCGACGCCGCGCTACCGCCGGGCGTGTTTAACATCGTCACCGGACGCGGCGAGACGGTGGGCGAAACCCTCAGCCGCCATCCGGACGTCGCGAAAATCTCGTTCACCGGTTCCACGAATACCGGCAAGGCGATCCTGCGCAACGCGGCGGAAAGCTTTAAGCGCGTGACGCTGGAGTTGGGCGGTAAATCACCGACGATCCTGCTGGATGATGTGGATCTGGCGCAGGCGATCCCGCTGGTGATCCAGGCCGGGTTTATGAACAGCGGGCAGGCGTGCGTGGCCGGGACGCGCATTCTGGTGCCTTACTCGCGCAAGGCGGAGATCGAAACCGCGCTGGCGCAGGCCGTGGCGGCGGTGAAATCCGGCGACCCGCGCAACAGCACGACAGACGTCGGCCCGATGGTCAGCGAAAAGCAGTGGCTGCGGGTGCAGGGCTATATCCGCAAAGGAATCGAAGAAGGGGCGCGCCTGCTGGCGGGCGGCGAAGGGCGACCGGAAGGCACGCGGGACGGCTGGTTTGTGCGTCCGACGCTGTTTGCCGGCGTGAACAATCGGATGACCATTGCCCGCGACGAGATTTTCGGCCCGGTGCTGTGCGTAATCCCTTATCAGGACGAGGCGGAGGCGATTGCCATTGCCAACGATACCGAGTACGGCCTGAGCGCGATGGTGCTGGGCGGCGATGTGGACCGCGCGCGACGCGTGGCACAGCAGATTGTTTCCGGTCGCGTGCTGGTGAACACCCTGGCTCATGAACCGAAAGCGCCGTTTGGCGGGTTTAAGCACTCCGGCGTGGGGCGCGAGATGGGCGAGTGGGGGATCCGCGCGTTTATGGAGCCGAGGTCGGTTCTGGGCTAAAGCTTCGCTCTTTACCGAAGCATTGTGCTTTTCCATCCTGCATTCTCTCCTCAACATCACAGCGGAGAGACCATCATGATCGCAGTCCTTTTCGAAGCCAAAGCCGCGCCTGCCCATCAGGCGCGCTACCTCCAACTTGCCGCAGAGCTTAAGCCTTTGCTGGCCGACATCGACGGCTTTATCGATATCGAACGGTTCCAGAGCCTGACGACCGACGGCAAAATCCTCTCCCTTTCCTGGTGGCGGGATGAAGAGGCCGTCCGCCGCTGGAAGCAGAACGTCTTTCATCAGGCGGCGCAGGCCGAAGGACGGGCGTCGATTTTCTCTTTCTACCGTATTCGCGTGGCGCAGCTGGTGCGGGAATACAGTTCCGAAACCGGAGGGCACGCGGCGTGTCTATCCTGACTCAGTACAGCGACCATGCGAATCACCTTATTCTGCTGACGGATGATGATAAGCTGGCCGCAGAGATCACCGAACCCTGGGCGGCCCATGCTTAAGACGAGTTTACCCCCTGACAACAGCGCGATGCTGGAAAAGGCGATTGCCGCGGTGGCGGCTGCAATGGCCGATCCGTCGCGCGTGAAGATGCTTTGTGCGCTAATGGACGGGCGTGCGTGGACGGCCACTGAACTGAGTGCGGCGGCAGACGTTGCGCCGTCGACCGCCAGCGGGCATCTTGCCCGGCTGGTTGAAGGGCAGCTAATTACCTGCCTGTCGCAAGGGCGGCATCGTTATTATCGTCTTGCCGGGCACGACGTGGCGGCGCTGGTGGAACAGATGATGGGGCTTTCGTGGAGCCGCATTACCCCGCCGGAAACCAGCGCGCCGAAAGCCATGCGTGAAGCCCGGACCTGCTACGACCATCTCGCAGGCGCGGTGGCGGTGCAGATCTATGATTTCATGCAGGCGGAAGGCTGGCTGGAGGCTGACGGTTCCGCATTGACCCTGTATGGTCGGGAGCAGTTCCTGGCGCTCGGTATTCCGTTAAGCGCTCATCCGCGTCGGAAGGCCTGCTGCGCCTGCCTGGACTGGAGCGAGCGGCGGTTTCATCTTGGCGGTGAGGCGGGCGCTGCGCTGCTTATCCACATGGAAAGCAAAGGCTGGATCCAGCGGGTGGCGGGTTATCGGGAGGTGGTGGTGACGGCTTCGGGGAAAAGTGCCGTCAGGAAGCATTTTAGCCGCTAAACGCCGCTGCGGGCTGATGCCCTCACCCCGACCCTCTCCCACAGGGAGAGGGAGAACATCGTTTCGCAATTCCTGCGCTTTAACTTCTCGTTTCTTGATACTTATCATGATAACTATTATCGTGATGGCGTACTACGAGAGGGCTCCCCATGAGTGAAGAAGATCTGTTTAGCCGCAGGCCGATGGGCATGCGGATGGCGATGATCGTGCGTCAGTGGCGCGCAGTCATCGACGACGCCATTCTCGACACCGGGTTAACCCAGTCGAGCTGGACGGTGATGATGCAGCTTCATCAACTCGGGGATAACGTCTCGGTCAGCGAGCTGGCGGAAGTGCAGGGCATTGAACTGCCTCCCCTAATGCGCACGCTGACACAGCTGGAAAAGCAGGGCTACCTGCTGCGCACCGTCTCGCCGTATGACAAGCGTATCCGGCTGCTGACGCTGACGCCTGAGGGAAAAGCCATTCTTGAAAGGCTCTCTCAGGTGATTGAGACGTTCCAGGCGCGCGTATCGCAAAACATCGCGCCGGAACATATCGATATTTTCAGCGCTACTCTCAATCAAATCGCCTGCAATTTGCGGACAATCCGCGAAGAAGATAATAAGACCGAAAAATAATGACTCCTGAACAAAAGTTTGCCCGCTGGGTAAGGGTGAGTATTGCCTCTTTCCTGCTGATGTTTGTTTACTTTATCGTCGCGGATATCTGGATCCCGCTGACGCCGGACTCCACCGTGATGCGCGTGGTGACCCCGGTGTCTGCCCGCGTCTCCGGGTATGTGGCGGCGGTACATGTCCATAACAATAGCCAGGTTAAGAAAGGCGATCTGCTGTTTGAGCTCGACGCCACGCCGTTTCGCAATAAGGTCGAGGCGGCGCAGATCGCGCTGGAACAGGCGCGTCTGTCTAACGATCAGCTGGATGCGCAGATTGCCGCAGCGCAGGCCAGCCTGAAAACCGCCGTGCTGACCGCGCGTAACGACAAAGTGACATTCGACCGCTACCAGAAACTGAGCACCTTGCAGAACGTATCGCAGGCGGATCTGGATAAGGTCCGTACCACCTGGCAGAGCAGCGAGCAGTCCGTCAGCTCGATCCAGGCGAATATTCATAACCTGCGCATTCAGCGCGGCGAGCGGGATGAGCACCGTAACGTGACGCTGCAAAAATACCGTAACGCGCTGGATGAAGCGGAGCTGAATCTTGGCTGGACGAAGGTCTACGCCGAGGCGGACGGCACGGTCAGTAACCTGCAATTAAGCCCCGGTTTTTACGCCTCATCCGGTTCGGCTGCGCTGGCGCTGGTGAACACCCGGATCGATATCGTGGCGGATTTCCGCGAGAAGAGCCTGCGTCATACCCATCAGGGGACCGACGCTGCCGTGGTGTTTGACGCCTTCCCGGGGCACGTTTTCCGTGCCCACGTTACCAGCAGCGACGCGGGGATCCTCGCCGGACAGGAGGCCGTAAACGGTCAACTTTCTGAACCGGAAACCTCCAACCGCTGGGTGCGTGATGCCCAGCGTATGCGCATTCACGTAGCGCTGGACGAAGCCTTACCGAAGCCGCTGCCGACCGGCGCGCGCGCCACCGTGCAGCTCTACAACAGCGAAGGGCCGTTTGCGCGATTCTTCTCCGGGATGCAAATCCATCTGGTGAGCCTGCTTCACTATGTCTATTAGCACCCTGGCACGGGTATTTACCCCGCACGGCAACATCGTCTATACGGCAAACGACTTTCGCCAGACCCTGCGTATCGTCTTTGCCGGGATGATTGCGCTCAGTATTTCGAGTTTCTACAACACCAGCTACGGCGTGTTTTTTGTGGTCTACCCGATCATGCTTCTCTCGCTGGTACCGGTGTTTAATCGCCACGTGGCGAAGCAGTTTATCTTCAGCGCCTCGCTGAACTGCGTCGAAATGGTGTTGATTATCGGCTATCTGTCGCAGTGGCCGGTCATCATGACGCTGGTGGTGTTTGCCCTGTACGTGATGCGTTTTCGCTTTATGAGTAAGGGGCCGCTGTTCCTGTTCGGCTCGATGGGCGTGGTTTGCCAGAGCGTGATGCTCAACTTTATGAGCTACCCCACCACCAACTGGCACACGCTTTTATTCTCTAACATCGAAGCGAGCGTGATGGCGGTGTGCCTGAGCGCGCTGATGAACTACCTGCTGCCGGACGTGGAGCCGCGTAAGCCGCCGCCGCTGATTGAGAAAGACGATGCCCGCGTGCGCCACGAGTCGCTGCTATCCGGCACCGTGGCGACGCTGATTTTCGTCGTGTTCCAGATTAGCGACTTAAGCGATTCGCTTTCGGCGCTGATGGCGGGGATTTTGATCCTGTTCCCGATGCACTATCGCGGCTCGGTTATCAGCTCCATCTGGCGCGTGGTTGGCGTGGTGCTGGGGTGCCTCTATATCCTTGTCGTCCAGCTTATCCTCTACGATCACAGCAGCCATATGCTGCTGATGATGCCGCTGATTGGCCTTGGTCTGGCGTTTGGCGCGCGTCTGCACGTAATGGAGAAGGTCGGCGCCGGGGTAGGCTTCGCCAGTATCACCACCATCGGCATTATGTTCGGGCAGAACATGCACCCGGACAGCGACCTGGTGTTCAGCGATCTATACCGCATCACCTCCGTTACCTTCGCGCTGGTGGTCACGCTGACGATGGTCTTTCTGGTGCACCTGATCCTGAATCGCTTCGAGGCGACGCGCTACGTTATCGCGCCGCCAAAAGCGGATTAATGCCCCAGCACGGCGGGTAGCTGCGAGAGCAGAAACAGGATCAGGCCAATCGTACCGCCCACCAGGGTACCGTTAACGCGAATGAACTGAAGATCTTTACCGATATTGAGTTCTATCTGGCGTGACATGTCTTTGGCATCCCAGCTTTTCACCGTGTCGCTGATATGGCGCGTCAGGAACGCGGCGAAATCCGGCGCCACGCGGTGCGCGGCCTGCTCCAGATGCTCATTCAGCGACGCCCGCAGGCTGGCGTCGTTGGTCAGCGTTTCGCCAAACCACAGCCCGGCGTTGGCGATACGCTGCTTCACGCGGGAATCATCGCTCTGCATGTCATTTTTCAGCCACTGGCGCAGGTCAGCCCACATTTCCCCCAGATAGCGGTTAAAGGCCTCATCATTCTTGAGGTAGTGTTTGATATTCTCGGCTTTCGCCGTCATCTCCGGATCGTTTTTCAGATTGTCGATGAACTTGATCGTGGCGCGGTCAAACGCCTGACGGATCTGGTGCGTACGGTCGTGGCTGATATCGTCCAGCAGCGTGTTCACCGCGTTCGACACCATCTCCGCGCTTTGATCGCCCAGCCACTCGGTGGGCAGCACCATGGCCTTGCGCGGATGCTCGGTCTTAAGCCAGTGAACGATCTGGTCAGCAATAAATTCCCGCGTGCTTTCCCGCTGAATCAGGGTAATCAGGCGGTTTATGATGGCGTCCAGCAGCACCTGGTGACGGTTGTTTTTGGTCATGCTTTCCAGCATGACGGCGCTGGTCTCGGTTAAATCGACCTTGTCGATAGCCTTATGCACCGCGCGTTTGAGCAGGCGCTGGATGCGCCCATCGTCGGTAAGTTCCAGAAAACCGCCCATCACCTGCACCAGATGCTGCCCCACGCGCCGGGCGTTATCGGGCTGGCTGAACCAGGTCCCAATCATCTGTGCGGGCTCGTAGCGACGGATAAGATCGACAAGGGATTGCGTATCGAGAAACTTTTCCTGCACGAACTGGCCGAGATTGTCGCCGATGCGGTCTTTATTGCGCGGGATAATCGCCGTATGGCGCGAGATAAAGGGAATGGGCACCCGGCGGAACAGCGCGACAACGGCAAACCAGTCCGCCAGCGCGCCAACCATCGCCGCCTCGGCAATGGCCTTTACGCCGCGCACCCAGAAGGTTTGCGGCATGAACAGGGTGGTGATAAACGCTGCGACGGCAATCAGCAGCAGCGACAGCGCGAGAAGCTTGGCGCGTTTGAGTTCGGTATGCTTTTCCATGGGTTAAGGATAGAGGGTGATGGAGGTAAAATGCAAAATGTGCTATCTGGTGAAGAATTAAAATTCCTCTTTTAACTGACAGATCAGAAGATTTGTTGCATTCTCTTTCTGGTTCGGAGTATTCGTTTCTCATAGCTAATAATAATCTATTTTCTGGGGTATATAAAATGAATTTACTGTATCGTTTTATAAATGGAATAAAAAATAAATCCTTGGATTTATATTTGTTCCTTTTCTTTGTAGGTTGTTTTGTTTTGTTGAAAATAAAAGATCCAGTTCGGGTTTATTTGTCATATGCATTATTTATTGGCCTTTTAGTCATGCTGTATTTAAAAAGGCAGCGTGTCCGGGAAATTATTATTCATTTTATTCGGTTCGAAAGTGGCGGTGTTGTAAATAAGTTGGCCGGATGGGCGTCGCTCCTTGCCTGGGGTGCGTTTCTTCTTTTTCCTTTTGCAATAAATATACAGTTTGGTTTTCTTGCAAAAGTACTGTTGGTGATGTTCTCCATTTTTATTGTTATTAGCAGCGTTTTAACAATCTTTGTTCTCGAGAAAGATGGCCATGAGAAAGTAAAAAATATACGGGTTATGTTATTTTCATTTATATCAATCTGTTATGTTTTATCTAGTGCGTTCTCGGCAAGTTTATTTCTTCAGTTGAGTAATATGGATTTATCATCCAGTCCATGGTTGGAGTTTACATGGAAGCTCAGTTCATTTTTTGTATTGATATTTTTTATATTGCAGTTGACTACTTACGTAATATTCATCGTGACTGCTGATCATGCAAAAGGATATAGACTTTTTACTATTTTTGGTGCTTTGATTCTAACGAGTTTAATCGTATTATTTGTCTCAAGCAGGCCGGATGTAGTAGCATATTATGTTTTAAAATATTCTACTGGCAGTGAATGGCGGAGTGATTTTACATGTGAGAATGAAAAAATATCACGCCCTAACGAGAGATATTTCGGTTATAATACCGATAAGTACACAGCTTACTTTTTCAATCGTAACGGAAAGTGGGGGTTCGATGAGATAACTTGTGTTAAAAACTCGCAAGAGGGGAAAGGATATACTGTAAAAAATGTATCGACAGAAAATATCCCTCATTGGGTGAAATAATTAAAATCACAGTTCCCCCTGTCGGTAAACGAAAGGGGGAAAACGTATAAGAACCCTCCGTATATACCCAACTTTACCTTCATAGTCAGACAGATTGACTACCCTTAATACCCTAAGCGGTAAAACAAGGAGATTCGATATGGCTTACCAGACAGTAAATCCTGCCACGAACCAGCTCATCAAAGAATATCCCTCTCACACTGACGCAGACGTTGAAGCGGCGCTGAAGGCAGCCGATGCGCTCTATCACTCCGACTGGGCGAAAGGTGACATAAGCCAGCGCCTGCCGGTGCTGCATAAGCTGGCGGACCTGATCGACGAACGCGTGGAGGATCTGGCGAAAATCGCCAGTCAGGAGATGGGTAAGCTCATCGAACAAAGCCGCGGTGAAGTGAAGCTATGCGCGCAAATCGCCCGCTACTATGCTGACAACGCGAAGCAGTTCCTGGCCCCGGTGAAGTATGACTCTGAACTCGGGGAAGCATGGGTTGAACATCACCCCATCGGCGTGCTGATGGCCGTCGAACCATGGAACTTCCCATACTATCAGCTGATGCGCGTTCTGGCGCCAAACCTGGCAGCGGGCAACCCGGTGATCGCCAAGCATGCCAGTATCGTGCCGCACTGTGCAGAAACCTTTGCACAGCTGGTACGTGAAGCGGGCGCGCCGGAAGGGGCGTGGACCAACCTGTTTATCTCGTCCGAACAGGTGGCGAACATCATCGCCGACGATCGCGTACAGGGGGCGGCGCTGACCGGTTCAGAAAAAGCGGGTAGCGTGGTTGCGGCACAGGCTGCGAAACACATCAAAAAATCGACCCTTGAACTGGGCGGGAACGACGTCTTCGTGGTGCTGGACGATGCGGATCTGGAGAAAGCCGTGAAGATCGGCGTTAACGCGCGGCTTAATAACGCCGGGCAGGTCTGTACCGCGGCGAAGCGCTTTATCCTGCATGAAAAGATTGCAGACGCCTTCCTGAACAAATTCACCGAGGCGTTTAAGCAGGTGAAGATTGGCGATCCGCTGGACGAAAGTACCACGCTGGGGCCTTTGTCATCCAAAGACGCGCTGGAGACGCTAACTAAACAGGTTAACGAGGCGGTGAAAAACGGCGCGAAGCTGCACCATGGCGGCAAGCCGGTGCAGCGTGACGGGAGCTTCTTTGAGCCGACCATCCTGACCAATATCTCGCGCGATAACCCGGCGTATTTCGAAGAGTTCTTTGGTCCGGTAGCGCAGATTTATGTGGTGAAAAACGACGACGAGGCGGTTGCCCTGGCGAACGACTCCCACTACGGTCTGGGCGGAGCGGTGTTCAGCCAGAACATCGAGCGCGCGAAGAAAATGGCGTCGCGCATTGAGACCGGGATGGTGTACATCAACTGGCTCACCGATACGGCGGCAGAACTGCCGTTCGGCGGCGTAAAACGTTCGGGTTACGGACGCGAGCTGTCGGATCTGGGGATCAAAGAGTTTGTGAACCAGAAGCTGGTGGTGGTGCGTAAGTGACGTAGTAATAAAAAACCTGCCGAAGGGCAGGTTTTTTTATCTATCAGGTGGCTTAGAAGCTCACGCCGCCGCCGAAGTAAGCGCCGTCTACCAGCGTGTGGTTTGGACGACCGTCTTTGCCATCAACGCTCACGTGGCGGTAGCCCACTTTCAGCGTAACCGGTTTGACCGGGGTCCAGCTTACGCCGCCGTTAGCTTCAACGTAGTTCTTCACGCTGTTGTTCAGTCCGTCTGGCGCAACGTAGCCTTCACCGAATACCCTGATGCTGTCGGTCAGGGCAACGTTCACACCGCCGCCGACCGGGAACGCCACGCCGTTATCGCCTTTCTTCGGGCCAACGTAGAGGGCCTTAGCGCCTGCGTTCAGCATTACCGGGCCGACTTCGAAATTGTAGCCTGCGCCCACGCCACCGGTCGTGGTGCCGTCGTCGGTGTTTTTCAGCCAATTACCTTCGGTGTACAGACCGGAAGTTGATTTGCCCATTTCCACATTCAGATTGGTAAAGTTTTTACCCTGCTCAATGCTGCCGCCCATTGCCAGTGCGGAGCCCGATACGGCGGTGAGAGCAGAAAGGATGAGAACGTTAAGCTTTTTCATGCGTGTTTCCTCGTCATCAAATTAATCTGAGGGCACCTTAACAAGGGATGTTTATGACTGCAAATGTGATGGGTATCGCAGTTTTATGCTGTTTTTGTTGGTTTTTTTAATCTTAAATGTTGATGAGATGTTTTTATGGCAGATCGTCAATCCTCAATCCATTCGTGTTTAGGGAAAGTTTATATTTTTGGCTAAACGTTTAATGAACGAGGCGAAGAAAGCCGTTTGAGGTGAATTAATTAATTTTCTAATAATTTCCAAAAGTATTTCGGCTGTCACAGATCAAGACAGAGGTTTACATTTCTGGTGATTGCTATACGTATTTCTTTGCCGATCCGCTGTCTTTTCATGTCATTTTTCTGACACGTTTCTTCATTACGTTGTTGGCTTCACTTACTGGATGCTAACAATATGAAAAGAAAAATTATTCCTGTGCTTATCGGTTGTGCGCTCTCTTTCTCTGGCCTGGCTGCGCAGCCTACCGCTGAGCGCTATATCGTCAGCTTCCCTGACGGCTCCCATGTGAAATACAGCGGCGCGTTTGCCGATGCGTTCCCGAACGGGCTCCCGGTGGGGATGGGTTCTGGTCTGCTGTTTACGGGCAAGCAGGGCGATGCGCTGACGTTTGCGACCGTGACCGATCGCGGTCCTAACGCGGATTCGCCAAAAATGGGGAAAAACGATGCCAAAATATTTGTTACCCCGGATTTCGCTCCGCTGCTGATGACGATCCGCGTGCAAAACGGTAAAGCGGAGGCCGTGGACGCGCGACCGCTGCATGACGATAAAGGCGAGATCAACGGCCTGCCACTGCAAAGCGGTGTGATTGGTTCCACCAATGAAGTCGCGCTAAGCGACACCTTAAAAGTACTGAAAGGCGATAACCGCGGGCTGGATACGGAAGGCATCACGTCGGACGGGAAGGGCGGCTACTGGCTGTGCGATGAGTATGGCCCGTTCCTGATTAACGTCGACAGTAAAGGGAAAATCCTCGCGATCCACGGTCCGCAGGCGACGCAAGGGGAGAAATCCATCGCGGGCGGTCTGCCAAACGTTATCAAATGGCGTCAGGCAAACCGGGGCTTTGAAGGCCTGACCCGCATGCCGGACGGACGGATTATTGCCGCCGTGCAAAGCACACTGGATATCGACGGGAAGAACAAAAAACAGGCGCTGTTTACCCGTCTGGTGAGCTTCGATCCGGCGACCGGGAAAACCGCGATGTACGGCTACCCTGTCGACAGCACGGCCTACAGCAAAAACAGCGACGCCAAAATCGGCGACATAGTGGCGCTGGATAACCACACCATCCTGCTGATTGAACAGGGTGAGGATAAAAATGACGCAATGCGTAACCTCATCTACAGGGTGGATCTGAGCAAGGCGAGCGATCTGGCCGCCTTCGACAAGCCGGGCGAATACCCGGAGTTTGACGATGAGAAAACGCTGGCGCAGCGCGGCATTACACTTGCTGAAAAAACGCAGGTGGTCGATCTGCGTGCGCTGGGCTGGCAGCAGGAAAAGGCCGAAGGACTGGCGCTGATTGACAGCAAAACGCTGGCGGTGGCGAACGATAACGACTTTGGCGTGAAGGTGGCGATGCACAACCCGGCCGAGGGCAAGAAGCTCAAGGATTACCGGGTGAACGCGGAAGGCAAGCTGACGCTGGATGATAAACCGGTGGAAACCACGCTCAGCGTGAAGCCGCTGAAGAAGCCGGAGTCCGACAGCGAGCTGTGGATTGTGACGCTGCCGGAGGCGTTGAAATAAGTTTCCCCCTCACCCTAACCCTCTCCCCGCGGGGGAGAGGGGATGATCGGTGCGATTTACTTTTTCAGCCCCGCAAACGCTGCCCGAATTTCTTCTTCCGGCAGCTGTATTCCAATAAACACCATCACGCTGTGCGGCGTTTCATCGCCCCACGGGCGATCCCAGTCGGCGCTGTACAGGCGCTGCACCCCCTGGAACAGCAGGCGGTTCGGCTCGCCGTCGATCCACAGCATCCCTTTATAGCGCAGCAGCTTGTCGGCAAACGACAGCAGCAGGTTTTCCATCACGCGGGAGACCTCGCTGATGTCTACCGGGTAGTCCAGCTCCACCACAATCGACGCCACGTCGTTTTGCTTGTCGGACATAAAGTGAAAGCGCGGTTTCGCGGTAACGTTCTCTTCCAGCATAAAGCCGTTGGTGTTGAACAGCTGAGCGAGATCGATATCGCCGTGCGTCACCGTATAAATGGGCGCACGCGAGTTAATGCGCGTCAGGCGCTCGCGCAGTTTTTCGCTTTCACCTGCCACGTCGGTTTTGGTCAGCAGGATGCGGTCGGCGTAGCCCACCTGAGACTGGGCGATGGTGAACTGGTTCATCTGCTCGTCGGCGTGTACCGCATCCACCAGAGCGATGACACCGTCCAGCAGGTAGCGCTGGCAGATGATCTCGTGGGAGAAAAAGGTCTGAATAATCGGGCCGGGGTCGGCCATGCCGGTGCACTCGATCACCAGACGGTCGAAGACGATGTCACCGCGATCGCGGCTGTCGAGCAGGTCCAGCAGGGCGTCTTCTAATTCGTTAGAGCGGGTGCAGCAGATGCAGCCGTTGGTCAGGGTTTTGATCTGGGTGGCGCGGTCGCCAATCAGCTGATCGTCAACGGAGACTTCGCCAAATTCGTTTTCGATGACGGCGATTTTGAAGCCGTGCTGCTCGTTCAGAATGTGGCGCAGCAGGGTGGTTTTACCGGCGCCGAGAAAACCGGTCAGCAGGGTAACGGCAATCGGGGTCATGGTTTCTCCTTTAGCAGCAGCGGACGCCGCCTTCTCCACTTCCGCCGTAGCGCGCTTCCTGACGCTCGCGGAAGAATTCAGTGTAAGTCATGTACGGCTTATCCGGATGGTTGGTCTTCATATGCTCAACGTAGTTGTCATAGTCCGGAATGCCAATCAGCATTTTCGCCGCCTGACCGAGGTATTTTTTTGCTTCGCCTAAGTTACCAAACATTGAGGGTTCCAGATAGAAGAAGCCCGGAGGCGCGCAGCGATCCGGGCCTACAGTAACATGCTTAATTAATGGTGTGAGGAGGTCTTCACGCCGCCTTCCGGCACCGGCACGTACGGGGTTTCTTTGTCCGTACGGCCCTCAACGTTACGCACTTTCATCCAGGTTTTGATGCCGTAGAAGATGATGCTGTACACCACCACCAGGAACAGAATGCTCAGACCCGCGTTGGTGTAGTTGTTCACCACGATATGGTTCATGTTGGCAATCTGCTGCGCGGTCAGATCCGCGCCGCCTGCGGCAATCTTCTCTTTGTACTGGTTAGCCATGAAGAAGAAGCCTTCCAGCTGCGGGTTGGTGCTGAACAGTTTCAGACCCAGCGCCCAGGTAGTGCAGAGCAGCAGCCACAGCGCAGGCACCACGGTGACCCAGATGTATTTGGTGCGTTTCATCTTCACCAGGACAACGGTACCCAGCACCAGGGCCACAGCCGCCAGCATCTGGTTAGAGATGCCGAACAGCGGCCACAGGCTCTTAACGCCGCCCAGCGGGTCAACAACGCCCTGATACAGCAGATAACCCCACAGGCCTACGCAGCCCGCGGTACCCAGAACACCGGCCACCAGAGAGTCGGTTTTCTTCAGGAATGGCACGAAGTTACCCAGCAGATCCTGCAACATGAAGCGGCCTGCACGCGTACCGGCATCCAGCGCGGTGAGGATGAATAGCGCTTCAAACAGAATACCGAAGTGGTACCAGAAGCCCATGTCCGCCCACGGCAGCACTTTGTGGAACACGTGTGCGATACCCACCGCCAGCGTTGGCGCGCCACCTGCGCGGTTCAGCACGGACGGTTCGCCGATGTCTTTCGCGGTCTGCATGATCTGCTCAGGCGAAATTACGAAGCCCCAGGAGCTGACGGTCGCCGCCGCGTGTGCGCTGGCGTCTTTCAGCTGCGCCAGGATCAGCGCGGTATTTTCGCCGCCCATCTCATGCAGGTTTGGCATGGTGATGCCGAGACCCGCTGGTGGGGTGTTCATCGCAAAGTACAGACCTGGCTCGATAATCGACGCTGCAACCAGCGCCATGATCGCCACGAAGGACTCCATGAGCATTGCGCCGTAACCGATGAAGCGCGCGTCGGTTTCGTTGGCCATCAGCTTCGGCGTGGTGCCCGAGGCGATCAGCGCGTGGAAGCCAGACACGGCACCGCAGGCGATGGTGATAAACAGGAACGGGAACAGAGCGCCTTTCCACAGCGGACCGGTACCGTCAATGTACTGTGTCACCGCTGGCATTTTCAGCTCAGGATTGATGATCACAATCCCGATTGCCAGCCCGACGATCACGCCGATTTTCAGGAAGGTCGCCAGGTAGTCGCGCGGAGCCAGAATCAGCCACACCGGCAGCAGCGCTGAGATGAACGCGTAACCGATCAGCGCGAAGGTGATGGTGGTGTCTTTAAAGGTCAGCGCCGGGCCCCAGTACGGGTCGTGCGCAATCACGCCGCCGAAGTAGATGGAGGCGACCAGCAGCACGATACCGATGACCGACACCTCGCCAACGCGGCCAGGGCGCAGGAAGCGCATGTAGATGCCCATGAACAGCGCAATCGGTACGGTAGAGCAGACGGTGAAGACGCCCCACGGACTTTCGGCCAGCGCTTTCACCACGATCAGCGCCAGCACCGCGAGGATGATGATCATGATCAGGAAGCAGCCAAAGAGGGCGATGGTGCCCGGCACGCGGCCCATCTCTTCTTTGATCATCTCACCCAGCGACGAACCGTTACGGCGCGAGGAGATAAACAGCACCATAAAGTCCTGCACCGCTCCCGCCAGCACCACGCCCGCCAGCAGCCAGAGCGTACCCGGCAGGTAGCCCATCTGCGCGGCCAGTACCGGGCCGACCAGCGGACCCGCGCCTGCAATGGCGGCGAAGTGGTGACCAAACAGCACGTAACGGTTGGTTGGCACGTAGTTCAGGCCGTCATTGTTAATGACCGCCGGGGTGGCACGCGTCGGGTCGAGCTTCATGACCTTCTGCGCGATGTATAAGCTGTAGTAGCGATAAGCCACAAGGTAGACGGAAACCGACGCGACCACGATCCACAGGGCGCTGACGTGTTCGCCCCGGCGTAATGCGACAACCGCCAGACAGAAAGCACCGAGGATCCCGAGTAAGGCCCAGGGCACGTGCTTCAGTAGTTTTTTAGTATCCATAGTAAGACCTGGTTTTTTATGTAAAGAAAAAAGGGTCAGGGTTTGTTGTGAGGAGGTATTGATTAATGCTGGAGCGATCGTGCCAGATCCTCGCGCGTATAAAGCACGGTAAATAGGTGAGTGGTTGAAAGCGATGCGTGAGCGGTCAAAAGCGAGGGTGAGTGGTTAAGGCTCACCCACGGTGGAAGAAAATATGTGATTGAGATCACTGAGAATAATCTACCTCTGCGGGGTTTCGTCGTTCGCTTCAGGGCAGTGCACGCAGCGGCAGGTCTGATACGCAGGCAGCAGCTGATAGCGCCCTTTGCCGTCGTGTTCAATAATAGGGGAAAGCGCCTGCAAATCGCGGTACACCGTGCGTTCGGTAATGCCAAATTTTTGCATCAGATCGCGGCGATTAACGCTTCCGTTGCGGTGCAGGGCAATAATGATGTCAACCAGACGTTCAGCCGAGCGGCTTCGGGGTGAAGGGGCCATAAGACTTTCCAGCGTTAAGGGGGCGCCTGACGACGTCGCCAGCCGCCCCGGAAAATTTATCTTATGGATAGTTAACGGCGCACCTTTGCGGAAACCTTAGCGTTTTTTTGTGCAACGGGATCAAACCGCGGCTTCCATCTTTATCATCACCGGGTGGAAACGGCGTTTGAAGTAGATCAGGCCGTGCCCCTCGCTGCTGAGGATGATGTTCTTAATCTCCACAAGGTAGACCAGATGGGTACCGATGGTTTGCACCTGGGTTATCTCGCCTTCCAGGCTTGCCAGAGCGCCTTTCAGCACCGGCTGCGCCAGCGGTCCTTTCTGCCAGCAGGAGAGAGCAAAGCGCTCCTCCATTGCCATGCCGGTCATCCCGGCAAAGTGGCGGGCCATGATCTCCTGCTCGTGGTTCAGCACGTTGACACACAGTTTGCCGTTGCCCTGGAAGACCGGGTTCATGGCGCTGTTGGCGTTGATGCAGACCATGACCGAAGGCGGGGTGTCCGTGACCGAACAGACGGCGGTGGCGGTAATGCCGCAGCGACCCGCATCGCCCTCGGTGGTGACCACATTCACCGCCGCCGACAGGCTGGCCATCGCGTCGCGAAAACGCAGGCGTTCTTCAGATTGCATTGAAACCTCCCGCTGCGTTATTTCAGCAGCTTATCCAGCATGTTGATATCAGTGTTGTTGTGCAGGTGCGGTACGGTCCAGCCGTGCTGGTCGTACTCGGACATGCAGCGGTCAACCATCGCCATCATCTTGTCCATGTTGCCGGAGCTTTGCGCCTGACGCAGGCATTGCAGGCGGATCTCATCCTGGCTACCGGAGTAGTTGATTTCGTACAGCTCGTGACGTCCGCCAAACTCGCTGCCGATGGCATCCCACATCAGTTTCAGAATCTTGATGCGTTCGACATGATCCATCCCGTTGGAGCCGCGCACGTACTTCGCCAGATACTGGTCGATCTGCGGGTTGTTCAGGTCCCGCGCGCTGGACGGCAGGTAGATCAGCCCGGAGGTCACGTTACGTTCGATGATGTTCTTGATCTTCGCATAGGCCATTGGCGCCATCACGCGGTAGGTCTGTAACGCCGCGTGGTCAGGCAGATACGCGCCGTTTACCCACGGCGTGGCTTCGGAGCACATGGAGTCGCTCAGCGCCCAGAACATGTTGCGCCACGCCACCACTTCGCCGAGATCCGCCTGCACGCCGCGGAACTCGAGGGTGCCGGTACACTCCAGCGACTTCTTCAGCAGAGCGGTGATGAAGTCGAGCTTCACAGCCAGACGCACGCAGGCCTGAAGCGGGTACATGCGGGCGAAGCCACCTTCCATCGTCCAGCGACGGCAGCGGTCGAAATCGCGGTAGATCAGCACGTTTTCCCACGGGATCAGCACATGATCCATCACCAGAATGGCGTCGTTCTCGTCAAAACGGCTGGAGAGCGGGTAGTCGTACGGGGAACCGGTCACCCCTGCCACCATCTCGTAAGAGGCGCGGGAGATCAGCTTCACCCCTTCGGCATCCATCGGCGCGACGAACATCAGCGCGAAGTCCGGGTTTTCGCCCATCACCTGCGCAGAGCCGAAGCCGATCATGTTGTAATGGGTCAGGGCGGAGTTGGTGGCCACCACTTTCGCGCCGCTGACGATGATCCCGGCGTCGGTCTCTTTCTCCAGCTTGATGTAAACGTCTTTCACCTCGTCTGCCGGTTTATGGCGGTCGATCGGCGGGTTGACGATGGCGTGGTTAAAGTACAGGCCGGTTTCCTGAATACGTGTGTACCAGTTGCGGGCGTTCTGCTCGAACTGACCGTAGAAGGCAGGGTTCGCCCCCAGCGCGCAGCCGAACGCGGCTTTGTAGTCCGGCGTACGCCCCATCCAGCCGTAGCTCAGGCGCGACCACTCGGCGATGGCGTCACGCTGCTGGCGCAGATCGTCGGCGCTTTTTGCCACGCGGAAGAATTTATGGGTGTAGCCGCCGCTGCCGGTGTCCGTGCCCCAGCAGAGGGTATCCTGCATGTCTGGCTTGTGCAGGGCATCGTACATCTGGGCGATGGACGCCGCCGCATTGCGAAATGCCGGGTGGGTAGTGACGTCCTTAACGCGCTCGCCGTAGATATAAATCTCACGGCCATCTTGCAGGCTTTTTAAATACTCTTCACCGGTTAACGGACGTTTGGCATCAGCGCGGAAATCTTCAGGCTTCATAGGGACCTCGTATCGGAAGATGGTTGTTAAATTTATGTTTTGTTTTTGTTGTTTAATTGAAGCGTGAGAGGGGCGGAACGTGAAGGGACGATTGGGACAACGGCAGGTACTTTTCGCGAGAGATCACAGAGTGTGATTTCCCTCACCCTCTCCCTCTGGGAGAGGGGACGGTTACTCCCTCTGGGAGAGGGCAGGGGTGAGGGGAACAGGGACACCGGTACTTTCTGCGCCCGGTACGCGCTGGGTGAGCACCCCGTCAGTCGGTTAAAAAAACGGGCGAAATAGGCCGGATCTTTAAAACCCAGCTGCCAGGCAATTTCGCTCACTGTGCTGTCGGAAAACAGCAGCAGGCGTCTGGCTTCCCGCAGCTGGCGGTCGAAGATCAGCCGTTTCGGCGAGCGGTTGGCGAAGCGGCGACAGATATCGGTCAGGCGGGATTCGGTGAGATGCAGTTCGCTGGCGTATTCCGGCACCGTCCAGTGCTCGTGGTAATGAGCATCTGTCAGCTGGTTAAAGCGCTGAAACAGCTTCAGCTCACCGCGCATGCCGCCTGACGCGTGGTCGTCGAGCTTCGCGTTGCGCAGCAGCAGGGTAAAAACGGCCTGCGCCAGCAGGACCAGCGTATGCTCGCGACCGGGCAGCTGTTCCGTGGATTCCCGGGCAATCAGCTGCCAGTAGTGCTTCAGCGCCGTCAGCTCATCAGGCTTGTCGGCAAGCGACAGGCAGATCCCCGGCAGGCCGAACGCTTCCCGCGTGCCCGGGTAGAGCACTTCTAACAGCGGCCAGATGAGATCCTCGCGCACCGTCAGCACGTGGCCGTCGCTGTCGGATTCGGTGATAAACGCATGCGGCACCGACGGCGGCGTCAGCACGAACAGCGGTGCCTGCACCGAGTAACGGTGGTCGTCGAGCTGGAGCTCAATCTGCCCGGTGTCGAGAAAATGCATCTGAAAATACTGGTCGTGGCGGTGCGCCTGCATGTCGCGGCCAAAAAAGGCCGCCATGCGGGCGAACGACTGGTAGTGCACATCGTCGGTGCCCAGACTTTCGTCGTACTCCTTGCTGATATCGATGTTTGTGATGGGGCTCTGACACATAGCGGCTCCTCAGTGGATCTTTTGCGCCGCGATGTCCGGCTCACGCTCAAGGCTTTCCCGGCGCGTCATCGGAATGCGCGTCAGCACCAGCGCGCCCACCACCAGCAGACCTGCCACGAACCACAGTCCCGAGCTGAAGCTGCCGGTCGCGTCGCGCAAAATACCTATCAGCAATGGGCTGACGGCAGACCCGACGTTGCCGATGGCGTTGATCACCGCCAGCGCCACCGCGCGGGATTGCAGGCTAATAACCTGATCCGGCGTGGTCCAGAATATCGCCATGGCGGTAAACGATCCGGTTGAGGCCATGATGATGCCAAGCAGCTGGATCAGGCTGTGATCGGTCGCCGAGGCCAGCATCCATCCCGCCGCTGCAAACAGATACGGCAGGATGGTGTGCTTTTTTCGCTCTTTCAGCCTGTCGGAGCGGCGGCTCCACCAGATCATCCCGAGGATGGTGCAAAACTGCGGGATCGCCGCCAGCAGGCCAATCACGATATTGCTGCTGCCGGTGTTGAAGCTTTGCAGGATCTGCGGCGTCCAGATGTTGATCGCGCTCAGCGTATTCGTCAGGCAGAAGTAGGCCAGCGTGTAGAGCAGCACGGCGGGCGTCAGCACCTCGCGCAGCGTCGATCGCGGCGTGGCGGCATCCGCAATGGCCAGCTCCTGCTCGCGGGCGATCATCGTTTTGAGTGCCTGCTTTTCGTCATCATCCAGCCAGGTGGCCTGATCCGGGGTGTCGTTAAGGTAGAACCAGGTCACCACGCCGAGCACCACCGACGGCAGCCCCTCCAGCAGGAACAGCCACTGCCAGCCCTTAAGGTTCCACAGTCCGTCCATCGCCAGAATGTACCCGGAGAGGATCGAACCGAGCATCATGGTCACCGGCATGGCGATCATAAACAGCGCGTTGGCGCGGGCGCGGTGATACGCCGGGAACCACCAGGTGAGATAGACCAGAATGCCCGGCAGGAAACCGGCTTCGGCAATGCCCACCAGCATGCGCAGGAC
Source organism: Enterobacter cloacae complex sp. IR5402 (assembly GCF_049238125.1). Taxonomy (NCBI): domain Bacteria; kingdom Pseudomonadati; phylum Pseudomonadota; class Gammaproteobacteria; order Enterobacterales; family Enterobacteriaceae; genus Enterobacter; species Enterobacter cloacae complex sp. IR5402. Next base: position 58,235 of record NZ_JBMKHO010000004.1, read on the forward strand.
GTAAAGCGTTTCGGGGCTGGTGGCGAACATGGTGCAGGTAGAGGCGATGCCCCACACCACCATGATCCCGGCGATCCAGCGGCGGGCGCCGATCTTCGCCAGCATGATGTTGCTGGGGATCCCGCACAGCACGTAGGTCACGTAAAACAGCGTCGCGGCCAGGCCAAACATGGTCGACGTGAGGCCCAGATCTTTGCCCATCGTCAGCCCGGCAAAGCCGATGTTGATGCGATCGAGAAACGAGAAGACAAACAGGATAAAAAGAAACACGATCAAACGACGGAACAGCTTATTAATAACGCGATGTTCAACAGCTTTATTGTGCAGGGTTGAGGTCGTCATGTTGCGCTCCACATCGTACGTTTAGTAGACGGATTTATTGTTATCAACTGCTGTGGTGACATCGGTAAAGCGGGCCGCCAGCGCTTCGGCGCTGCGGGCGAGCAGGGTGGTATCCACGCCGACCGCGACAAACAGCGCGCCGAGTTCAAGATAACGTTTTGCCAGTTGCTCGTTCGCCATCAGGATGCCGGGCGCTTTGCCCGCGCTGAGGATTTGGGCGATCGCCTGCTCTATGGCGGCCTGCACCTCCGGGTGCTGCGGATTACCGGCGAAGCCCATGTCGGCGCTCAGATCCGCAGGGCCGATAAACACGCCGTCCACCCCTTCCACGTCCAGGATCTGCGGCAGGTTTTTCAGCGCCTCGCGAGTTTCGATTTGCACCAGCACGCACATGGCGTCGTTAGCCTGATGCAGATACTCCGGGATGCGGTTCCAGCGCGACGCCCGCGCCAGCGCGCTGCCGACGCCGCGAATGCCGGCAGGCGGGTAGCGGGTGGCGCTGACAGCCAGACGGGCTTCGTCGGCGTTTTGCACCATCGGCACCAGCAGGGTTTGCGCCCCCACGTCCAGCAGCTGCTTGATCTGCACCGGATCGTTCCACGACGGGCGCACCACCGGCTGGCTGGGATAAGGGGCGATGGCCTGGAGCTGAGTCAGGATGGTTTGCACGCTGTTCGGCGCGTGCTCTCCGTCGATCAGCAGCCAGTCAAAACCGGCCCCGGCCAGTAGCTCAGCGCTGTAGCTGCTGGTCAGCCCCAGCCATAACCCGATTTGCGGACGGCCCGCCTTCAGCGCCGCTTTGAATGCGTTTTGCATGGTCATCTCCTTACACAAAGCGGCAGCTGATGGAGCCCATGTTGCCGTAGTCGACGTGGAAGGTGTCGCCTCTGCTGGCGGCAACCGGGCGGGTAAACGAGCCGCCGAGGATGATTTGTCCTGGCTCAAGCTGCACGTCGTATGGCGCGAGTTTGTTCGCCAGCCACGCCACGCCGTTCGCCGGGTGGTTAAGCACGCCTGCGGCGACCCCGGTCTCTTCGATCACGCCGTTGCGGTAAAGCAGGGCGGAGATCCAGCGCAGATCCAGCTCGTCGGGTTTAATCGGGCGGCCGCCGAGGATCACGCCCGCGTTGGCGGCGTTATCGGAGATGGTGTCGAACACCTTGCGCGGGCGCTGGGTTTCCGGGTCAACGTTATGGCAGCGGGCGTCGATCAGCTCCAGGGCGGGGATGACGTAATCCGTGGCGTTGTAGACGTCGAAGATCGTGCAGTTCGGGCCGCGCAGCGGTTTTGCCAGCACGAAGGCCAGCTCCACTTCGATGCGCGGGACGATAAAGCGATCCACGGGGATGTCGCTGCCGTCGTGGAAGAACATATCGTCCAGCAGCGCACCGTAGTCCGGCTCGCTGATCTGCGAGCTGGCCTGCATCGCTTTGGAGGTAAGGCCGATCTTGTGGCCTTTCAGCACGCGGCCTTCGGCAATTTTCAGGCTCACCCATTCGCGCTGGACGGCGTAGGCGTCTTCAATGGTGATCTCCGGGTACTCCAGCGAGATCGCGCGGATCTGCTCCCGGGATTGTTCCGCCTGATGCAGACGGTGGGCGATCAGGGTATGGGTGTGTTTGTCGAGCATGGCGATATCCTGTTTTTATTTGTTTTCTCCCTCTCCCTGTGGGAGAGGGGACAGACCGTGCGGTGTTATTTAAACAACGCGTGCACGTTGTTTTGCTTGTAATTAAGCGTCGGGTGCAGCTCGTCCAGCTCGAACGAGAGCGCCAGATATCGGCCCGCCATTAGCTCTGCGAAGTGCGTTTTGATCAGCGCAAACAGCATTTCACCGACCTCTTCCCGGCTTTCCAGGCTGCGCCCCGCGCCGATCTTCAGCGTCATATGCACAAAGGCGTAATCGTGCTTACCGTCGGCCATCTGCCAGGTATCCAGCCAGTGGGCGCGGCTGCGGATACCGCCGAGCGGGAAGATCCCCGTGGCGGCGAGCGCCTCGTTCACTTTGGCGAACAGACCCGGCAGGTCGGCCTGCTCGCGGATGTTGTTGGTACATTCAGCAATAAAGTGCGGCATAACGACTCCTTAGGCGGGCAGCGGGAAAACGGCGTTGACCTGGCCGGTGCCGGAGCTGGCGAACAGCTCGGTGAGAAACTCCACCTTACCGTCGTATTTGTCCCAGCCGAGCATCCCCAGCAGCATCACCGTGTCGTGCATGTTGCCCTCGCCGTAGCAGTAGTCGGCGTACTCCGGCAGCATGCTGCAAAACTCCTTGAACTGCCCCTCGCGCCACAGCTTCACCACGCGCTCGTCCATCTGGCGATCAAACTCGCGGGTGTAGCTGTTCATCCCTTCCTCCGCGCGCTGGTCGTCGATAAAGCGGTGCGACAGCGAGCCGCTGGCGAGCACCGCCACGGTGCCGTCGTATTGTTCGATGGCGCTGATGATGGCCTCGCCCAGCCTGCGGCTGTCGGCGAAGTCGTGAACCGTGCAGAACGCCGAGATGGAGACCACTTTGAAGTGCTTATCCGCGTTCATGTAGCGCATCGGCACCAGCGTGCCGTACTCCAGCTTGAGGCTCGGGATGTTGTGCGCCTTGGCGCGAACGCCAAGCTTCACCGCTTCGTCGGCAATCAGCTGGCCGAGTTCCGGGTTGCCGTCGTAGTCGTAGGTCATGTCGCGAATAAAATGCGGCAGCTCGTTGCTGGTGTAGACGCCTGAGAAATGGTCCGCGCAGTTGATGTGATACGCGCTGTTCACCAGCCAGTGGGTGTCGAAGACGATAATGGTATCCACGCCCAGCTCGCGGCAGCGCTTGCTAATTTCTTTATGCCCATCGATGGCGCCCTGGCGGCAGCCGTGGTTTTTGCCCGGCAGTTCGGAGAGATACATCGACGGCACGTGGGTGATTTTTGCCGCTAACGCTAATTTGCCCATTTTCAGATCCCCCACTTTGGAATCGGATGGTCGCCCATGGAGATGCAGACGTTCTTCATCTCCGCGAAGACCTCGAAGCTGTACTCGCCCCCCTCGCGGCCGGTGCCGGAGGCCTTCACGCCGCCAAACGGCTGGCGCAGGTCGCGCACGTTCTGGGTGTTGACGAACACCATGCCCGCTTCGATGTTGCGCGCCAGACGCAGCACCTTGCTGACGTCCTGGGTCCAGATGTACGACGCCAGGCCATACTCCACGTCGTTCGCCAGGCGCAGGCCTTCCGCTTCGTCCTTAAACGGCAGCAGGCAGGCCACCGGCCCGAAGATCTCTTCCTGCGCCACGCGCATGCGGTTATCGACATCCGCCAGCACGGTCGGGCGCAGGAAGTTGCCGCCTTTCAGGTGCGCAGGCAGATCGGTCGGTTTGTCCGGGCCGCCCGCCAGCAGGGTTGCCCCCTCTTCAATGCCGAGGCGGATATAGCCGGAGACTTTTTCCCAGTGCTGCTGGCTGATGAGCGCGCCAATCTGGGTGTTCGGATCGGTCGGGTCGCCCACGCGCAGGCGGTTGGCGCGCTCGGCAAAGCGTTTGACGAACTCCGGGTAGATGCTCTGCTGGATGAAGATGCGCGAGCCGGCGGTGCAGCGTTCGCCGTTGATGGAGAAGATGGTGAACAGGGCGGCGTCCAGCGCGCGCTCGATGTCCGCGTCTTCAAAAATCAGCACCGGAGATTTGCCGCCCAGTTCCATAGAATACTTCTTCAGCCCGGCGTTTTTCATGATGTTACGCCCGGTGGCGGTGCCGCCGGTGAAGGAGACGGCGCGCACGTCATGATGACGCACCAGCGCGTCGCCAGCCGTGGCGCCATAGCCCTGCACCACGTTGAGCACGCCCGCCGGAATGCCCGCTTCGAGGGCCAGCTCGCCCAGACGGTCGGCGGTCAGCGGGGAGAGTTCAGACATCTTCAGCACCGCGGTGTTACCCAGCGCGAGACAGGGCGCGACCTTCCAGGTGGCGGTCATAAACGGCACGTTCCACGGCGACACCAGCGCGCAGACACCCACCGGCTGCACCAGGGTGTAGTTGAGCATCTTGTCGTCGACCGGGTAGGTTTTGCCGTTCATCTGCTGGCACACCTCGGCGAAGAACTCGAAGTTGTGCGAGGCGCGCGGAATGAGCACGTTTTTGGTCTGGTGGATCGGCAGGCCGGTGTCGGCGGTCTCCATCGCGGCAATGTCCGGCACGTTCTGGTCAATCAGATCCCCCAGGCGACGCATCAGGCGCGCACGCTCCTTCATCGGCAGGTTGGCCCATTTCGGGAACGCCTCTTTGGCGGCGGCAACGGCCTGATGGATTTCGGCTTCGCCCCCGGAGGCTACTTCAGCCAGCACCTCGCCGGAGGCCGGGTTAGTGGTTTGGAAGTACTCACTTCCGGCGACGTTTTTCCCGTTGATCCAGTGGTTAATCTTTTTCATTTTGCAGTCTCCTCACTGACAATTCGGTTTACCAGACGGCCTACGCCCTCCACTTCCACCACCACTTCATCGCCCGGTACCACGTCGGACAGCCCCTTCGGCGTGCCGGTGGCAATCATGTCGCCCGGTTGCAGGGTCATGAAATCGCTCAGATACGCAATCAGGAATGGGATGCTGAAAATGAGATCGGCGGTGGTGCCTTCCTGACGCAGTTCACCGTTAACGTAGGTGCGAAGACGAAGGTTGTGCGGGTCAGGGATGGCTTCTTTTGGCACCACGTTCGGGCTGATGGGGGTCAGCCCGTCGCGGCTTTTCACCCGCAGGTTTGGGCGATAGTAGTTTTCGAGATAATCGCGGATGGCGTAGTCGTTGCACACCGTGTAGCCCGCAACATAGTCCATCGCCTCGGCTTCGCTGACCTTACGCGCGGTTTTACCTATGACCACCACCAGCTCGGCTTCGTAATGCATGTATTCAATGTTGTTTGGGCGCACCGAGGTCTGGTTATCGCCATTAAAGGTGTTCGGCGCTTTGATAAACACCAGCGGCTCGGTAGGCGGTTTGAAGTCCAGCTCGCTGGCGTGATCGGCGTAGTTCAGGCCGAGTGCGAACAGCGTGGCGTGCGGCGGCGTGCGCGAAGCAATGGTAACGTCGCGTTCCACTACCACCGGGTTTTCCAGCGGCGGAAATCCCTCTGCCAGAATGCGTACCCGATCGCCCGGGCGAATTTCGACACGGCTTTGTGGGGTACCGAGCAATATCGCATCGCCGGGGTTCAGGGTGGCAAATTCGCTCAGCGCGCTCAGCAGTTCGGCGGCGTTGCGGTGCAGATCGGCCGTGTTCCAGTGGTCCGCTTCGCGACCGTTGATCTCGGTGATGATGGTCAGGTTGTCCACGTTATCAACGGCGACAGGTTCGCCGAGCGGGCAAAATCCATCCCGACATTTGGCCTTGATCGCCGGACGGTAGAAGCTCTCTTCCGGCAGGCTGATTTCGTTGGCCAGCGCGTAGCCAGCGATGTACGCCGCCGCCTCTTCAACGCGGACTTTGCTGGCGGTTTTGCCCACCACCAGCGCCACCGTTGCGCCGCTTAACACGGTTTCTCCCTGTGGAAAGGGAATCGGCTCGCCTGCGCGAATAACGGTGTTATGTGGCTTGATAAACCACACCGCCGTTTTTGGCGGCGCGTTATAGGGGGCTTTTTCAAACGTCTCAGCCCAGGCTGCACGCTGGCTTTGGTGGTTTAGCGCTACGGCAAAAACAGTACCTTTCATTCCCATACTCCTCAAACCGGCTGTCCGGTTTTGATTTCATTAATATGTTAATGATCTGGTTTTATGCTTTTGCTGTTCGTTTCGCAATCAGAAGTGAATAATTTGTGATATGAATAACAATAAATTTACATAAATGAGTTAATTATCTTTTAATTCAATGGATTAAAAAAATGGCGTTGTTTCTGTTAGACTTTTTGGGTTACAACGTGTTGTCTATAAAAGCATCTGTTTTAAATTGTTTACTTGTTAATGATGTAAGGGGAAGGTTATGCATGACTCATTAACCATCGCGCTGTTGCAGGCGCGTGAAGCGGCGATGGGCTACTTCCGCCCGATAGTGAAGCGGCATAATCTGACCGAGCAGCAGTGGCGTATCGTCCGCGTGCTGGCCGAGCATCCCTCCATGGATTTTCACGATCTGGCGTTCCGCACCTGCATTTTGCGCCCAAGCCTGACCGGCATTCTGACGCGGATGGAGCGCGACGGCCTGGTGCTGCGCTTAAAGCCGGTGAATGACCAGCGCAAGCTGTACGTATCGCTGACGAAAGAAGGCAACGCGCTGTACCAGCGTGCTCAGGCTCAGGTGGAAGAGGCGTACCAGCAGATTGAGGCGGAATATACCCCGGAGAAGATGACGCAGCTCACGGCGCTGCTGGAAGAATTTATTGAACTTGGAAACCGACATATTGCCGCGCGGGACGAAGAGTAAAAACCCTAAATTCCAGGATGATTTTCGTAAAGTTTTCCCTTTCCAGGCCGAAAATTCTGTATCTGTCTGAGGAAAGAGAAAACATGTTAAATCGTATCAAGATTGTCACCAGCTTACTGCTGGTTTTAGCGATATTTGGCCTTTTACAACTCACATCCGGTGGTCTTTTCTTCAATGCCCTGAAGCATGACAAAGAGAATTTCACCATCCTGCAAACCATTCGCCAGCAACAATCCACCCTGAACGGTAGCTGGGTGGCGCTGCTGCAAACCCGTAACACTCTGAACCGCGCGGGTATCCGCTATATGATGGATCAGAACAATATCGGTAGCGGCTCAACCGTCGCCGAGCTGATGCAGATTGCCTCTGCGTCTCTGAAACAGGCGGAAAAAAACTGGGCGGATTACGAAGCGCTGCCGCGCGACCCGCGTCAGAGCGACGCTGCGGCACTGGAAATCAAACGTAATTACGATATCTACCACGGCGCGCTGGCCGAGCTGATCCAGCTGCTGGGGGCGGGCAAGATCAATGAGTTCTTCGACCAGCCGACCCAGAGCTATCAGGATGGCTTTGAGAAGCAGTACGTCACCTATCTGCAACAGAACGACGCGCTGTATCAGACCGCGGTTGAAGACAGCAACAGTTCTTACCGCCAGGCTATCTGGGTGCTGATTAGCGTGCTGGCTGCGGTGCTGGTGGTGATTGTTGCCGTCTGGCTGGGTATTCGTCAGGCGCTGATTTCGCCGCTGAACCGTCTGATTGACAGCATTCGTCATATCGCCAGCGGCGACCTGGTGAAGCGCATCGACGTGGAAGGCTCCAACGAGATGGGGGAACTGGCTGACTCCCTGCGCCACATGCAGGGCGAGCTGGTGCGTACCGTGGGTGACGTGCGTAACGGCGCAAACGCCATTTACAGCGGTGCGAGCGAAATCTCGATGGGTAATAACGATCTCTCATCCCGTACCGAACAGCAGGCTGCCTCTCTGGAAGAGACCGCCGCCAGCATGGAACAGCTGACTGCCACCGTGAAGCAGAACGCCGAGAACGCCCGTCAGGCGAGCAACCTGGCCCTGAGCGCGTCTGAAACCGCGCAGAAAGGCGGCAAGGTGGTGGATAACGTGGTGCAGACCATGCGCGATATCGCCGGCAGTTCGCAGAAAATCGCCGATATCATCAGCGTGATCGACGGGATTGCCTTCCAGACCAATATTCTGGCGCTGAACGCGGCGGTAGAAGCGGCGCGTGCGGGCGAGCAGGGCCGCGGCTTTGCGGTGGTTGCAGGTGAAGTCCGAAACCTGGCGCAGCGCAGCGCCCAGGCGGCCCGTGAGATCAAGAGTCTGATTGAAGACTCCGTGGGGCGCGTGGAAATTGGTTCAACGCTGGTGGAAAGCGCGGGTGAAACCATGGGTGAGATCGTGAATGCGGTAACGCGCGTGACGGACATCATGGGCGAAATCGCGTCTGCGTCTGACGAGCAGAGCCGCGGTATCGACCAGGTTGGGCTGGCGGTGGCTGAGATGGATCGCGTGACCCAGCAGAACGCCTCGCTGGTGGAAGAGTCTGCGGCGGCGGCCGCGGCACTGGAAGAGCAGGCGAGCCGTCTGACGCAGGCTGTTGCGGTGTTCCGTATTCAGCAGGAACAGATGAAGGCGCGCGAGTTCGCCTCCGCGAAAAGCGTTGCCGCTCCGGTAGTGGCGCGTAAACCGGCGACCGCAGATGCGGGCGATAACTGGGAAACGTTCTGACGCTGTGCGTTTTGCCGGGTGGCGGCTGCGCCTTACCCGGCCTGCGGAATTGGGTTTTGTAAGCCCGGTAAGCGCAACGCCACCGGGCGATCTTACAGAGGCAGGCGCATGGCGCAGCGGGAACCATACGCTAAACCGTGCGCCGTCTCTTCCTCGCGTTTCTGGCGCAGTTCCGGCGTCAGCGTCGTCATCATTTCAAACCCTAATCGCCTGTAGAAGGGCGCATTCCACGGGACATCACGAAACGTCGTTAACGTCAGCGAGTTCAGCCCCAGACTGCGGGCATGCGCGGCGGCACGGGCGATTAACTGGCGTCCGAGACCTCGTCCCTGCCAGTCCAGGTGAACCGACAGTTCCACAATAAACAGCGACGATGGATGAGCTTCGGCGAGAATAAAGCCCACAGGCCTGTCGTCAGCCAGCGCCAGCCAGCTTAATCCGCGTCCGGCGTAACCGAGGTGATCTTCAACACAAATAACCTCATTGTCTGCCAGCCAGGCCAGCTCAGGAACGTCGCGAAACCGCTGCCCCGCCGCACGTTCGATGGCGGGCAGGGCAGCGACGTCGTCGATGCGCGTCGGGCGAAGGGTGAACGCCGTCATCAGCCAGCGCTGCTCACAATTTTAATCTCCACCATGCCGATCCCCAGCTTGCGCGGAGCGTGACCGAGAATATTCCCTTCGTTAGTGGACTGCGGATCGGGCGGCACAATGACCAGCGTATTGCTGCGCGTTGGGTTATCGAAGTGCAGCGTGCTGGTGGTGACATCATTGCTCAGCGTCAGCGTCTGTTCTTTATCGCCGACGCGCACCGGTATAGGACGGTTTGCGTTGGGACCAAATGCCCTGGCGGTGATCACCAGATCGAATTTCTCCGGCAGCGGATGGGTATATTCAATTTTCACCTCATCGCCTAACTGGGCGTTAGACCAGCGCCCCCATGATTCCGGCCGCGAAATACCGCTGAACTGCTTCACCTCTTCCGGCGCGCCGGCAACATTAAAGATGAAGCTGTCTGCTTTATAACGAATGTCGTTGTCGACGATTTTCAGCAGGTCAACGTTGCGCTGATAGCGTGCGGTATCAATAACCGTATCTTTAAACGCGGTTCTTCCCTGCCACTGCGGTTTGTCAACGTGTTGCACGGTCTGCTCGCCGCCGAGTTGCCCCTGAGAGACGCACCAGTCGGTGGACAGCGACAGCTGTTGCGACCAGAGCTGGCCCATTTTGTAGCATTTGTCGACCCAGACGAAATTATCGCGCGGGGCGAATTCCGCCAGCTGGAAGCGCAGTGGCGCGGAGTATTCGCTTTCCGGCAGCGGCTCGACGCGGTTATCCGACACGCGCAGCAGCAGTGGCAGGCGGAAATGGCTGCCGGAGAACGCGATCATTTTTTTATCCTGATCGATGGTGAAGTCTTTTATCTCTTTCGGGAAGTTCCACAGACGAATGATATCCGGCTTCCAGGCGAGGATTTTTTCCTTCATGTTGAGGAAGATTTCCGACAGGGACTGGCCCGACAGCGTACTGCGGCCCAGTCCAATGAAGTTATCGCCACCCAGAATATCCAGCACGGTAGCGCCGTTATCCATCGAGTTACGTTTAGCGGCAATGATCTCCTGCTGCGGTTTATCGCCGCGCAGCACAAAGAACAGGTTGCTGCGATCCAGCTTATTCAGCTCATCCCAGGCGCTGTTTTTCATCGCCAGATGGTCAGATGAGACGACGATGACCGTATTTTTGAAATACGGCGACGCTTTGATTTTCTCGATTAACGCCGCGATATGCTCCTGGCTACAGGTCACGGCGCTGAACGACTTGTTGTTTTTACCGTCAATGTCGTAGCCCTGACGTTTACAGGTGCGTGAGACAAAACCATCCGGATGATGCGTGTCGACGGTCAACGCAAACAGCGAGAAGCGTTTACCGGCGCGGGAAAGCTCCTCGAATTTCTTCCAGGTTTCATCCAGAACGGTATCGTCGTAAAAGCCCCAGTCGTTGCGGTAGGCCGGATCGGCCACCGTGGTTTTCAGCTCTTCGGAACCATACAAGTGATCGAAACCGTGGGATTTCAGGAACACATCTTTCCCGGCAAAGCGCAGGTTAGCGCCCTGCATAAAGTAGTTTTCATAGCCCGAGTTTTTCAGGATATCGCCGAGGCAAATGTTCTGCGGGAAGAAGCTCGACATCGAGGCGGAGGCGTTGCCTTCAAACGGAGCGAACAGCGGAATGCCGCACTGGGAGGCCACCATCCCGGCGATGGTGTAATCCGTGCCAGGGAGCTGCATGGTGTGGCTGAAGTCGAGGCCCTGGTTTTTCAGCGCGCCAAGCTCTGGCGTCAGGTTCGGGAAAGCATCGTTATCAAAATAGGTGCGCTCCAGACTTTCGCCGTAGATATAGACCAGGTTGAGTCTGGGATTGTCGATCTTCTTCGAGGGTTCTTTGTAATAGGCCGCAAAGTCCGGGTCGCCATCGCGCGACTGGGATTTTACCAGCTCGGTAATTTGATGGAATGCGGGGCTGGCATCCACGGAGGCCAGCGCCAGGCACAGCGCCAGCAGGCTGTAGCCATGATGATGCGGACGGTGACGGCGACGGCGCAGAACCCAGGCCAGCGCGGCGAAGATGCCCACCAGGGCGACCACCAGCCCCAGACCCGGAAGGATATACTTACCTACACCAGCGCCGGTCAGGCTGTTGGTCAACGTGTAGAGCACCGCGTCGTTAATACCGTCGCCGGTAAAATAATCGCTGGCATATAACGTAATGTTTAAAACAATAAAAATGCCGAGCACCACCAGGGTGGCCACAAACCACCAGGTGTGACGACCAGCTTTCCAGGCATAAACGCCGATGGAAGCCAGGAAAAGGACAAGGGACATTAACTCTGAAAACAGCAGATCCTCATCATGCCGGACGCTTAGCCGGCTAATTGCTTATTTTTTGGGTAATACAATGTAATTGCGATGTCGCTTAGCTGCAATTTTAGTGTCACGAAAGTGTGCTGTTGTTAGGATTTGGTTTATAAAATCGGATTTTTGAATACAGTCGCATCGTGGTATACGGAGGCTGAGGTGGTGGCAGGGGATAAAAAAACGCACTTCACGCCGCGGTGTAAGACTAACGTAATAAACCCGGCGTGTTGTGGCAGAAAATGGGAGACGATCAGGAGAGGAAATTAACGCCTTGTTTCAGCACCAGATCGCAGGCTTTCGTTTTCACCTGTTTCGCCAGAGATGAATTTCCAAGGGTGCTGAGGTTCAGCTGCTGGCCATTTTGCGCGTTCAGCAGGCCCTGAATACCGTCCATATAGTTGGTGTCCGCTTTCTGCTCCTGGGTGTCCAGACCCAGTTTACCCAGCACCTGGTTTTTAATGTTTTCGGTATCGGTGACGGAAGCCAGTTTCTGCTTCGCGCAGTATTCCAGAATGCCCGCCGCATTGTTCATCGTGCCGGCGCTCAGGCTTTGGGAGCTGTTACTCAGCAGGCCGGTGAGGGACGAGGCTGACAGCCCGCCCTGGGAAGTGCCGCTCTCTTTGGTTAACTCACTTGCTGCGCTGGAGAGCGACTCCTGCCATGATGCGGCCTGCGCTGCGCCAGTCACCAGCAGGGCGCCAGTAAGGATGCTGATAAGAAACTGTTTTTTCATAATGATTTACTCAACAAGGTCCGTTTTGGGCCAGAAGTGGGTTCAGTATATACCTCTGCTCTTCCGGCGCTCCCTGGAAATATCTTAATACTCTTTGCCGGTGACGCGGCTGCGGTAGCTGTCCCAGTCGAAGATGACGTACAGGCTGTTACCCAGCTTCATGCGATCCATTACCCGCTCGCCAAGAAGTCGGGTCATCTCGTCGATATTGTGGTTCGTCAGCATACCTGTTGGGCGTTTTGACGACGAACGGCGATCGACAATCTGGTTGATGATCACTTTTTCGTAGCGGGACTCCGTCTGGACGCCGATCTCGTCGATGACCAGCAAATCCACGTTACTTAAATCATTCAGCAGCTGTTCTTCGCTGGTTTCGCGGTTGCTGAAGGTGTCCTTCATGGCGGACATAATATCGGCCACGGTGATAATCAGCACTGACTTCCCGCGCAGCAGCAGCTCGTTGCAGATAGCGGCCGCAAGGTGATTTTTCCCCGTGCCGGGTTTTCCGCTAAAGATGAAGCTGGCAATGTTGCCGTCAAATTCATCCACATACTGGCGCGCCTGGTTGAGGGCGTTCATCTGCCCCTGCGACTCGACCTTATAATTCTCGAAGGAGCAGTTCTGGTGCAGAGGGCGAATGCCAGAGCGGTTAAAGGTGCGCTGCATTTTCATCGCGCGGTTTTCGCGGGCGAGGGCAGCCGCGCGAATTTTACCCTGCTCTTTTTGCCACGCCAGCAGCTCTTCACCCGTGGTGAAGGCGGGCTTCACGTTGGCGGGCATCATCTTCTGCAAACGTTTCATCAGGTCGCCGACGTTTTTCATTTCGCACCTCGGAATCCATCAGGGATTTTTTTGTCCGGTTCTGAAAAGGCATTGATATCACGTTTTGGCTGGCCATTGTTGCTGGCGCGGTTGATTTGCAGACTGCGCGCGAACTTTTGCTGCCACTGAACATGGTGGAAGACTTTTCCTTCAGCCTGCCAGTAAGCGGTAAAGGCCGCCAGCTCTTCTGGCGTCGCGGGCTGCGCGAGGGCTATTCCCCATAAGGCCGCCTGCCGCTGAAAATCGGCGTCCGGCTGCCAACCGGCGTACATGGGAAATTTGCCCATTGGAACGGCCACCGGAGCGCTGGCGGGTTCGTCAAAAAACTGATTATCCAGCATGACATCGCTCGCCGGGCGCGACAGCTTCGCTTCAATTTCCAGAAGCTGCGCCAGACGTTCCGGCGTGACCGCATAAAACGCCGGGGCGTTGTCGGCAAATACCGCGAGCGTGCCGCCTTCGGCGTGCGTCAACACACCGCGAGGATCGCGCATAAAGGCATCAATGCCAGCAATGCTGGTGGTCAGGATTCTGGAGGACATAACACTTTCTCAACTGATTACTACGGGCGTGATTGAGGGTTATGGTAGCACAGAGAGAGGAGAGGAAAGGAGAGGATTTCCCCGGCGGCGTTACGCTTACCGGGGCTAAAATCACAGGAGCTGATTACGCGATGATGTTCAGCGTCACGTCGATATTGCCGCGCGTCGCGTTAGAGTACGGACAGACGATATGCGCCGCATCCACCAGTTTTTTGGCTTCCGCTGCGTCCATCCCTTCAACGTGGATGTTCAGCTTCGCTTCGATACCAAAACCGGTTGGCAGCGGGCCAATCCCCACTTCGCCTTCAATAAAGGCATCTTTTGGCAGAGCGAATTTGTCGCGTGCCGCAACGAACTTCATTGCGCCCAGGAAGCAGGCGGAGTAGCCCGCAGCGAACAGCTGTTCAGGGTTGGTTACTTCACCCCCCATGCCACCCATCTCTTTGGGGACACCCAGTTTGACATCCAGAACGCCATCGGAAGACGTTGCGCGGCCATCACGGCCTCCGGTTGCTTTGGCTTTGGCAGTGTAAACAACTTTTTCTAAAGACATGGCAGGTTCCTCATCTTACGTTTATATGCACTATTAAATAGCGCGCGATGTATTAAGTTAAAATCAGGCGCGTAAAGTATAGCCTTACGCGCGATGAAGCTGTTGGCGCAAAAGTTCGAGCTGGTGCTTGAGCGCCAGCATGGTGTCGGTATCACACTGCGCTGCACAGCCCACGGCGTGGGGTATCGTCACGGCCTGCTGTTGCAGCGCCCGACCCGCGTCGCTCAGGGTGACGGCGACCTGACGCTCATCCTGACGGGAACGCTGGCGGAAGATTAATCCTGCACTTTCCAGGCGTTTCAGCAGGGGCGTCAGCGTGGCGGAATCCAGGAACAGCCGCTCGCCAATGTCTGATACCGTAATATCATCCTGCTCCCACAGCACCAGCATCACCAGGTATTGAGGGTAGGTCAGGTTAAGCGGCGCCAGCAGTTGCCGGTAGAGCTTGTTAAGCGCCAGATTTGCCGAATAGAGGGCAAAACAGAGCTGGTTATCCAGCAGAAGCGCGTTAGTGGTGTCGTTCATTTTTGCATCCATGAAATGAATATAAATAGTGCGCGATACAATTGCAAGCTATTTTATTATACGCGTGGACGTTTGCGGTAAAGCCATAAGCCTGGGATCGACAGGCCGATGGAGAGCGCGCCCACAATCGACGAGGCTTTAAGGAAGTTGCTCAGAAGCAGGATCATCTGCGGTTCGCTGTAGCCAAAGTGGCTGATTTTGACGGCGGAAATCATCGCCGTATAGGCTGAAATACCCGGGAACATAGGAATGACTGCCGCCACGGTGAACACCTTCGGATGCGCCAGATACCAGCGGGACCACTGAATACCGATGCTGCCGACCAGCATGGAGGCGATAAACGTCGACCATTCGATATTAAAGCCCGCGGTCATCATGATCATACGTGACCCGTGGCCAATGGCACCCAGCAGCGCACACCAGGGTAATGCACGTTGCGGGACGTTAAACACCATCGCAAAGCCAACGGCGGGAAGGGCTGCCAGGAGCATGTCCTGCGCCAGTGCGAGCAGAAAATCGATCACGCCCATCCGCGTAACCCCCAGAGTGTCATGGCCATTACCACCCCGATACAGGTCGCCAGCGTCAGCAGGCTGGCTATCGCCCAGCGCGCCAGACCGGTGTTGATGTGGCCTTTGAACATATCAGCGACGGCATTGATTAAGGGAAAACCCGGCACCAGCAGCAATACGCTGGCGGCCATCGCAACAGTAGGCGTGCTGGCGAAGTAAGGCTGGCGCAAAAGCAGGCCGGATACGGTTGTCGCCACAAATGCCGTGATGCAGAAGTTAATTTGCGGATGCAGTTGCCTGTGCGTCAACAACTGGCGGACATACATCGCGATGCTGCTGGCAAAGAAGGTCACGACAGCGCCGTCCCATCCGCCCGCGTTGAGCTTGCAGAAGCAGGCGCAGGAGAGTCCCACCATCAGCACAACCAGCCAGCGTGGATACCGGAGAGGTTTGATCTGGTTGAAGCGTTTCTCTATTTCCCGCAGATCGAGCAGCCTGTGTTCAGCAAGGATCACAATGTGCTGCACTTCCGTCACGACGTGCATGTTAATGCCGCGGTCATGATTTTTACGAGTGGAGGTGAGGCACTGTCCGTCTTTAATGGTGGTCAGTACAATGGCATTTGACGAGATGGAGCTCTCAACGCTGTCCATCCCCAGCGCCAGACCAAGGCGTGTGGAAAGTTCTTCGACGAGGGCGCTTTCTGCCCCGTGTTGTAAGAGAAAAAGTCCGCACTGAATACATAGCCGCGTGGTAGCACGTTGCGTAGACCGATCTGCCTGCATGAAACGCCCTGAAGAGAAGAGAGATTGCTTACTTTTAACACAAAGGGCAGGGCCCTTTGCGCTGGGCCAGATCAACATTTGTGCGATCAGTTGCGTGTCCAGCATGGCGAAGAGGTCGTATCTTTATTTATTTAATGAATATGTGACGAGAATTAATAAAAAAAATATATTAAGTATTTCTAATTTCATATTTTCGATCTTTTCACACAACCAGAATTAAATTCTTGTAGTCTTTATGCGATATTAAGACTGTATTGGGCGTTTCATAACCCATGTGACATTTCTTCTGGTTTACGAATATTAAGCCGTTTTGTACTAAGGAATACAAACGTGTTTAACCTCGTAGGGTTAGTTCGTTCTTAAATAATGAATTCATGACATGGAGGGTCTATGTTGCCATTGAATGGTAAACACGGAGTTGTGATTAGCAGAGTGCCGGTTATGCAAAATGGGTTAGGTGGCGTCATGTCGCGTCATTTTCCCGATTTTGAGATAACGTACTGCCGTTCGATGCAGGAGTTGACGCTACTTCAGTTGCGTCGCGCCGGGGTCGTTATTGCCGATATTTCGGGTGAGTATCGTAATCCTCGCGGCACGCTTGAGCAGTATTATGGATTAATGAATCAGTATCGGGATATTCACTGGATATTCCTTGTCTCGCGTCCTCTTTATCCGCTTGCAGTAGAGCTTCTTATGCGTCCGGAAAGCACGCTGCTTTCAGATATGGAGCCTATTGAAGGCGTCATTAACGCTATTCGCGCGGGCAGTGAACGTGCCGAGCGAATAAGCCAGACGTTATTAATACCGGAAACGCCCGATATTGAAGAGGAGAGTGAGCAAATGATTGCACTCACTCACTCTGAACGCAAGGTGTTGCGTTTACTCGGTAAAGGTTGGGGAATCAACCAAATTGCCACACTACTGAATAAAAGTAATAAAACGATCAGCGCACAGAAAAACAGTGCAATGCGTCGCTTATCACTTCGCAGTAATGCCGATATGTACGCGTGGATAAGCAGTACCCAGGGAATGCGAGAACTCAGTTTAATGTCGGCTTATGGAGAGTTTGAGGAATGGAAAAGACCACTGCAACAAGACATATCGCCGTCATCGAAAGCTGCTCAATGAGCGCTGTGGGGCTGAAGCATCTCTTTGCGATGCCCAGCCTGAGCCATTACCAGGTGCACCTGTTTAGCAGATTCGCCAGCTTTAAAGCGGCGCTCTCGGATATCTCATTCTATGCGGTTATCTATTCACTGTCTGATGAGCGTGAGGAGCGGAGAAACTGTCTTGCCTGTTTACGGGATCTCACCTTCACCCACAGCGACGTCCAGCGTATTGTGCTGGCCTCTGACGAAATGGAGGCGAGGCTGGTCAGCCATCTTTCGCCTTCTCGCTTGCATGGAATCATCAGTAAATCGGTTCCGCTAAAGCAGCTAATGGAGGGCCTGAAGACATTACTCAGCGAAACGCATCAGGTGAACGACAACATGTACAATCACTGGTGTGTTAGCAATCGTATGTTAAGCCCAACCGAGAGGGCGATTCTGCGTTATATGTCATCGGGTTTTTCGATCCCTGAAATTGCAGCACAGCTTGAACGCAATATTAAAACTATCCGGGCGCATAAGTTTAACGCCATGGTAAAGCTGGGCGTCAATTCTGACGTGGGATTACTGGATGCGGCGGATATCCTGGCGCATCTCCCTGCCCGGGAAGTTCGTCGTTCCGCTCTCACCGTTCCTTCATTCTCTTAGCGTTAAATGATGCGCCAGAGTTCTTCTGGCGCATCGTTCAAATGCACACATCCACCCATTTTGCTGCGGTCAGTTCCGCCATTCTGTCGGGCGATATACGCACCGCACTGTGGATGGCGCCCGCTGCGGGTAACACTTCCGCGTATTGTTTTAATGTGATGTCACAGTAAACAGAAAGCGGGTTTTCCAGTCCGAAAGGGCAGACGCCGCCAACAGGATGACCTGTCAGGGTGACTACCTCATCGCTGCTGAGCATGCGGGCTTTTGCGCCGAATGTCTCTTTAAGCTTTTTGTTATCCAGACGCGCATCGCCTTTTGCAACCACCAGAATCACGTCATTTTTAATTTTTAGTGACAGCGTTTTGGCAATTTGGCCGGGTTCAACGTTGTGCGCGGCAGCAGCAAGGGCAACAGTCGCTGTGCTTTGGTTAAGCTCAATGATCTCTATATCCGGAGCGTGTTCGGCAAAAAACTGTTGTACAGACTGCAAACTCATTGATTCCTCCTGACAAATATCCTGCGTAATCTGTCATAAGAATTTAGTCGCTGTAAATATCCCTTAAGTAACAAATATCCGTCTGGGGCGATTTCTGGATCGCCTTCACATTCACAGAAACCGGTTACAGTAACCGGTTGCAGAGCGTGATGCAGAGATTAATACTGAGTGTGTAACTTCCCCTGTATCTAATAATAAGAGCTAATTATGAAACCATTCCGTTTGAGCAGTACCGCAGGTACACGATCCGGCAAGGTTGTGACGCTGATGTATGGAACAACGTGTGACGTGAGAACGTCCGAAACGAACGTATGACAGGAGATCTGCTATGTCTGCCAACCATGCTGCATTTAATCTGATTTTCCGCTTCGTTGAAAATTATGTTAGCCCTATTGCCGGGCGCATCTCTTCCCAGCGTCACGTTATGGCTATTCGTGACGGGTTTATCTCAGCGATGCCGTTTATGATTGTGGGCTCGTTTCTGTTAGTGTTCGCTTACCCACCTTTTTCGCCTGATACCACCTGGGGTTTTGCTCGCGCCTGGCTGGATATGGCGAAGCAGTTTGAAGGCCAAATTCTGACGCCGTTTGATATGACAATGGGGGTGATGTCCCTTTATATCTGTGCGGCTATTGCCTACAACCTGGGCAAACATTACGTTAAAACCCATCAGCTGGATCCGTTCATGTGCGCGATGCTGTCGCTGATGGCGTTCCTGCTGGTCGCCGCCCCTAAAACCAAAGGCGCTTTGCCGGTCGATAGCCTGGGAGGGACCGGTATTTTCACCGCGATTCTGGTGGCGATCTATTGCGTTGAGATGATGCGTTTCCTGAAAGCACACAATATCGGGATCCGCCTGCCGGACCAGGTTCCGCCGATGATCAAAAACTCGTTTGATCTGCTGATCCCGGTGCTGGTGGTGGTGCTGACGCTCTATCCGCTGAGTCTGCTGATCCAGTCGCAGTTCGGTATGCTGATCCCACAGGCCATCATGTCGATATTCAAACCGCTGGTCTCTGCGGCTGACTCGCTGCCTGCGATCCTGCTGGCGGTGCTGATTGGCCACCTGCTGTGGTTTGCCGGGATCCACGGCGCGGCGATTGTCTCCGGGATGCTGCAAATGTTCTGGCTGACGAACCTGGGGGCGAACCAGACCGCGCTGGCGGCAAGCCAGCCTTTGCCACACATCTTTATGGAAGCCTTCTGGACGTTCTTTATCGTTATCGGCGGATCGGGGGCGACGATGGGTCTGGTGTTCTGCTATCTGCGTAGCCGCTCCGCGCACCTGCGCTCTATTGGACGTCTGAGCGTGGTGCCCAGCATTTTCAATATTAATGAGCCGGTGATTTTCGGTACGCCGATTGTGATGAACCCGGTGTTCTTTATTCCTTTCCTGCTGGCGCCGATGGTTAATGCTGTGCTGGCATGGGCAGCGATGAAGTTTGATCTGATTGGCCGCGTGATTTCCGTCGTGCCGTGGACGGCACCGGCTCCGGTTGGTGCCGCCTGGGCGCTGGGCTGGGATTTCCGTGCAGCCATTCTGGTGCTGGTTTTGGCCTGCGTTTCCGCGATTATCTATTTCCCGTTCTTCAAGGTGTACGAGAAACAGTTGCTTCAGCAGGAAGCGGAAGAAGCACAGCGTAATGGAGAAGAGGAAAATCAGCAGGTCGCTTAGGTAAAAGCAAAACGGCAACGCAGGTTGCCGTTTTTAGTGTTTGTTCCCTCTCTCTGCGGGTATCAGGCCGGGCCAGACTACTTAAGCGTGCAATCGCCGCACTGCTGGACGTCCGGCAGACGGTAGCGCTGACAGCAGGTACGACGTACCAGAAGTCCCTCACGCGGAACCACGGTGCGGTAAAGAGGGTTATCCCGTCCATCCGACAGCTGTCTGGCAAAGAAACAGCTCTGACGCAGTGCATCCACTTTCTCGTCGCCGAGCAGCGGCTTCATTTCCGTTAAATACCAGTGGATAAGATACCCGGTATTACTCCAGATCAGTTTGCCGTTAATCTCTCCCGTCGCTTCCAGCGCATCAATGACCGGAACCAGCGCTCTTGTAATCAGCCGTTCCATACGCGCCTGCGCTGACAGGTGTCTCGCGCTCGGATCTTCATGTACATCAATCCAGAAACAGGCAGCGCGCCCGGTTTCATGAAATTCAACATGAAAATGTTCCGACGAGAGATCGAGCATCGTTTCCTGGGTCAGCAGGGCTAGCATGACAGGCGGCACCATCAGCCCGATATACCACTGTGCCCAGAGGGATAACAGCGGTTTATTTTCCCGCGTCAGGGTAGGTTGGTTACGATAAATATGGTCGGAATAGGTTGCCAGCAGCGACCGCAGCTCGGCAGGACGTTGCCACTCAGTCAGCGTCAGCGCATGATGCGGCGGTGCTTCATCCAGTTTGATGAAGTCCAGCAGATGGGCGCGCGTTACGGCAATTTTTTCCCGAATGGCATCCGCAAGCGTCGTTTCCCCGGCGGAGAGTGGAGCTCGCCAGAGCAGGGGCTCAACGATGTGTGCGGTACGAGTCGCCATAGTGTGGATTACAAATCTAAATGATAATGATTGCCAATCCTAACTATAGATAAAACCAAGCGCAAGCGTTTTATCCTGGCGCTGTTAAGGCGGTTTCAGGCAGTATGAAGCTCTTCGCTCAGCAGAATGCTGTTACGTCCCATATGCTTGGCTTCATAGAGGGCTTTATCCGCTTTCGCCAGCGCGCCCTCAACGTCTTCACCTTCGAACATGGCGATGCCGATGCTGATGGTCACGTTAGTGGCGACGCTTTCGTTAAACATATGGGGGATTTTAAGATCGTAAACCTTCTGACGTATGCGTTCAGCCGTCTGGCGCGCTTGCTCCAGCGGGATGTTACTCAACAGCACCATAAATTCTTCCCCGCCAAACCGGGCGACAACATCGCGTGAGCGCACGGCGTCCCGTATCGCAGCCGAGACCCTGATCAAGGCCTGATCGCCCATCATATGGCCGTAATGGTCGTTGTAGGCTTTGAAGTGGTCGATATCCATCAGCAGCACGAAGTGCTCGCCAGCGTCAGGCCTGGGAAGGTTCTCCAGCCGGCTTTGCAGCCCGCGACGGTTATACAGGCCGGTGAGCGGGTCCATCATGCTAAGATCGGTCAGGGTTTCGCGCTCCTCCAGCAGTTCGGAAAGCAGCTCCTGGGCGAAACGGTCATTGCGCCGCTGAAGAACATGATGGATACCAATGGCGACCACCGGCAGCGCGAAAAAATAGGCCATTCTCAGCCAGTTTTCGGACGGGCTAAGCCACAGGCAGGATATAAAGGCGGGAAATGAATGTAACGTAAAGGCTTTAATATTACTCGCGAACGCCAGAGACCCTATAAAAAGCACTGTTAATAGCGCCATCATTAAATAGGTCGCGTGATCGTGCGTGATTAACAGAAATTTAGAGACGATCTGCCAGGCCCATAAAAGACCAAAAATAGCTGAAACAACAGGGATATTTATTTTTCGCGTGCTGTTTTTCCAGTGCCAGATAAGTAAGCCTGTGCTGATAGTCAGTACGGCAAAGAGCGGGACTGATAACACACGCACGGAATAGAGAGGATTTGTTACCGAGAACAATGCTGATGCGGCGTTCAGAAATAAAAACAAACGTAAAGATAGCTGATATTTCTTGTTGACTAAATACAGCCAGGATTGTGATGTCATATGCGTGCGTTTTTATTAAAACTCAATTAAAACAATGAGCAAGGTGTTGTCGTGTAATATTGGTCGCTACAAAATTGAATTTTTATTATCAGAAAAACTTTATCGGAAGTTAACAGGTGGGCAATTTATCACCTTACACATTCTCTGTCATTATGGGAAAGCAATTGCTGGCGCAATTTCTTACGTCGCCTACTGACAAGTGATAATTACTATCATATGATACTGGTTATCATTATCAGTGCGAGAGGTGAAACCATGTTGAGCAAAGCGCTGGGAAGTGGGTGGGGAATATTACTGCCTGGTTCCATTATCGGTGGGCTGATGTTTACCGATCTCCCCATTGATGTCTGGAAAGCAATGATTGTTTCAGGCTTGCTGGTGACATCCGCGATGATCTGGCACAAACAGTTACGGCATTATGTCCTGCTGCCTTCATGCGTGGCGCTAATCAGTGGACTGCTGGTGATTCTGATGAGTTTGAAATAAAAGGGAAAAAGAAGAGGCACTGCTGAGAGGATGTAAGATAATTGGTGCGAGGGGGGGGACTTGAACCCCCACGTCCGTAAGGACACTAACACCTGAAGCTAGCGCGTCTACCAATTCCGCCACCTTCGCACAGTCATCTTACTGGTTTGATATCGCCTCGTTGGTGCGAGGGGGGGGACTCGAACCCCCACATCCTAAGGACACTAACACCTGAAGCTAGCGCGTCTACCAATTCCGCCACCTTCGCCCAGTGCGAGCAATATCAACGTGATTTATGGTGCGAGGGGGGGGACTTGAACCCCCACGTCCGTAAGGACACTAACACCTGAAGCTAGCGCGTCTACCAATTCCGCCACCTTCGCATACCATCGACACTGTAAAAGTATCGTAACCACGGAGGCGCATTCTAGATGTTTTCAGCTTTACGTCAA
This sequence comes from Enterobacter cloacae complex sp. IR5402, assembly GCF_049238125.1. Classification (NCBI taxonomy): domain Bacteria; kingdom Pseudomonadati; phylum Pseudomonadota; class Gammaproteobacteria; order Enterobacterales; family Enterobacteriaceae; genus Enterobacter; species Enterobacter cloacae complex sp. IR5402. The sequence continues at coordinate 80,971 of NZ_JBMKHO010000004.1, forward strand.
CAGAAAATTGCGCACGTTGTTTTGATTGCTGCAAAATTGGGCGATGGCAGCGTCAGCCATCGCCGGACCGGGGGGTTACTTTTTCGCCTGGCGCGTCATCACGGTGCGATAGACCTTAAAGCGGCCCGTCTGGGCGATCACTTCGTGGAAGCCAAAGGTTTCATCCAGCACTTTCGGGTACGCGAGGAAGGCGTTCGCTACGATACGCAGCTCACCGCCGCTGTTGAGGTGACGGGTTGCGCCACGGATCAGCGTTTGCGCCGCTTCAAGGCTGGTCTCCATTCCGTCGTGGAACGGCGGGTTAGAGATGATCATGTCAAAGCGACCGGTCACGTCGGAGAAGACGTTGCTGGCAATCACGTCGCCTTCAATGCCATTCGCAGCAAGCGTGGCGCGGCTGGCTTCTACCGCCGGAGCGCTCACGTCACACAGGGTTAAACGCACTTTTGGTGAGTGACTGGCGAGAACCGTTGACAGCACGCCCGCGCCACAGCCGACGTCCAGCACTTTGCCCTTGGTATGAGGCGTCAGGGTGGACAGCAGCAGCTTACTGCCCGTATCGAGCGCATCACGGCTGAACACGCCCGGCAGGGTTTTAATGGTCAGGCCTTCAAGCTGGTACTCGTCCCAGAAGGCGTCGGCATCGAAGGTGGTCTGTTTTTCCAGACGACCATGGTACAGGCCGCAGCGACGGGCGCTGTCGATTTTCGTCAGCGGCGCCCAGGCTTCGAGCATCTGCTCTGCGCTACGCACCCCGCTGCGGTTTTCACCGACAACAAAAATATCGCAGCCGACCGGCAGCAGAGAAAGCAGGTTCATCAGCTGGAACTGGGCTTCCGGCTTGTTTTTCGGCCAGTAGTAAATGAGCGTATCGCAGTCAGCAATATCGCTCTGCTCCGCCGCCAGGCTAAAGCGCGCGCGCTCGCCCATCTGACGGCTCAGCACTTGCCAGTGGTGATAGTACTGGGTGTGGGCACGGCTTTCAGCACAGTCGAAACGTGCGGGCAGGTCATCCTGCATATCTCCGGCAAACAGAATACGGCTTTCTTCGAAATCATCACTGTGACGCAGCAAGACTTCACTTGCCGGGGTAAATGCAGACATGAATTGTTCCTCAATAAACTCAGGCGGGGATTATAGTAGGTAGATGGCGCAGTTTCGACACATTTGCTATATTTGCGCGCCTGAGAGACAGGAGTTTTCGCTATGACATCCCGACGAGACTGGCAGTTGCAGCAACTGGGTATCACCCAGTGGGCTTTGCGTCGCCCGACGGCGTTGCGGGGCGAAATAGCCATCTCCATCCCTGCGCATGTCCGCCTGGTGATGGTGGCAGAAGCGCCGCCTGCCCTGAACGAGCCCCTGATTGAGGATGTCCTTCGCAGCCTGAAGGTGACCCACGATCAGGTATTACAGCTGGCGCCCGAAAGCGTCGCGATGCTTCCCTCTGACAGCCGCTGTAACAGCTGGCGAATCGGGGCGGTGGATGAGCTACCCCTTGAAGGAAGCCAGATCAGCTCGCCAGCGCTGGACGAACTGAAAGCCAACCCAAAAGCGCGTAGCGCGCTATGGCAACAAATTTGCGAATATGAACACGATTTCTTCCCTCACGACGGCTGACCTGACCACCGCGTTCGCGATTGAAACCCGCGCCCATGCCTTTCCGTGGAGCGAAAAGACGTTTGCCAGCAATCAGGGCGAACGCTATTTAAATCTCCGCCTGGACGTTGACGGTGCGATGGCTGCGTTCGCCATCACGCAGGTCGTTCTGGACGAGGCGACGCTGTTTAATATCGCGGTCGATCCCGCATACCAGCGCCGCGGGCTGGGCAGGGAACTGCTTGAGCACCTCATTCGTGAGCTGGAAACCCGTGACGTTTTCACCCTGTGGCTGGAGGTGCGCGCGTCCAATGTCGCCGCCATCGCGCTCTATGAAAGCTTAGGCTTCAACGAGGCGACTATCCGCCGTAACTACTACCCCACCGCAGAGGGACGTGAAGACGCCATTATCATGGCTCTGCCGATTGGATAACGAAAATAAGGTTGTAACGATGAAATGGGACTGGATTTTCTTTGATGCCGACGAAACGCTGTTTACGTTTGACTCGTTCGGCGGCCTACAGCGGATGTTTCTCGACTATAGCGTGACGTTCACCGCGGAAGATTTTCAGGACTATCAGGCGGTGAACAAACCGCTGTGGGTGGATTACCAGAACGGAGCCATCACCGCGTTACAGCTTCAGCATCAGCGTTTTGACGTGTGGGCTGAACGGTTAAACGTGAGTCCTAGGGTGCTGAATGAGGCCTTCCTGAATGCGATGGCGGATATCTGCGCGCCGCTGCCCGGCGCCGTTTCTTTGCTGGATTCGCTGAAAGGGAAGGTGAAGCTTGGGATCATTACCAACGGCTTTACCGCGCTTCAGCAGATTCGCCTTGAACGCACCGGCCTGCGCGATCATTTCGACGCGCTGGTGATCTCCGAAGAGGTGGGCGTACCGAAGCCGGATCCGCGTATTTTCGATTATGCGTTGGCGCAAGCGGGCAATCCTGACCGCGATCGCGTGCTGATGGTGGGGGATACGGCAGAATCTGATATTCTGGGAGGTATGAGATCGGGCCTGTCGACCGTCTGGCTGAATGCGCATGGCCGCATGCTGCCGGAAGGCATCGAGCCGACCTGGACCGTTACGTCATTGAACGAACTGGAGCAGCTCCTGTGTAAACAATGATTGCCTGCCCCCTGTTGATGGGTAAAATAGCCGCATTTTTCGTATTCCATGATGCGCGGCCTGCTGCCGCGCTTACCTAAGAAGAATTGATTATGACGTTGTCTCCTTATCTGCAAGAGGTGGCCAAACGCCGCACTTTTGCCATTATCTCGCACCCGGATGCCGGTAAAACGACCATCACCGAGAAGGTGTTGCTGTTCGGACAGGCGATCCAGACCGCGGGTACCGTTAAAGGCCGTGGCTCCAGCCAGCATGCTAAATCCGACTGGATGGAGATGGAAAAGCAGCGTGGTATTTCGATTACCACCTCCGTGATGCAGTTCCCGTATCACGACTGTCTGGTGAACCTGCTGGACACCCCGGGGCACGAAGACTTCTCCGAAGATACCTACCGTACCCTGACGGCGGTGGACTGCTGCCTGATGGTGATCGACGCCGCGAAAGGTGTTGAAGATCGTACCCGCAAGCTGATGGAAGTCACCCGTCTGCGCGATACGCCGATCCTCACCTTTATGAACAAACTCGACCGTGACATCCGTGATCCGATGGAGCTGATGGATGAAGTGGAAAACGAGCTGAAGATTGCCTGCGCGCCAATCACCTGGCCGATTGGCTGCGGCAAGCTGTTCAAAGGGGTTTACCACCTCTATAAAGACGAAACCTACCTGTACCAGACCGGTAAGGGTCACACCATTCAGGAAGTGCGCATCGTGAAAGGTCTGGACAACCCGGATCTGGACGCAGCGGTCGGTGAAGAGCTGGCCGCGCAGCTGCGCGATGAGCTGGAGCTGGTTAAAGGCGCGTCGCACGAGTTCGACCGAGAGCTGTTCCTGAGCGGTGAAATTACCCCGGTCTTCTTCGGTACCGCCCTCGGCAACTTCGGCGTTGACCATATGCTCGACGGTCTGGTGGAGTGGGCCCCGCAGCCAATGCCGCGTAAAACCGACACCCGCGAAGTAGAAGCAAAGGAAGAGAAGTTCTCCGGCTTCGTCTTTAAAATTCAGGCCAACATGGACCCGAAACACCGCGACCGCGTTGCCTTTATGCGCGTGGTCTCCGGTAAGTACGAGAAGGGCATGAAGCTGCGTCAGGTCCGTATCGGTAAAGACGTGGTGATCTCCGACGCGCTGACCTTCATGGCAGGCGACCGTTCGCATGTAGAAGAAGCCTATCCAGGTGACATCATTGGTTTACACAACCACGGTACCATTCAGATTGGCGATACCTTCACGCAGGGCGAGATGATGAAGTTCACCGGTATCCCGAACTTCGCGCCAGAACTGTTCCGCCGCATTCGCCTGCGCGATCCGCTGAAGCAGAAGCAACTGCTGAAAGGCCTGGTCCAGCTTTCCGAAGAGGGGGCTGTACAGGTGTTCCGCCCTATTGCTAACAACGATCTGATCGTGGGCGCGGTGGGTGTGCTCCAGTTTGACGTGGTGGTTGCCCGTCTTAAGAGCGAGTACAACGTGGAAGCGATTTACGAATCGGTGAACGTGGCGACCGCCCGCTGGGTTGAATGTTCAGACGTGAAGAAATTCGAAGAATTTAAACGTAAGAACGAAGTTCAGCTGGCGCTGGACGGTGGCGATAACCTGACCTATATCGCCCCGACCATGGTTAACCTGAACCTGACGCAGGAACGTTATCCTGATGTTCAGTTCCGCAAAACGCGCGAGCATTAATTCCCTCTCAGAGCACGGCAGCCGCCGTGCTCTTCTTTAATTCCTGTGTTATTAATCCCTTGCGGAATGTTCTTAATTCACCGCATTTTTTCGCTATTCGTTCGTTTTTTCCCCAATTCTGAATGCACCCCTCTGATTGTGATCTATATTTAACTCAGTGTTTAGCACCGGGCGTGGATGAATTAACTGTTCAATGCATGTCCATTGGTTCTCCATTTTGCCCCGGTGTTAATTCGCAATATATAAAACCAAGATTTAGGGAAGTATGTCGCCCAAATAACGGGCAAAACACAGGAATAAATCGATGAATATGACAAGACTGAAGATTTCTAAAACTCTGCTGGCTGTAACGTTGGGTAGTGTCCTGGTAAGCGGTTCTGCTCTGGCGGAATCCAGCACCATGGATAAAGCGCAAAGTTCCGCCAATACCGCAGGGGAAAAAATCGATAGCTCTATGAATAAAGTCGGTAATTTCATGGATGACAGCTCAATCACAGCAAAAGTGAAAGCCGCACTGGTGGATCAAGACTCCATTAAGAGCACCGATATTTCTGTTAAAACCGACAACAAGGTTGTCACCCTGAGCGGTTTCGTTGAAAGCCAGACCCAGGCTGAAGAAGCCGTTAAAGTGGCGAAAGGCGTTGAGGGCGTAAGCTCCGTCAGCGACAAACTGCACGTACGTGACAGCAAAGAATCGTCCGTGAAGGGCTATGCCGGAGATGCAGCAACTACCAGCGAAATCAAAGCTAAACTGTTAGCTGACGACATCGTGCCATCCCGTATGGTGAAAGTTGAAACCACCGATGGTGTGGTCCAGCTGTCCGGTACGGTTGAGAATCAGGCACAAAGCGATCGTGCCGAGTCAATTGCGAAAGCTATTGATGGTGTGAAAAGCGTCAAAAACGATCTGAAAACGAAGTAAAGCAGTACCATTCGCCCGTAAGGCTTAAAACCGCGGGCGAAATAAAAACGATTCTGGAAAAGCCGGTGAGTGACCTGAGCGCTCACGTTTAGCGGCCGACATTAACTATGGTAAAGGAGAGGCTTATGTTTCGTTGGGGCATTATATTTCTGGTTATCGCGTTAATTGCCGCCGCATTGGGCTTTGGTGGACTGGCGGGTACCGCGGCATGGGCAGCGAAAATTGTCTTCGTCGTCGGTATTATTCTGTTCCTGGTCAGCCTGTTTACGGGTCGACGTCGCCCGTAGCAAACGCAATATTTACTAAACAAACTCAAGCCAGTCCTCGTGACTGGCTTTTTCTCGTTTGAGAACCACCGGGGAAGTGCGTTACTGTGTCTCATCACAATAATGAAAACAGGAAGGCAGAGGTGGGGCAACGAATTCCCGTTACGCTCGGCAATATTGCGCCGCTGACGTTAAAACCGTTTCATGCAGGCCAGCTTGCGCTGGTCTGTGAAGGGGGCGGGCAGCGCGGTATTTTTACCGCCGGCGTGCTCGACGAATTTATGCGCGCGCAATTCAACCCGTTCGATCTCTATTTCGGTACCTCTGCCGGGGCGCAGAACCTCTCCGCCTATGTCTGCAACCAGCCCGGCTATGCGCGCAAAGTGATTATGCGCTATACCACCTCGAAAGAATTCTTCAATCCGGTACGCTTCGTGCGCGGCGGGAACCTGATCGATCTCGACTGGTTACTGGATGCCACCTCCAGCCAGATGCCGCTGGCCATGGATACCGCGTCACGACTGTTCGATACCGGCAAAGAGTTCTGGATGTGCGCCAGCCGTGGCGATGACTATTCGCCGGGTTACTTTTCGCCGCAGAAAGAGAACTGGCTGGATATCATCCGCGCGTCCAGCGCGATCCCGGGATTCTACCGCACCGGCGCGTTGCTGGAGGGGATAAGCTATCTTGACGGTGGTATCAGCGACGCGGTGCCGGTACAGGAGGCGGCGCGGCGCGGGGCAAAAACCATTGTGGTGATCCGTACGGTGCCTTCGCAGATGTATTACACCCCACAGTGGTTTAAGCGGATGGAACGCTGGCTGGGCGACAGCAGCCTGCAACCGCTGGTGAATATTGCGAAGCAGCATGAAACCACCTACGGCGCGATGCAGCGTTTTATTGAAAAACCACCGGGCAAGCTGCGCATCTTTGAAATTTATCCGCCGAAGCCGCTGTTGAGCATGGCGCTGGGCAGTCGGTTGCCTGCGTTGCGTATGGATTACAAAACGGGGCGGCTGTGCGGGCGTTACTTCCTGGCGACCGTCGGGAAAATGCTGGCCGAGCAACCGCCTCTTCATCGGCATAAAAGCATCATTTTGCCGCCTGCCGTTGTGGCCAATGACGCGGTGGCGATGCCGCTGGTGGACGCGCCGCAGGCCAACGATGGCTTACTCGATAACGAGGATCTGGCGTGACGCACTGCTTTATCGATACCCATTGCCACTTTGATTTCCCGCCGTTTAGCGGGGAGGAAACATCCAGTCTTGCGCGTGCGGCTGAGGCCGGTGTGAGAGCCATTATTGTGCCCGCTATTGAAGCGGCGAGATTCGAGAAAGTTCTGGCGCTTGCCCGGGGGCACGATGCGCTGTATGCCGCGTTGGGTCTGCATCCGATCGTTATTGAGCACCATCTTGATGACCATCTCGACAGGCTGGATGCCACGCTGCAAAACGCGGATACGAAGCTGGTTGCCATCGGTGAGATCGGCCTCGATCTCTATCGTGAAGATCCGCAGTTTGAACGCCAGCAGACGATTCTGGACGCGCAGCTCCGGTTGGCAAAGCGCCACGATCTACCGGTGATCCTCCACTCCAGACGTACCCATGACAAACTGGCGATGCACCTGAAGCGCATCGACGTGCCGCGCAGGGGCGTGGTCCATGGTTTCGCTGGAAGCCTTCAGCAGGCGCAGCGTTTTATCGAGCTGGGCTATAAAATTGGCGTCGGTGGCACCATTACCTATCCGCGTGCCAGCAAAACCCGTGATGTGATGGCACAGCTCCCGCTGACCTCGCTCCTGCTGGAAACGGATGCGCCTGACATGCCGCTGAATGGTTTTCAGGGCCAGCCTAACCGCCCGGAGCAGGCGGCGCGCGTTTTTGATGTGCTGTGTGAGTTGCGTCAGGAGCCTGAAGATGTGATTGCCAGCGCGCTGCTGGAAAATACCCGAGCGGTCTTCGGCATCACGCTATAGATAAAGGGCCGGGCGGATCACCGTGATCTGCTGCCGTTCCAGGGCCTGCGCCAGCGGCTCGATGTCCTCCGGCGTGGCGCTCCGCCATCTCGCCGCCTCCCCGTAAACCCCATGGGCATGAAACGCGTTGATCCGCACCGGAACGTTCCCCAACGTGTGGATAAAAGCGGTCAGCGATGGCAGATGTTGCAGATAATCACACCGATCGGGGATCACCAGCAGGCGCAGCTCCGTCAGGCGATGACGATCGGCCAGCCAGCGGATGCTCTGCTTGATCAGCGTGTTTTCGCGCCCGGTCAGAAAACGGTGATGTTCATTGCCCCAGGCTTTCAGATCCACCATCGCGCCGTCAAACACCGGAAACAGCTTTTGCCAGCCGGTTTCGCTTAACAGGCCGTTGCTGTCCACCAGGCACGTCAGATGGCGCAGGGACGGATCGGCTTTGATTGCGGTGAAAAGCGCAACCAAAAACGGCAGCTGCGTGGTGGCCTCACCCCCGCTGACGGTCACGCCCTCAATAAACGGCGCGCACGTGAGAACCCGGGAGAGGATCTCCTCGACGCTATAGCGCTGCGCCATCGGCGTCGCCTGCTTCTGACACAGGTGCAGGCAGGTGTCGCACTGCTGACAGTGACTCTCCTGCCACCAGATGCGCCCGGCCTGAATCGTCAGCGCATCATGCGGACAGTGGGGTACACAGTCGCCGCAGTCGTTGCAGCGCCCTATCGTCCACGGGTTGTGGCAGGTTTTGCAGCGCAGGTTACAGCCCTGGAGGAACAACGCCAGGCGGCTGCCCGGCCCGTCCACGCAGGAGAAGGGTATGACCTGACTAACTAAAGCGCATCTGCTGTTCATGACTTATCACGCGCGGCTGACGTTCCAGAATACGGGTATTGCGCGCGGCCTCCTCGCCGAGCCAGGTGGTGTTGGTGCGCGAGCCGGCCTCCCGGTATTTCTCCAGATCGGAGAGCCGCACCATATAGCCGGTAACGCGCACGAGATCGTTACCCGCAACGTTGGCGGTAAACTCGCGCATCCCCGCCCTGAACGCGCCGAGACAGAGCTGGACCACTGCCTGCGGGTTACGTTTTACCGTTTCATCCAGCGTCAGAATGTCGCTGATCCCGGAAGCGTAGTGCTTGTGGTGCGGCGCAACGGCCAGCAGGTGGCTGATGGGATCCGGCTCGTCGCCGTAGGGCAGGCGCGCGCCCGGCGTGGTGCCCGAGTCAGAGCTGATCCCCGACTGCGCATGAAGCATCGCGCGCTGCTTCCAGCCGTGTTTCACCGGCGTGTTTTCGACAAACGCCGCAAGCTGTTCACTGATGCGGTAGCCCAGCGCATTGGCCTGTTCGTTCTTACCGTAACGTCCCGTAATGCCTGCTTTCTGGCACAGCACGTTCACCGCTTCGGCCAGACCGTACATGCCAAACATCGGCACAAAACGATCGGCATCAATCAGCCCCTCTTTCACCAGGAAGCTATTCTCAAAGAAGCCGGATTGTTGATACAGGAAATCGCAGCGCGCATTGATGATCGCGATTTGTTGCTGGCAGTAGTGGGGAAGGGTACGGGTGAAAAAGTCTTCCGGTGAGCGGCTGTGTTCCGCAATCGCTTTCAGGTTTAGGCGCACCAGCGTGCTGCCGCCGCCCGCCAGCGGCAGGGAGTTGTAACAGCTCACCACGCCATAGCGACCTTTTGTGAAAATTTTATCATTCACCGGGCCATTAGAAATATGCGGCTTACTACATTCACAAATGTTTTTCGCCACGCTCAGCAGCAGATCGCTGGGGGTTACATCCGGGTCGTAGATAAAGGTCAGGTTCGGCGCAACCTGCTTCAGTTCTGCATCCGCGCGAAGGATGGCTCGGGTGACAGGCGTATCCGCCGGGCCGATATTGGCATGCATAAACGCATCGGGCAGCGTTCTGTCCAGGTAACGCCAGAAACGTTTTATTCGGCTATCGATTTCATCCTGTGTTAGAATTTTAACATAGGGGCTGAGTATTTCATCGAGCTGGCCCAGATAGACCGGCATCGATGTGACGGACGGAACATGGTGATAAAGGATAGTGAGCAGCGAGAGGGCATCATCCAGATCTTTCGCCCCTTCCAGCTCCAGCCATTCTGAGCCGTTAGCCAGAAATTTAGCGTAGTCCGGCAGCACGTAGCGCGGTTTGTAAGGCGCATGGCCTTCGAACATGTCGCAGATGAATCCCTCGTCCAGTGCGGCGCGGGCCGCCTCTGGCAGAGCGGGATAGGGCAGATTGTTCTCCGCTTCCAGCGCCAGAAAATGACGTTTTTGTTCTGGGGTTAACACCGGGCTGGTCACAATGTGCTGGCAACGTTGTTGCAGGGCGTCGGGCATGTTCACTTCCTTGGTTGTTCTGCGGATAGTGAACGAATTGTAGGAAGCCAGCCTGGTGGCGCTTTTGATCAGAAAGGGGATATCGCCGATTTAGTCAGCAATTAACGCACTAAAATTTGAAGCAGATCTCATTACAGTAATGCAAATTTGCACACAGTTTTCATTAACTGTGATGAATGTCGAAGTGTGGATGCGGGTGAATGTTAGAATACTCACAGACCCGCAAGGTAAAATTTATACGGCACTGCCGTTGGAGAATGTTATGACCGATTTAACTGCAAGCAGCCTGCGCGCGTTGAAACTGATGGACCTGACCACCCTGAACGATGACGACACCAATGAAAAAGTCATCGCCCTGTGCCATCAGGCGAAAACGCCAGTGGGTAACACCGCCGCCGTCTGTATCTATCCGCGCTTCATCCCGATTGCCCGCAAAACTCTGAAAGAGCAGGGCACGCCGGATGTGCGCATTGCCACCGTAACTAACTTCCCGCACGGCAATGACGATATCGAGATCGCGCTGGCAGAAACCCGCGCAGCGATTGCGTACGGCGCAGACGAAGTTGACGTGGTATTCCCGTACCGCGCGCTGATCGCCGGCAACGAGCAGGTCGGTTTTGACCTGGTGAAAGCCTGTAAAGACGCATGTGCGGCAGCAAACGTGCTGCTTAAAGTGATCATTGAAACCGGCGAGCTGAAAGAAGAGGCGCTGATTCGTAAGGCGTCTGAAATCTCCATCAAAGCGGGCGCGGATTTCATTAAAACCTCTACCGGTAAAGTGCCGGTCAACGCTACCCCGGAAAGCGCACGCATCATGATGGAAGTCATCCGTGATATGGGCGTGTCCAAAACCGTTGGCTTCAAACCGGCAGGCGGCGTGCGTACCGCAGAAGACGCTCAGCAGTTCCTGGCGATTGCCGACGAGCTGTTCGGCGCCGACTGGGCGGACTCCCGCCACTACCGCTTCGGCGCGTCCAGCCTGCTGGCCAGCCTGCTGAAAGCGCTGGGTCACGGCGACGGTAAGAGCGCAAGCAGCTACTAAGTTGAATTGCCGGGTGGCGCTACGCTAACCCGGCCTACAGGATCGTGGGGCGGGTCAACATACCCGCCGCCATTCACCCGATTCCGCATAGAGGTTACCGTGTTTCTCGCACAAGAAATTATTCGTAAAAAACGTGATGGTCATGCATTAAGCGACGAAGAAATCCGCTTTTTTATCAACGGCATTCGTGATAATACCATCTCTGAAGGGCAGATTGCGGCTCTGGCGATGACCATTTTCTTCCACGATATGTCGATGCCTGAGCGCGTGTCGCTGACCATGGCGATGCGAGATTCAGGAACCGTTCTGGACTGGAAAAGCCTCAACCTCAACGGCCCGATTGTGGACAAACACTCCACCGGCGGCGTGGGCGACGTGACCTCCCTGATGCTTGGCCCGATGGTGGCAGCCTGCGGGGGTTACATCCCGATGATTTCCGGGCGCGGCCTGGGCCACACCGGCGGTACACTCGACAAACTGGAAGCCATTCCGGGCTTCGATATCTTCCCGGATGACAACCGCTTCCGCGACATTATTAAAGACGTTGGCGTGGCGATTATCGGCCAGACCAGCTCTCTTGCTCCGGCAGATAAGCGTTTCTACGCGACGCGTGACATTACCGCGACCGTAGACTCCATCCCGCTGATCACCGCCTCTATCCTTGCCAAAAAACTGGCGGAAGGTCTGGATGCGCTGGTGATGGATGTGAAAGTGGGCAGCGGCGCGTTTATGCCGACCTATGAACTCTCTGAGGCGCTGGCCGAAGCGATCGTTGGCGTTTCCAACGGCGCGGGCGTGCGCACCACCGCACTGCTGACGGACATGAACCAGGTGCTGGCCTCCAGCGCCGGTAACGCGGTTGAAGTCCGCGAGGCTGTGCAGTTCCTCACAGGCGAATACCGTAACCCGCGCCTGTTCGATGTCACCATGGCGCTGTGCGTTGAGATGTTAATCTCCGGCAAGCTGGCCAAAGACGACGCTGACGCGCGCGCGAAGCTTCAGGCGGTGCTGGACAACGGCAAAGCGGCGGAGATCTTTGGTCGGATGGTGGCGGCGCAGAAAGGCCCGACCGACTTCGTGGAAAACTACGCGAAATACCTGCCCACCGCGATGCTCAGCAAAGCGGTCTATGCGGACAGCGAAGGCTTTGTCTCGGCTATGGATACCCGCGCGCTCGGCATGGCTGTCGTGTCTATGGGCGGCGGTCGTCGTCAGGCATCGGACACCATTGATTACAGCGTCGGCTTTACCGATATGGCCCGTCTGGGTGACTGCGTTGACGGCCAATGTCCGCTGGCGGTGATCCACGCGAAAGATGAAGCCAGCTGGCAGGACGCGGCGAAAGCGGTGAAGGCGGCAATATCTCTTGACGATAAAGCACCGGAAACCACACCGACGGTCTATCGTCGTATCACTGAATAGCGGTATACTGATCTGATCGCATTTTTATGAAGCACTAAGTACGGAGAACAATTATGAAACGTGCATTTATTATGGTGCTGGACTCATTCGGCATCGGCGCAACCGAAGATGCAGAACGATTTGGTGACGTGGGTTCCGATACCCTGGGTCACATCGCGGAAGCCTGTGCAAAAGGCGAAGCGGACAACGGTCGTAAAGGCCCTCTGAACCTGCCAAACCTGACCCGTCTGGGGCTGGTAAAAGCGCATGAAGGCTCTACCGGTAAGATCGCAGCCGGTATGGACGGTAACGCGGAAGTGGTGGGCGCCTACGCGTGGGCGCACGAGCTCTCTTCCGGTAAAGATACTCCGTCCGGCCACTGGGAAATCGCCGGCGTGCCGGTGCTGTTCGACTGGGGTTACTTCTCCGATCACGAGAACAGCTTCCCGCAAGAGCTGCTTGATAAGCTGGTGAAGCGCGCCAACCTGCCGGGCTACCTCGGTAACTGCCACTCTTCCGGTACCGTGATTCTGGACCAGCTCGGCGAAGAGCACATGAAAACCGGCAAGCCGATTTTCTATACCTCTGCTGACTCCGTTTTCCAGATCGCCTGCCATGAAGAGACGTTTGGCCTGGATAAACTGTACGAGTTGTGCGAAATCGCCCGTGAAGAGCTGACCGAAGGCGGCTACAACATTGGCCGCGTTATCGCGCGTCCGTTTATCGGCGACAAAGCGGGTAACTTCCAGCGTACCGGCAACCGTCACGATCTGGCCGTGGAGCCACCGGCGCCGACCGTGCTGCAAAAACTCGTCGACGAGAAAGACGGTCACGTGGTTTCCGTGGGTAAAATCGCGGACATTTACGCCAACTGCGGCATTACCAAAAAGGTCAAAGCGACCGGTCTGGATGCGCTGTTCGACGCCACCATCAAAGAGATGAAAGAAGCGGGCGATAAGACCATTGTCTTCACCAACTTCGTGGACTTCGACTCCTCCTGGGGCCACCGTCGCGACGTCGCCGGTTATGCTGCGGGTCTGGAGCTGTTTGACCGCCGTCTGCCAGAGCTGATGGAGCTGGTGGGAGAAGATGACATTCTGATCCTGACCGCTGACCATGGCTGTGACCCGACCTGGACCGGTACCGACCACACCCGTGAGCACATTCCGGTGCTGGTGTACGGCCCGAAAGTCAAACCGGGCTCGCTGGGTCACCGTGAAACCTTCGCGGACATCGGCCAGACGATTGCGAAATACTTTGGTACGTCTGACATGGAATATGGCAAGGCTATGTTCTAAACGGATTGGGTGAGGCCTGATGCCCTCACCCCGACCCTCTCCCACAGGGAGAGGGAAAACAGAATGTAGGCCGGGTAAGGCGCAGCCGCCACCCGGAAAAAACAACAATGTAAAAGGAACTGAAGATGGCAACTCCTCACATTAATGCAGAAATGGGTGATTTCGCTGACGTCGTATTGATGCCGGGCGACCCGCTGCGCGCGAAGCACATTGCAGAAACCTTCCTCGAAGACGTGCGTGAAGTGAACAACGTGCGCGGCATGCTGGGCTTCACCGGTACCTATAAAGGCCGCAAAATCTCCGTGATGGGTCACGGCATGGGTATCCCATCCTGCTCCATCTACACCAAAGAGCTGATCACCGATTTCGGCGTGAAGAAAATCATCCGTGTCGGCTCCTGCGGCGCGGTTCGCATGGACGTTAAGCTGCGTGACGTGGTGATCGGCATGGGCGCGTGCACCGACTCTAAAGTCAACCGCATTCGCTTTAAAGATCATGACTTTGCGGCCATTGCTGACTTTGACATGGTGCGTAACGCGGTTGACGCGGCAAAAGCGCTGGGCGTAGACGCGCGCGTGGGCAACCTGTTCTCTGCCGATCTGTTCTACTCGCCAGAAGGCGACATGTTCGACGTGATGGAAAAATACGGCATTCTGGGTGTGGAAATGGAAGCGGCCGGTATCTACGGCGTGGCGGCTGAATTCGGTGCGAAAGCGCTGACCATTTGCACCGTGTCTGACCATATCCGTACTCACGAGCAGACCACCGCTGCCGAGCGTCAGACCACCTTCAACGACATGATCAAAATCGCGCTGGAATCCGTTCTGCTGGGCGATCAAGAGTAATTTCGTTTTCTTCAGGGGGGCAGGTTTGCCCCCTATGGTGCTTACTTCGTCAACACTTCCCACATCAAATTGCTTTCCAGCGTCACCGTATCACCTATGTGATTAAACTGGCGGTCATTCAGCACCGGGGTGAGGGTGAGCTGGCACTCATCGGCGGACCACGAGGCAGGCGTAAAAAGCGTAGCCATTAGCGAAAAAGTCATCAGTAAATGTTTACCCAGGTGTTTCATTTACAGACTCCTTTAGCAGTTTCATAAAACGATTCTTTGTCCTGAGTCTCACTCAGGGATTAATCGATGCGGCAGATGCGCTGCATATTATCGTCAACGGCATAAAGTGCCGGGCTATTGGACATATCAGTGACAAAAACACGCCCGCTGTCCACCGCGCTGACCAGGTAGTTGTTTTTCTCATCCACGATACTGGTCCCTTTTGACAGTCACGAGCCGTCTGCACGTTTCACTTCGAGCATTACGCGACGGGTATTCAGTACTTTGAAATCCAGCTCCCTGAAGGCTGTATGGGCGACAGAAATGTTCTTGATGCCGTTGGGCAGATCCTGACTCAGGTTAAAGCCGATCCACATATGTTTATCGGTGTTTTTCGACGGGATACCCTCAAGGGTCACGCGTTTAACGTCACGCCTGTATCGTCAGGAAAATCGACAATGGTGATATAGATCAGGGCCGGGAAGGTGTCGGTATTTTTGACGTTCATGGTGCCGCTGTGGGTCGACTCTTCAATAACCAGCAGCGTGGTTTCTGGCACCATTCCGGCGGCATACGCCTGAGCAAAGAGAGCAGAGAATAATAACGGTGCGGCAATGGCGCACTGAGCGATCGTGGTTTTAACTGACATCAAGATTAATCCTTTAACCTGACAAAACACCTCCTCTGTTAAGAGGAGGTATAGTTCACACTTTATCGGGTTGATAATCAGAGATATTTAACGGTAATCGTGGCCTGACCATTCAGGTTGGTATCATCGGTAATCGCGAGGGCCGCGGTATTCTGAATCGCCAGAGAGGTTTTCAGCGGAAATACTGCGGTCGTGAAAGGCAGCGGCGCAGTGGTGCCGGAAGCGGCCACGGTCATCATTTCCATGTTGGCGTTTTTGATGATACCGGTAGCGGTTTTCTGCCAGGACGGGCTGTCCACGGTACCGGAGATAACGTCTGATTTCACGCCGTCGGCGGTGACGTTCGCCACATCAGCGAAGATGGAGTAAGCGCCAATTTTCACGCCGCCCGCGGTTTTGCCCACGCCGTAGGACTGGGTGGTGTCGGAAACGTTGCCGCCCGCCGCGTCTGCGGTGTTAATGGTGATCACAGAAGCACCCGGATGGGTGTCTGCGCGGTCATCGCTGATGGTCCAGCCAGCTTTAGTGGCTACCGGGCAGGTGATGGTCAGGGAGATATCTTTCTGACCCAACTGGTTAACGCTGGTCGCGGAGAGATCCGCCAGGTGGATAAGACCATAATCCACCTCGCCGCCGCCGCTTAACTGCGGGGTGCAGGCGGCAACGGAGAGTAAACCGGTCACTTTCAGTACGGCGGTAGAGGCGGCGTTAGCGGCAGTCGCGGAGAGGGCCAGCGCAACGGCAGTGGCAACTAAAATCTTTTTCATTGTTGTTCCTTAACAAATGCAGGCCATCACGCTCAGTTCACAAGCGAAATGAGCCAATTACAGATAATGCAAAGTGATGGTGGCCTGGCCGTCGATCGGGGTATCGTCGGTAATCGCCAGGGTGTCAGTTTTCTGCACCGCCAGCGCAACGCGCAGCGGAAATACGGCATTCATAAAGGGAACCAACGTCCGATCACTGCTATTTAGTGCGCTATACTGGATAGAACCGTCACTATGAGTGACGAGCTGCGAACCCGTATTCGCAAGTAACCACATTGGATCATCTGCTATCGCGGAATAACCTAATGCTTTGACGTTTCCATCTACGGTTACATTCGAATTCATACCCACGGAGTAAGCGCCGATATTGACGCCGCCAGCCGTTTTACCTACGCCGTACTGGTTAGTTGAACTCCATGCCTGATCGCCCGCGAAAGTGGCGTTATCGATGGTCATTTTCTTCATTGAATCTGCGTGATCATCGGTAATGGACCACGCTACTTTCGTTGCGGCAGAGCAGTTGATAGTCAGAGAAATATCTTTATAACCCAGCTGGTTATCTGCCGTTGCGGAGAGCGAGTTGATATATTTAGTGCCGAAATCAACGACAGCGCCATCGCTCAGCGTTGGGGTACAGGCGTTGTTGGTTAATACGCCTTTTAATTTTAATACCGCAGTAGAGTCGGCATGTGCAGTCGCAGAGAGGGTCATTGCAACAGCGGTTGCAATAATGATTTTTTTCATCGTTAATCCTTAACGTTCGAAACAGACGTGTGGAGAGGAAATAGAAAACTATTTCTTGCTGTCTATTATTCTAGAGGAAAAGTTAACTTTACATTAAGGAGTGTTAATTTTTGAATGTAATTCCCCTTAATATATAAGCTATAAATATATATTTTGTGTATGTTCCCTGTTTATTTATATACGTGTGTTAATTTTCAGGAATAAGGGAAGCGTATTCACTTCCCTTATGTGTTTTTATTAACGCACCGCGCCAGCGATCCATTGGGAGAGATCCCGTAGCTCGCGCTCGTGGTCCGGGAAATCCACCCACAGCGCTTCGCACGCCTGTTGCAGACTGTCTGCATGGTACAGACAGCCCTGTAAACGTGCGGCCAGCGCCTCCAGCGGTGCAGGATTGAGACTATCCGTAAAGACCTGCGTGCGGGTAATATGGCCCTTCTCCACGTCAAAGTGCAGCTCCACTCCTCCCCAGGTAAACCGTTCGTCCAGCAGGTGTGAAAAGGCCGGTGCCTGGCCGAAGTTCCACTCCCAGCTGCTCTGGCGCGCAAAGGTTTCCGCGAAGTTGGGCAGGTCCGGTGTTTTGTCAGGGGAGATCACTTCAGCTTCTACCCGCTCACCGTAATGTTCGAAGAAGGCTTCACGGATCGCATCGCAAATCTGCTCATGAGTAATCCCGGGCAGCAGTTCCACCAGATTCGCCACGCGCCCGCGCACGGAGGTAATACCCTTAGCCTGTAGCTTTTTCTTATCTGGATTAAGGTAGTTAGCCAGACGGCTCAGATCGGCATTCAGCAATAATGTGCCGTGGTGGAATCCCCGATCCATCGTTTCGCGATAGGCAGAGCCGGATACCTTGCGGTCGCCATCGGGCGTTTTGACCACCAGATCGTTACGTCCCGAGGCTTCAGCCGTCACGCCGAGCGAATTGAGCGCATTAAGCACAATGGAGGTCGAGATGGTTTTGTCGTATTCCGGCTTGCCCGCCATAAAGGTAAAGCAGGTATTGCCCAGATCGTGGAATACCGCACCGCCGCCGCTGCTGCGGCGCGCCAGGCGGACGTTGTCCTCTTCCATACGGCGGGTGTTACACTCTTTCCACGGATTTTGCGCGCGGCCAATAACGACCGTATCAGCGTTGCGCCAGAGAAACAGGACGCGCTGGGTGGCAGGCATCTGGCGGAAGATGCACTCTTCTACCGCCAGGTTAAACCAGGGATCGTAAGAGTCAGAGATTAGCAGGCGTAACGTCGACATGGCAGAGTTCCTTTTCCGAATCATCCGCCTACTTTATCACTATTCTTTCTTCTCGCTCTCTTCCTCTTCGGGAACCGACTTGCTGGCGGTTAACAGGAACGGTGACTGCTGCCAGCGGGTGCGCTTGCCCTGGAGCAACGTACGTGCCAGTACCACGCCAATCGCCAGTGAGAGCAGCAGCATCAGGCGCAAAATATTGGTGGTGTTATCCACCTGTTTGGCTTCGGTTGGCAGGGTGTGGGTGTCGAGTGTCAGACGTAAATAGCCGAGCGGACCATTCTTGCCCTGAATGGGTTCGACGATTTGTTGGTTGAAATAACCACCGGCTTTTTTGCCGTCCAGCGCCAGCCTGTCGCGCACGTCGACATGCTCACCCGCGCGGGCAATCAGGTCGCCCTGTTCATCGTACACGCCCGCATCCAGAATGCGGCTGTTTTCCGTAAGCTGGCGCAATACCTGGGCTATTCGCTTATCATCCGGCGTTTCGGTGCGCATAGACGGCGCAACGTTGAGCGTCACCTGGTGCGCCAGCGTCCGGGCCAGCTCCTCAAACTGCGGGTTACGCTGTCGTTGGTGATTCTGGCTAAACCAGGATGCCCCCTGCATCAGCGCCACTAATAGTGCGAGACAGATCAGGACAATCACGGCGCGATGAAGCCGGAATTTCAGTTTTGCGCGAGCCATATTCCACCTGCTTAAAATTTACGGCTTAATGTTGCCAGAAGTGATGGTTACAGGGTAGCCTCATGCGTTATTTTCCCTCTGGAACCTTCCGGCGCGAACGAAATTACAGGAGCTTCAATGCCGAACATTACCTGGTGCGACCTGCCAACGGATGTCTCTTTATGGCCAGGATTGCCGCTCTCTTTAAGTGGCGATGAGGTGATGCCTCTCGATTACCACGCTGGCCGTAGCGGCTGGCTGCTGTACGGACGCGGCCTGGATAAGCAACGCCTCACCCAGTATCAAACCAAACTGGGCGCAGCGATGGTCATCGTTGCGGCCTGGTGTGTGGAAGATTATCAGGTCATTCGCCTGGCGGGTTCCCTGACGCAGCGCGCCACGCGTCTGGCGCACGACGCCGGGCTGGACGTTGCTCCCCTCGGCAAAATTCCGCACCTGAAAACGCCCGGCCTGCTGGTAATGGACATGGACTCCACCGCCATTCAGATCGAGTGTATTGACGAGATTGCTAAACTGGCGGGCAGCGGAGAGCTGGTGGCGGAAGTCACCGAGCGCGCGATGCGCGGCGAGCTGGATTTCACCGCCAGCCTGAGACAGCGCGTGGCGACCCTGAAGGGGGCCGATGCTAACATTTTGCGTCAGGTGCGCGATGAACTGCCCCTGATGCCTGGGCTTACGCAGCTGGTACTCAAGCTGGAGACGCTCGGCTGGAAAGTGGCGATTGCCTCCGGCGGGTTCACCTTCTTTGCCGACTACCTGCGTGACAAGCTGCGTCTGACCACCGTGGTGGCAAACGAGCTGGAGATCATGGACGGCAAACTCACCGGACAGGTCATCGGCGACATCGTGGATGCGCAGTACAAAGCCAATACGCTGACGCGTCTGGCAGAGAAATATGCCATCCCGGTCGAGCAGACCGTCGCCATCGGCGATGGCGCGAACGATCTGCCGATGATCAAAGTTGCCGGGCTGGGTATTGCCTACCATGCCAAACCAAAAGTGAATGAAAAGACGGAAGTCACTATCCGTCATGCTGATCTGATGGGGATGTTCTGTATTCTCTCCGGCAGCATTAATCAAAAATAACGAGGTAAACCGTGGCGAAAGCTCCAAAACGCGCATTTGTCTGTAATGAATGTGGTGCGGATTATCCGCGCTGGCAGGGGCAATGCAGCGCCTGTCATGCCTGGAACACCATCACCGAAGTGCGTGGTGTGGCGGCTTCGCCGAGCGTGGCCCGCAATGAACGGCTGAGCGGCTATGCGGGCAATGCAGGCGTGTCGAAGGTACAAAAACTTTCGGATATCAGCCTTGAGGCGCTGCCGCGCTTCTCAACCGGATTCAAAGAATTTGACCGCGTGCTCGGCGGTGGCGTAGTGCCGGGCAGCGCTATACTCATCGGCGGTAACCCGGGCGCGGGTAAATCGACCCTGCTGCTGCAAACGCTCTGCAAGCTCGCCGAACAGATGAAAACCCTGTACGTCACGGGGGAAGAATCACTCCAGCAGGTGGCGATGCGCGCGCACCGCCTCGGCCTGCCGACCGGCAATCTGAATATGCTGTCGGAAACCAGCATCGAGCAGATCTGCATGATCGCCGAAGAAGAGCAGCCGAAGCTGATGGTGATCGACTCCATTCAGGTGATGCATATGGCTGACATTCAGTCGTCACCGGGAAGCGTGGCGCAGGTGCGTGAAACCGCGGCCTACCTGACGCGCTTTGCCAAAACGCGCGGCGTGGCGATTGTGATGGTTGGTCATGTGACCAAAGACGGCTCGCTGGCGGGACCGAAAGTGCTTGAACACTGTATCGACTGCTCGGTAATGCTCGATGGCGATGCGGATTCCCGTTTTCGTACCCTGCGCAGCCATAAAAACCGCTTCGGCGCGGTGAATGAACTTGGCGTCTTTGCCATGACCGAGCAGGGGCTTCGCGAAGTCAGCAACCCGTCGGCCATCTTCCTGAGCCGTGGCGACGAGATCACGTCCGGGAGTTCGGTGATGGTGCTGTGGGAAGGAACGCGTCCGCTGCTGGTTGAAATTCAGGCGCTGGTGGATCACTCAATGATGGGCAACCCGCGGCGCGTGGCGGTCGGTCTGGAACAGAACCGCCTGGCGATCCTGCTGGCGGTGCTGCACCGTCACGGCGGTCTGCAAATGGCGGATCAGGATGTGTTCGTCAACGTGGTTGGTGGGGTGAAGGTTACGGAAACCAGCGCGGACCTGGCGCTGCTGCTGGCAATGGTCTCCAGCCTGCGCGACAGACCGTTGCCGCAGGATCTGGTGGTATTTGGTGAGGTAGGGCTGGCCGGCGAGATCCGCCCGGTGCCGAGCGGTCAGGAGCGTATCTCCGAAGCGGCAAAACATGGCTTCCGCCGCGCG
Organism: Enterobacter cloacae complex sp. IR5402; assembly: GCF_049238125.1. Classification (NCBI taxonomy): domain Bacteria; kingdom Pseudomonadati; phylum Pseudomonadota; class Gammaproteobacteria; order Enterobacterales; family Enterobacteriaceae; genus Enterobacter; species Enterobacter cloacae complex sp. IR5402. The sequence continues at coordinate 102,184 of NZ_JBMKHO010000004.1, forward strand.
ATTGTTCCGGCCGCCAACGTGCCGAAAAAAATTCCGGAAGGGATGCAGGTTTTCGGCGTTAAAAAACTCGCAGATGCGTTAAATGTCTTTGACGACTTATAATTACGTATTCGATTTTGCAGGAGGCACCGTAATTTATGTCATCATTTGACTACATCAAGACCGCTATCCGCCAGAAGGGCTGCACGTTGCAGCAGGTGGCGGACGCCAGCGGCATGACCAAGGGCTACCTGAGCCAACTGCTGAACGCCAAAATCAAAAGCCCCAGCGCGCAGAAGCTGGAAGCGCTGCACCGTTTTCTGGGGCTTGAATTTCCGCGGATGCAAAAGAACATTGGCGTGGTGTTCGGTAAGTTCTACCCGCTGCATACCGGGCATATCTATCTGATCCAGCGCGCCTGTAGCCAGGTCGACGAGCTGCATATCATCATGGGTTATGATGAAACCCGCGATCGCCAGCTGTTTGAAGACAGCGCCATGTCGCAGCAGCCCACCGTGCCGGACCGCCTGCGCTGGCTGCTTCAGACCTTTAAATATCAGAAAAATATTCGTATTCATGCCTTTAACGAAGAGGGCATGGAGCCGTATCCGCACGGCTGGGACGTGTGGAGCAACGGCATCAAAGCGTTTATGGAAGAGAAGGGCATTGCGCCTAACTGGATCTACACCTCTGAAGAGTCCGACGCGCCGCAGTTCCGCGAGCATCTGGGTATCGAGACGGTGCTGATCGATCCTAAACGCACCTTCATGAACATCAGCGGGGCGCAGATTCGCGAGAACCCGTTCCGTTACTGGGACTACATCCCGACCGAGGTGAAGCCGTTCTTCGTGCGTACGGTGGCGATCCTCGGCGGCGAGTCGAGCGGGAAATCGACGCTGGTCAATAAGCTGGCGAACATCTTCAACACCACCAGCGCGTGGGAGTATGGCCGCGATTATGTCTTTTCACACCTTGGCGGCGACGAGATGGCGTTGCAGTATTCCGACTACGATAAAATCGCGCTCGGTCATGCCCAGTACATTGATTTCGCGGTGAAATACGCCAATAAAGTCGCCTTTATTGATACCGATTTCGTCACCACGCAGGCGTTCTGCAAAAAGTACGAGGGGCGCGAGCACCCGTTTGTGCAGGCGCTGATTGACGAATACCGCTTTGACCTGGTGATCCTGCTGGAAAACAACACCCCATGGGTAGCCGACGGCATGCGCAGCCTGGGCAGCTCCGTGGACAGGCGTGAGTTCCAGACCATGCTGGTAGAGATGCTTAACGAGAACAACGTTGAGTTTGTCCATGTGGAAGAGTCGGACTACGACACCCGTTTCCTGCGCTGCGTCGAGCTGGTGAAGGAGATGATGGGGGAGCAGGGGTAAAAGATTTACCCCTCACCCTAACCCTCTCCCAAAGGGAGAGGGGACTTTAATCACCCTCTCCCTTTAGGAGAGGGCCAGGGTAAGGGAATCAGTCCAATCAATACTCAACCACCACCTTCCCACGCATATGCCCCTCCAGCACCTTGCGGTGCGCTTCGGTAATGCTTTCCACGCTTAGCCCGTGCAGCGTTTCGCTGAGCGAACTTTCCACTACGCCGTTATCCACCAGCTTCGCGACTTCGTCCAGGATCTCTCCCTGACGCGCCATATCCGCCGTCTGATACATGCTGCGGGTGTACATAAATTCCCAGTGCAGCGCGGCGGATTTGGACTTCAGCTTGTCCTGGTTCAGCGGATGTTCATTCTCAACGATGGAACAGATATGCCCCTGCGGTGCAATCAGGTCGCTGACCGCATCCCAGTGCCCGTCGGTGTCGTTGAGGATGAAAATGTAATCCACAAAGGTCAGCCCGTGCTTCGCCAGTTCGCCTTTCAGATCGCGGTAGTTCACCACCACATCTGCACCGCGATCGCGGCACCACCGGGCGGAATCTTCACGGGACGCCGTTGCGATCACCTTTACCTTGCTGTTGTGCTTCGCAAACGGGATCGCCAGCGATCCCACCCCGCCCGCGCCGCCAATAATCAGCAGCGTTTTATCTGCGTCGGCATCCTGAATCTTCAGCCGTTCAAACAGGCCTTCCCACGCGGTGAGCGCCGTCAGCGGCAGTGCAGCCGCGGCGGCCCAGTCAAGGCTTGCAGGCTTGTGCCCGACAATGCGCGCATCGATCAGCTGATGTGTGGTATTGCTGCCCGGTCGGGTGATATCCCCCGCGTACCACACTTCGTCACCCGGTTTGAATCCGGTGACGCCAGCCCCAACGGCTTTTACGATCCCGCTGGCATCCCACCCGAGAATGCGCGGCTCCTTCAGCCCGCTTTTAGCAATGCCTGCATGTACCTTGGTGTCCACCGGGTTTACGGAGACGGCTTTCACCTCCACCAGCAGATCGTGTTCGCCGGGCTGCGGCATCGGCGGGGTGATTTCAACGAAGGTGGAGGGATTTTCTGGGTTAACGGCAATGGCTTTCACTGACATGGTGTGCTCCTCAATGGCATTCGTTTTGTTGAGGCTAGTCTATTAAGTGGTCAGCCGCATGATAAGATGGACAATCCAGAACTCAGCGTTCGTACAGAGTGAACAATCATGTTTAAACAGCTTCAGGATATGGCACTGTTTGCGCTGGTGGCCGAGATGGGCAGCTTTACCGCGGCGGCGCAGAAGGCGGAACTGCCAAAATCCAGCGTCAGCCAGCGCATTAGCCAGCTGGAGCAGCAGGTGGGGATCCGTCTGTTGAATCGCACGACGCGCAGAATAAGCCTGACGTTTGCGGGCGAGCACTATCTGGTGCACTGTCGCGAGATGCTGGCGGCCAGCGAGCGCGCGGAGTATGCCATTCAGCGGCTGCGAGAAAACCCCAGCGGGCGGCTGCGGATCACCTGTCCGGCAGGAATTGGCGCGACGCTGCTGGCGCATATGAATGCCGAGTTCCAGCTTCGCTATCCGGACGTGTCACTGGATGTGTCGATCTCAGACGACGTGGTGGATCTGGTCGAGTCTGGCTTTGACGTGGCGCTGCGCACCGGCAAACCGCAGGATTCTTCCCTGATTGGCCGCATGATTGGGCACTGTCCGCGCTACATGCTGGCCTCGCCCGACTACCTGGCACGCCGGGAGCCGTTAATTCATCCCCGACAGCTGGTGGAGCATCGCTGCATTACGCACCGGGCATGGTCGGAGTGGCTTCTGCGAAGCGAGAATGAGGATTACCGCTACCTGCCGGATAACGCTCATATGACGGATAATCTGGTGTACGCCAGGGAATGCGCCATTGCCGGGGCGGGGATCACGCTGTTACCCGCATTCCTGCTGGAAGATAAGATCGAAAAGGGCGCGCTGGTGAAGGTGCTGTCGGCGTGGAGCGTTGAGGGAAACGATCTCTGGCTGGCCTACCCGAGCCGTAAGCTCAATTCGCCTGCGCTGATGAGCTATATCGACTTTGCGATGCAGTTTGATGAGGTGAAGCGGTATTACGTGGGCGGGTGATTTTGTGCGGCCTGATGCCCTCACCCTGGCCCTCTCCCACGGGGAGAGGGAACAAACATAAAAAACGGCAACCGAAGTTGCCGTTTTGGTTTTATTTCGCAATACGCTTGTACTTAATACGCTTCGGCTCAAGCGCGTCTGCGCCCAGCGTGCGTTTCTTGTACTCTTCGTATTCGGTGAAGTTACCTTCGAAGAACTCCACCTTACCTTCGTCCTGGTAGTCCAGGATGTGGGTCGCGATACGGTCCAGGAACCAGCGGTCGTGCGAGATAACCATCGCGCAGCCCGGGAACTCCAGCAGGGCGTTTTCCAGCGCGCGCAGGGTTTCGATGTCCAGGTCGTTGGTGGGTTCATCGAGCAGCAGAACGTTGCCGCCAACCTGGAGCAGTTTTGCCAGGTGCAGACGACCGCGCTCACCGCCGGACAGCTCGCCTACGCGTTTGCCCTGGTCGGTGCCCTTGAAGTTAAAGCGGCCAACATAGGCGCGGCTTGGCATCTCGGTGTTGCCGATACGCATGATATCCAGACCGCCGGAGACTTCTTCCCACACGGTTTTGCTGTTGTCCATCGCGTCGCGGAACTGGTCAACGGAGGCCAGCTTCACGGTCTCACCCAGGGTGATAGAGCCGCTGTCAGGCTGTTCCTGACCAGACATCATGCGGAACAGGGTGGATTTACCCGCGCCGTTCGGACCGATGATGCCGACGATAGCGCCTTTCGGAACGGAGAAGGTCAGATCGTCGATCAGCACGCGGTCGCCGTAGGACTTACGCAGGTTAGTCACTTCAACCACTTTATCCCCCAGACGAGCTCCAGGTGGAATAAACAGTTCGTTGGTTTCGTTACGTTTCTGGTATTCGGTGTTGTTCAGCTCTTCGAAGCGTGCCAGACGGGCTTTGCCCTTAGACTGACGGCCTTTCGCGCCCTGACGCACCCACTCCAGCTCTTTCTCAATAGACTTACGGCGGGCGGCTTCCTGAGACGCTTCCTGCGCCAGACGCTGGTCTTTCTGCTCCAGCCAGGAGGAGTAGTTGCCTTCCCACGGAATACCTTCGCCGCGGTCCAGCTCCAGGATCCAGCCCGCAACGTTGTCGAGGAAGTAACGGTCGTGGGTAATCGCTACCACGGTGCCTTCGAAGTCATGCAGGAAGCGCTCCAGCCACGCCACGGATTCGGCATCCAGGTGGTTGGTCGGTTCGTCGAGCAGCAGCATGTCTGGTTTTTCCAGCAGCAGGCGGCACAGCGCCACGCGGCGGCGTTCACCACCGGACAGGTTAGCGATTTTCGCATCCCAGTCTGGCAGACGCAGGGCATCAGCCGCGCGCTCCAGCTGCACGTTCAGGTTGTGACCATCGTGCGCCTGGATAATTTCCTCATATTTGCCCTGCTGAGCGGCCAGTTTGTCGAAGTCCGCATACGGCTCGGCGTATTTGGCATACACTTCATCCAGACCTTTCAGGGCGTTAACCACCTCGGATACCGCTTCTTCAACGGATTCACGCACGGTGTGCTCCGGGTTCAGCTGAGGTTCCTGCGGCAGGTAGCCGATCTTAATGCCAGGCTGCGGACGGGCTTCACCTTCGATGTCTGTATCGATGCCGGCCATGATGCGCAGCAGGGTGGACTTACCGGCACCGTTGAGACCCAGAACACCGATTTTTGCGCCCGGGAAGAAGCTCAGCGAGATATTTTTAAGAATATGACGTTTCGGCGGGACAACTTTGCCGACACGATGCATGGTATAAACGAATTGAGCCACGTTGGACTTCGCCTCTTTTATCGTGATGAGAATGAATTTCAGCCTCGAAGTGTAGCCTTTTTCACGCCCTAATCCCAGCCAGGAACGTCGGGAGTGTTAAAACGCGCAAGAAAGGTAAAAAAGTGTCCATGACGTGGCGCGTTGTGGGATGCCTGGTTAGCATAAGTTGATGTAACTTTGACGTGGCAAGACGCTGCAACTGACGAAAAACAATGAGGAAGAGCTTGTGGAAAAAGCCAAACGGGTGGTCTGGCGTCTGCTGGCTGCCAGCGTATGCGTAATGGCGGTAAGCCAGGCGGTGCATGCCGATTCACTGGATGAACAACGTAGCCGCTATGCCCAGATTAAACAGGCATGGGACAACAGGCAGATGGATACCGTGCAGGCGCTGATGCCGACGCTCAAGGATTATCCGCTGTATCCGTATCTGGAGTATCGCCAGATCACGGACGATCTGATGAACCAGCCGACCGTCACCGTGAATAACTTCATTCAGGCGAACCCGACCCTGCCGCCTGCGCGCACCCTGAAGTCCCGGTTCGTGAACGAGCTTGCCCGTCGCGAAGACTGGCGCGGCCTGCTGGCCTTCAGCCCGGACAAGCCGGGCGCGACGGAAGCGCAGTGTAATTACTATTATGCGAAATGGGCGACCGGTCAGCAGGAGGAAGCCTGGGTCGGTGCGAAAGAGCTGTGGTTGACGGGCAAAAGCCAGCCAAACGCCTGTGACCCGCTGTTCAGCGCCTGGCGCGCCTCGGGCAAGCAGGATCCGCTCTCTTACCTGGAACGTATTCGCCTGGCGATGAAGGCCGGGAACACGCGGCTGGTCACCGTGCTGGCGGGGCAAATGCCGGCGGATTATCAGACCATTGCGTCTGCCGTTATCGGCCTGGCAAACGATCCGAACACCGTCCTGACGTTTGCGCGTACCACCGGCGCGACCGATTTTACCCGCCAGATGGCGGCGGTGGCCTTTGCCAGCGTGGCGCGTGATGATGTGGAAAACGCCAGGCTGATGATCCCGCAGCTGGTGCAGGCCCAGCAGCTTAATGACGATCAAACTCAGGAGCTGCGCGATATCGTGGCATGGCGACTGATGGGAACAGATGTCACCGACGAACAGGCGCGCTGGCGTGATGATGCGGTGATGCGTTCAAACTCTGTCTCGCTGGTGGAGCGTCGCGTGCGCATGGCGCTGGGAACGGGCGATCGTCGTGGCCTCAATACCTGGCTGGCGCGTCTGCCGATGGATGCCAAAGAGAAAGATGAATGGCGTTACTGGCAGGCAGACCTGCTGCTGGAACGTGGTCGTGACGATGAAGCCAAAGAGATCCTCCACTCCCTGATGCAGCAGCGCGGATTCTACCCGATGGCGGCGGCGCAGCGTCTGGGCGAGGAGTACACCCTGAAGATCGACAAAGCGCCAGCCAACGCGAACCCGGCGCTGACGCAGGGGCCGGAAATGGCGCGCGTGCGCGAGCTGATGTACTGGAATCTGGATAATACCGCGCGCAGCGAATGGGCGAATCTGGTCACCAGCCGTACCACTGAAGAGAAAGCGCAGCTTGCCCGCTATGCGTTTGATAATCGCTGGTGGGATCTGAGCGTGCAGGCGACGATCGCCGGCAAACTGTGGGATCATCTCGAAGAGCGTTTCCCGCTGGCTTATAAGGATCTGTTCGATCGCTACACCAGCGGCAAAGATATTCCGCAAAGCTACGCGATGGCCATTGCCCGTCAGGAGAGCGCCTGGAACCCGAAAGTGCGTTCACCAGTGGGTGCCAGCGGCCTGATGCAGATTATGCCGGGCACCGCGACGCACACGGTGAAGATGTTTAATATTCCAGGCTACAGCAGCCCGTCCCAGCTGCTGGATCCGGAGACCAACATCAACATCGGTACCAGCTACTTGCAGTACGTCTATCAGCAGTTCGGTAATAACCGTATCTTCGCGTCAGCGGCGTACAACGCCGGGCCAGGCCGCGTGCGGACATGGCTTGGTAACAGCGCAGGGCGTATCGACGCCGTGGCGTTTGTCGAGAGCATTCCGTTCTCGGAAACCCGCGGCTATGTGAAGAACGTGCTGGCCTATGACGCCTACTATCGCTACTTCATGGGGCAGAAAGATACCCTGATGAGCGATGCCGAGTGGCAGATACGTTACTGATCGGCGTGGGTTGTGTTATGCTGTACTCGCTAAAGAGTACAAGAGGCAGCATAACATGACCCAGCATTCCCCGTATTCCTCGGCAATGGCCGAACAACGTCATCAGGAGTGGCTTCGTTTTGTGGAGCTGCTTCGCCAGTCTTATGAGCAGGATTTGCATTTACCCCTGATGCAGCTAATGCTCACGCCAGACGAGCGTGAGGCGCTGGGCACGCGCGTGCGGATCATTGAAGAGCTGCTGCGCGGCGAGATGAGCCAGCGCGAGCTGAAAAATGAGCTCGGCGCGGGCATTGCGACGATTACCCGCGGATCGAACAGCCTGAAGTCGGCGCCCGTTGAGCTGCGCCAGTGGCTGGAAGCGGTGTTGTTGAAAAACGCCTAACGATAGATCGCGTTATGGAACGGGCTTAACGCCAGGATCACTGCCTGATGATAAACGCCTGAACGCGTCAGCGCGCCTGCGGTAAAGACGCCAATCGCCCCTTCTTTACGGCCAATCTCATCAATGCCGGTGTACTGCGACATCACCGGCCCAAGCGCTTCACCCGCGCGGACTTTCTCCAGTATGACCTCCGGCAGCGGCAGCGTGGCAGAACGCGCTTCGCCGCGCTGCTCGCGGCTTTCGATCACCACCCAGCTAAAGGTTGCGCCTTCGTCGATACCGGCTTCAATCGCCACCCAAAAGTCCGCATCCGGGGCCGCAGCTCTGGCATTTGCCACGCGATTTCGTGCGCCAGCGCGTGTTTCCTCGCTGCCAAACGGCTGTTCCGGCACACCGCTCTCGACGCCGACGGCGTCAATATGGCAGGATCCTTCGCCAAAGATCTCTTCAAATGCCCTTAGAATTGCCTGAATTTTGGCAGGATTGGTGGTAGCAGAGACAACATGGTGCATAATTAAGCTCGATTTAAAAAATTCATCGCAGTATAACGGAAAAAAAGCATGTTACAGGTATACCTTGTTCGCCACGGTGAAACGCAGTGGAACGCCGAGCGACGTATTCAAGGCCAGTCAGACAGTCCTCTCACCGACAAAGGTGTGCAGCAAGCGTGGCAGGTGGCGGAGCGCGCCAGAACGCTGGGCATCACTCACGTCATCTCCAGTGATTTAGGCCGCACACAGCAGACGGCACGCATCATCGCCGATGCCTGTGGCTGCGACGTGACCCTCGAACCGCGTCTGCGCGAGCTGGATATGGGCGTGCTGGAAAAACGTCCTATCGATACGCTGACGGAAACCGAAGAAGGCTGGCGCCGCACGCTGGTGAACGGCACTGAAGATGGTCGCATCCCTGAGGGTGAATCCATGCAGGAGCTGAGCGTACGTATGCATGCCGCGCTGGCCGAGTGCCTGAAACTCCCGGCAGGTAGCCGACCGCTGCTGGTGAGCCACGGTATCGCGCTGGGTTGTCTGGTGAGCACCATTCTGGGACTGCCCGCTTACGCCGAACGCCGTTTGCGTCTGCGCAACTGTTCCATTTCCCGTATCGACTATCAGGAAAGTGCCTGGCTGGCATCGGGGTGGGTGGTTGAGATGGCAGGGGACATTTCGCATCTTGATGCCCCTGCACTGGACGAATTGCAGCGTTAACGACGTACCGGAATCAGGAATTCCATACGCAGATTGATAGGGCCTTCTTCCGGTTTAGCATCTTGCGCCGGATAGTAGCGCTCAATGTCCTGACCTTTACGGCGATTCAGATTCAGCATCGGCATGCAGGTCCCGTAAACGGTCAGGATGAACTCCTGAACGCCCGTTCCTAAACCTTCGTATGAGAACATCACATACTCGCCGCCTTCCAGCACGACAGGCTTCGAGCCATGAATGTAACCGTTCGCCATATCAGGCGTCAGCGCCGTGGTATAGAACACCTCCTGCTCGTCATCTTTTTCCTGGCTTGGATGCGTTTCGTTCAAACCATACAGAATCGGCGGGATCGCCGGAGCATGGCTTAAAAATTCGCGCCAGAACTGAACGCGCATCTGATGGCGGAACTCGGAGATCTGCTCAAGGGAACAGGAGTAGCTCTGCGTGGTGCCGACCAGGTGCGTTTCTGGCAGGGTGATGATTTCATATTTTGGCATCGCAAACTCGCCCAGACGCAGCGGCGGACGCATACCAAAGGAGCTCCAGTCCGGCGAGCGGCGATAAAGCGCTGGCGTTAACGAGAACTGCTTTTTAAAGGCGCGGGTGAAAGTTTGCTGTGAATCGAAACGATATTGCAGGGCAATATCAAGGATTGGTCGCGCGGTCAGGCGCAACGCAACAGCAGACTTTGATAAACGACGTGCGCGAATATAGGCACCGATAGCATGACCGGTGACATCCTTGAACATCCTTTGCAGATGCCACTTGGAATAGCCTGCTTTTGCCGCCACATTATCCAGTGACAATGGCTGGTCGAGATGACCTTCCAGCCAGGTGAGCAGGTCGCGAATAATTCCAGCCTGATCCATATACTATCCTCATCCTTAAAACTGCCGCAGGTGCCTGTTTACAGGTTAGCGGATAATAGCATTTTTTGACGTTTTAGCATTCAGTGTTTTTTTTGCGCATAAATGCTTTTTATGGTGATTTATGTGCGGATATATTCTAATCCTGTGATCTTGCTACATTTTTATCTAATCTGTTGAATAATCGCTCAGCGTAATTTTTTATGAATGGTAACAATATGAAATACAAGGTTTTAGTCTTTGCAGCACTGGCGCTGATGGCAGGGCGCGTGGCGCAGGCGGAGCAAATTGGCTCCGTGGATACCGTGTTTAAAATGTTTGGGCCGGACCACAAAATTGTGGTGGAGGCGTTTGACGATCCGGACGTTAAAAACGTCACCTGCTATGTCAGCCGGGCGAAGACCGGCGGGATTAAAGGCGGCCTGGGGCTGGCTGAAGACACGTCTGACGCGGCCATCTCCTGCCAGCAGGTTGGACCGGTGGAATTGAGTGACAAAATTAAAAACGGCAAAGCGCAGGGCGACGTTGTATTCCAGAAACGGACCTCGTTGGTGTTCAAAAAGCTACAGGTGGTCCGTTTTTATGACGCGAAGCGTAACACCCTGGCTTATCTGGCCTACTCGGACAAAGTCGTGGAAGGCTCACCGAAAAACGCGATTAGCGCGGTGCCGATTATGCCGTGGCATTGATAAAAAAAACGGCGCAAATGCGCCGTTCTTTACTGCGTGACGTGAGGATTACTCCTGGAGGTCACCGCAGAAACGATAGCCTTCACCATGGATCGTGGCGATGATTTCCGGCGTATCAGGCGTAGATTCGAAATGTTTACGAATACGACGGATGGTTACGTCAACGGTACGATCGTGTGGCTTCAACTCACGACCGGTCATTTTCTTCAGCAGTTCTGCACGAGACTGAATCTTGCCCGGGTTCTCGCAGAAGTGCAGCATCGCGCGGAATTCACTGCGCGGCAGTTTGTACTGCTCACCGTTCGGGCTAATCAGCGAACGGCTGTTGATATCAAGTTCCCAGCCGTTGAATTTGTAGCTGTCGACGCTACGACGCTCTTCACTGACCGTACCCAGATTCATGGTGCGGGACAGCAGGTTGCGTGCACGAATGGTTAACTCGCGAGGGTTGAACGGCTTGGTGATGTAGTCATCCGCGCCGATTTCCAGACCAAGAATTTTATCAACCTCGTTGTCACGGCCTGTCAGGAACATCAACGCGACGTTCGCCTGTTCACGCAGTTCGCGCGCCAGAAGAAGCCCGTTTTTGCCCGGCAGGTTGATATCCATAATCACCAGGTTGATATCATTTTCAGAAAGGATCTGATGCATCTCTGCGCCATCGGTCGCTTCAAAGACATCGTAGCCTTCTGCTTCGAAAATGCTCTTTAACGTGTTGCGTGTTACCAACTCGTCTTCAACGATAAGAATGTGCGGGGTCTGCATGTTTGCTACCTAAATTGCCAACTAAATCGAAACAGGAAGTACAAAAGTCCCTGACCTGCCTGATGCATGTCGCAAATTAACATGATCGGCTTAACGTGACTAAAGTACGTAATTGCGTTCTTGATGCACTTTCCATCAACGTCAACAACATCATTAGCTTGGTCGTGGGTACTTTCCCTTTGGACCCGACAGTGTCAAAAACGGCTGTCATCCTAACCATTTTAACAGCAACATAACAGGCTAAGTGACACCGGACACCCAATAAAACTACGCTTCGTTGACATATATCAAGTTCAATTGTAGCACGTTAACAGTTTGATGAAATCATCGTAGCTGAATGCTAGCCTTTGTCACAATTTTTCAATAAACCAACTAGTTGCGGACATTGATTGATAAACGGTACGAATCCAATCAGAAAAGAGTATTCATATGGTCATTATCATTACAAAACATAAGGATAATGGTCTTCTGTTAACATTCTAACTGATTGTTCAGCCACAAAATAGTTTAGCTTTTTTTAATTGTTATGAAACGCTATTTCGGTGATTTGTGTTGCAAAAATGTAAATTCGTGCTGCGTAATATGTTGAACTGAATCACATTTTTACCTGCTAACTGATTAAAAAGAGAGCGTAAATGCATCTGTCGATTGTGCTGGTGGCACCAGCAAGAGCTGAAAATATTGGCGCTGCGGCGCGTGCCATGAAGACTATGGGTTTTACCGATTTGCGTATTGTGGACAGCACGGCGCATCTGGAGCCTGCTGCGCGCTGGGTGGCGCACGGTTCGGGTGATATTCTCGATAATATAACCACTTACGCTACGCTCGCCGACGCACTCCACGATATTTCATTTACCGTCGCGACGACCGCGCGCAGCCGGGCGAAGTTTCACTATTACGCCACGCCTGCTGAACTGGTGCCGATGCTGGAAGAGAAAAGCCAGTGGCTGGAGAAAGCCGCGCTGGTGTTTGGGCGAGAAGATTCCGGGCTGACTAACGAAGAGCTGGCGCTGGCTGACGTGCTGACGGGCGCGCCGATGGTGGCGGATTACCCGTCACTCAATCTGGGGCAGGCGGTGATGGTCTATTGCTATCAATTAGCATCCTTAATACAAATTTCTCAGCCACCGGTGACAGTTTCGGATGAAAACCAGCTGGCGGCACTGCGTGTTCGTGCAGATAAGCTTCTTGCGCAGTTGGGCGTCGCTGACGATCAAAAAATGGTGGACTGGTTACAGCAGCGCCTGGGGCGTCTTGAACAGCGTGACACGGCAATGCTGCACCGATTGCTTCATGATATTGAAAAAAAATTAGCGGAGTAAAATAGTGCCATAGGTTTTTATTATGGCCGATCCTGCTGATGTCTGGGGTTGCAACTGGGGTATTCCGATGAAAATAAATCTGCCCGCAGCGGGACGTGAGAATGTCCCGAATTGTGATCGAATTAAAAATTCATTGACTTAAGGGGCTCGATCCTTTAACCCTAAAAGAATAGAGCACAGACAGATAATAATGACAGAGTACACAACATCCATGAAACGCATCAGCATCACCACCATTACTACAACCATCATCATTACCACAGGTAACGATGCGGGCTGACGCGTACAGGAAAAACAGAAAAAAGCCCGCACCTGAACAGTGCGGGCTTTTTTTTCGGCTAAAGGAAATGAGGTAGAACCATGCGAGTGTTGAAGTTCGGCGGTACGTCAGTGGCAAATGCAGAACGTTTTCTGCGTGTTGCCGATATCCTGGAAAGCAACGCCAGGCAGGGGCAGGTTGCCACCGTGCTCTCTGCCCCGGCCAAAATCACGAACCACCTGGTGGCGATGATTGAAAAAACCATCGGTGGTCAGGATGCACTGCCGAACATCAGCGACGCCGAGCGTATCTTCGCCGATCTGCTTCAGGGGCTGGCCGACGCCCAGCCTGGTTTCCCGCTGGCGCAGCTGAAAAGCACCGTTGAACTTGAATTTGCCCAGATTAAACACGTTCTTCACGGTATCAGCCTGCTTGGCCAGTGCCCGGACAGCATCAACGCGGCGCTGATTTGCCGGGGTGAAAAACTCTCCATCGCCATCATGGCGGGCGTGCTGGAAGCGCGCGGCCACAACGTTACCGTGATCAATCCGGTTGAGAAATTGCTGGCAGCGGGCCACTACCTCGAATCTACCGTTGATATTGCCGAATCAACCCGCCGTATTGCCGCGAGCAAAATCCCCTCTGACCATATGATCCTGATGGCAGGCTTTACCGCCGGTAACGAGAAGGGCGAACTGGTGGTGCTGGGGCGTAACGGCTCTGACTACTCCGCTGCGGTGCTGGCGGCCTGTTTACGCGCAGACTGTTGTGAGATCTGGACTGATGTCGACGGCGTTTATACCTGCGATCCGCGCCAGGTGCCGGATGCCAGGCTGCTGAAGTCGATGTCGTACCAGGAAGCGATGGAGCTTTCCTACTTCGGCGCTAAAGTTCTTCACCCGCGTACCATCTCCCCGATTGCCCAGTTCCAGATCCCTTGCCTGATTAAGAATACCGGTAATCCGCAGGCGCCGGGTACGCTGATTGGCGCCAGCGCGGATGAAGATGACCTGCCGGTGAAAGGCATTTCTAACCTCAATAACATGGCGATGTTCAGCGTCTCCGGCCCGGGGATGAAGGGCATGGTCGGCATGGCGGCACGCGTCTTTGCCGCTATGTCCCGCAACGGGATCTCCGTGGTGCTGATCACGCAGTCTTCTTCCGAATACAGCATCAGCTTCTGCGTTCCGCAGGGCGATTGCCTGCGCGCCCGTCGCGCGCTGGAAGAAGAGTTCTATCTGGAGCTGAAAGAAGAGCTGCTGGAGCCGCTTTCCATTCAGGAGCGTCTGGCGATTATCTCGGTGGTCGGCGACGGTATGCGCACCCTGCGCGGTATCTCCGCCAAATTCTTTGCCGCGCTGGCGCGGGCCAATATCAATATCGTGGCGATTGCCCAGGGCTCATCCGAGCGTTCCATTTCCGTTGTCGTGGATAACGATGACGCCACTACCGGCGTGCGCGTGGTGCATCAGATGCTGTTCAACACCGACCAGGTGATTGAGCTGTTCCTGGTGGGCGTCGGCGGCGTCGGCGGCGCGCTGCTGGAGCAGGTAAAGCGTCAGCAGGAGTGGCTTAAGAAGAAACATATCGATCTGCGCGTCTGCGGCATTGCGAACTCGAAAGCGTTGCTGACTAACGTCCACGGTCTGAACCTGGAAAACTGGCAGGCGGAGCTGGAAGAGGCGAAAGAGCCGTTTAACCTGGGCCGCCTGATCCGTCTGGTGAAAGAATATCACCTGCTTAACCCGGTGATCGTTGACTGTACCTCCAGCCAGGCGGTGGCCGATCAGTACGCGGATTTCCTGCGCGAAGGTTTCCACGTGGTGACGCCGAACAAAAAGGCCAACACCTCGTCAATGGATTACTATCACCAGCTGCGTCTGGCGGCGAGTAAGTCGCGCCGCAAGTTTCTGTATGACACCAACGTGGGCGCGGGCCTGCCGGTCATCGAGAACCTGCAAAACCTGCTGAACGCGGGCGACGAACTACAGCGTTTCTCCGGCATCCTCTCCGGCTCCCTGTCGTTTATCTTCGGCAAGATGGACGAAGGGATGAGCCTGTCGGAAGCCACCCGCGCCGCGCGCGAGCTGGGCTACACCGAGCCGGATCCGCGCGACGACCTCTCCGGTATGGACGTGGCGCGTAAGCTGCTGATCCTGGTGCGCGAGACCGGCCGCGAGCTGGAGCTTTCGGATATCGTGATTGAGCCAGTGCTGCCAGCAGAATTTGATGACAGCGGTGACGTCAGCGCCTTTATGGCGAATTTACCTCAGCTTGACGATGCCTTTGCCGCACGCGTTGCGAAAGCCCGTGATGAAGGTAAGGTATTGCGCTATGTTGGCAACATTGAAGAAGACGGCGTCTGCCGGGTGAAGATTGCCGAAGTGGATGGCAACGATCCGCTGTACAAGGTGAAAAACGGCGAGAACGCTCTGGCGTTCTACAGCCATTATTATCAGCCACTGCCGCTGGTACTTCGCGGCTATGGCGCAGGGAATGATGTGACGGCGGCAGGCGTGTTTGCCGATCTGCTGCGTACCCTGTCATGGAAGTTAGGAGTTTAAGATGGTTAAAGTATATGCCCCGGCTTCCAGCGCCAATATGAGCGTCGGATTTGACGTGCTGGGCGCGGCGGTAACGCCGGTGGACGGTTCGCTGCTGGGCGATACGGTTACGGTTGAGGCGGCAGAGCGCTTCAGCCTGAATAACATCGGCCGTTTCGCCAGTAAGCTGCCGTCTGAACCGCGCGAGAATATTGTTTATCAGTGCTGGGAACGCTTCTGTCAGGAGATTGGCAAAAACGTGCCGGTCGCCATGACGCTGGAAAAGAGCATGCCGATTGGTTCGGGGCTGGGCTCGAGCGCCTGCTCGGTGGTCGCCGCGCTGGTGGCGATGAATGAGCACTGCGGCAAGCCGCTGAACAACAGCCGTCTGCTGGCGCTGATGGGCGAGCTGGAAGGGCGCATCTCCGGCAGCATTCATTATGATAACGTGGCGCCGTGCTTCCTTGGCGGCATGCAGCTGATGATTGAAGAAAATGGCATCATCAGCCAGCAGGTGCCAGGGTTTGATGAGTGGCTGTGGGTGCTGGCCTATCCGGGCATTAAAGTGTCTACCGCCGAAGCGCGTGCGATCCTGCCGGCGCAGTATCGTCGTCAGGACTGTATTGCCCACGGGCGTCATCTGGCGGGCTTTATTCATGCCTGCTACACCCGACAGCCGCAGCTGGCGGCGAAACTGATGAAAGACATTATTGCCGAGCCGTATCGCACGAAGCTGCTGCCGGGCTTTAACGAAGCGCGACAGGCATCCATGGATATCGGCGCACAGGCGTGCGGCATCTCCGGCTCCGGCCCGACGCTGTTCGCCTTATGCGACAAGCCAGACACCGCGCAGCGCGTGGCGGACTGGCTCTCTAAACACTACCTGCAAAATCAGGAAGGCTTTGTTCATATTTGCCGTCTGGACACGGCTGGCGCACGAGTACTGGGATAACGAATGAAACTCTACAACCTTAAAGATCATAACGAGCAGGTCAGCTTTGCGCAGGCGGTAACGCAGGGGCTGGGCAAAAATCAGGGGCTGTTCTTCCCCCACGACCTGCCGGAATTTCAGCTGACCGAAATCGATGAACTGCTGAAGCAGGACTTTGTCACCCGCAGCACCAAAATTCTGTCTGCGTTTATCGGCGACGAAATCCCACAGGAGCTGCTGGAAGAGCGCGTGCGTGCGGCGTTTGCTTTCCCGGCGCCGGTGAAGCAGGTGGAGCCTGACGTTGGCTGTCTGGAGCTGTTCCACGGCCCGACGCTGGCGTTCAAAGATTTCGGCGGTCGTTTTATGGCGCAGATGCTGACCCACATCAGCGGCGACAAACCGGTGACCATTCTGACCGCGACTTCAGGCGATACCGGTGCGGCGGTGGCCCATGCGTTCTACGGCCTGAAAAACGTCCGCGTGGTGATCCTCTATCCGAAAGGCAAAATCAGCCCGCTTCAGGAAAAACTGTTCTGCACCCTTGGGGGCAACATTGAAACCGTGGCGATCGACGGCGATTTCGATGCCTGTCAGGCGCTGGTGAAGCAAGCCTTCGATGACGAAGAGCTGAAGGCGGCGCTGGGGCTGAACTCTGCCAACTCCATCAACATCAGCCGTTTGCTGGCGCAGATCTGCTACTACTTCGAAGCGGTGGCGCAGTTGCCGCAGGACGCGCGCAATCAGCTGGTGGTTTCCGTGCCAAGCGGGAACTTCGGCGACCTGACGGCAGGCCTGCTGGCGAAATCACTCGGCCTGCCGGTGAAGCGCTTTATCGCCGCCACCAACGCCAACGACACCGTGCCGCGTTTCCTGAAGGACGGAAAATGGGCGCCGAACGCGACTCAGGCCACGCTCTCCAATGCGATGGATGTGTCACAGCCTAACAACTGGCCGCGTGTGGAAGAGCTGTTCCGCCGTAAGGTCTGGCGTCTGGGCGATCTGGGTTACGCAGCGGTGACGGACGAAACCACGAAAGCCACCATGCGCGAGCTGAAAGCGGTGGGCTATACCTCTGAGCCGCACGCGGCGATTGCCTATCGTGCCCTGCGCGATCAGCTTCAACCGGGTGAGTATGGCCTGTTCCTCGGCACCGCCCATCCGGCCAAGTTCAAAGAGAGCGTGGAAGCGATCCTGGGGGAAACGCTGCCGCTGCCAAAAGAGCTGGCCGAGCGCGCCGACCTGCCGCTGCTGTCTCATGAGCTGCCCGCAGACTTTGCCGCGCTGCGTAAGCTGATGATGACCCGAGCGTGATTTTTGTCGGGTGGCGGCTACGCCTTACCCGACCTACAACGGCTCAGAACGTAGGCCGGGTAAGGCGAAGCCGCCACCCGGCTTTTTTATGGAGAAATTAAGGAGAAAAACAGCAGGAAAAAAGCAGAAATTCCCAATAAATGCGGTCACTTAGCGTTTAGGATTGCAGAGAATAACATCCCCCGTTCCCATCACGTACTCTCCTTACATCGGCCCACGTTGGGCAAGAAGAAAAAGGAGTCACCTATGTCTACACTGAAACCTGCACTTATCGCGCTTTCACTGATGCTGGTCGCTCCGATGGCGGTGCAGGCAGCTGAAATCACCCTCGTGCCCGCGGTAAAACTGCAAATTGGCGATCGGGATAATAACGGGCACTACTGGGATGGCGGCCGCTGGCGCGACCATGACTGGTGGAAAGCGCACTATGACTGGCGCGATAACCACTGGCGTCCTCACGATGAACATCGCGATCGTGACGATCACCACCGTCATGACGATCGTCGCCCGGACCGGAAGCACCATTAACACAAACCCCGCCAGCTGGCGGGGTTGTCTTTTATTGCTCGTGACGCTTAAACACCAGCTCGTTTTTTCCTGACGATGCCTCGTCGAAGAAATACCCTTCACTGTTAAAGCCGGTGAGCTGCTCTGGCTTCGTCAGGCGGTTTTGAATGATGAAGCGGCTCATCAGACCGCGCGCTTTTTTGGCGTAGAAGCTGATTACTTTAAATTTGCCGTTTTTCTCGTCGAGGAATACCGGCTTGATAATGTCCGCATCCAGCTTTTTCGGTTTCACCGATTTGAAGTACTCATCGGAGGCCAGGTTGATCACCACGTTGTCCCCCTGGGCTTGCAGCGCCGCGTTAAGCTTGTCGGTAATGACATCGCCCCAGAACTGGTACAGATCTTTACCTTTAGCGTTTTCCAGGCGGATACCCATCTCCAGACGATACGGCTGCATCAGATCCAGCGGGCGCAGCACCCCGTACAGGCCGGATAACATGCGCAGATGCTGCTGGGCAAAATCGAAATCGGCTTCGCTAAACGTTTCTGCTTGCAGGCCAGTGTAGACGTCACCTTTGAAGGCCAACAGCGCCTGGCGGGCGTTGGCGGGCGTGAAGTCAGGCTGCCACTCATGAAAACGGGTGGCGTTCAGGTCGGCGAGTTTATCGCTGATGCTCATCAGCGAAGCGATTTGCGGAGCCGAAAGCTTACGCGCCTCGTGGATCAGCTGTTGCGAGTAGTCCAGCAATTCCGGCTGGGTATAACGCTCAGTGGCGAGCGGGCTCTGGTAGTCGAGCGTTTTGGCAGGTGAAATCAGAATCAGCATATCCAGTCCTTGCAGGAAATTTAGAGCGACTTTAACAAAAAATCGCCCTGAATTGATCGATAGCTGTTATTGCCGCGGCAAATCATCCCAGGTGCCAGGGGCAATTTGTGACTCGATTTCGGGATAGCGTGAGGCGTCAAAGACGGGCTGTACGCCGAGCTTGCGCTGACGCAGATAATCGCGCGCGATCAGCGCCACAACCGGTGAAAGCAGCAAAATGGCCGTCAGGTTCGTGATGGCCATCAGTGCCATAATGACGTCCGCTATTTGCCAGACCAACGGCATGCTGAGCAGGGAGCCGACGAAAACCATTCCCAGCACACCCGCGCGAAGGACGTTGCGGGTCAGACGCGAATTGACTTTCAGGAAGATAAGGTTGTTTTCGGCATAGATATAGTTCACCGCAATGGAACTAAAGGCAAAAAGTCCCACGACAAGTGCGACAAGGCCCGCGCCCCAGCCGCCGACGAGGGAGACCAGCGCCTGTTGTACCCAATGAATGCCTGCCGTACTACCGGACGGTTGCTCAGCGGCACCGGCCAGCAGCATGATCATCGCGCTGGCGGAGCAGATAACAATGGTGTCTGTGAAGACGCCAATCATCTGTACAATGCCCTGCGCGGCGGGATGCGGGGGCCAGGATGCGGCCGCTGCGGCGGCATTCGGCGTGGAGCCCATTCCCGCTTCGTTGGAGAACATACCCCGCTGAAAACCCGCAGTGAGAGCCTGGCTAAGGGTGTAACCCAACGCGCCTGAAGCCGCTTCGCGCCAGCCGAACGCGCTTTGGAAAATGGTGACGATGACGTTCGGCACCTCGTCAATATGTATCGCGCATACCATCACGCTGGTGGACACCCACAGCAGCGCCATCAGCGGAACCAGCCACTGCATCAGGCGGGCAACCCCTTTGAGCCCGGTCACAATGGTCAGCAGGGTGAGAAGGGCAAGCGCGCCGCCCGTCAGCCACTCCGGACAATTAAAGGCAAAGCGCAGCGCGTGGGCGACGGAATTTGCCTGAACGGTATTGAAAATAAGGCCATAGGCAATCAGCAAAAAGATCGAGAACAGAACGCCCATCCAGCGCATTCCCAACCCGCGAGCCATATACCAGGCGGGACCGCCGCGAAACTGACCTTTGCCGTCTTTTTCTTTGTAGAGTTGCGCAAGCGAGCATTCAGCAAAGGAGGTGGCCATACCGATAATCGCCGTCACCCACATCCAGAATACCGCGCCCGGACCGCCCGCGCCGATCGCCAGCGCGACACCGGCCAGGTTACCGCTGCCGACGCGCGCGGCAAGGCTAGTACAGAGCGCCTGAAACGAGGTCAGGCCGCCCGGCTGTGGGGTGACGCTGTTTTTCAGACTTCTGCCAAATTTGCGGATATAGCGAAACTGAATCAGACCGCTGCGCCACGTAAACCAGATACCTGCTCCTGAAAGCAGGTATATCATGATCGAACCCCAGAGGACTTCGTTGATAAAGAAAAAGAAATCAGGCACTAACGTCCCTCTTGTTGATGCCAAAGTGAATATGTAAGCGCTACCACTGATTGTGCATGCTGTTACTTAGCAGCCTGTTAATATTCTGAGTTTATCATACTCTGCCTAAGCGCACTGTCTGCGGTTGCGCTGCCTCTCACTCGTGTTATCATCAGGGCAGACCGGTTACATCCCCCTAACAAGTAAACCTGTCATTTTTCCGCTGCTGGCAAGCTGTCGGTAGTGTGAATTATCCAGGGCACGTTAAAAGAGAAACACTATCATGACGGATAAATTGACCTCCCTTCGTCAGTTCACCACTGTCGTCGCTGACACCGGAGATATCGCGGCAATGAAGCTGTACCAGCCGCAGGATGCCACAACCAACCCTTCTCTGATCCTTAACGCCGCGCAGATCCCTGAGTATCGCAAACTGATCGACGAGGCGGTGACCTGGGCAAAAGCACAGAGCAATGACCGCGCGCAGCAGGTTGTGGATGCCACTGACAAACTGGCAGTGAACATCGGTCTGGAAATCCTGAAGCTCGTTCCTGGCCGTATCTCTACCGAAGTTGATGCTCGCCTGTCCTACGACACCGAAGCCTCTATCGCCAAAGCAAAACGCCTGATCAAACTGTACAACGATGCGGGCATCAGCAACGACCGTATCCTGATCAAACTGGCCTCTACCTGGCAGGGCATCCGCGCCGCTGAGCAGCTGGAAAAAGAAGGCATCAACTGTAACCTGACTCTGCTGTTCTCCTTCGCACAGGCGCGTGCATGTGCCGAAGCTGGCGTATACCTGATTTCTCCGTTCGTGGGCCGTATTCTGGACTGGTACAAAGCCAACACCGACAAGAAAGAGTACGCGGCGTCTGAAGATCCAGGCGTGATTTCTGTGACTGAAATCTACGAATACTACAAACAGCACGGCTATGAGACCGTTGTTATGGGCGCAAGCTTCCGTAACGTCGGCGAAATCATCGAGCTGGCTGGCTGTGACCGCCTGACCATCGCCCCTGCGCTGCTGAAAGAGCTGGCAGAAAGCGAAGGTGCTATCGAGCGTAAACTGTCTTACACTGGCGAAGTGAAAGCGCGCCCTGAGCGCATCACCGAGTCCGAGTTCCTGTGGCAGCACAACCAGGATCCAATGGCCGTAGATAAACTGGCGGACGGTATCCGTAAGTTTGCTATCGACCAGGAAAAACTGGAAAAAATGATCGGCGACCTGCTGTAATCATTCTGCGTGACCGGGCTCCCGGTCACGCGTCTTTCCCCCGCCTCTGTCTGAATTTTCTCTCTGCGTGTATCATTCCCTTTAATCAGTACTTTTTGAATGGAATGGATATGAATACCTTACGCATCGGCTTAGTGTCGATTTCTGACCGCGCCTCCAGCGGTGTTTATCAGGATAAAGGCATCCCTGCTCTGGAAGCGTGGCTGGGCAGCGCGCTCACTACCCCGTTTGAGATCCAGACTCGCCTGATCCCGGATGAGCAGCCGATCATTGAGCAAACCCTGTGTGAGCTGGTGGATGAGATGAGCTGCCACCTTGTGCTGACGACGGGCGGCACCGGCCCCGCGCGCCGCGATGTGACGCCGGACGCGACGCTGGCTATCGCCGATCGTGAAATGCCGGGCTTCGGTGAACAGATGCGCCAGATCAGTCTACACTTTGTCCCGACGGCCATTCTTTCCCGTCAGGTCGGGGTGATCCGCAAACAGGCGCTGATCCTGAACCTGCCGGGGCAGCCGAAGTCGATAAAAGAGACGCTGGAAGGGGTAAAAGCCGAGGACGGCAGCGTTATCGTCCACGGTATCTTTGCAAGTGTACCGTATTGTATACAACTGCTTGACGGTCCGTACGTGGAAACTGACGGCAACGTGGTAGCAGCATTTCGCCCTAAAAGCGCTCGCCGCGAAACAATCTCCTGAAAATGATTAAAATGTGACATAAGCGCCAGCCGCAGTAGCGTGTAAATGGATTTACGATATAGTAATTTTTTCTTTACGATTGCTGTAAAAAATAATCCACAACACATGCACAATGGTTCGCTATGTCACATAATCCCCGACCTCTGAATCGACAGGACTACAAAACCCTCACGCTCGCTGCCCTGGGCGGCGCGCTGGAGTTTTACGATTTCATCATCTTTGTCTTCTTCGCCGCCGTTGTGGGGGCGCTGTTTTTCCCGGCGGATATTCCTGAATGGCTGCGTCAGGTACAAACCTTCGGCATTTTCGCTGCCGGCTATCTGGCGCGTCCGCTGGGCGGCATTGTCATGGCGCACTTTGGCGATCTGGTTGGGCGCAAGAAGATGTTTACCCTCAGCATCCTGCTTATGGCCGTGCCGACGCTGGCGATTGGCCTTTTGCCTACCTATGAGTCGATGGGCATTATCGCCCCGTTATTGCTGCTGCTGATGCGTATTCTCCAGGGCGCGGCCATCGGCGGGGAAGTGCCTGGCGCGTGGGTGTTTGTCGCTGAGCACGTCCCGGTGCGCCGCATCGGCATTGCGTGCGGAACGCTGACCGCGGGGCTGACGATCGGGATCCTGCTTGGCTCCGTAGTTGCAACCATCATCAATACCAGCATGACACAACAGGCCCTTCACGACTGGGGCTGGCGTATACCGTTCCTGCTGGGCGGGGCGTTTGGGCTGGTGGCAATGTACCTGCGACGCTGGTTGCAGGAGACGCCAATATTTCTGGAAATGCAGCAGCGGAAGGCGCTGGCGCAAGAACTGCCGGTGAAAACCGTAGTAGTGCGGCATAAAAAAGCGGTAGTCGTGTCGATGCTTCTGACCTGGCTGCTGTCTGCGGGTATCGTGGTGGTCATTTTGATGTCGCCGGTCTGGCTGCAAAAACAGTACGGTTTTGCGCCTGCCGTGACGTTACAGGCGAACAGTATCGCGACAATTATGCTCTGCTTTGGCTGTCTGGCCGCCGGGCTGGCGGCGGATCGTTTCGGCGCCAGCGTGACCTTTATTGTCGGCAGCCTGCTGCTGGCCGCGTCGAGCTGGGCATTCTATCATCTTGCGGGCACCCATCCTGAACAGCTGTTCCTGCTGTACGGTGTCGTCGGGCTGTGTGTGGGCGTCGTTGGCGCCGTACCGTACGTGATGGTCCGCGCCTTCCCGCCGGAGGTACGCTTCACCGGAATCTCTTTCTCTTATAACGTCTCGTATGCCATTTTCGGCGGGCTGACCCCGATTGTGGTGACGGTGTTGATGGGGCTGTCGCCCTTTGCACCTGCGTGGTACGTGCTGGCGTTATCGCTGATGGGGCTGGTATTGGGGGTGTGGCTTCGCCAGTCAGAGGGACGTCGTGCCCGCGACGCGGGCACGACAGAGGGATCAGTGTTTTTCACCAATCGGTAGAATGGTGCGGTCGAACTGCTCGTTCAGCACTTCACCCATGGCCAGGTAGATTGCGCTTGCGCCGCAAACCAGACCGACCCAGCCGGCAACGTGAACGATGCCTTCGTTATCCGCCAGGTGACCGATGGCCAGCAGGGCGAACAGGACGGTCAGGCTCAGGAAGACGAATTGCAGCGCGCGGTTCGCCTTGAGGGTGCCAAAGAACATGAACAGGGTGAACACGCCCCACAGTCCCAGGTACACGCCCAGGAAATGGGCGTTTGCCGCCTCCGCCAGGCCCATTTTAGGCATCAGCAGAATCGCGACCAGAGTCAGCCAGAAAGAACCGTAAGAGGTAAAGGCGGTTAAGCCGAAGGTGTTGCCTTTCTTATATTCCAGCAGGCCCGCAAAGATTTGTGCGATACCGCCGTAAAAAATGCCCATCGCCAGGATAATGCCGTCCATCGGGAACATCCCGATATTGTGCAGGTTCAGCAGAATGGTGGTCATGCCAAAACCCATCAGGCCCAGCGGAGCCGGATTAGCCAACTTAGTGTTGCCCATAAGTCCTCAAAAAATCATCATTAATATGGTGAAATGGTTAAACCCGCGCCAGTTCTCCCTGACGGGGCGCGGCATCATAATGGGCGGCATCGACGCCGTCTATGATCTCACCGGGGTGAAATTAAAAAATTTTTTATCCTTCCCCCTTGATGGATGCCGTTGTGACCCCATCTTGTAAGCAACCGCAGTGTGTGGACCTGAAAAAAATCAAATCTGGGCAGTTGAAAAAGCACGTTCTGCCCTTATTACAGGTACACAACCACATGTTGACTGAATTTTTAGTGGAGACGTTTAGATGGGTAAAATTATTGGTATCGACCTGGGTACTACCAACTCTTGTGTAGCGATTATGGATGGCACTACTGCACGTGTGCTGGAGAACGCCGAGGGCGATCGCACCACGCCTTCTATCATTGCTTATACCCAGGATGGTGAAACTCTGGTTGGTCAGCCGGCTAAACGTCAGGCAGTGACAAACCCGCAAAACACCCTGTTTGCGATCAAACGCCTGATTGGCCGCCGCTTCCAGGACGAAGAAGTTCAGCGTGACGTTTCCATCATGCCTTACAAAATCATCGCAGCCGATAACGGCGATGCATGGCTTGATGTGAAAGGCACCAAAACTGCACCTCCGCAGATCTCTGCTGAAGTGCTGAAGAAAATGAAGAAAACTGCGGAAGATTACCTGGGTGAACCGGTAACTGAAGCTGTTATCACCGTACCTGCTTACTTCAACGATGCTCAGCGTCAGGCAACCAAAGATGCTGGCCGTATCGCAGGCCTGGAAGTAAAACGTATCATCAACGAACCAACCGCAGCAGCACTGGCTTACGGTCTGGATAAAGAAGTTGGCAACCGTACTATCGCGGTTTACGACCTGGGTGGTGGTACCTTCGATATTTCTATTATCGAAATCGACGATGTTGACGGCGAAAAAACCTTCGAAGTTCTGGCAACCAACGGTGATACCCACCTGGGTGGTGAAGACTTCGATACCCGTCTGATCAACTACCTCGTTGACGAGTTCAAGAAAGATCAGGGCATTGACCTGCGTAACGACCCGCTGGCTATGCAGCGCCTGAAAGAAGCCGCTGAGAAAGCGAAGATCGAGCTGTCTTCCGCTCAGCAGACCGACGTGAACCTGCCGTACATCACCGCAGACGCGACCGGTCCAAAACACATGAACATCAAAGTGACCCGTGCGAAACTGGAAAGCCTGGTAGAAGACCTCGTGAACCGTTCTATCGAGCCACTGAAAGTTGCATTGCAGGACGCTGGCCTGTCCGTGTCTGACATTCAGGACGTTATCCTGGTAGGTGGTCAGACTCGTATGCCAATGGTTCAGAAGAAAGTGGCTGAATTCTTTGGTAAAGAGCCACGTAAAGACGTGAACCCGGACGAAGCGGTTGCTATCGGTGCTGCGGTTCAGGGTGGTGTACTGACCGGTGAAGTGAAAGACGTACTGCTGCTGGACGTTACCCCGCTGTCTCTGGGTATCGAAACCATGGGTGGCGTGATGACTCCGCTCATCAACAAAAACACCACTATCCCGACGAAACACAGCCAGGTGTTCTCTACCGCTGAAGACAACCAGTCTGCGGTAACCATCCATGTGATTCAGGGTGAGCGTAAGCGCGCGGCGGATAACAAATCTCTGGGTCAGTTCAACCTGGACGGTATTAACCCGGCACCACGCGGCATGCCACAGATCGAAGTCACCTTCGACATCGATGCTGACGGTATCCTGCACGTGTCTGCGAAAGACAAAAACAGCGGTAAAGAGCAGAAGATTACCATCAAGGCATCTTCTGGCCTGAACGAAGCGGAAATCGAAAAAATGGTTCGTGATGCCGAAGCTAACGCGGAATCCGACCGTAAGTTTGAAGAGCTGGTTCAGACCCGTAACCAGGGTGACCATCTGCTGCACAGCACCCGTAAGCAGGTTGAAGAAGCGGGCGATAAACTGCCAGCGGAAGACAAAACTGCAATCGAAACTGCACTGAGCGCGCTGGAAACGTCTCTGAAAGGCGAAGACAAAGCGGACATCGAAGCGAAGATGCAGGAGCTGGCACAGGTTTCTCAGAAGCTGATGGAAATCGCTCAGCAGCAGCACGCACAGCAGCAGGCGGGCGCTGATGCTTCGGCGAACAACGCGAAAGACGACGATGTTGTCGACGCTGAGTTCGAAGAAGTGAAAGACAAAAAATAATCGCCCTGATGCAGGGTAAGTAATCGGCACGGGCGTAGGAGAATTCTCCACGCCCGTGCTCGCATGTTAAGGGGCTTAAAAAAACCAATGGCAAAGCAAGACTATTACGAGATTTTAGGCGTTCCGAAAACTGCGGAAGAGCGTGAAATCAAAAAGGCGTATAAGCGCCTGGCCATGAAATTCCACCCTGACCGTAATCAGGGTGACAAAGAGGCTGAAGCCAAATTTAAAGAGATTAAAGAAGCCTACGAAGTCCTGACCGATGCACAAAAACGTGCGGCCTATGATCAGTACGGACACGCGGCCTTTGAACAGGGCGGCATGGGCGGCGGTGGATTTGGCGGCGGCGGCTTCGGCGGCGGCGCTGATTTCAGCGATATCTTTGGTGATGTATTTGGCGATATCTTCGGTGGCGGGCGTGGCCGTCAGCGCGCGGCGCGCGGCGCAGACCTGCGCTACAACATGGACCTGACGCTGGAAGAAGCGGTTCGCGGCGTCACCAAAGAGATCCGTATTCCGACGCTGGAAGAGTGTGACGTTTGCCACGGCAGCGGTGCGAAAGCGGGGACTCAGCCACAGACCTGCCCAACCTGTCACGGTTCCGGTCAGGTGCAGATGCGCCAGGGCTTCTTCGCGGTGCAGCAGGCCTGTCCGCACTGTCATGGTCGCGGTACGCTGATTAAAGATCCGTGCACCAAATGTCATGGTCACGGTCGCGTGGAGAAAACCAAAACGCTGTCCGTTAAGATCCCGGCAGGCGTCGATACGGGCGACCGCATCCGTCTGGCAGGTGAGGGTGAAGCCGGCGAGCACGGCGCACCGGCAGGCGATCTGTACGTTCAGGTTCAGGTGAAGCAGCACGCCATCTTCGAGCGTGAAGGTAACAACCTGTACTGTGAAGTGCCGATCAACTTTGCGATGGCGGCGCTGGGCGGCGAAATCGAAGTGCCGACGCTGGACGGTCGCGTTAACCTGAAAATCCCTGGCGAAACCCAGACCGGGAAACTGTTCCGCATGCGCGGCAAAGGCGTTAAATCCGTTCGCGGTGGCGCGCAGGGTGACCTGTTATGCCGCGTGGTCGTGGAAACGCCGGTCGGCCTGAACGATAAGCAGAAACAGCTGCTGAAAGAGCTTCAGGAAAGCTTTGGTGGCCCGACAGGTGAGAAAAACAGCCCGCGCTCCAAAAGCTTCTTCGATGGCGTCAAAAAATTCTTCGACGATTTAACCCGCTAACCCGCCAGCTGGTTACTATCATTTAAAGCCCGGAAGCGATTCCGGGCTTTTTGCTTTATAGCGTTATACCTCGGTTAAACTGAATCTATAACCAATATTAATCTGTTTTTACCGATCTGTTTGCGCTGATATTATGGTTTTACCGAGGTATTGTTGTAAAAGAGAGTTTAAACGTGAAATTACTACACCGTTTCTTTAGCAGTGAGGCATCCGGCGGCGTCATCCTGATTATTGCTGCTGCGGCTGCCATGCTGCTCGCCAATATGGGCATGACACGCGATCTCTATCACGCATTTCTGGAAACGCCCGTCGAGCTGAAGGTCGGGGCGCTGGAAATTAATAAGAACATGCTGCTGTGGATCAACGATGCGCTGATGGCGGTGTTCTTCCTGCTGGTGGGCCTGGAGGTTAAACGTGAGCTGGTGAGCGGTTCGCTTGCCAGCCGTCAGCGTGCGGCGTTTCCGGTGATCGCGGCGATTGGCGGGATGATCGTTCCGGCGTTGCTCTTTCTCGCATTTGCGTGGCAGGATCCGGTTGCTCGTGACGGCTGGGCGATCCCGGCCGCAACGGATATCGCGTTTGCGCTCGGGGTCTTAGCCTTGCTCGGTAGCCGCGTCCCGGTAGCACTGAAAATTTTCCTGATGGCGCTGGCGATTATCGATGATCTGGGCGCTATCGTGATTATCGCGCTGTTCTACACCAGCGATCTGTCCGTTCTGTCTCTGAGCGTGGCGGCCGTGGCTATTGCGGTGCTGGCGTTGCTGAACGTCTTCAACGTCCGACGCACGGGGATTTATATTCTGGTGGGGATGGTGCTGTGGACGGCGGTGCTGAAGTCTGGCGTGCATGCCACGCTGGCGGGCGTCATCGTTGGCTTCTTTATTCCGCTGAAGGAACAGGACGGCAAATCGCCTGCCAGACAGCTGGAGCATGTGCTTCATCCGTGGGTGGGTTTTATGATCCTGCCGCTGTTTGCGTTTGCCAACGCGGGTGTTTCCCTGGCCGGGGTTACCCTGGACGGACTCACCTCTGTGCTGCCGCTGGGTATCATCGCCGGTCTGTTTATTGGTAAGCCGCTGGGCATCAGCCTGTTCTGCTGGCTGGCGCTGAAGCTGAAGCTGGCGTCATTGCCAAACGGAACCACCTTTAGCCAGATTATGGCCGTTGGCGTGCTGTGCGGTATTGGATTCACCATGTCGATCTTTATCTCGACGCTGGCGTTTGGCGCAAGCGCGCCTGAGCTTATCGTCTGGGCGAAACTCGGCATTCTTATCGGGTCGTTCCTGGCCGCGGTTATGGGTTACACCTTGTTGAAGGTGAAGTTGTCCGGACAGGCTGTCCAGGCATAACAGGAAACCGGGAGAAGGGAAGCCTTCTCCCGATAAACTATCAGGGAGTGAAAACGTGATGTCTCATTTGAACTATAACCATCTCTATTACTTCTGGCATGTCTACAAGCAGGGCTCGGTCGTGGGTGCCGCAGAGGCGCTCTACCTGACGCCACAGACTATCACCGGGCAAATCAAAGCCCTGGAAGAGCGCTTGCAGGGAAAGCTTTTTAAGCGGAAAGGGCGTGGCATTGAGCCGAGCGAGCTGGGTGAACTGGTATTCCGCTATGCGGACAAGATGTTCACCCTGAGCCAGGAGATGCTGGATATCGTTAACTATCGCAAAGAGTCGAACCTGCTCTTTGACGTGGGCGTGGCGGATGCGTTGTCCAAACGGCTGGTAAGCGGTGTGCTGGATGCGGCGGTGGTGGAAGATGAACAGATACATTTACGCTGCTTTGAGTCCACTCACGAGATGCTGCTGGAACAGCTGAGCCAGCATAAGCTGGATATGATTATTTCGGATTGTCCTATCGATTCCACGCAGCAGGAAGGCTTGTTCTCGGTGAAAATTGGCGAATGCGGTGTCAGTTTCTGGTGCATCAATCCACCGCCGGAAAAACCGTTTCCGGCTTGCCTGGAAGAGCGCCGCTTGCTGGTTCCGGGGAGGCGGTCCATGCTCGGACGTAAGCTGCTGAACTGGTTTAACTCGCAGGGGCTAAACGTAGAAATTCTCGGTGAGTTCGACGATGCGGCGCTGATGAAAGCCTTTGGCGAGGCGCACAACGCTATCTTCGTTGCCCCGACGCTGTATGCGCACGATCTCTATTCAGACGACAAGATTACCGAGATTGGCAGGGTGGATAACGTGATGGAAGAGTATCACGCCATATTCGCCGAAAGGATGATTCAGCATCCGGCGGTGCAGCGAATCTGCAACCGGGACTACTCGGCGCTGTTTACGCCGCCGGCAATCTGAAGGCATAAAAAAACCCGCGTTAAGCGGGTTCTTTCAAACAAGCAACAACAAGTGGCGATTAAGCCAGTTTGTTGATCTGCGCGGTCAGGTTTGCTTTATGACGCGCTGCTTTGTTTTTGTGGATCAGACCTTTAGCAGCCTGACGATCCACGATTGGTTGCATTTCGTTAAATGCGTTCTGCGCTGCAGCTTTGTCGCCAGCTTCGATTGCTGCGTATACTTTCTTGATGAAAGTACGCATCATAGAGCGACGGCTTGCATTGTGCTTACGAGCCTTTTCAGACTGAACGGCACGTTTCTTAGCTGATTTGATATTAGCCAAGGTCCAACTCCCAAATATGATCTATGTGGACAATTCAAAGGCCGAGGAATATGCCCTCTACACCTTCTTTTGTCAATGGATTTGTGCAAATAAGCGCCGTTAATGTGGCGACGCTACGTTACGTAGTGATGGCGCAGGATTCTACCAGCTTGTCGTTCGTGAATACAGCTTTTCGGCGTAAAAATCGCAGTTCGCGGGCAGATTTTTTTGCTGTGAAAGGTCAGCGTGATGAAATCATACGGCTTTCTGTTTAGCGTGAACAATCGCCGGTTAACCTTAACCGCTGTACAAGGTATACTTTGGCGATTTTCACTGTTTTGAGCCAGTCATGAAGCTGATACGCGGCATACATAATCTCAGTCAAGCCCCGCACGGGTGCGTGCTGACCATTGGTAATTTCGACGGCGTGCATCGTGGGCATCAGGCGCTGTTGCAGGGATTGCGTAAAGAAGGCGAGGCGCGAGGCCTGCCCGTCGTGGTGATGATTTTCGAGCCTCAGCCGCTGGAGCTGTTTGCAGGCGAGAAATCCCCCGCGCGGCTGACGCGTCTGCGTGAGAAGTTACGCTACCTGGCGGAGTCAGGGGTGGACTACGTCCTGTGTGTACGGTTCGACCGTCGTTTTGCCGCGCTGACCGCACAAAATTTTGTCAGCGACCTGTTGGTCAGGCAGCTTGGCGTGCAGTTTCTCGCCGTGGGCGATGATTTCCGCTTTGGCGCTGGTCGTCAGGGCGATTTCTTGTTATTACAGAAGGCTGGCCTGGAGTACGGGTTTGACGTCACCAGTACAATGACCTTCTGCGAGGGCGGCGTGCGCGTCAGCAGCACGGCGGTACGTCAGGCGCTGGCGAACGATGAACTGGACACGGCAGAAACGCTGCTGGGTCACCCGTTCACGATTTCAGGTCGCGTGGTCCATGGCGATGCGCTGGGCCGCACGATAGGTTTCCCGACGGCGAATATACCGCTGCGTCGTCAGGTCTCCCCGGTTAAAGGGGTCTATGCGGTGGAAGTGGCAGGACTGGGCGAGAAGCCTTTCTACGGCGTCGCCAACATTGGCACACGTCCAACGGTTGCCGGTGTGCGTCAACAGTTAGAAGTACACCTGCTGGACGTTGTAATGGACCTGTATGGTCGCCATATAGATGTGATACTGCGTAAAAAAATACGCAATGAACAGCGATTCGCTTCGCTGGATGAACTTAAGGCGCAAATCGCGCGAGATGAATTAACGGCCCGCGAGTTTTTTGGGCTTTAGAACCGGCTTAACTGCCTACGTGATAAATACGGAACCGAGAATCTGATGAGTGACTATAAATCAACCCTGAATTTGCCGGAAACAGGGTTCCCGATGCGCGGCGATCTCGCCAAGCGTGAACCGGGAATGCTGGCGCGTTGGACCGATGATGACCTGTACGGCATCATTCGTGCAGCCAAAAAAGGCAAAAAAACCTTCATTCTGCATGATGGCCCTCCATATGCGAATGGCAGCATTCATATTGGTCACTCTGTAAACAAGATTCTGAAAGACATTATCGTGAAGTCCAAAGGACTCGCGGGATATGACTCGCCTTACGTTCCGGGCTGGGACTGCCATGGTCTGCCAATCGAGCTGAAAGTAGAGCAAGAGTACGGTAAGCCGGGTGAGAAGTTCACCGCCGCAGAATTCCGCGCGAAGTGCCGCGAATACGCAGCCACCCAGGTTGACGGTCAGCGCGCTGACTTTATCCGTCTGGGCGTGCTGGGCGACTGGTCGCATCCGTACCTGACCATGGATTTCAAAACCGAAGCCAACATCATCCGTGCGCTGGGCAAAATCATCGGTAACGGCCACCTGCACAAAGGCGCGAAGCCGGTGCACTGGTGCGTGGACTGCCGTTCTGCGCTGGCCGAAGCGGAAGTAGAGTATTACGACAAAACCTCGCCTTCTATCGACGTGGCGTTCGAAGCGGTCGATCAGGATGCGATCAAAGCTAAATTTGGTCTGCCTGGGGTAAGCGGTCCAGTCTCGCTGGTTATCTGGACAACCACCCCGTGGACGCTGCCTGCTAACCGCGCGATCTCCCTCTCTGGCGAGTTTGAGTATGCGCTGGTGCAGATTGATGGCCGTGCGGTTATCCTGGCGAAAGACCTGGTCGAAAGCGTACTGAAACGCGCGAACATCACCGATTACACCGTGCTGGGCACCGTAAAAGGCGACGCGCTGGAACTGATGCGCTTCAAACACCCGTTCCTGGACTTCGACGTTCCGGCGATTCTGGGCGACCACGTAACGCTGGACGCGGGTACCGGTGCGGTACATACCGCCGGTGGCCACGGCCCTGACGACTACAACATCAGCCTGAAGTACGGTCTGGAAATCGCCAACCCGGTTGGGCCGGACGGCTCTTACCTGCCTGGCACCTACCCGGCGCTGGACGGCATCAACGTCTTCAAAGCGAACGACATTATTGTCGACATGCTGCGCACCAGCGGCGCGCTGCTGCACGTTGAAAAAATGCAGCACAGCTATCCGTGCTGCTGGCGTCACAAGACGCCAATCATCTTCCGTGCGACCCCGCAGTGGTTCGTCAGCATGGATCAGAAGGGCCTGCGCGAGCAGTCTCTGAAAGAGATCAAAGGCGTGCAGTGGATCCCGGACTGGGGCCAGGCGCGTATCGAATCCATGGTGGCTAACCGTCCTGACTGGTGTATCTCCCGTCAGCGCACCTGGGGCGTGCCGATGTCGCTGTTCGTGCACAAAGAGACGCAGGAACTGCATCCGAACACCCTGGAACTGATGGAAGAAGTGGCGAAACGCGTTGAAGTTGACGGCATTCAGGCGTGGTGGGATCTCGACGCCCGCGACATCCTGGGCGCGGACGCGGACAACTACGAGAAAGTGCCGGATACCCTGGACGTGTGGTTCGACTCCGGTTCAACCCATGCCTCTGTGGTTGACGTGCGCCCTGAGTTCGCCGGTCACGCTGCCGACATGTATCTCGAAGGCTCCGACCAACACCGCGGCTGGTTCATGTCATCCCTGATGATCTCCACCGCCATGAAGGGCAAAGCACCTTACCGTCAGGTACTGACTCACGGCTTCACCGTGGATGGTCAGGGCCGTAAGATGTCCAAGTCCATCGGTAACACCGTTTCGCCGCAGGACGTAATGAACAAGCTGGGCGCGGACATCCTGCGTCTGTGGGTAGCCTCTACCGACTACACCGGCGAAATGGCGGTGTCTGACGAGATCCTGAAGCGTGCTGCCGACAGCTATCGTCGTATCCGTAACACCGCGCGCTTCCTGCTGGCGAACCTGAACGGGTTCGATCCGGTAAAAGATATGGTGAAGCCGGAAGAGATGGTCGTGCTCGATCGCTGGGCGGTAGGCTGCGCGAAAGCGGCGCAGGAAGATATCCTGAAAGCGTATGAGTCTTACGATTTCCACGAAGTGGTGCAGCGCCTGATGCGCTTCTGCTCCGTCGAGATGGGCTCGTTCTACCTCGACATCATTAAAGACCGTCAGTACACCGCGAAAGCGGACAGCGTGGCGCGCCGCAGCTGTCAGTCTGCGCTGTACCACATCGCAGAAGCGCTGGTGCGCTGGATGGCGCCGATCATGTCCTTCACCGCGGATGAAATCTGGGGTTACCTGCCGGGCGACCGTGAGAAGTATGTCTTCACCGGCGAGTGGTATGAAGGTCTGTTCGATCTCTCCAGCACCGAAGCGATGAACGATGCCTATTGGGACGAGCTGCTGAAAGTGCGTGGCGAAGTGAACAAGGTTATCGAGCAGGCGCGCGCTGACAAGAAAGTCGGTGGCTCTCTGGAAGCGACGGTGACCGTGTACGCAGAGCCTGAGCTGGCCGCGAAGCTGACCGCGCTGGGCGATGAATTACGATTTGTCCTGTTGACCTCTGGTGCGAAAGTTGCGGATTATGCCGAGGCGTCTGCTGATGCTCAGCAGAGCGAACTGCTCAAAGGACTGAAGGTCGCGCTGAGCAAAGCCGACGGTGAAAAATGCCCGCGTTGCTGGCATTACACCACTGATGTCGGTCAGGTGGCGGAACACGCAGACATCTGCGGACGCTGTGTAAGCAACGTCGCCGGTGACGGCGAAAAACGTAAGTTTGCCTGATGAGTAAAACTCTCTGTTCAACAGGACTGCGCTGGCTGTGGCTGGTGGTGGTGGTGCTGATTATTGATTTGGGCAGCAAGTTCCTGATCCTCCAGAATTTCGCTCTGGGGGATACGGTCCCGCTGTTTCCGTCGCTTAACCTGCACTACGCCCGCAACTACGGTGCGGCGTTTAGTTTCCTTGCCGACAGCGGTGGCTGGCAGCGCTGGTTCTTCGCGGGTATCGCTATCGGTATCTGCGTCGTGCTGGCGGTGCTGATGTACCGCTCGAAGGCCACGCAAAAGCTGAATAACATCGCCTACGCGCTGATCATTGGCGGCGCGCTGGGTAACCTGTTTGACCGCCTGTGGCACGGCTTTGTGGTCGATATGATCGACTTCTACGTCGGCGACTGGCACTTCGCGACCTTTAACCTCGCCGATAGCGCAATATGCGTTGGTGCGGCGTTAATCGTGCTGGAAGGCTTCTTGCCTAAACCGGCAGCGAAAGAGCAGGCGTAACAAAACCAGCCGGGTGACGCGTAGCGATCCCGGCCTACAGAATTTGTGGCCCCCGTAGGCCCGGTAAGCGTAGCGCCACCGGGCAACAGGTGACCCAAAACAAGCGAGCAATTTGCATGTCTAAATCCGTACAGAGCAACAGCGCGGTTCTCGTTCACTTTACGCTGAAGCTGGATGACGGCTCTACGGCCGAATCCACCCGCAACAACGGCAAACCAGCCCTGTTTCGTCTTGGCGATACCTCCCTGTCTGAAGGTCTTGAGCAGCAGCTTCTCGGTCTGAAAGAGGGTGAGAAAAAAGCCTTTTCGCTGGAGCCGGATGCCGCGTTTGGCGTGCCAAGCCCGGATCTGATCCAGTACTTCTCCCGTCGTGAGTTTATGGACGCGGGTGAACCGGAGATCGGGGCAATTATGCTCTTTACCGCTATGGACGGCAGCGAAATGCCTGGCGTGATCCGCGAAATCAACGGCGACTCGATTACCGTTGACTTCAACCATCCGCTTGCCGGGCGCACTGTCCATTTTGATGTAGAAGTGCTGGAGATCGATCCGGCACTGGAGGCCTGAAATGCAGATCCTGTTGGCTAACCCGCGCGGTTTTTGCGCCGGTGTAGACCGCGCTATCAGCATTGTTGAAAACGCGCTGGAGATTTACGGCGCGCCGATTTACGTGCGTCACGAAGTGGTGCACAACCGCTACGTGGTCGACAGCCTGCGCGAGCGCGGTGCGATTTTTATCGAGCAGATCAGCGAAGTACCGGACGGCGCAATTCTCATCTTCTCCGCGCACGGCGTCTCGCAGGCGGTACGCAACGAGGCGAAAAACCGCGATCTGACCGTTTTCGATGCCACCTGTCCGCTGGTGACCAAAGTGCATATGGAAGTGGCGCGCGCCAGCCGTCGCGGTGAAGAGTCAATTCTGATTGGTCACGCCGGTCACCCGGAAGTGGAAGGCACCATGGGCCAGTACAGCAACCCGGAAGGGGGCATGTATCTGGTTGAGTCACCGGAAGACGTCTTTACGCTGAATGTGAAAAACGAAGCCCGACTGTCGTTTATGACCCAGACGACGCTTTCCGTGGACGACACCTCAGACGTGATTGACGCCCTGCGCCAGCGCTTCCCGAAAATCGTCGGGCCGCGCAAAGATGATATCTGCTACGCAACCACCAACCGTCAGGAAGCCGTGCGCGCGCTGGCTGAACAGGCGGACGTGGTGCTAGTGGTCGGCTCGAAAAACTCCTCTAACTCTAACCGTCTGGCCGAACTGGCGCAGCGTATGGGGAAAGCGGCGTTTTTAATCGACGACGCAACGGACATTCAGGAAGCGTGGGTGAAAAACGCGGTCTGCGTCGGTGTTACCGCAGGCGCTTCAGCGCCGGATATTCTGGTGCAGAACGTCATTGCCCGCCTGCAAGAGCTGGGCGGTGGCGAAGCGGTGCCGCTGGAAGGCCGCGAAGAGAACATTGTTTTTGAAGTGCCGAAAGAGTTGCGTATTGACGCGCGAGAAGTGGAATAGTTCTTTATCTGATGAAAGGCCAGCACCTCCTGTGCTGGCCTTTTTTTTGCCCCAAACTTTATCGTGACGACAAAATCATGTCTTTTACTGATATTTAAGTCGGTTTC
This sequence comes from Enterobacter cloacae complex sp. IR5402, assembly GCF_049238125.1. Lineage (NCBI taxonomy): Bacteria > Pseudomonadati > Pseudomonadota > Gammaproteobacteria > Enterobacterales > Enterobacteriaceae > Enterobacter > Enterobacter cloacae complex sp. IR5402. Next base: position 138,905 of record NZ_JBMKHO010000004.1, read on the forward strand.
ACGTTAAATTCTAATTATCGGTGTTTTCAGTTGGCAGGCTTTGCCAAGGCTGGTTAATCTGAAAACGGTTTACATCATTTTAACGTAAGAGAATAACTATGCATGATGCACAGATCCGCGTTGCTATTGCGGGCGCGGGTGGACGTATGGGTCGCCAGCTGATTCAGGCGGCACTACAGATGGATGGCGTGGCACTCGGCGCGGCGCTGGAGCGTGAGGGTTCATCCCTGCTGGGAGCCGATGCAGGCGAACTGGCGGGCGCGGGCAAGACAGGCGTAACCGTACAGAGCAGCCTTGAGGCAGTGAAAGAAGACTTTGATGTGTTCATCGACTTTACCCGTCCGGAAGGCACGCTGGCTCATCTGGCGTTTTGCCGTCAGCACGGTAAAGGGATGGTGATTGGTACCACTGGTTTCGATGATGCCGGTAAACAGGCCATTCAGGACGCAGCCACCGACATTGCGATTGTCTTCGCTGCGAACTTTAGCGTCGGCGTTAACGTCATGCTGAAACTGCTGGAAAAGGCAGCGAAGGTGATGGGAAATTATACCGACATTGAGATTGTTGAAGCACACCACCGCTATAAAGTTGATGCTCCATCAGGCACGGCGCTGGCGATGGGCGAAGCGATTGCTCATGCACTTGATAAAGATTTAAAAGAGTGCGCGGTCTATACCCGTGAAGGACATACCGGCGAACGCGTGCCCGGGACAATTGGTTTCGCAACCGTTCGTGCAGGCGATATCGTCGGTGAACATACGGCGATGTTCGCCGATATTGGCGAACGTGTTGAGATTACCCACAAAGCGTCAAGCCGCATGACGTTTGCGAATGGTGCAGTTCGCGCCGCTTTGTGGCTTAACGCGAAGGAAAAGGGTCTTTTTGATATGCGAGATGTGCTTGATCTCAATAATTTGTAAGCGATATTACCCATCGTGATGTGGTTATTGCAGTCGTAATTACTTGATTGCATGGGGCAATAATTTATTGCCCTCTTATTTTATCCGTTTTAGATTAAAAATAACGCTTAGGCGGTATAAATCTTATTGATATGCCATTTTTCTGTGAAATATATGTAAATTTTGACCATCTGGTCCACTTTTTGTCATCCACCTCCTTAAAATTCTAACAAACCTGTCGCGCAAGCGTTTTCCGGAATGATTTACCTGATCTTTTTGCCCATTAAATCCCATTCCAGATGCCAGACTTGCAAAAGAATAAACAAAACTCCCGTTTTAAGTTGACTTTTACATGGCAAATCCCCAGAATGCCGCCGTTTGCCAAAAATCCGCTGGCAACACATTTGCATTGATCCATGACATGGTTATGAATTAATATGCAAATAAAGTGAGTGAATATTCTCTGGAGGGTGTTTTGATTAAGTCAGCGCTATTGGTTCTGGAAGACGGAACCCAGTTTATCGGTCGGGCCATAGGGGCAACGGGTTCGGCGGTTGGGGAAGTCGTTTTCAATACTTCAATGACCGGTTATCAAGAAATCCTCACTGATCCTTCCTATTCTCGCCAAATCGTTACTCTTACTTATCCTCATATCGGCAATGTCGGCACCAATGCGGCTGACGAAGAATCCTCTCAGGTACATGCGCAAGGCCTGGTCATTCGCGACCTGCCGTTGATTGCCAGCAACTTCCGCAACACCGAAGACCTCTCTTCTTACCTGAAGCGCCATAACATTGTGGCGATTGCCGATATCGATACCCGTAAGCTGACGCGTCTGCTGCGCGAGAAGGGCGCACAAAACGGTTGTGTCATCGCAGGGGATAACCTCGATGCGACGCTGGCGCTGGAAAAAGCGAAAGCCTTCCCGGGTCTGAACGGTATGGACCTGGCGAAAGAAGTGACCACGGCGGAAGCCTACAGCTGGACGCAGGGTAGCTGGACGCTGGAAGGCGACCTGCCGGAAGCGAAACCGGAAAGCGAGCTGCCGTTCCACGTGGTGGCCTACGATTTTGGCGCCAAGCGCAACATCCTGCGTATGCTGGTTGACCGTGGCTGCCGCCTGACGGTCGTCCCGGCACAAACGTCTGCGGAAGATGTTCTGAAGATGAACCCGGACGGCATCTTCCTCTCTAACGGTCCTGGCGACCCGGCGCCGTGCGACTACGCTATCGACGCCATCAAGTCCTTCCTTGAAACCGATATCCCGGTATTCGGCATCTGTCTCGGCCATCAGCTGCTGGCGCTGGCGAGCGGAGCGAACACCGTCAAGATGAAGTTCGGCCACCACGGTGGTAACCACCCGGTGAAAGATATCGACAACAACACGGTGATGATCACCGCGCAGAACCACGGCTTCGCTGTGGATGAAGCGACGATGCCGGCTAACCTGCGCGTGACGCACAAATCACTGTTCGATGGTACCTTGCAGGGTATCCATCGTACCGATAAGCCTGCGTTCAGCTTCCAGGGCCACCCTGAAGCCAGCCCGGGCCCACACGATGCCGCACCGCTGTTCGATCACTTCATCGAACTTATTGAGCAATACCGTAAGATCGCTAAATAATCAGGAGCTGAGAAGACCATGCCAAAACGTACAGACATAAAAAGCATCCTGATCCTTGGCGCTGGCCCGATTGTCATCGGCCAGGCCTGTGAATTTGACTACTCTGGCGCGCAGGCGTGTAAAGCCCTGCGTGAAGAGGGTTACCGCGTCATTCTGGTGAACTCTAACCCGGCCACCATCATGACCGACCCGGAAATGGCGGATGCGACCTACATCGAGCCAATTCACTGGGAAGTGGTACGCAAAATTATCGAGAAAGAGCGTCCGGACGCGGTGCTGCCGACCATGGGCGGCCAGACGGCGCTGAACTGTGCGCTGGAGCTGGAGCGTCAGGGCGTGCTGGAAGAGTTCGGCGTGACCATGATCGGTGCGACCGCCGACGCGATTGATAAAGCAGAAGACCGTCGCCGCTTCGACGTGGCAATGAAAAAAATTGGCCTTGATACCGCGCGTTCCGGTATCGCGCACAATATGGAAGAAGCGCTGGCCGTTGCGGCTGAAGTGGGCTATCCGTGCATCATCCGTCCATCGTTCACCATGGGCGGCACCGGCGGCGGCATTGCCTACAACCGCGAAGAGTTTGAAGAGATTTGTGAGCGCGGCCTGGATCTCTCCCCAACCAAAGAGCTGCTGATTGATGAATCGCTGATTGGCTGGAAAGAGTACGAGATGGAAGTGGTGCGTGATAAAAACGACAACTGCATCATCGTCTGCTCCATCGAAAACTTTGACGCGATGGGGATCCACACCGGCGACTCTATCACCGTTGCGCCAGCTCAGACGCTGACCGACAAAGAGTACCAAATCATGCGTAACGCCTCGATGGCGGTACTGCGTGAAATCGGCGTGGAAACCGGCGGCTCTAACGTGCAGTTCTCGGTGAACCCGAAAACCGGCCGTCTGATTGTTATCGAAATGAACCCGCGCGTGTCCCGTTCCTCCGCGCTGGCCTCCAAAGCCACCGGCTTCCCGATTGCGAAGGTGGCGGCGAAACTGGCGGTGGGTTACACCCTTGACGAGCTGATGAACGACATCACCGGTGGCCGCACCCCTGCGTCCTTCGAACCGTCCATCGACTACGTTGTGACTAAAATTCCTCGCTTTAACTTCGAGAAATTCGCCGGCGCCAACGACCGTCTGACCACCCAGATGAAATCTGTTGGTGAAGTCATGGCGATTGGCCGCACGCAGCAGGAATCCCTGCAAAAAGCGCTGCGTGGCCTGGAAGTGGGCGCGACCGGCTTTGACCCGAAAGTCAGCCTGGACGACCCGGAAGCGCTGACCAAAATCCGCCGTGAGCTGAAAGACGCGGGCGCAGAGCGTATCTGGTACATCGCCGATGCCTTCCGCGCGGGCCTGTCCGTCGACGGTGTATTTAACCTGACTAACATTGACCGCTGGTTCCTGGTGCAGATTGAAGAGCTGGTGCGTCTGGAAGAGAAAGTGGCGGAGCTGGGCATCAACGGCCTGGACGCTGACTTCCTGCGTATGCTGAAGCGTAAAGGCTTCGCCGATGCGCGTCTGGCTAAACTGGCGGGCGTGCGCGAAGCGGAGATCCGCAAGCTGCGCGACCAGTATGACCTGCATCCGGTTTACAAGCGCGTGGACACCTGTGCGGCAGAGTTCTCGACCGATACCGCGTACATGTACTCCACCTATGAAGACGAGTGCGAAGCGAACCCGTCCGTCGACCGCGACAAGATTATGGTGCTGGGCGGCGGCCCAAACCGTATCGGCCAGGGCATCGAGTTTGACTACTGCTGCGTACACGCCTCTCTGGCGCTGCGCGAAGACGGTTACGAGACCATCATGGTCAACTGTAACCCGGAAACCGTCTCGACCGACTACGATACCTCCGACCGCCTCTACTTCGAGCCGGTTACCCTGGAAGACGTGCTGGAAATCGTGCGCATCGAGAAGCCAAAAGGCGTGATCGTGCAGTACGGCGGCCAGACTCCGCTGAAGCTGGCGCGCGCGCTGGAAGCAGCAGGTGTACCGGTTATCGGCACCAGCCCGGATGCGATTGACCGTGCGGAAGACCGCGAGCGTTTCCAGCAGGCGGTTGACCGTCTCAAGCTGAAACAGCCGGCGAACGCCACCGTGACCGCGATTGAAATGGCCGTTGAGAAAGCGAAAGAGATCGGCTACCCGCTGGTGGTGCGTCCATCCTACGTACTGGGCGGCCGCGCGATGGAAATCGTCTACGACGAAGCGGACCTGCGTCGCTACTTCCAGACGGCGGTGAGCGTTTCCAACGATGCGCCAGTGCTGCTCGACCGCTTCCTCGACGACGCGGTTGAAGTCGACGTGGATGCCATCTGCGACGGCGAAATGGTGCTGATTGGCGGCATCATGGAGCACATCGAGCAGGCGGGCGTGCACTCGGGTGACTCCGCCTGTTCTCTGCCAGCGTATACCCTGAGCCAGGAGATTCAGGACGTGATGCGCCAGCAGGTGCAGAAGCTGGCCTTCGAGCTTCAGGTTCGCGGCCTGATGAACGTTCAGTTCGCGGTAAAAGACAACGAAGTCTATCTGATTGAAGTCAACCCGCGTGCGGCGCGTACCGTACCGTTTGTCTCTAAAGCGACCGGTATTCCGCTGGCGAAAGTGGCGGCGCGCGTGATGGCTGGCCAGACGCTGGCTCAGCAGGGCGTCACGAAAGAAATCATCCCGCCGTACTACTCGGTGAAAGAGGTGGTGCTGCCGTTCAACAAATTCCCGGGCGTTGACCCGCTGTTAGGGCCAGAGATGCGCTCTACCGGGGAAGTAATGGGCGTGGGCCGCACCTTCGCAGAAGCGTTTGCGAAAGCGCAGCTGGGCAGTAGCTCCACCATGAGAAAATCTGGCCGTGCGCTGCTCTCCGTTCGCGAAGGCGATAAAGAGCGCGTGGTTGACCTGGCCGCCAAGCTGCTGAAACAGGGCTTCGAGCTGGACGCCACTCACGGTACGGCGATTGTGTTGGGTGAAGCGGGTATCAACCCGCGTCTGGTGAACAAAGTGCATGAAGGTCGTCCGCACATTCAGGATCGTATCAAGAATGGCGAATATACCTACATCATCAACACCACCGCAGGACGCCAGGCGATTGAAGACTCCAAGCTGATTCGCCGCAGCGCGCTGCAATACAAAGTGCACTACGACACCACCCTGAACGGCGGTTTCGCAACAGCGATGGCGCTGAATGCGGATGCCACCGAGAAGGTGATTTCGGTGCAGGAAATGCACGCGCAGATTAGCAAGTAACCCCCATTGCCCGGTACCGTTCGGTTACCGGGCAATTTTCCCATCTTAAGAACCTTCTGGTTTTTCATCCGCTTTCAGTCAGTTAGCCTAAAATAGTTAGGTCGATAACGAAAATTCAACTGAGAGCAGGGGAAAACACCATGCAAAATAAACTACTGATCGCTTCCGTTCTGGCTGCCACCGCAATGTTCACCGTGGCGGGCTGTTCGTCCAATCAGGCCGTAAAAACCACCGATGGCAAAACGATTGTTACTGACGGGAAACCGCAGGTGGATGACGATACCGGTCTCGTATCGTACAAAAACGCCGAAACCGGTCAAACTGAACAGATTAACCGTGACCAGGTTAAATCAATGGGTGAGCTGGATAACTAAAAAAAAGCAGTGGCACATGCCACTGCTTTTTTGCTTCAGAATGATCGATTACCACCGATGGTTTAACAAAATATGACCGCCGTATGCGGCATAGCTGTTTTCACCCCATTCGCCGCTGGCTCGCAGGGAGATTGTCGTGGTTTCGTTCAGGTTGCCGGTTACGCCCAGCTCTAACTGACCACGATCTTCCGGCGTATCGTTGCTGACGGTCTCGTCGTTGAATGCCAGATCGTTTTGACCAGCACCTTTCAACCAGTTAACCGCGACGTACGGCTGCCAGGCCTTGACGTCCTTCTGCTGGAAGTAGCTTGCTTTAACGCCGAGACGACCAAAGACGCTGTCGTTGTCCAGGGTAGTGACGCGTACGCCGTCGCGATCGGTATGATTTTCCTGATCGAGATAGCTGTAGATCACCTGCGCCTGCGGCTCGATCTTCCAGGTACGTTCATTTTCAGACTGGATAACCCACGCGTGGCCGACTTCAACAGACGCGGCGAAACCTTCGCTATCGTAGTCTTCGTCGTTGCGGTTGCTGGTGACTTTGTTGTTATACCAGCTGTATGCGGCCCAGGTATCAACGTAGCTGCCCAGACGTAATTTCTGATCTTCCTGCCAGGTGGCGTAAAGCCCAACATTGAAACCATCAACCTTACCCTGAGCGTCACGCACGTTGTGTTTCGCATCAGAGTGGGTCTTCGCCTGGCCTGCACCGAACATCCCGCCAGCACGCAGGATACCGTTATCCATTGGCTTGCTCATGAAATCGCTGCCGACTTGCAGTACGGTCGTGGTGGTGTCATAGCTGACTTTATCGCCACCCGCATCGTTCTCGTGATAGCGACCCTTAACGTACATCCAGGTGTTCAGGTCGTCTTCATTGCGGAAGGTGATCTGGTCGCGATCGTCACGTTTATGCAGGAACATGCCCTGTGCGGCAAGGTAGTTGCCTAAGTAAGCACCCACTTCAGGCGCCATGACTTCCGGCGCATTGTTACCGCCGTTGTCAGTGCTACCGCCGTTGTCGGTGTTGCCGCCGTTGTCAGTGTTACCGCCGTTGTCGGTGTTACCGCCGTTGTCGGTGTTACCGCCGTTATCGGTGTTACCGCCGTTATCGGTGTTGCCGCCGTTATCGGTGTTGCCGCCATCATCGGTATTTCCACCGTCATCGGTGTCGTCAGAAGGATCATCAGAAGGCGTCGCCTTTGATTCCAGATACCAGTTGCCGTCACTGTGCTGGTAGAGGTTATATTCCCAGGCGCCTGCGACGACCGGTTTTGCCAGCGTCAGTTGGGCTTCGGAACTGCCGCCGATGCTGACAATTTCCATACCGTTAATGGTTTGCGCGCCTGCGCCGCCAATGTTGGTAATGCTGACGCCGGACTGACCGAAGCTGCTGCCCGTAATAGTGAGGTGGTCAGTTGGTGAATTATCTTCACCCAGGGTGCTGTTCATCACAATCTGGCTACCGTCAGAGCCGGTGTAGTCGCCATTAATCGTAAAATTATTGCCAACGCTATTATCAGCCGCACTGAGTAACAGCGTACCACCATTAGTCACGTTGCCGTTGATGGTATCGACGCCGGAAGCGCTGAGCGTGGAGTTACCCTGGACGGCATTCCATGCCGCCAGCGTACCGCCGCTAAGAACCGCGATGTTGTTGTTCACTTCGCCTGCGGTGGCAAAGGTCGCGCCATTTTCAACGGTAACAGTGGCGTTACTGTCCTTGACGCCGAGCGTTGCGCCGGTGGAGACCAGCGTGGTGCCGCCGTGCAGAACCGTATCCCCTGTGTAGCTATTTTTGCCCGTCAGGGTCAGGGTGTTGGAGTCTACTTTTTCGACGTTACCGCTACCGGTCATGTCGGTGGCGAAAGTGAAATCGCTACCCTGATTGAAAATGACGGTACCGTTGTTGGTGATCCCACCGCTGAGCGTCGCAGTTTTTTCGCCATCGCCCAGTTGCAGCGAGGCGTCTTTGGCCACCCGCGTATTACCGGTGTTGGATACTTCGCCCGCCAGGGTTAACGCGCCCTTGTCTATCATCAAGGAGTCGCCAGAGCCAATAATGTCAATATCGCCCGACAGCGCCCAGTTTTCGCCGTTCATTGTGACGCTGGCAAAACCGTCCCCTTCATTCAGACCCACAAAATTGCTGTCTTCTGTACCGGTGCCGATCAGAGTGAGGGTGTTTCCCGTGGAATTGGTGGAAATAACGTCACCGACAAGGACGGAACCCGTATCAAGCACCAGCGTGTTATTTTTATTGCTGGCAAAAATAATAGCGGCTGTATTACCACTAATCGTTCCGCTATTCTTGATATCCAATTTTGCAGTATCTTTTACATTGATACCGTTCTCGGTTCCCTGCACAAGGGCACTGTTAGTAAGCTTGGTGTTGCCATTAGTTGCCGTAATAGCATCACCATTTGTACCGATAATTGCGCCACTGTTATTAATGCCAATACCATACCGAGTACTTAGACCCGTTTTTCCTTTTATCATTCCGGTGCTGGTATTGATAATGTTTACTGCGGAAGAGTTTTCGCCGACAAACATGCCATTTTCCGCACCGATAATATTTCCACTGTTATTAAAATCACCGAGCATTGACTGAATATTAACAGCATTCGCGGTGGTGGAGGAAATGGTTGCACCGATGTCGTTATTAATTAAAATGCGCTGTTCACCAGTATTAATATCCAGGCCATTTCCCGTGCCAGAAATATTGCCATAATTAGTGGTAGTAGTGGTAGTAAACCCAGTGACAGACACCGCCGCTTCACTACCCGCGGAGGATATCGTCACGTCTTTATTAATAACATATTCAGCATCGGCTGAAAAATCTTGAGGGACTGAGGTTGATTGATCAATGATTGCAGAAAATGCAACCGCGGGGGTGCATATCAACAAAGCAGGAAATATCTTCCCTAGAGTTTTGGTTGTATTATTTAATTTGAAGAATTTTTTGCTCATGTACACATCCATTTGAGTGAGAAGGAACATCAGATAACGTGTGTAAAACGTATATTGACTATCTTTAAGGTTGAGCTCAAAACAAAAAAGCATAAAATTATTATTTTTTCAATGAGTTATGTACAGGTTGATTTATTAAAATATGACTTAAGATAATCTAAAAATATTCGTTAAAAATATGAGTCTGCATAATCATTTTGCAGGGTTAATTCGTCGCTAGCGTGGTGCTCCTTCTTTCGCGTCAGTCGCGTTTGTATGGCGACAAAGGTTGCCAATCCTTGCGATTTGCTTTGAAGCGGTCGTTAGCCTCTTTCAGTTGGGGGGGGAACTGTCTACACTCATTGCTACAAGAAAAGCAGAAGACAGGCATATTCATGGTTCTGATAATTTATGCGCACCCCTATCCGCAGCATTCGCATGCGAATAAGCGGATGCTTGAGCAGGCAAGGACGCTCGAAAACGTAGAGATACGTTCCCTCTATCAACTCTATCCTGATTTTAATATCGATGTCGCCGCCGAACAGGAGGCGCTCTCTCGTGCCGATTTGATCGTCTGGCAGCATCCGATGCAGTGGTACAGCACCCCTCCGCTGCTGAAATTGTGGATCGACAAAGTTTTCTCCCACGGTTGGGCATACGGACACAACGGCAACGCGCTTCATGGCAAAAGCCTGATGTGGGCTGTTACCACCGGCGGGGGGGAAAGCCATTTTGAGATTGGCGCCTTCCCCGGATTTGACGTGCTGGCGCAGCCGCTCCAGGCTACTGCCCTTTACTGCGGTCTGAACTGGCTTCCGCCTTTTGCGATGCACTGTACCTTTGTCTGCGACGATGAAACCTTGCAGGCGCAGGCTCGTCACTACAAACAACGCTTACTTGAGTGGCAGGAGACGCACAATGGATAGCCATACGCTGATACAGGCGCTGATTTATCTTGGCGCGGCGGCATTAATTGTGCCCGTGGCGGTTCGTCTGGGGCTGGGCTCGGTGCTCGGCTATCTGATTGCCGGGTGTGTAATTGGCCCCTGGGGTTTTCGGCTGGTGACGGATGCCGAGTCGATCCTGCATTTTGCGGAGATCGGCGTGGTGCTTATGCTGTTCGTGATTGGCCTGGAGCTGGATCCGCAGCGGCTGTGGAAACTGCGCGCCTCGGTGTTTGGCGGAGGCGCTCTGCAAATGCTGGCCTGCGGTCTGCTGTTGGGCGGGTTCTGCATTCTGCTCGGGATGGAGTGGAAAGTCGCGGAGTTGATCGGCATGACGCTGGCGCTCTCCTCGACGGCTATTGCCATGCAGGCTATGAACGAGCGTAACCTGACGGTGTCGCAAATGGGGCGCAGCACCTTCTCCGTACTGTTGTTCCAGGATATTGCTGCCATCCCGCTGGTGGCGATGATCCCGCTGCTGGCAACCAGCGGCGCATCAACGACGCTGGGGGCATTTGCCTTATCAGCGCTGAAGGTTGTTGGTGCGCTGGCGCTGGTTGTTCTGCTTGGTCGCTACGTAACGCGTCCGCTGCTGCGCTTTGTTGCTCGCTCTGGCCTGCGCGAAGTCTTCAGCGCCGTTGCGTTATTCCTGGTGTTTGGTTTTGGATTGCTGCTTGAAGAGGCCGGGCTGTCGATGGCAATGGGCGCCTTCCTCGCGGGGGTCTTACTGGCTAGCTCCGAATACCGTCACGCGCTGGAAAGCGATATCGAGCCGTTTAAAGGATTGCTGCTGGGGCTGTTTTTCATCGGCGTCGGGATGTCTATCGACTTCGGGACGCTGGTGACCCATCCGCTGCGCATCATCATTCTGCTGGTAGGTTTCCTGGTCATTAAAATGGCGATGCTGTGGCTGATCGCCCGCCCGTTAAACGTGCCAAAACCGCAGCGCCGCTGGTTTGCCGTGCTGCTGGGGCAGGGGAGTGAGTTTGCTTTCGTGGTCTTTGGCGCAGCGCAGATGGCAAATGTACTCGATCCGGAATGGGCAAAAGCGCTGACGCTGGCGGTTGCGCTGTCGATGGCCGCAACGCCGATCCTGCTGGTGTTGCTGACGCGTCTGGAAAAAACGGGAAGCGAACAGGAACGAGAAGCCGATGAGATCGACGAGGAGCAGCCGCGGGTGATCATCGCCGGATTTGGCCGCTTCGGGCAGATTACCGGCCGTTTACTGCTCTCCAGCGGAGTCAAAATGGTTATCCTCGATCACGATCCTGACCATGTGGATACGCTGCGTAAATTCGATATGAAAGTATTTTACGGTGATGCGACCCGGGTTGATCTTCTGGAATCCGCCGGCGCGGCGAAGGCCGAGGTGCTGATTAACGCCATCGACGATCCAGAGACCAGTATGCAGATGGTTGAGCTGGTCAAAGAGCATTTTCCGCATCTGACCATTATCTCTCGTGCGCGCGATGTGGATCATTACATCCAGCTCCGTCAGGCGGGTGTGGCAGCCCCTGAACGTGAAACCTTCGAAGGGGCGCTCAAATCTGGCCGCATGGCGCTGGAAAGCCTGGGACTTGGCGCGTATGAAGCGCGTGAGCGTGCCGATTTATTCCGCCGTTTTAACCATGAGATGGTGGAAGAGATGGTGGCGATGGCGAGCAGTACGGCAACCGAACGCGCTGCGGTGTTTAAACGCACCAGCACCATGCTGACGGAGATCATCAACGAGGATCGTAATCACCTGTCGCTGGTTCAGCGCCACGGCTGGCAAGGAACGGAAGAGGGCAAGCATACCGGTGATCCTGAGGATGAACCGGAGAGTAAACCCTCTGCGTGAAGTGGAGTTGCCAGCAATATTAAAAAATTTCTAATTCTTTACCCTGCCGCCAGTCGACGAAAGATTAAGCTTTCCGTATAGTGGCGGCAATTTTTTGCATCCGGGAAATTTTCAATGATCAGTCTGATTGCAGCGCTGGCGGTAGACCGCGTTATCGGCATGGAAAACGCCATGCCGTGGAACCTGCCTGCCGATCTCGCATGGTTTAAACGTACTACGTTAAACAAGCCGGTAGTGATGGGCCGCCTGACCTGGGAGTCGATTGGTCGTCCATTGCCGGGTCGTAAGAATATTGTGATCAGTAGCCAGCCGGGCACTGACGATCGCGTGCAGTGGGTTAAGTCCGTTGATGAAGCCATTGCCGCCTGCGGCGATGCCGAAGAGATCATGGTGATCGGCGGCGGGCGTGTGTATGAGCAGTTCCTGCCAAAAGCGCAGAAACTGTATCTGACGCACATTGATGCGGAAGTGGAAGGGGATACCCATTTCCCGGATTACGATCCGGACGAGTGGGAGTCTGTATTCAGTGAGTTTCACGATGCGGATGCGCAAAACTCGCACAGCTACTGCTTCGAAATTCTGGAACGTCGTTAACGGTTTTATCCTCTCCTCGAAGGGAGAGGATAAACATCTTCAGGAGGCGACCGCCTCACCTTCGCCTAAGTCCAGCTGTCGGTTGGATGGCTGCACAAAGTAGGTCTTATCTTCCCAGCGTAAGCAGGTTAAATCCCCGCCCCAGCAGCATCCGGTATCCAGCGCGTAGATATTTTCCGGGGTGCCTTTTCCTTCCAGCGATGCCCAGTGCCCAAATACCACGCTATATTCGTTTGTCACGGGGCCCGGAATGGCAAACCACGGCTTAAGCGGCGCAGGCGCATTTTCCGGCGTATCTTTGCAATACATATCCAGCTGTCCGTTCGGGAAGCAGTAGCGCATGCGCGTAAAGGCATTGGTGATAAAACGCAGTCGCGCCAGGCCGCTGAGATCATCACTCCAGTTATTTGGCATGTCGCCGTACATCGCATCGAGGAAGAACGGGTAGGAGTCGCTCGCCAGCACCGCTTCGGTGTCGCGCGCGCAGGTTTTTGCCGTCTCAAGATCCCACTGAGGCGTGATGCCGGCATGCGCCATCACCAGTTTTTTCTCTTCGTCAATCTGTAGCAGCGGCTGGCGACGCAGCCAGTTGAGCAACTCATCGGCATCCGGCGCTTCCAGCAGGGGGGTAATGCGATCTTTCGGCTTATTACGGCTGATCCCGGCGTATACGGCCAGCAGATGCAGATCGTGGTTGCCCAGCACCATGCGCACGCTGTCGCCCAGCGATTTGACATAGCGGAGAACGTCCAGGGAACCGGGACCGCGCGCCACTAAGTCGCCCGTCAGCCAGAGCGTATCCTGCCCGGGGGTGAAGTCGACCTGTTTTAATAATGCGGTCAGTTCATCGTAGCAACCGTGAACGTCGCCAATCAGATATGTAGACATTAGATTAATGAATAAGTGTAGGTACGGCGAGACGGAATACGGGAATAGCAATGCGGAAAGCATTACCGTCGGCATCGACCATTTCGTAATGGCCCTGCATGGTACCCAGCGGCGTTTCAATTACCGCGCCGCTGGTGTACTGATACTCTTCGCCAGGGGCGATATGGGGTTGTTCACCGACCACACCTTCGCCCTGGACTTCAATTTCACGGCCATTGCCGTTGGTGATAAGCCAGTAGCGCCCGAGCAGTTGCACAGGCATCCGCCCCAGATTGCGAATGGTTACGGTATAAGCAAAGACAAAACGTTCTTCATCCGGTGTGGATTGGGACTCAATGTAGACGCTTTGAACCTGAACACAGACGCGGGGCGAATCAATCATGGCTTAGCTCTCCTTCGGCGGCGCATTGTCGCTGATGTAATTAGCCAGCTTGCAGTACTGCTCTACGGAAATATTTTCCGCACGCATTGCCGGGTCGATGCCCAACTCAGCTAATACGTCAACGGTAAACAGATTGCCAAGGCTGTTACGAATCGTTTTACGGCGCTGGTTAAAGGCTTCTGTCGTGATACGGCTCAGCACGCGCAGGTCTTTGACCGGGTACGGCATCGTTTTATGTGGCACCAGGCGCACAACCGCAGAATCTACCTTTGGCGGTGGCGTGAATGCGGAAGGCGGTACTTCTAATACCGGGATCACGTTGCAGTAATATTGCGCCATCACGCTTAAACGACCATACGCTTTACTGTTCGGCCCTGCAACCAGACGGTTAACGACCTCTTTTTGCAACATGAAGTGCATGTCGGCAATGGCATCAGTATAGCTAAACAGATGGAACATCAGCGGGGTGGAGATGTTGTACGGCAGGTTACCGAACACGCGCAGCGGCTGTCCCATTTTTTCTGACAGTTCGCCAAAGTTCATGGTCATCGCATCCTGCTGATAAATCGTCAGCTTCGGCCCGAGGAACGGGTGCGTTTGCAGACGCGCGGCCAGATCGCGGTCGAGTTCGATAACGGTCAGTTCGTCGAGGCGTTCGCCTACCGGCTCGGTCAGCGCGGCAAGTCCCGGGCCGATTTCGACCATGGCCTGACCTTTCTGCGGATTAATGGCAGAAACGATACTGTCGATCACAAACTGATCGTTGAGGAAGTTTTGCCCGAAGCGTTTACGGGCTAAGTGGCCCTGATGGACTCGATTAGTCATTGAGTATTAACAATCATTTTGATGGCGAGATTAAGCGCCGTAATAAAACTGCCGACATCCGCTTTTCCCTGGCCTGCCAGATCCAGCGCAGTACCGTGGTCAACGGACGTTCGAATAAAGGGTAAACCGAGGGTGATATTCACCCCGCGGCCAAAGCCCTGGTATTTTAGCACGGGCAGACCCTGATCGTGGTACATCGCGAGTACGGCGTCGGCATTATCCAGGTATTTGGGCTGGAAAAGGGTGTCGGCAGGCAGAGGCCCGCTGAGGTTCATCCCCTTCGCCCGCATCTCCTCAAGCACCGGAATGATGGTGTCTATCTCTTCGGTGCCCATATGTCCGCCTTCACCCGCGTGCGGATTCAGGCCGCAAACCAGCACATGCGGCTGCGGAATGCCGAATTTGGTTTGCAGATCGTGATGCAAAATGCCAATGATCTCACGCAGGAGTTCAGGCGTAATGGCATCCGGAATGGCTTTGATCGGCAGGTGCGTTGTTACCAGCGCAACGCGCATTGCTTCGGTTGCCAGCATCATCACCACTTTCGGGCTGTGCGAACGCTCTTCGAAAAATTCGGTATGCCCGGTAAACGGAATGCCCGCGTCATTGATCACGCCTTTATGCACCGGACCGGTGATCAGGGCGGCAAATTCGCCCTGAAGGCAACCGTCACAGGCGCGCGCCAGCGTCTCGACAACGTAGTGGCCGTTTTCGGTGTGTAACTCGCCGGGGACAACAGGCGCACGGAGCGGAACAGAAAGCAGGGTGAGAGTACCAGACTGCTGCGGTGCGGGCTGTTGGCCTTCAACGTAAGGGAGGAGCGTTAAAGGCAGACCGAGCAAAGCTGCCCGGTCTTGTAACAGTGTTGCATCTGCACAGACAACCAACTCTACCGGCCAGCTGCGCTGGGCGAGCTGAACCACCAGGTCAGGCCCAATCCCGGCGGGTTCGCCGGGGGTGATCACAACACGATGCGGTTTCATCAGTTGCTCAACACTTTCACGTAAGCGCTGGCGCGTTGTTCCTGCATCCAGGTTGCGGCTTCTTCAGAGAACTTACGGTTAAACAGCATGCGATACGCGCGGTCTTTCTGCGCCGCGTCGGTTTTATCCACGTTGCGCGTGTCCATCAGCTGGATCAGATGCCAGCCGAAGGAGGAGTGTACCGGCGCGCTCATCTGGCCTTTATTCAGCTTCATTAACGCATCGCGGAAAGCCGGATCGTAAATATCAGCGGCCGCCCAACCCAGGTCACCGCCCTGGTTTGCAGAGCCAGGATCCTGAGAGAACTCTTTTGCTGCTTTATCGAAGGTGGTTTTACCGCTCTTGATGTCTGCGGCGATCTGTTCCAGCTTCGCACGGGCCTGATCGTCAGTCATGATCGGAGACGGCTTAAGCAGGATATGACGCGCGTGAACTTCAGTAACCGAAATGTTCTGGCTCTGGCCGCGCAGGTCGTTCACTTTCAGAATGTGGAAGCCCACACCGGAACGGATTGGACCGACGATATCGCCTTTCTTCGCGGTGCTCAGCGCCTGGGCAAACAGGGATGGCAGCTCCTGAATACGCCCCCAGCCCATCTGGCCGCCTTTCAGCGCCTGCTGGTCAGCGGAATAGGTGATCGCCAGCTTGCCGAAGTCATCGCCATTACGCGCCTGCTCAACGATAGCGCGCGCCTGGCTTTCCGCCTCTGCCGCCTGATCGGAGGTTGGGTTTTCCGGCAGTGGGATCAGGATGTGGCTCAGGTTAAGCTCTGTGCTGGCATCATTCTGATTCCCCACCTGTTTGGCCAGGGCATCCACTTCCTGCGGCAGGATGGTGACGCGGCGACGGACTTCATTATTACGCACTTCTGAAATCAGCATCTCTTTACGGATCTGATTGCGGTAGGTGGCGTAGCTGATGCCGTCATAGGCGAGGCGGCTACGCATCTGGTCCGGGGTAATGTTGTTCTGCTTTGCAATGTTGGCGATCGCCTGATCGAGCTGCTCGTCAGAGATCTTCACACCCATTTTCTGGCCCATTTGCAGGACAATCTGATCCATGATCAGACGTTCCAGGATCTGGTGGCGCAGCGTAGCGTCATCCGGAAGTTGTTGACCTGCCTGGCCCGAGTTGAGCTTTACAGATTTCATCAAACCGTCAACGTCACTTTCAAGCACGACGCCGTTGTTAACCACAGCCGCGACTTTATCGACAACCTGTGGGGCCGCGAAGCTGGTATTCGCAACCATAGCGACACCGAGTAGCAGCGTTTTCCAGTTCTTCATACTTTTTCCATTTCAATTAACCGCAAAGCGGATTACGTTGTAAATCAAGCATATTACAATGAACTACGATACGGCAGAATGTTCGAGCGCAGCATCTGCTGCGTGCCCAGACCGTAGTTAGAACTCAGGCCGCGCAACTCGATATTAAAGCCAATCACGTTATCGTATTTACCCTGACTGTTTTGCGTATCCCAACCGTTAAGTTTGCGTTCGTAACCGACACGTATTGCGTAACAGCAGGAGTTATATTGCAGACCCAGCATCTGGTCAGCAGGTTTTTGGGCATTCGTGTCATAGTAGTAGGCCCCGACGACTGACCAACGATCGGCAATCGGCCAGCTCGCGGCGGTACCCACCTGTGAAATACCGTCTTTGTATTGGTCTGTATTCGCATAGTTTGGCAGTGTCGCCTGGATATACTCCGGGCTGGCGTAACGGTACGTTAACTGCAACATGCGGTCTTCATCACGACGATATTCGATGGCAGCGCTGCCCGTCGCGATATTGTCCAGTCGTGTATCGTATTGAACACCACCGCGCAGACCCCAACGATCCGTCATGCGCCAGTAGGTGTCGCCTGCCCATACCAGTGAGCCCGTTTTGTTGTCTTTCTCCCAGTTAATGTCGTCATCACCGGTGCGAGACTCGGTGAAATAGTAGATTTGACCAACAGAAACGTTAAAACGTTCAACGGCAGCATCATCATATACGCGCGTTGTGACGCCGGTCGTTAACTGGTTAGCAGACGCAATACGGTCAAGGCCGCCGTAGGTACGGTCACGGAACAGGCCGCTGTAGTCTGATTGCAGGAAGGACGAGTCATAGTTTTGAATTTTGCTCTGATCGCGATAAGGCACATAAAGATACTGCATACGTGGCTCAAGCGTCTGGGTGTATCCATCCGCGAGAAGAGCCATATCACGTTCGAAAATCAGCTTCCCGTCCATTTTGAATTGCGGAAGCGTACGGTTTACCGATTCTTCAAGATCGGTGCCATAACGTTTGTTATACCAGTCCAGATTCTTCTGTTGGTAGTGGGTGGCCATCACTTTGGCTTCGGTATTCAGACTCGCCCAGTCGTTTGACCACGGCAGGTTGATCGTCGGCTCGATATGCAGACGCGTTGATTCCGGCATATCCGAGTTGGTGTTGACGAAATGGACCGCCTGAGCGTAAACGCGCGTGTCGAAAGGACCAACATCGTTCTGATACCAGTTCACGTCCAGCTGCGGCTCGGCACCATAGGTACTACGCGATTGCGTATCAAACACCTGGAACTGTTTGGTCGACACCGTCGCGTCAAAGTTCTCAATGGCGTAGCCCACGCTGAATTTCTGCGTGGCGTAACCGTCGGTACTGGAGCCGTATTTAGAATCAAAGTCGTTGAAGTAATACGGATCGCTGACTTTGGTGTAGTCGATGTTGAAGCGCCACACCTGATCCAATACCCCGGCGTGCTTCCAGTAGTACATCCAGCGGTGCTTATCACCTTCGCTCGGATGCTCGTCCTGGAAGACCTTATCTGATGGCAGATAATCAAATTCCATCAGACCCGCGCCCGCCTTGGTCAGATAGCGGAATTCGTTCTCCCACATGATGTTGCCGCGCTTATGGATATAGTGCGGCGTGATCGTGGCGTCCATGTTAGGCGCAATGTTCCAGTAGTACGGCAGGTAGAACTCAAAGTAGTTCGATGTGCTGTACTTGGCGTTCGGGATCAGGAAACCTGAACGACGTTTGTCACCCACGGGCAGTTGCAGGTAAGGACTATAGAAAATGGGCACCGGGCCGAGTTTAAAACGAGCGTTCCAGATCTCTGCAACCTGTTCTTCACGGTCGTGGATCACTTCACTGCCCACAACGCTCCAGGTATTTGACCCTGGCAAACAGGAGGTAAACGTGCCGTTTTCGAGAATGGTGTAGCGGTTTTCGCCGCGCTGCTTCATCAGGTCCGCGGTACCGCGCCCCTGACGACCGACCATCTGGTAATCACCTTCCCAGACGTTGGTGTCTTTGGTATTCAGATTCGACCAGGCTTTCGGACCTTTCAGGATGACCTGATTGTCGTCATAGTGCACATTACCCAGCGCATCCACCGTACGGACAGGCGCCTGAGCACCTTCCGGTTGCTTCTGGTGCAATTGCACTTCGTCAGCAAGCAGGCGACTGTTGCCCTGGTTAATATCGACATTGCCCGTAAAGGTTGCATTGTCAGGATAATTACCTTTTGCGCTGTCGGCATTAATGGTGACGGGTAAGTCATTCGTATCGCCTTTCACCAGTGGGCGATTGTAACTTGGGACGCCAAGCATACACTGCGAGGCGAGATCGGCTGCGAGCCCCTGTTGGCTATACAGGGCGGTGCCAATCATTGTGGCCAGAAGGGTGGGGATACGTTTTTTCATACGTTGTATTTTATTGTTCCGTCATCAGTGGCTACGGCTTACAAACGCTCAGAGACTATCTTACTCATCAGCGCAGTACCAGCGTTAATCCTGCCCGTTTGCGCGCCAGAGTGTTAGGCTCGCTATCGAATGACGAGTATGATAATGCAAATTATAGGCGATGTCCCTCAATTGACCGTGGCGCGACCACTGTAATGATGGCGTTGCGTCGGCCAGGAACATGACCATTCGGGGAGTATATGCAGTATTGGGGTAAAATAATCGGCGTTGCGTTCGCAATTATTATGGGTGCCGGATTCTGGGGTGTCGTTCTTGGCCTCATTATCGGCCATATGTTTGATAAAGCACGCAGCCGCAAAATGGCCTGGTTTGCCAACCAGCGCGAGCGCCAGTCACTCTTCTTCTCCACCACCTTCGAGGTGATGGGGCACTTAACCAAATCAAAAGGGCGCGTAACGGAAGCCGATATTCAGGTGGCCAGCGTCTTTATGGATCGCATGAATCTGCACGGCGAATCCCGTATCGCGGCGCAGAATGCGTTCCGGATTGGTAAATCAGATAACTACCCGCTGCGTGAAAAAATGCGGCAGTTCCGTAGCATCTGTTTCGGGCGTTTTGATTTAATTCGGATGTTTCTGGAAATTCAAATCCAGGCCGCCTTCGCGGATGGTTCTCTGCATCCGAATGAACGGGACGTTTTATATGTGATTGCCGAAGAGCTGGGCATTTCCCGCATGCAGTTCGACCAGTTCCTGCGTATGATGCAGGGCGGCGCGCAGTTTGGCGGTGGTTATCAGCAACAGCACTCCTCCGGCGGCTGGCAGCAGGCGCAGCGTGGCCCTACGCTTGAAGATGCCTGCAACGTCCTCGGCGTGAAGCCGTCTGACGATGTCACGACCATCAAACGCGCCTATCGTAAGCTGATGAGCGAGCACCATCCGGATAAGCTGGTGGCGAAAGGCCTGCCGCCAGAGATGATGGAGATGGCGAAGCAAAAAGCGCAGGAAATTCAGAAAGCCTACGAGCTGATTAAAGAGCAGAAAGGTTTTAAATAAAAAATGGCCCGACACTGTCGGGCCATTTTTTCAGAAGTCCACCGGGGCTTTGAACGTCATGGCGTTGCCGAAAGCAGGGTGGGTAATGGTGAGCGTCTGCGCATGCAGTTGCAGGCGCGGGGCTAAGGCCAGCGCTTCTGGCGGCGCATAGAATCTGTCCCCCAGAATCGGGTGACCCATCGCAAGCATATGCACACGCAGCTGGTGGGAGCGCCCGGTAATCGGCTTTAGCAGGACGCGCGCGGTGTTATCCGGCGCGTACTCCAGCACTTCATACTCGGTTTGCGCGGCCTTGCCGGTTTCATAACACACCTTCTGCTTTGGCCGGTTCGGCCAGTCGCAAATCAGCGGTAAATCCACCAGCCCTTCCGCCTGCGCCGGATGACCCCAGACGCGCGCGACATACTGCTTCTTCGGCTCGCGCTCGCGGAACTGACGCTTCAGCTCGCGTTCTGCCGCTTTATTCAGAGCCACCACAATCACGCCGCTGGTCGCCATATCCAGACGATGGACAGACTCGGCCTGGGGATAATCACGCTGGATACGCGTCATCACGCTGTCTTTATGCTCTTCCAGACGCCCCGGCACGGATAACAAGCCGCTCGGCTTGTTAACCACCATAATGTGCTCATCCTGATACAGAATGACCAGCCACGGATCCATCGGGGGATTGTAGGGCTCCATTACCATCTTGCGCTCCGCTTACTGATGCGTCACAACGATAAGACGCAGGGCGTCGAGACGCCACCCCGCCTGATTCAGGCTTTCCAGCACCTGCTGGCGATTGCTCTCAATAGCGGCCAGCTCATCGTCACGAATGTTCGGGTTCACCGCTTTCAACGCTTCCAGGCGCGACAGCTCGGCAGAAAGCTTCTCATCGGCTTCGCTACGCGCCGCATCGATCAGTTCTCTGGCCGCTTTTTCGGCCTGGGCTTCACCCAGTTGCAGAATGGCATGCACGTCCTGCTGCACCGCATTCACCAGCTTGCTGCCGGTATGGCGGTTCACCGCGCTCAGCTGACGGTTGAAGCTTTCAAACTCCACCTGACCGGCCAGGTTCGTACCGTTTTTATCCAGCAGCAGACGCACCGGGGTTGGCGGCAGGAAGCGGTTAAGCTGAAGCTGTTTCGGCGCCTGCGCTTCCACAACGTAGATCAGCTCCACCAGCAACGTGCCCACAGGTAAGGCTTTGTTCTTCAACAGGGAGATGGTGCTGCTGCCGGTATCGCCTGAGAGGATCAGATCCAGGCCATTGCGGATGAGCGGGTGCTCCCAGGTGATGAACTGTGCATCTTCGCGGGACAGCGCCACATCACGCTCAAAGGTGATGGTGCAGCCGTCTTCCGGCAGGCCCGGGAAATCCGGCACCAGCATATGATCGGACGGGGTCAGCACGATCATGTTCTCGCCGCGATCGTCCTGGTTAATGCCGACGATGTCGAACAGGTTCATGGAGAAGCTAATCAGGCTGGTGTCATCGTCCTGTTCTTCAATACTTTCGGCCAGCTGCTGCGCTTTTTCACCGCCGTTGGAGTGGATCTCCAGCAG
Organism: Enterobacter cloacae complex sp. IR5402; assembly: GCF_049238125.1. Taxonomy (NCBI): domain Bacteria; kingdom Pseudomonadati; phylum Pseudomonadota; class Gammaproteobacteria; order Enterobacterales; family Enterobacteriaceae; genus Enterobacter; species Enterobacter cloacae complex sp. IR5402. The sequence goes on from NZ_JBMKHO010000004.1 coordinate 160,744, forward strand.
GCGATCGCGCCCCTGCTCCAGCTGGGCTTTCAGCGCGTCGTGCTTCTCTCGACAGGATTTGATCAGCTCATCAAAGCCCTCGGTGTTTTCCGGCGCCGCAAGGTAACCGATCAGGTCTGCATGCACCTGATCGTAAATGGTGCGGCCGGTCGGGCAGGTATGTTCAAACGCATCCAGGCCTTCGTGGTACCAGCGAACCAGAACGGACTGGGCGGTTTTCTCCAGATACGGAACGTGGATCTGAATATCGTGCGCCTGACCGATACGATCCAGACGGCCGATACGCTGCTCAAGCAGATCCGGATTAAACGGCAGATCGAACATCACCAGATTGCTGGCGAACTGGAAGTTACGGCCTTCAGAACCGATTTCGGAGCACAGCAGAACCTGCGCGCCGCTGTCCTCTTCACTAAACCACGCCGCAGCGCGGTCGCGCTCGATAATAGACATGCCTTCATGGAACACGGCGGCGCGAATACCTTCGCGCTCGCGCAGCACTTGTTCAAGTTGCAGGGCGGTGGCTGCCTTGGCGCAGATCACCAGCACCTTCCGGGAACGGTGCGCGGTCAGATAACCCATCAACCACTCCACGCGCGGATCGAAGTTCCACCAGGTGCCAGTGTCGCCTTCAAATTCCTGATAAATCTGCTCCGGATAGAGCATGTCGCGCGCGCGATCTTCCGCAGATTTACGGGTGCCCATAATGCCGGAGACTTTGATCGCCGTCTGGTACTGGGTCGGCAGCGGCAATTTGATGGTGTGCAGTTCGCGTTTCGGGAAGCCTTTTACACCGTTACGGGTGTTACGGAACAGCACGCGGCTGGTGCCGTGGCGGTCCATCAGCATGTCGATCAGCTCTTTACGCGCAGATCCCGCATTATCGCTGTCGCTGTTCGCGGCCTGAAGCAGCGGCTCAATATCCTGCTCGCCGATAAGATCGCTGAGGATGTTAAGTTCATCATTAGAGAGACGATTACCGGCCAGCAGCAGCGCGACGGCGTCCGCCACCGGACGATAGTTTTTCTGCTCTTCAACAAACTGCTCAAAATCGTGGAAACGGTTCGGATCGAGCAGGCGCAGACGGGCGAAGTGGCTCTCAAGACCCAGCTGCTCCGGGGTGGCGGTCAGAAGCAGAACGCCTGGTACGCGCTCGGCAAGCTGCTCAATCGCCATGTATTCGCGGCTTGGCGCGTCCTCGCTCCAGACGAGGTGGTGTGCTTCGTCGACGACCATCAGATCCCATTCAGCGTCGCACAGATGCTCCAGGCGTTGCTTGCTGCGGCGCACGAAGTCCAGGGAACAAATGACCAACTGTTCGGTTTCAAACGGGTTGTCCGCGTCGTGCTGGGCTTCGGCATAGCGCTCGTCGTCGAACAGGGAGAAGCGCAGGTTAAAGCGGCGCAGCATCTCGACCAGCCACTGGTGTTGCAGCGTTTCCGGCACCACAATCAGCACGCGCTCGGCAGCGCCAGAGAGCAGCTGCTGGTGCAGGATCATGCCTGCTTCGATGGTTTTACCCAGGCCCACTTCGTCAGCCAGCAGCACGCGAGGCGCATGGCGACGGCCCACGTCATGGGCGATATTCAGCTGATGGGGAATAAGGCTGGTACGCTGGCCGCGCAGGCCGCTCCACGGCATGCGGTACTGTTCACTCTGGAACTTACGCGCGCGGTAGCGCAGAGAGAAGCGATCCATTCGGTCGATTTGCCCGGCAAACAGACGGTCCTGCGGCTTGCTGAAAACCAGTTTGCTGTCGAGCAGCACTTCACGCAGGATAACATTCGTCTCGTCGGTATCAAGACGCGTACCGATGTAGGCGAGCAGTCCATTCTCTTCTTTTACGTCTTCAACCTTCAGCTGCCAGCCTTCGTGGCTGGTCACGGTGTCGCCCGGATTGAACATTACGCGGGTAACAGGGGAGTCATTGCGAGCGTACAGGCGGTTTTCACCGGTAGCAGGGAAAAGGAGGGTAACCATGCGCGCATCGACGGCAACGACGGTTCCTAATCCAAGTTCGCTTTCTGTATCGCTGATCCAGCGTTGACCAAGTGTAAAAGGCATAGTTGTTCGGCTCTAATCTTTAATTGCAGGCAATAGTTCGACCCCGTCAAAAAAGACGGTCATCGAAAAATGGGTCCGGGAATGGAAAGGGCGCTATGGTACTGGATGGCAACGGTTTCGTCACGCGTCAAAATAGCCCAAGTTGTCCTGTCACTAGTGTAGCAAAGTCGTCATTGATGAACGGTAAAATTCCCTCCGCAACCGGCTGAAGCTGGCGGGTCAGGTAGTGATCGTAATCAAGCGGAGACTGCTGGTAATCAACGGGTTCCGGGCCGTTAGTGGTCCAGACGTATTTGATCGTTCCCCGGTTCTGATACTGCGGCGCACGGCCCCGGCGAACGTTCTCTTCATCCGCCAGCCGCGCGGCGCGTACGTGGGGAGGAACGTTACGTTGATATTCGGCCAGCGGGCGGCGCAGGCGCTTGCGATACACCAGCTGGTCATCCAGTTCACCCGCCATCAGGCTGGCGATGGTGTCGCGCACATAATCCTGATAAGGCTCATTGCGGAACACCCGCAGGTAGAGCGTCTGCTGGAACTGCTGTGCCAGCGGCGTCCAGTCGGTGCGCACTGTCTCCAGCCCTTTAAACACCATCCGCTGCGTGTCACCTTCCTGAATCAGCCCGGCGTAGCGCTTCTTGCTGCCCTGGTCGGTTCCGCGAATGGTCGGCATTAAAAAGCGGGCAAAATGGGTTTCAAACTCCAGCTCTAACGCGCTGGTTAACCGCTCTTTTTGCAAACTTTCGCGCCACCAGTCGTTCACAAAGGCGACCAGATCTTTGCCGATTTGTGCGGCGTCGTCTTCCGAATGGGCGGCTTTCAGCCAGACAAAGGTGGAGTCTGTATCGCCATAAATCACATCATAGCCCCGGGATTCAATCAGCGCTTTGGTCTGGCGCATAATCTCGTGCCCGCGCATGGTGATGGACGACGCCAGACGGGGATCAAAGAAGCGGCAGGCACTGGTACCCAGCACGCCGTAAAAGGCGTTCATAATGATTTTCAGCGCCTGTGAGAGCGGCTTGTTGCCGTGGCGCTTGGCCTCATCGCGGCCGTGCCAGATGTTTCCCACAATTTCGGGCAGGCAGTGTTTTTCCCGCGAGAAGCGTGCTCCAAGAAAACCTTCGGTGCTGTGCGCATCGTCTGGCTGCGCCATCCCCTCCACCAGCCCCACCGGATCAATCAGAAACGTGCGGATAATGGATGGATACAGGCTTTTATAATCCAGCACCAGCACCGAGTCATACAGCCCGGGCCGTGAATCCATCACGTAACCGCCGGGGCTGGCCTGCGGCGGCACGTCGCCGAGGTTAGGGGCGACATAGCCCGCCCGGTGCATCCGCGGGAAATAGAGGTGGCTGAAGGCCGCTACCGAGCCGCCGTGCCTGTCGACCGCAAGGCCGTTCACCGTCGCCCGCTCCAGCAGGAAGGGCATGATCTCGGTTTTGTGGAAGATCTGCGTCACCAGCTCGCAATCTTTCAGGTTATAGGTGGCGAGCGCGGGTTTATCTTCATTAAAGCGCCGGTCGATCTCGTCCATTCGGTCCCAGGGATTGTCGATGGATTTACCTTCGCCGAGCAGTTCCTGGGCGACCGCTTCCAGCGAGAAGGAAGAGAAGTTCCAGAAGGCGGATTTCAGCGCCTCGATGCCGTCGATAATCAGGCGACCGTTAGCCTGCGCGAAGAAAACACCGTTCTTAAAACCATGCTCACGCCACTCCAGCTCGCTGTTGCCGCGCCCCAGAATCAGCGGGATACGGTAACGCTCGGCATGTTTTTGCAGCACGCGCAGGTCAAACTGCACGACGTTCCAGCCGATCAGAACATCCGGATCGTGCTCGGCAAACCACTGGTTAAGCTTCTCCAGCAGTTGCGGGCGGCTGTTGACGTACTCCAGATTAAAATCCAGCGCGGACGCATCGCCGTTTGGCGGCCCGAGCATATAGACAACCCGCTGCCCACAGCCTTCCAGACCAATGCAGTACAGTTCGCCGTGGCGGGTGGTTTCGATATCCAGCGAGACCCACTTGAGCGGGGGGCGATAATTCGGGCTAGGCTTGAGGCGCGCGTTAACGATCCTGCCATTTTGCGCGGTGCCATCTACCCAGACGGGGGCGGTGATAAACCGCTCCATCAGAAAGCGTTCAGGCGGGCGAATGTCGGCCTCGTATAGCGTCACGCCCGCTTCACGGAGCAGTTTTTCATAGCGCATTAACTGGCGATGGGCGCGGCAATAGAGGCCGTAAACCGGCTGGCGGTGGAAATCTTTCAGTTCAAGCGGGGTTATGCGCCAGCCGTTTTCTCCGCGCAGCAGCTGTTTCACTTTTTCGACGTGAGCTTCAGGAATAAAGGCCACGGACTCCTGCGGCGGGAGCGTAACGTTTAGCGGGCCGTTGTCCGTTGCCAGCCAGAATTCAACCTCAGTACCCTGAGGGGTATCCCGCCAGTGTCTGGTCAGTAAAAAGCCTTCTTGCGCCTGCGTCACGGCGTTATCCCATAAAACAAAACCAGGCCTGATTATAGCCTGGTTGAGGGGTGTTTGCTGGGGTTTTATACAGTGCCTGTTCAGTCGGATGGCGCTGCGCTTATCCGGCCTACAGGTTCCGCAGTCACGGTAAGCGCAGCGACACCGGGCAAAGGTTTACTGCCCGTAGTAGGCTTTCGCACCGTGCTTACGCAGGTAATGCTTATCCAGCAGGGTTTGCTGCATATCCGGCAGCTGCGGTGCCAGCTGGCGGCAGAAGATCCCCATATAGGCGACTTCCTCCAGCACGATCGCGTTGTGCACCGCGTCCTCCGCGTTTTTACCCCAGGCAAACGGGCCGTGGGAGTGCACCAGCACGCCGGGCATTTGCGCCGCGTCGATTCCCTGTTTTTCGAAGGTTTCGACGATCACGTTCCCGGTTTCCCATTCGTACTCACCGTTGATCTCCGCATCGGTCATCAGACGCGTGCAGGGAATGGTGCCGTAAAAGTAGTCCGCGTGGGTGGTGCCGGTCGCCGGAATAGGCTGGCCCGCCTGCGCCCAGATGGTCGCGTGACGCGAATGGGTATGCACAATCCCACCGATGGTCGGGAAGGCCTGATACAGCAGGCGGTGAGTCGGCGTATCGGAGGAGGGCTTTTTTTTGCCTTCAACCACTTCACCCGTTTCGATGCTGACCACCACCATGTCTTCTGCGGTCATTACCGTGTAATCCACGCCGGAAGGCTTGATCACGAACACCCCTTTTTCCCGGTCAACGGCGCTGACGTTGCCCCAGGTCAGGGTCACCAGGTTATGTTTTGGCAGCGCCAGGTTGGCTTCGAGTACCTGACGTTTGAGATCTTCTAACATTGTCGTCTCCTGCCGGATGGCGCTTCGCTTATCCGGCCTACAGAACCGTAGGCCCGGTAAACGAAGTGCCACCGGGCATTCAGGGCTTAGCGTTTTGAACCGTAATAGACTTCGTTCCAGCGCAGCGCGTCTTTAAAGGCTGGCAGACGGGTATCGTTATCAATCACGGTCAGTTCGATGTCGTGCAGCTCGGCAAACTGACGCATATCGTTCAGGTCAAGCGCGTGGCTGAATACGGTGTGGTGCGCGCCGCCGGCCAGGATCCAGGCTTCCGACGCGGTTGGCAGGTCAGGCTGCGCTTTCCACAAGGCGTTGGCGACCGGCAGTTTCGGCAGAGAATGCGGAGTTTCCACCGCATCGACGCAGTTCACCAGCAGGCGGAAACGGTCGCCGAGGTCGATCAGGCTGGCGTTAATGGCCGGGCCGGTACGGGTGTTGAAGATCAGACGGGCCGGATCCGCTTTGCCGCCAATGCCGAGGTACTGCACGTCGAGGATCGGTTTCTCTTCAACCGCGATGGATGGACACACTTCCAGCATGTGCGAGCCGAGCACCAGATCGTTGCCGTTCTCGAAGTGGTAGGTGTAGTCCTCCATAAAAGAGGTGCCGCCCTGTAGACCGGTTGACATCACCTTCATGATGCGAAGCAGAGCGGCAGTTTTCCAGTCGCCTTCGCCCGCAAAGCCGTAGCCCTGCTGCATCAGACGTTGTACCGCCAGACCCGGGAGCTGTTTCAGGCCGTGGAGATCTTCAAAGGTGGTGGTAAAAGCGTGGAAGCCGCCCTGTTCCAGGAAGCGCTTCATGCCCAGCTCAATGCGCGCCGCGTCCAGCACATTCTGGCGCTTGTCGCCGTTGATTTGTGCCGCAGGCGTCAGACGGTAGCTGCTTTCGTACTCGTCCACCAGCGCGTTAACGTCGCCATCGCTGATGTCATTCACCACCTGCACCAGGTCGCCCACCGCCCAGGTGTTGACGGAAAAGCCAAATTTAATCTGCGCGGCCACTTTATCACCGTCGGTGACCGCCACTTCGCGCATGTTGTCGCCGAAACGCACCACTTTCAGGTGACGGGTATCCTGCTTAGATACCGCCTGACGCATCCAGGAGCCAATGCGTTTTTGTGCCTGGCCATCCTGCCAGTGGCCGGTCACCACGGCATGCTGTTGACGCATGCGCGCGCCGATGAAGCCGAACTCGCGGCCGCCGTGCGCGGTCTGGTTCAGGTTCATGAAGTCCATGTCGATGCTGTCCCACGGCAGGGAGGCGTTGAACTGCGTGTGGAATTGCAACAGCGGTTTGTTGAGGATAGCCAGGCCGTTGATCCACATTTTGGCTGGTGAGAAGGTGTGCAGCCACACCACCAGGCCAGCGCATTTGTCATCGTAATTGGCATCGCGGCAAATGTTGGTGATTTCGTCCGGGGTAGTCCCCAGCGGCTTCAGCACCAGTTTGCACGGCAGTTTGGCTTCCGCGTTCAGCGCATTCACAACGTGCTCCGCGTGTTTCGTCACCTGCTGCAACGCTTCCGGTCCGTACAAATGCTGGCTGCCAATCACAAACCACACTTCATAATTATTAAAAATGGTCATTATCGTGTCCTTAATGTGTCAGGGTTGCCGTAGTGTCCGCGGTGCTTTTGGCCGGGGCGGCGACAGGGAGATAGTGAAGTTCGGCGCTTTTTGCCCATTGCTGGTAGCGCTGATAAAGCTGTTCAAAGCGTTGTGCCTGCTGAGTCTGCGGATGGAGCGTATTTTCGACGGCGCTCGCCATATGCTGTTGCGCGGTCGGGATATCCGCATGGACGCCTGCGGCCACGGCAGCGAAAATCGCGGCACCCAGCGCACAGCACTGATCGGAGGCCACAATTTGCAGCGGCCGGTTCAGCACGTCGCAGCAGGCCTGCATAATCACCGGATTTTTACGGGCGATCCCGCCCAGCGCCATCACGTTGTTCACGTCAATGCCCTGGTCGATGAAGCACTCCATGATGGCGCGCGCGCCGAACGCGGTGGCGGCGATCAGGCCGCCAAACAGCGCGGGCGCGTCGGTCGCGAGGTTGAGATCGGTAATCACTCCTTTCAGACGCTGGTTGGCAAACGGCGTACGACGGCCGTTGAACCAGTCCAGCACCACCGGCAGGTGGTCGAGAGACGGATTTTTTGCCCAGGCGTCGGTGAGCTGCGGCAGGAGCTGTTTTTTGCTCGCCGTAATCTGCGTTTTCAGTTCAGGATGCGCGGCAGCCAGCTGATCCAGCGGCCAGCCGAGCACGCGGCCAAACCAGGCATAGATATCACCGAAGGCGGACTGGCCCGCTTCAAGGCCGATAAAATCAGGCACCACGCTGCCGTCAACCTGGCCGCAGATGCCTTTCACCGCGCGGTCGCCGACGCTGGCTTTATCTGCCGTCAGAATGTCACAGGTGGAGGTGCCGATAACTTTCACCAGCGTGTTGGGCTGCGCACCCGCGCCCACGGCCCCCATATGGCAGTCGAACGCGCCGCCGGAAATGGTCACGTTTTGCGGCAGACCTAGGCGTTTCGCCCACTCTTCGCAGAGCGTGCCGACCGGAATATCGGCGGTGAAGGTGTCGGTGAACAGCGGGTATGTCAGGTTTTTGTTGATGATCGGGTCGAGTTCATCGAAGAACGCTGCCGGAGGCAGACCACCCCAGCTTTCATGCCACAGCGATTTATGCCCGGCGCTGCAACGGCCGCGGCGAATATCCTGCGGACGCGTGGTGCCGGAGAGCAGGGCGGGAACCCAGTCGCACAGCTCAATCCATGACGCCGCTGCCTGTGCGACCGACGCGTCCGCGCGGGTAACGTGCAGGATCTTGGCCCAGAACCACTCGCTGGAGTAAATCCCGCCGATGTAGCGGGAGTAGTCATTTTTGCCCGGCTGATGGCATAAGCGGGTGATGGCTTCCGCCTCTTCCACGGCGGTATGGTCTTTCCACAGCACAAACATGGCGTTCGGGTTGTCGGCAAACTCCGGTCGCAGCGCCAGTACGCGGCCTTCGGCATCGACAGGGGCAGGCGTTGAGCCGGTGCTGTCGACGCCAATCCCCACGACATCGGCCCGCTGGGCGTCGGTCAACTCCGCCAGAACGGTTTTGATCGCCGCTTCCATCGACTCGATGTAGTCCCGCGGGTGGTGACGGAACTGGTTGTTTGGCGCATCGCAGTAGCGCCCCTCTTGCCAGCGCGGATACCACTCAACGCTGGTTGCTATCTCCTGGCCAGTCGTACAGTCCACTGCCAGCGCGCGAACTGAGTCGCTGCCAAAATCGAGGCCAATTGCAATTGCCATGATGTTGCTCCATCCAAAAAACAGGTATGGAAGAACATTAGAGACTAGGGACAAAAATCGTCAGGCAGGATCCGCTAATCTTATGGACTAAATTGCTGTAGCCACGCAAAGTGTGACGCCGTGCAAATATTCTATGTGGACATTTCTGCCGCACTTATAGACACTTTTGTTACTGCTTATCCGCCCGTGCTGGCGGAGAAATCAGGGGGAAAGGCTGAAACATGGCGGACGTAAAAGAGGCGTGATGCTTTTTGGATCTTTTCGCGGGCCATTTTTATACTGCTTTTATCGATATGGACAATTGGTTTCCTTCAGGACCCTTGGGAGAACTGAATCTATGGCCGAACCGCAAAACGATCCCTTACTGCCGGGCTACTCATTTAACGCCCATCTGGTGGCGGGACTGACGCCAATTGAGGCCGAGGGATATCTCGATTTTTACGTCGATCGCCCTCTTGGCATGAAGGGATATATCCTGAACCTGACCGTACGCGGAGAAGGCGTCGTCAAAAATGGGGATCAACAGTTTATCTGCCGCCCCGGTGATATGCTGCTGTTCCCGCCGGGGGAGATCCATCACTACGGGCGCCACCCGGATGCCAAAGAGTGGTATCACCAGTGGGTCTATTTCCGTCCGCGCGCCTACTGGCAGGAGTGGCTCTCGTGGCCGGCCATTTTCGCCCATACCGGTTTATATCGCCCGGATGAGGCGCATCTGGCGCAGTTCCGTGAGCTGTTCGCACAGATTATTGAGGCAGGGCAGGCGGGCGGGCGCTACGCCGAACTGCTGGCCATCAACCTGCTTGAACAGGTGCTGCTGCGCCGCATGGAGGCCATCAACGAGTCGCTTAATCCGCCGCTGGACAACCGCGTCCGCGACGCCTGCCAGTACATCAGCGACCACCTTGCCGACAGCCAGTTTGATATTGCCAGCGTCGCCCAGCATGTGTGCCTGTCGCCGTCACGGCTGTCGCATCTGTTCCGCCAGCAGCTTGGCGTGAGCGTACTCAGCTGGCGCGAGGATCAGCGCATCAGCCAGGCGAAACTGCTGCTCAGCACCACCCGAATGCCTATCGCCACCGTCGGGCGTAACGTCGGCTTTGAAGATCAGCTCTATTTCTCTCGCGTGTTTAAGAAGTGCACCGGTGCCAGCCCGAGCGAATTCCGTGCGGGATGTGAATAATCGGTAAACATTCAGGTGAACTTCAGGCGCATCTTGTAAACTATTCAGACAATTGATGCCTTGACGCGGTGCAGGGCGCTAAGCAGAATCGCTGATTCGTTTTCTGACCGGAATAGTTATGCAGGCATTGCTGGAACATTTTATTACCCAGTCCGTTATGTATTCGCTCATCGCTGTGGCGCTGGTGGCGTTTCTGGAGTCGCTGGCGCTGGTCGGGCTGATCCTGCCCGGCACCGTGATGATGGCGGGGCTTGGGGCGCTTATCGGCAGCGGCGAGGTCAATTTCTGGCAGGCGTGGATGGCCGGTATTATCGGCTGTTTGCTGGGGGACTGGATCTCCTTCTGGCTGGGCTGGCGCTTTAAGAAGCCGCTGCACCGCTGGTCGTTCATGAAAAAAAACAAAGCGCTGCTGGATAAAACCGAGCATGCGCTGCACCAGCACAGCATGTTCACCATCCTCGTGGGGCGCTTCGTTGGCCCAACGCGTCCGCTGGTGCCGATGGTGGCCGGGATGCTGGATCTGCCCGTCGCGAAGTTTGTGGTGCCGAATATCATCGGCTGCGTCTTCTGGCCGCCGTTCTACTTCCTGCCGGGTATCCTGGCGGGCGCGGCGATTGATATTCCTGACGGTATGCAAAGCGGTGAGTTTAAATGGCTGCTGCTGGGCACGGCGGTGCTGCTGTGGCTGGCGGTCTGGCTCTGCTGGCGCCTGTGGCGCAGCGCGAAAGCCAGTGTTGATCGTCTGACGCGCTATCTTCCGCGCACTCGCCTGCTCTGGCTGGCCCCGCTGACGCTCGGCGTGGCAGTGGTCGCGCTGGTCGCGCTGATTCGTCACCCGCTGATGCCGGTGTACGGTGAGATCCTGTTAAAGGTGGTGAGCCGTTAAGGTGTTTTCCCTCTCCCTGTGGGCTGAGGGTTCCCCACAAAATAATGCCTGCACAGACGGCCCCCTCTCCCTTGAGGGAGAGGGGGAACATACGGCTCTGGTGGTCATTCCGTTCACTATATGTTCCTTGCTACTCTGTCACGACATGGCCGGTGAACGTGCCAGGGTGGCTCAGTCGCCACCACCCTGGCGACCCGGGCTCCCGGCGGAAAATCGCCGCTTCGCGGTACCTTCGGCTTATTCCTTCAGGCTATCGGGTCGGGCATGAGCCTGCATCCATGCAGGCCACGCCCTCTCGACGCATCCCTGCGCCTCGCCCCGGCCTACAGGAAACGCCTCAGCGATTTACAGCCGGACCAGGGCATCGCTGTAAGCCCTCAGTTATTCTGAAGGCAACGTTATCGCTTTTGCTTTCAAATTACTGGGGATCCCTCTCCCCTGTGGGAGAGGGCAAGGGTGAGGGCATCAGATCTCACGAATACCTAAAAGTGAAGATGCCCCCGCCTTACCACTCAGAAGTTCTTCTGTTTCCCCATCCCACAAAATACGTCCCTCCGCGATCACCACCGATCGCGGCGCGATGCGTGCGGCATCTTCGATGCTATGCGAAACCATCAGCATCGTCAGTTGTTCGCGCTCGCAAACCTCCTCAACCAGCGAGAGCATTTCCTGACGCAGAGCGGGGTCGAGCGCCGAAAAGGGTTCATCGAGCAGCAGCAGCGGCTGCTTGCGCACCAGGCAGCGCGCCAGCGCCACGCGCTGGCGCTGGCCGCCGGAAAGCTCACCCGGTAGTCTGTTGATAAACGCAGCCAGGCCCATTTGTTCGGCGATCGCCTCCAGCGTCTGACGCTGCGCAACATTGAGCTTCAACCCCGGATCCATACCCAGCGCGATGTTCTGCCACACCGTAAGATGATTGAACAGATTGTTTTCCTGGAACAGCATCGACACCGGGCGCTTAGCCGGCGGAGCGTAGGTATACTCGCCATTATCAATGACGATCGACCCGCTGGCAGGCTGTAAAAAACCGGCAATCAGATTGAGCAGGGTACTTTTTCCGGCCCCGCTGGGGCCAAGCACTGCGATTCGCTCTCCCTGACGAACGGAGAGGGTAAAACGCATTGGCAGGTGCTCATAAAGCCAGGTTACATCAGTCAGTTTTAACATCACGCCCCGGAAGTTTTTCGATAACGGTAAATAACGCAAAGCACAGCAGCAACAGGAGTAGCGCCGTGACGGCGCCGTCCTGGCTACGATAGGAGCCAATTTGCTGATAAAGCCAGAACGGCAGCGTGCGGAAATCCTCGTTGCCGAAGAGGGCCACAACGCCAAAATCGCCAATCGACAGCACGCAGGCAAACGCCAGCGCCTGGGCCAGCGGACGCTTTAGCGCGCGCAGTTCGACCACCTTCAGACGCTGCCAGCCCTGCATGCCCAGCGACTGACACAGCAAACTGTAGCGGCTATTGACGTCGCGCATCGGGTTTTCCAGCACCTTGAGCGCGTAAGGGATGGCCATCAATGCGTTGGTAAAAATGACGATGCCGTCGGCGCTTTCCGGCAGGCCGATGGTGCTGTTGAACAGTAAAAAGAATCCGGTCGCCAGCACAATGCCCGGCATCGCCAGGATCAGCATACCCGTCAGTTCCAGCGCGTGTCCGGCTTTACGGGCATGACGCGCGTACAGTTCGCGGCTGCTCCAGAGCAGCATCATGGTCAGGATCACGCACAGTAGCCCGGCAGCCAGCGCGATGCGCAATGAGGTCCACGTTGCTTGCCACAGGACAGGCTGTTGCAGTACCGACAACACATTGCGATTCAGGCCATCAACGATAACGGCCAGCAGCGGGGGCAGCAGAAGCAGGAGTGCCAATGCGATTAGCATAAAATCCGCGACGCGGCTGTGCAGGCTGTCCTGCGGATCGCGCCAGCCTGTCAGGTTATTGCTACCTGTGGGGATCGCTTTACTTAGCCGCTGGCTGAGTAACACCAGCGCCAGGCAGCAGACCATCTGCACGATCGCTAGCAGCGCGGCGCGGCCCGGATCGTAGTCGTAACTTAAGGCCTGATAGATCGCCAGCTCAATGGTGGTGGCCTGCGGCCCGCCGCCGAGAGAAAGTACGGTCGCGAAGCTGGCGAAGCAGAGCATAAAGATTAGCGCGGCAACCGGAGCAATCTGGCGTCGCAGCCACGGCCATTCGACAAAGCGGAAGAACGACCAGCCGCGCATGCCAAGCTGGGCGGCAATCTGACGCTGCTCACCGGGAATGTTTTCCAGCGCCTGTAAAAAGAGGCGCGTCGCCATCGGCATATTGAAAAAAATATGCGCCAGCAGAATGCCTTTCAGGCCGTAAGGGGAGAAGGTCCATTCCAGACCAAGCAGGTTGAAGAGGGATGCCAGCCAGCCCTGCCGACCGTAGACGCTCAGAATGCCGAACACCGCCACCAGCACGGGCAGGATCAGCGTCATCGCGCACAGCCGCAGCAGGGCAAGCCTGCCGGGGAAACGTCTGCGATAGAGGGCGCGTGCAAGGAAAATGGCCGGGATCGCCGACAGCAGCGCGGAGAGAAACGCCTGCCAGAAGGAGAAGCGGATGACGTGCCAGAGATAGCTGTCGTGCCAGAGGGCGAGCAGATCGCTCTCTGGCGCGTTAAACCACAGCGCAAGGAATGCACCCAGGCTGACGACGACCATCAGTACGGCGGCGAGCAGCCCGGGAACTAACCAGCCGGGGATCAGCGGCTGACGGCGCGTTGCCATTCACTAATCCATGCGGCGCGCTGGGCGGCAACCTGCTGCGGCGTAAATTCCAGTGAGGTTTGCGGCTTGTTTAGCTGCTCAAAGCCTGCCGGCAGCGCAACGTCAGTGACCGGGTACATCCAGTTGCCGGTCGGAATAGCGTTCTGAAATGCCGGGGAGATCATAAATTTCAGGAATTTTTCGGCAAGCTCCGGCTGTTTGCTCGCGGCGGTGCGGGCGGCCACTTCCACCTGCAAATAATGCCCTTCAGCAAAGTTCGCGGCGGCGTAGTTGTCTTTCTTCTCGGCGATAATGTGGTAGGCCGGAGAGGTAGTGTAGCTCAGCACCAGGTCGCTTTCGCCTTTCAGGAACAGGCCATAGGCTTCGCTCCAGCCTTTGGTGACGGTAACGGTTTTCGCGGCCAGCTTCTGCCACGCTTCCGGCGTTTTATCCCCGTAGACTTTTTGCATCCACAGCAGCAGCCCCAGACCCGGCGTGCTGGTACGCGGATCTTCGTAAATCACGCGCCATTTCTGGTCACTTTCGACCAGCTCTTTCAGGCTTTTGGGCGGATTCTTCAGCTTGTTTTTATCGTAGACAAACGCAAAGTAACCGTAATCAAAGGGAACGAAGGTGTCGTTTTTCCAGCCGCCCGGTACGTTAACGGCATCTGCCGCCACGCCGCTTTTGGCGAACAGTCTGGTTTGGGTGGCGGCTTCCAGCAGGTTGTTATCCAGCCCGAGCACCACGTCGGCTTTGCTGTTTTTGCCTTCCATGCGCAGCCGGTTAAGCAGCGAGACGCCATCTTCCAGCGCCACGAATTTCAGCTCGCAGTTGCAGTCCGCTTCAAAGGCTTTTTTTACCACCGGGCCAGGGCCCCAGTCGGCGGAGAAGGAGTCGTAGGTGTAGACCGTCAGAACAGGCTTAGCAAAAACAGGCAGCGCAAACAGCGCCAGCAGAGGAAGAACGTTTTTTAACACTTTGCACCTCAGGGTTGAGTGGCAAAGGATTTTGAGAGACAGCCTCAAATCCCTTCGCCGGCGTTATCCGGATCAGGTTCGACGGGTATTATCTCAGCGCACATCAGTGATGCAGCACCCTGTTGAGAACGGCGCTATTGTAATGATTTGGTGAATATTACGAAAGCGTTATGGCTCCGGCGGCGCAAACCAGGCGGATTTAAAATCAAACCAGCCCAGGGTGTTCATCCGCAGGCCGCGCATGCTGCGCTGGCCCTGGATCAGCAGCCAGTGGTGAATCAACGGTACGATCGTCTGCCCGGCCAGTAATTCCTGACACCAGGCGGCCAGATCCATTTCTCCTGCCCGCCACCGTGCGGCGTCCTGCTGCCAGTCCCGGTTGATACAGTGCTGAATCAGGGGCACTTCGTACAGGTGAGAAAAGAGCGAGAAATCAAGCGGCAGCGTAAAGTTTGCGCTGTTGAGCCAGATATCGCTGATGACGTCTCCGCGATGCCATTCATCATAATCGACTTCCTGTATCGCCAGCGTCACGCCTTCGGCTGCCAGCAGCGTGCTCATGATCCTTGCGATAAACCTGTGCTCAATGTGATCGCGATAGTAGCTGAGGGTGATGGTCTCCAGTCCGGCAGGTTTTTCACTGCGCACTGGCTGCGCATGGTGCCAGCGCGGAAGCAGGCCATAGGCCGGGAACCACCAGGTCTGGTATTGCTCCTCTGCGTGATAAATCAGGTTAGCAGGGGCAAGAATATGGCTGATCCACCTGCGTACGTCGTGGTTTGCCCCGCGATGGCTGCGGCTATCAAAGAGCAGGTAGTAGCATCCCTCCTCCAGGCGGCTTTCGAACGCCTTTTCACCGGCTGTTGGCCCTTCCAGGGTCAGGCCTGCGCTCAGCTCTTCGTTGAGATCCGGTAACACCCAGACGTTCACTTCGTCGATCAACGCCCTGTAGCCAAAGTAATCATCAAAGGCGCGGATCTTCAGCTGATTACTGTTGTTTCGTGTAACGGAGTAGGGGCCCGTACCAATCGGCTGGCTGGAAAAATTGTTCAGGGAGCGCCACTCGGCAGGCAGGATCATTGAGGGGACGTAGCCCAGAAGCCACGGAAGCCATTTGTCCGGCTGCGATAGCTCAATATCCAGCGTCCAGGCCGTTGGGGAGTGGATCCGCGCGATATGCGAATAGAGCGGCAGCGTGCGGGCTCGCTCTAAGGAATCGATAACGTCGCGCATCTCCAGCTCGCGTCCATGGTGGAAATGAATGCCGGGGCGTAAGAAAAAGCGCCAGTGGCGCGGGGAAAGCTGTTGCCAGTGGTGCGCGATATCCGCCTCCAGTTCCCCGTTTTCCTCATTTATCCGCGTCAGGCCGCTGAATATCTGCCGGGCCATGTGGGTTTCAGAGCGACGTAACGCCGTACCGGGCAACAGATTTTTCATTGGGCGGTAGTAAAGCACCCGCAGAATGTGGCGTCCCTGACGAAAGCTGCGTCCCAGATGCGAGACCAGCATCTGGCGCACGGCGGCTTTGTCGCCCACCAGCTGAACCAGCTGATCGATGCGGTCCTGCTCCAGCAGATCCTCCGCCCGCTGTTGCTGTAGCGCCAGGCCGGTATAAAGGAAAGTCAGGCGCGAGCGCTTGCCGCGTCCGGCTTCAGCCTCCCAGTTTAGCCAGCCCTGCTGCTGCATGGTGTTGAGGAGGGTACGCATATGACGCCGGGAGCAGTTGAGGAGTTCAGCCAGCTCGTTCAGCGTGGTCTCCTGCGATTGCCCCTCGCAGCACTGCCAGAGGCGGATAAATTGTTGTTGCAGACGACCAGAAGGCATAAAAGGGGAACTCCTGACAAAAAATCAGCAATTTATTAATCCCTATATTAAGCCAATAATCCTTATCGATGAAGCGAGGAGGTAAATTATGAAGAGGTCTACCGCACGTCAGTTTTATCAGCACTATTTTTCAGCGACAAAGGGAGTGTCCTGGCTGGCCCGCCAGTGCGCAGAGCAGCGGCTGAGAATACTGGAAGATCTGATGCAGTGGGACGTTACGAAACCGACCTCTTCTCGCTAACTCGCCTCGATCATGTGTGACTGAGTATTGGTGCTAATCACCCGCCAGCAAAATGTTTTTTGCTGGCTTTTTTCGTTTACTATTTCACCCAATTTCGATTCGCTTTCATAAGGACTTGCGCATGCTCTGGTTGATGACGATGGGGCGACGCCTGAATGGCGTGTACGCCGCTTTTATGCTGGTGGCCTTCATGATGGGCGTAGCCGGCGCGCTACAGGCGCCGACGCTGAGCCTGTTTCTCAGCCGCGAGGTGGGAGCGCAGCCGTTTTGGGTGGGCCTGTTCTACACCGTCAACGCCATTGCCGGGATCCTCGTCAGCCTGTGGCTGGCGAAACGGTCCGACAGCCAGGGCGATCGCCGCAAGCTGATCCTCTTTTGTTGCGCAATGGCCGTGGGCAACGCGCTGCTGTTTGCCTTCAACCGCCATTACCTGACGCTCATTACCTGCGGCGTGCTGCTGGCCTCTCTGGCGAACACCGCCATGCCGCAGCTCTTCGCCCTGGCCCGGGAGTACGCCGACAACTCGGCGAGGGAAGTGGTGATGTTCAGCTCGGTGATGCGTGCGCAGCTCTCTCTCGCATGGGTCATCGGCCCCCCGCTGGCGTTCATGCTGGCGCTGAACTACGGTTTCACCGTCATGTTCACCATCGCGGCGGGAATTTTTGCCATCAGCCTGGCGCTGATAGCCTTTGTGCTGCCATCGGTGGCGCGCGTAGAGCAGGTGACGGACAAGCCCATCACCCACGTAAGCGGCTGGCAGGATAAAAACGTCCGCATGTTGTTTATCGCCTCCACGCTGATGTGGACCTGCAACACCATGTACATTATCGATATGCCGCTGTGGATCAGCAGCGATCTGGGACTGCCCGACAAGCTCGCGGGTATTCTGATGGGCACCGCTGCCGGGCTGGAGATCCCGGCGATGATTCTGGCGGGTTACTACGTGAAACGTTTCGGAAAGCGTCGGATGATGGTCGTCGCCGTGGCGGCTGGGGTGGTGTTCTACGCGGGGCTGATCCTGTTCCATTCGCGTGAAGCTTTGCTGACGTTACAGCTGTTTAACGCGGTATTTATCGGCATCGTTGCCGGGATCGGCATGCTCTGGTTCCAGGATTTAATGCCGGGGCGCGCAGGCTCCGCGACCACGCTGTTTACCAACAGTATTTCGACCGGAGTGATCCTGGCGGGGGTGATTCAGGGGGCGCTGGCGCAAAGTTACGGGCATGGCTCAGTTTACTGGATGATTGCCGCGATTTCGGTGGTTACGCTTGGGCTGACTTGCCGGGTTAAGGATGTCTGATTCTGGAAGGCGGCTTCACGAAACAAATCAATGGCCCGCTTTTTGCGGGCCATTGTCTTTAGCCCATAAACGCAGGCTGTTTTTTCTCGTAGGCGGCTATAGCCTCTTCGTGTTGCAGCGTCAGGCCAATGCTGTCCAGACCGTTCAGCATGCAGTGGCGACGGAACGCATCAATGCTGAAGCTGTAGGTCTTGTCACCGGCCTTCACCACTTCCGCTTCCAGATCCACTTCAAACGAAATCCCCGGATTTGCCTGCACCAGCGCAAACAGTTCATCGACCTGTTCGTCACTCAGCGTCACCGGCAGCAGCTGGTTGTTAAAGCTGTTGCCGTAGAAGATATCCGCGAAGCTTGGGGCGATAACCACCTTAAAGCCGTAGTCGGTCAATGCCCATGGCGCATGTTCACGCGACGATCCGCAGCCAAAGTTTTCCCGCGCCAGCAAAATGGAGGCGTCTTTGTATTCCGGAAAGTTCAGGACGAATTCCGGGTTTGGCACTTCGCCTTTATCGTCGAGGAAGCGCCAGTCGTTGAACAGATGCGCACCAAAACCCGTGCGCGTCACTTTCTGCAAAAACTGCTTAGGAATGATAGCGTCAGTATCGACGTTAGCGGCATCCAGCGGGACAACACGGCCCGTATGTTGGGTAAATTTCTCTGCCATGATTGTCTCCTTATTTCAGGCTGCGAATATCGGCGAAATGACCGGTGACTGCCGCAGCGGCGGCCATTGCCGGGCTGACCAGGTGGGTGCGCCCACCGCGGCCCTGACGGCCTTCAAAGTTACGGTTGCTGGTGGAGGCACATCGCTCGCCCGGATTCAGGCGGTCGTTGTTCATCGCCAGACACATGGAGCAGCCGGGCAGGCGCCATTCGAAGCCTGCTTCGATAAAGATCTTATCCAGACCCTCCGCTTCCGCCTGGGCTTTCACCGGACCGGAGCCCGGCACAACCAGCGCCTGCACGCCCGGCGCCACTTTGCGGCCTTTAGCAATTTCTGCCGCAGCGCGTAAATCTTCAATACGGGAGTTGGTACAGGAGCCGATGAACACTTTATCAATGCTCACGTCGGTCAGCGGTACGCCGGGTTTCAGCCCCATATAGGCCAGCGCCTTTTCTGCACTGGCGCGCTCGACCGGATCGGCGAAGGAAGCCGGGTCAGGAATGCTGTCGTTGACAGAAATCACCTGGCCCGGGTTGGTGCCCCAGGTGACCTGCGGGGCGATCTCTTCCGCCTGTAACGTCACAACGGTATCAAAAATTGCCCCCTCGTCCGTTTTCAGGGTTTTCCAGTACGCTACCGCGTCGTCAAAATTCTGACCTTTCGGCGCATGCAGACGCCCCTTCACATAGTTGAAGGTGGTTTCGTCTGGGGCCACCAGTCCTGCTTTGGCGCCCATCTCAATGGCCATGTTGCACAGGGTCATACGACCTTCCATGCTCAGCGCCTGGATAGCATCTCCGCAGAACTCAACGACGTGACCGGTGCCGCCTGCACTGCCGGTTTTGCCGATAATCGACAGCACGATATCTTTCGCGGTGATACCCGGCGCGGCTTTCCCCTTCACTTCAATCTTCATGGTTTTGGCGCGGCCCTGCTTCAGGGTCTGCGTCGCCAGAACGTGTTCAACTTCAGAGGTCCCAATCCCGAACGCCAGCGCGCCAAATGCGCCGTGGGTTGCGGTATGGGAGTCGCCGCAGACGATGGTCATGCCCGGCAGGGTAATCCCCTGCTCAGGCCCCATTACGTGGACGATACCCTGATAGGGGTGGTTCAGATCGTACAGCTCCACGCCAAACTCGTTACAGTTCTTAATCAGCTCCTGCATCTGGATACGCGCCATCTCGCCAGATGCATTGATGTCTTTGGTCTGGGTGGAAACGTTGTGATCCATCGTGGCAAAGGTTTTACCCGGCTGACGCACCGGGCGCTTGTGCGCGCGCAGGCCGTCAAATGCCTGAGGAGAGGTCACTTCATGTACCAGATGACGGTCGATGTACAACAGTGGGGTTTCGTTTGGTGCTTCGTAGACCACGTGCGCATCAAACAACTTCTCATATAACGTCTTAGCCATGATTACACCCCTTCAGCGACATAGCGGGCAATGATGTCGCCCATTTCATCGGTACTGACTGCCGCCGTGCCGCGTGCTAAATCACCGGTACGGACGCCTTCTTCTAACGCCCGGTTAATGGCGTTTTCAATTGCGGTTGCTGCATCGCCTGCATCCAGGCTATAGCGCAGCAGCAGAGCCAGGGAGAGGATCTGCGCAATCGGGTTGGCGATGTTTTTGCCTGCGATATCCGGCGCGGAGCCGCCCGCCGGTTCGTACAGGCCAAAGCCTTCTTCGTTCAGGCTGGCCGAGGGCAGCATACCCATGGAGCCGGTGATCATGGCGCATTCATCCGAGAGAATATCGCCGAACAGGTTGGAGCACAGCAGCACGTCAAACTGAGACGGATCTTTGATCAGCTGCATCGTTGCGTTGTCGATATACATATGCGACAGCGCAACGTCCGGGTACTGCTTAGCGACTTCACTGACGATTTCGCGCCACAAAATAGACGACTGGAGCACGTTTGCTTTATCAATAGAGGTCACTTTACGGCGGCGTTTGCGCGCTGACTCAAACGCGATATGGGCGATACGTTCGATTTCAAAACGGTGATAGACCTCGGTATCAAACGCTTTCTCATGCTGACCGCTGCCTTCGCGACCTTTTGGCTGACCGAAGTAGATGCCGCCGGTCAACTCACGCACGCACAGGATGTCGAAACCGTTGGCCGCGATATCCGCGCGCAGCGGGCAAAACTCTTCCAGCCCCGGATACAGTTTCGCCGGACGCAGGTTGCTGAACAGTTTGAAGTGCTTGCGCAACGGCAGCAGCGCACCGCGCTCTGGCTGCTCTGCTGGCGGCAGGTGTTCCCATTTTGGGCCCCCCACGGAGCCAAAAAGAACGGCATCGGCATTTTCGCAGCCTTCTACAGTCCCTTTCGGCAGGGGAGTACCGTGATTATCAATCGCAATACCGCCCACGTCGTAGTGGCTGGTGGTAATTTTCATCGCAAAACGCGAACGAACAGCTTCCAGTACTTTCAGCGCCTGTGCCATCACTTCCGGGCCAATACCGTCACCCGGCAACACAGCAATATGGTAATTCTTCGACATCACACGGTTTCCTTGTTGTTCTCTTTATTCTGAGCTTTGCGTTGCAACTCTTTTTCGACTTCGGCGGCGCGCCAGATGTTGTTCAGGACATGCACCATCGCTTTCGCGGAGGATTCGACGATATCTGTCGCCAGACCCACACCGTGGAAGCGGCGACCGTTGTAGTTGACGACGATATCAACCTGGCCCAGGGCGTCTTTACCGTGCCCTTTTGCCGTCAGGTCGTATTTCACCAGCTCTACGTCGTACTCAGTGACGCGGTTAATCGCCTGGTAAATGGCATCCACAGGGCCGTTACCGTTGGCGGCTTCCGCTTTAATTTCATCGCCGCAGGCCAGCTTGACGGAGGCGGTAGCGATATCGCTTGAGCCTGACTGAACGGTGAAGTAGTCCAGACGGAAGTGTTCTGGCTCTTCCTGCTGTTTATTGATGAATGCCAGTGCTTCCAGGTCGTAATCGAAGACCTGGCCTTTCTTGTCAGCCAGCTTCAGGAATGCGTCGTACAGCTGATCCATGTTGTAATCGCTGTCCTTATAACCCATCTCTTCCATACGGTGTTTTACCGCCGCGCGGCCAGAGCGCGAGGTCAGGTTCAACTGAACCTGGTTCAGACCGATGGATTCCGGAGTCATGATTTCGTAGTTTTCACGGTTCTTTAGCACGCCATCCTGGTGAATACCGGAGGAGTGGGCGAACGCGCCAGCCCCAACAATCGCCTTGTTCGCCGGGATCGGCATGTTGCAAATCTGGCTCACGGTCTGGCTGGTGCGCCAGATTTCGTTGTGATTGATGCGAGTGTGCACGTTCATAATGTCTTTGCGCACCTTGATCGCCATGATCACTTCTTCCAGCGAGCAGTTGCCGGCACGTTCACCAATGCCGTTCATTGCCCCTTCTACCTGACGCGCGCCGGCGTGAACGGCGGCGATGGCATTGCCCACAGCCAGGCCCAAATCGTCATGGGTATGCACGGAGATGATGGCTTTATCAATATTTGGCACGCGATCGTACAGGCCGGTGATGATGTTGGAGAACTCAAACGGCATGGTGTAGCCGACGGTATCCGGGATGTTGATAGTTCTGGCTCCGGCATTAATCGCGGCTTCCACTACCCGGGCCAAATCGTCAATCGGCGTGCGGCCTGCATCTTCACAGGAGAATTCGACGTCATCAGTGTAGTTACGCGCGCGTTTGACCATATACACCGCACGTTCAATCACTTCATCCAGCGTACTGCGCAGCTTGGTCGCAATGTGCATGGGGGAGGTGGCAATGAATGTATGGATACGGAAGGCTTCTGCAACTTTCAGGGATTCCGCGGCCACATCAATATCTTTCTCTACGCAGCGAGCCAGACCGCACACGCGGCTGTTTTTGATGGTGCGGGCGATGGTCTGCACTGACTCGAAATCACCTGGCGAGGAGACGGGAAAGCCGACTTCCATTACGTCTACACCCATGCGTTCGAGGGCCAGAGCAATTTGCAGTTTTTCTTTAACACTCAGGCTCGCCTGTAATGCCTGTTCACCGTCACGTAAAGTAGTATCGAAAATAACGACTTGCTGGCTCATGGGTTAGGTCCTTGTCAGTCTTAGGGCGCCTTGCTACGAGCATAAAAAAACCCGCGCAGTGGCGCGGGTTTTTAGTTTTACTGAAGACGATTCAACGCTGAATTTCGCCCGCCAGTCTACCGCGCACAGTGGATGCGTTTAGTAGTAGTAGACCGGTGAAACGAAGGGTGCGAATCATGAATCGTGCTCCAGGTGAAAGCGATATGCTTTTAGTGGTACTGGATACGCCAACTCATGTCAACCCCTCTCAGGCAAAACGGCCACTTAGCACAGGATAAACACATTAGCTAATTGTGCTGGTTTTTGCATGTCTAACCGATTTTATTGTCTATTATTGGACTGGCGATTCATCTCTGGAATAATTTGAATATAATTGGTAGCAATTAAACATACTATTTTTACCAATGTGCTGTGAAATGGAATCTGTTTCATATCATTGATTTATAAATTACATGAATGATTTGCGGGTGAGTAAGTTATCAAAATTGATATCATTTTGTTAATGAAAATGCGATGTATGCCATTAATAGTTTAATAACACTTAAGTCATTATTAATGAGTGCGTTGATTGTGCATTTGTCTGATTTATGGTTTCATGCCCACATTAAAGTTTGAGATATCTTTTGAACGATTTTTAGCTCTTCATTTATGGGATGCGTAAAGTCGCTCGTTGAATGGGATTTCTTTATATATTCCGAATTTTAAATAATTTCCTTTCGCTTGTTGTATATGCATGGTAAATCATATTTTTCGAAGTTATTACTGTACCTTGGCAAAGGGAATTTAGCGTGACGGTGGAGTCAGAAATGCCAGAAAATAATATTAACCAACCACAGACTTATGATGGGGTTAAGCCTCAGTTGCGCACAGTGGATCTCAATCTGTTAACTGTATTTGATGCAGTTATGCAGGAGCAGAATATTACGCGAGCAGCGCAATCTCTGGGAATGTCTCAACCTGCCGTGAGTAATGCCGTAGCCAGACTTAAGGTGATGTTTAACGACGAGTTATTCGTCCGCTATGGAAGAGGTATCCAGCCCACGGCGCGTGCATTCCAGCTATTCGGTTCGATTCGTCAGGCGCTACAGCTGGTACAAAATGAGCTTCCCGGCTCGGGTTTTGAACCCTTAAGCAGTGAACGGGTTTTCCATCTCTGTGTTTGCAGTCCGTTAGACAATTATTTGACGTCTGTTATATATAATAAAGTTGAACAGATTGCTCCTAATATTCATCTCGTTTTTAAATCATCATTAAATCAAAATACTGAGCACCAGCTTCGTTATCAGGAAACGGAGTTCGTTCTGGGCTATGAAGAGTTTCGCCGTCCAGAGTTTGCCTGTGTTCCATTGTTTAAAGATGAAATGGTGTTAGTCGCCAGCAAAAAACATCCCCGTATGAATTCTCCGCTGCGTGAAAGCGATGTTTACAGCGAGCAGCATGCCGTGGTTGCTCTGGACAGATATGCCTCATTTAGTCTGCCGTGGTATGACACTGCCGATAAACAAGCCAGCGTGGCCTATCAGGGAATGGCGATGGTCAGCGTATTGAATGTCGTTTCTCAGACGCAGCTAGTCGCTATTGCACCGCGCTGGCTTGCTGAAGAGTTCTCCGATTCGCTGAGCCTGCAAATTTTACCTCTGCCGCTCAAGCTGAATAGCCGTACCTGTTATCTTTCCTGGCATGAAGCGGCGGGGCGGGATAAAGGGCATCAATGGATGGAAGAGCTGCTGATCAATATTTGTCGTCGATAAGACAGGGTGAATAAACCGCATGGTGCCATGCGGTTTATTCTGTGTTTTTTTATGCAAGCAATATTTTGTTCTGTTCGCATTTTTTCAGACACTCAAGGAGGCTTAAAAATAGATGATTTCCTGATCCATCCTCTTTTTAAGAGATGAATTATTAGCGTCTCCCCTCATAGCAGATGAATTCACCATATTCGTGTCTGACAGCTGTTTTTTCTGCTTTTATTGCCCATTCCCGCATTCCGTTTGCTAATTGCCTGGCTCATAACGAGCGGTTAAGGTATCCATCACTCTGCACTTTATAAGATGGGTTTACCCTGTCAGAAGACGGCGCGGAAATGAATTCTGTTGACCGTCTATAACAAAAGCCTGGAGGCAAAGCATGGAGATGTTGTCTGGCGCGGAAATGGTCGTCCGATCGCTTATCGATCAGGGCGTGAAGCAAGTGTTCGGCTATCCTGGAGGTGCGGTTCTTGATATTTATGACGCGCTGCACACGGTAGGCGGTATTGATCATGTTCTGGTTCGTCATGAACAGGCTGCTGTGCATATGGCAGACGGCCTGGCCCGCGCCACGGGCGAGGTGGGTGTTGTGCTCGTCACTTCCGGACCGGGGGCGACCAATGCCATTACCGGCATTGCGACTGCGTATATGGACTCCATTCCCCTGGTCATTCTCTCCGGACAGGTGGCGACGTCACTGATTGGCTATGATGCGTTTCAGGAATGCGACATGGTGGGGATCTCACGCCCCGTGGTGAAGCACAGCTTTCTGGTTAAACAAACGGAAGACATCCCGGGCGTACTGAAAAAAGCCTTCTGGCTGGCCGCCAGCGGTCGTCCTGGGCCAGTGGTTGTCGATCTGCCAAAAGATATTCTCAATCCCGCGAATAAACTGCCTTACCTGTGGCCTGAGTCGGTGAGCATGCGTTCATATAATCCGACGACGCAGGGGCACAAAGGCCAGATTAAGCGTGCGCTGCAAACGCTGCTGGCTGCGAAAAAGCCCGTAGTCTATGTGGGGGGCGGCGCCGTCAATGCAGCCTGTGAAACGCAACTACGCGAACTGATTGAGAAGCTGAATCTTCCTGTCGCGTCATCGCTGATGGGGCTGGGGGCATTCCCGGCTACCCACCGTCAGGCGCTGGGCATGCTGGGTATGCACGGCACCTATGAAGCCAATATGACGATGCACCATTCTGATGTGATTTTTGCCGTCGGCGTGCGTTTTGACGATCGCACCACCAATAATCTGGCGAAATACTGTCCGCATGCGACGGTGCTGCACATTGATATCGATCCGACTTCAATCTCTAAAACGGTGCCGGCGGATGTGCCGATCGTGGGGGACGCACGACAGGTGCTGGATCAAATGTTGGATCTGCTGGCGCAGGAGACCGCGTCTCAACCGCTGGACGAGATCCGCGACTGGTGGCAGCAAATCGAACAGTGGCGTGGCCGTCAGTGCCTTAAGTACGACACACAGAGTGAGAACATCAAGCCGCAGGCGGTGATCGAGACGATCTGGCGTCTGACCAATGGCGATGCGTATGTCACTTCTGACGTGGGCCAACATCAGATGTTCGCTGCGCTGTATTACCCGTTTGATAAACCGCGTCGCTGGATCAACTCTGGCGGGCTCGGCACGATGGGCTTTGGTCTGCCCGCCGCGCTGGGGGTGAAGCTGGCGTTGCCAAACGAAACGGTGATCTGCGTGACGGGTGATGGCAGCATACAGATGAATATTCAGGAGCTTTCTACTGCGCTGCAATATGAGTTGCCAGTGCTGGTGCTGAACCTGAATAACGGTTACCTCGGTATGGTAAAGCAGTGGCAGGATATGATTTATTCTGGCCGTCACTCTCAGTCTTATATGAAGTCACTTCCGGACTTTGTCCGCCTGGCTGAAGCCTATGGTCATATTGGCATGCGGGTAACCGATCCGTCAGAGCTGGAAGCGAAGCTCGGCGAAGCGCTTGAGCACGTTAAAAACAATCGCCTCGTCTTCATGGACGTCATCGTCGACGGCACAGAGCATGTTTATCCGATGCATATCCGTGGCGGCGGTATGGATGAAATGTGGTTAAGCAAAACGGAGAGAACCTGATATGCGCCGGATATTATCTGTATTACTGGAAAATGAGTCGGGCGCACTGTCACGCGTCATTGGGCTTTTTGCGCAGCGCGGCTATAACATTGAAAGCCTGACCGTTGCGCCGACCGATGACCCAACGCTCTCCCGCATGACGATCCAGACTGTCGGCGATGCGAAAGTGCTTGAGCAGATTGAAAAACAGTTGCACAAACTGGTGGACGTACTGCGCGTCAGCGAGCTGGGGCAGGGGGCTTACGTCGAACGTGAAGTGATGCTGGTGAAAATTCAGGCCAGCGGTTACGGTCGTGAAGAGGTCAAGCGCAACACGGATATCTTCCGTGGGCAGATCATCGACGTCACGCCTTCTATATATACTGTGCAGCTTGCCGGAACGAGCGATAAGCTGGATGCGTTCCTGGCCTCCGTCAGGGATGTAGCAAAAATTGTTGAAGTTGCGCGCTCTGGCGTTGTTGGCCTCTCGCGCGGCGATAAAATCATGCGTTAGTTGCGCAAAAGGTTCGCCTCTTTCAGCCCGGTAGCCAAAGCCGGGCTTTTTTTTGCGTAATCCACCGACAACGCGGACAAAAGCGGTTGCCGTGAAAGCTATTCTGCGTTTAGATGTTAAAATATTTAACCATAACCTTGACAGGGCCATGGACTTTTTTCTTTTTTTGAGGGGCAATTGTGAAACTGGATGAAATCGCCCGGCTCGCCGGCGTGTCGAGAACCACGGCCAGCTATGTGATTAACGGTAAAGCAAAGCAGTATCGTGTCAGCGATAAGACCGTTGAGAAAGTGATGGCAGTCGTTCGTGAGCATAATTACCATCCGAATGCTGTCGCCGCAGGTTTACGTGCCGGGCGCACCCGCTCGATTGGCCTGGTTATCCCGGACCTGGAAAATACCAGCTATACCCGCATCGCCAACTATCTGGAACGTCAGGCTCGTCAGCGGGGCTATCAGCTGTTGATTGCCTGCTCCGAGGATCAGCCTGACAACGAGATGCGCTGCATTGAGCATCTGCTGCAACGTCAGGTTGACGCCATCATCGTGTCGACCTCTTTACCACCAGAGCATCCTTTCTATCAGCGCTGGGCAAACGATCCGTTCCCGATTGTGGCGCTGGATCGTGCGCTGGATCGTGAACATTTCACCAGTGTCGTAGGTGCCGATCAGGACGATGCAGAAATGCTGGCTGCCGAGCTGCGTACCTTCCCGGCTGAAACGGTGCTGTATCTTGGCGCTTTGCCTGAACTTTCCGTAAGCTTCCTGCGTGAACAAGGGTTCCGTACGGCATGGAAAGACGATCCGCGTGACGTTCATTATCTGTATGCCAACAGCTATGAGCGTGAAGCGGCTGCCCAGCTGTTCGAGAAATGGCTGGAAACGCACCCGATGCCGCAGGCGTTGTTTACCACCTCGTTTGCCCTGTTGCAGGGGGTGATGGATGTGACGTTACGTCGCGATGGCAAACTGCCATCCGATCTGGCGATTGCGACCTTCGGCGATAACGAACTGCTCGACTTCCTGCAATGTCCGGTGCTGGCCGTGGCCCAGCGTCACCGCGACGTCGCCGAGCGCGTGCTTGAGATTGTTCTGGCAAGCCTGGATGAACCCCGCAAACCGAAACCCGGGCTTACGCGTATCAAACGTAATCTCTATCGGCGCGGAATTTTGAGCCGCCATTAATATTTCCACAGGGGCGGTAAAACTGCCCCTTTTGAAGCGCATTTATTGCGGGAAATAATTCCCGGATAAAAATTAGGATTTATCTCTAAGATTCATAGCCTGCTATTATTCTGAATCCATTTTGACGTTAAAAAGTGCAATTATAATTTCTAACGGGCATTTCTTTGTATTGTTTTGTTACAAACAGGTGCCAGCCGATGAATATTCAGCCATTTTTTACTCCCCCCTTCAGACCTCAACGCACACGAACGAATCCATCTGGCTTTGAGGTTAATCTGGCGCTGTTATCCCCCGGCGATATGCCTTAAAATGCTGCCCGCGTCGCAAACTGACACTTTATATTTCCCTGCGATGATATTGAGTGAGTCTTTACGCTCGTGTGCATATTCTGTTTTTTTCTTACAAATATTCATAACGTTAATTTTGCCTCGCCAGTTGTGTAGTAATTAGCCAGGTCACGCTTGCTCTGTAAATACGGTGCTTTCGCGCCGGTATAGAGAGAGTCCTGGCTTGACAAGCTTTTCCCTCGCTCCGTAAACTCCTTCAGGTGGGAATTTGTGGGTTAAAGTGGTGAGGAGGGGTGAGACTGGCATGTTCCGTGGAGCAACGTTAGTCAATCTCGACAGCAAAGGGCGTTTATCGGTACCAACCCGATACCGCGACCAGCTGATTGAGAACGCTTCGGGTCAACTGGTTTGCACCATTGACATCAACTCCCCATGCCTGCTGCTTTACCCTTTGCCTGAATGGGAAATCATTGAGCAAAAGCTGTCGCGACTGTCGAGCATGAACCCGCAGGAACGCCGCGTACAGCGGCTGTTATTGGGACATGCCAGTGAATGTCAGATGGATAGCGCCGGGCGATTATTGATTGCGCCTGTGTTGCGGCAACATGCCGGTCTGACTAAAGAAGTGATGCTGGTCGGACAGTTCAACAAGTTTGAACTGTGGGACGAAACGACCTGGTATCAACAGGTCAAGGAAGATATCGACGCTGAGCAGTCTGATTCCGAAACATTATCGGAACGGCTGCGGGACTTGTCTCTATAAATATGATGGAAAATTATAAACATACAACGGTGCTGCTGGATGAGGCCGTTAACGGCCTGAATATTCGTCCAGACGGCATCTATATTGATGGCACTTTTGGTCGCGGTGGTCACTCGCGTTTGATCCTCTCTCAGCTTGGAGCGGAAGGACGCCTGCTGGCAATTGACCGCGATCCGCAGGCGATTGCCGTTGCGCAAACCATCGATGATCCTCGCTTTTCCATCGTGCATGGACCTTTCTCTGCGCTTGCGGATTATGTCGCTGAGCGCGGCCTGACCGGCAAGATCGACGGGATTCTCCTCGATCTTGGCGTCTCTTCACCACAGCTTGATGATGCAGAACGCGGTTTTTCCTTTATGCGTGATGGACCGCTGGATATGCGTATGGACCCCACTCGCGGCCAGTCTGCCGCTGAATGGTTACAAACTGCTGACGAAGCGGATATTGCCTGGGTAATCAAAACTTTCGGCGAAGAACGCTTTGGCAAACGTATTGCCCGCGCCATCGTGGAGCGCAACCGCGTTGAGCCAATGACCCGTACCAAAGAGCTGGCAGAAGTCATCGCGGCGGCAACGCCGGTGAAGGACAAGCACAAACATCCTGCGACCCGTACCTTCCAGGCGGTTCGTATCTGGGTAAACAGTGAACTGGAGGAAATAGAGCTGGCGCTAAAAAGCTCGCTCGACGTGCTGGCCCCGGGTGGGCGGTTATCCATCATCAGTTTCCATTCGCTGGAAGATCGCATCGTAAAACGCTTTATGCGTGAACAGAGCCGCGGTCCGCAGGTTCCAGCTGGGCTGCCGATGACGGAAGAACAACTCAGAAAGCTGGGCGGCCGTCAGTTGCGAGCATTAGGCAAGTTGATGCCGGGCGAAGAAGAGGTGGCAGAGAATCCACGTGCCCGTAGTTCAGTGCTGCGTATTGCAGAGAGGACGAACGCATGATCAGCACAGTGACAGAGACCCTAAGCAAAGTTAAGGGATCGTTAGGAAACAACGAGCGCCATGCCTTGCCTGGCGTGATCGGCGACGATCTTTTGCGGTTTGGGAAGCTGCCACTCTGCTTGTTCATTTGCATCATTGTGACGGCAGTCATGGTGGTCACCACCGCTCACCATACCCGTTTATTAACTGCGCAGCGCGAACAGATGGTACTGGAACGCGATGCGCTGGATATTGAATGGCGAAATCTGATCCTTGAAGAAAACGCGCTCGGCGATCACAGCCGGGTTGAACGGATCGCAACGGAAAAACTGCAATTACAGCATGTTGATCCTTCGCAGGAAAATATCGTAGTACAAAAATAAGGGAAAACGCGACGCATGAAAGCAGCGGCAAAAACGCTAAAACCAAAACGCCAGGAAGAACAGGCCA
This sequence comes from Enterobacter cloacae complex sp. IR5402, assembly GCF_049238125.1. Lineage (NCBI taxonomy): Bacteria > Pseudomonadati > Pseudomonadota > Gammaproteobacteria > Enterobacterales > Enterobacteriaceae > Enterobacter > Enterobacter cloacae complex sp. IR5402. The sequence goes on from NZ_JBMKHO010000004.1 coordinate 191,297, forward strand.
ACTTTGTCAGTTGGCGTTTTGCGTTGCTTTGCGGCTGCATTTTACTGGCGCTGGGTTTCCTGCTGGGACGCGTGGCGTGGCTACAAATCATCGCGCCTGACATGCTGGTGCGTCAGGGGGATATGCGTTCTCTGCGCGTGCAGGAAGTTTCTACCTCTCGTGGGATGATCACCGACCGCTCCGGCCGCCCGCTGGCGGTGAGCGTGCCGGTGAAGGCGATCTGGGCCGATCCGAAAGAGCTGCACGACGCAGGCGGGATCACCCTTGATAACCGCTGGAAGGCGCTCTCAGACGCGTTGAAAATGCCGCTGGATCAGCTGGCGTCACGCGTTAACGCCAACCCGAAAGGGCGCTTCATCTATCTTGCTCGTCAGGTGAACCCTGACATGGCTGACTACATTAAGAAACTGAAGCTGCCGGGCATTCATCTGCGGGAAGAATCCCGCCGTTACTATCCTTCCGGCGAAGTCACCGCGCACCTGATTGGCTTTACCAACGTGGATAGCCAGGGGATTGAGGGCGTTGAAAAAAGCTTCGACAAGTGGCTTACCGGCCAGCCTGGCGAGCGAATCGTGCGTAAAGACCGCTATGGTCGCGTCATTGAAGACATTTCCTCGACAGACAGCCAGGCCGCGCACAACCTGGCCCTGAGTATTGATGAACGCTTGCAGGCGCTGGTCTATCGTGAACTGAACAACGCCGTCGCGTTTAACAAGGCGGAATCGGGCAGCGCCGTGCTGGTGGATGTGGCGACAGGTGAAGTGCTGGCGATGGCCAGTAGCCCCTCATACAACCCGAATAATTTTGCCGGTACAGCAAAAGATGCAATGCGTAACCGCTCCATCACCGATGTGTTTGAACCCGGTTCGACCGTAAAACCCATGGTGGTGATGACGGCTCTACAGCGAGGCATCGTCAACGAAAATACCGTTCTGAATACGATCCCTTATCGAATTAACGGTCACGAAATCAAAGACGTGGCACGTTATAGCGAACTGACCCTGACCGGGGTCTTGCAGAAGTCGAGTAACGTCGGTGTGTCAAAACTGGCGTTAGCGATGCCGTCCTCAGCGTTAGTAGATACTTACTCACGTTTTGGGCTGGGAAAGGCGACCAATTTGGGGTTGGTCGGAGAACGCAGTGGCTTATATCCTCAAAAACAACGGTGGTCTGACATAGAGAGGGCCACCTTCTCTTTCGGCTACGGGCTAATGGTAACTCCCTTACAGTTAGCGCGAGTCTACGCAACGATTGGCAGCTATGGCATTTATCGTCCGCTGTCGATCACCAAAGTTGATCCACCGGTTCCGGGGGAACGTGTTTTCCCGGAATCTATCGTTCGTACCGTCGTGCATATGATGGAAAGCGTCGCGTTACCTGGCGGTGGCGGCGTGAAGGCCGCAATTAAGGGCTATCGTATCGCCATTAAAACTGGTACAGCGAAAAAAGTGGGGCCGGACGGCCGCTATATCAACAAATACATTGCCTATACCGCAGGCGTAGCGCCTGCAAGCAATCCGCGTTTTGCACTGGTGGTCGTCATCAACGATCCGCAGGCGGGTAAATACTACGGCGGCGCCGTCTCCGCGCCTGTGTTCGGGGCTATTATGGGCGGCGTGTTGCGCACCATGAACATTGAACCGGATGCGCTGGCGACGGGCGAAAAAAGTGAATTTGTAATTAATCAAGGCGAGGGAACAGGTGGCAGATCGTAATTTGCGCGACCTTCTTGCTCCGTGGGTGCCTATGCTACCTGCGCGAGCACTGCGAGAGATGGTACTGGACAGCCGCGTAGCGGCTTCTGGCGATCTTTTTGTGGCAGTGGTGGGTCATCAGGCGGACGGGCGTCGTTATATCCCGCAGGCGATTGCGCAAGGTGTTGCTGCCATTATTGCTGAGGCCAAAGATGAGGCAACAGACGGTGAGATCCGTGAAATGCACGGCGTGCCGGTCATCTATCTCAGCCAGCTGAATGAGCGTCTCTCCGCGCTGGCAGGACGTTTTTACAACGAACCTTCCGACCAGTTACAGCTGGTTGGCGTGACAGGAACCAACGGAAAAACCACCACCACTCAGCTGATGGCGCAGTGGGCGCAGCTGCTGGGCGAAACCGGTGCCGTCATGGGCACGGTGGGGAACGGTCTTCTGGGCAAAGTAAGCCCGACGGAAAACACTACAGGCTCGGCGGTTGACGTGCAGCGTGTGCTGGCGGGCCTCGCTGAGCAGGGGGCGACCTTCGCTGCGATGGAAGTCTCTTCCCATGGTCTGGTACAACATCGCGTGGCGGCCCTGAAATTTGCTGCCTCTGTCTTTACTAACCTGAGCCGCGATCACCTTGATTATCATGGTGATATGGAGCACTACGAAGCGGCGAAATGGCTGCTTTATTCCACTCACCACCACGGGCAGGCGATCATTAACGCCGACGACGAAGTCGGTCGCCGCTGGCTGGAAAAACTGCCAGATGCGGTGGCGGTGTCGATGGAAGATCGCATTAATCCGAACTGCCGCGGCCGCTGGCTGAAGGCGGTCGAGGTGAACTACCACGATAGTGGGGCGACGATCCGCTTCGCTTCCATCTGGGGCGAAGGTGAAATTGAAAGCCGCCTGATGGGGGCCTTTAACGTCAGTAACCTGCTGCTGGCGCTGGCGACGCTGCTGGCGCTGGGTTACCCGATGGCGGATCTGCTGAAAACGGCTGAGCGTTTGCAACCGGTCTGTGGCCGCATGGAAGTGTTTAGCGCGCCGGGCAAGCCGACGGTGGTTGTGGATTACGCCCACACGCCGGATGCGCTGGAAAAAGCGCTGGAAGCGGCGCGTCTGCACTGCGCTGGCAAGCTCTGGTGCGTGTTTGGCTGCGGTGGCGATCGCGACAAGGGCAAACGTCCGCTGATGGGCGCCATCGCTGAGCAGTTCGCGGATATTCCCGTGGTAACCGATGACAACCCGCGTACCGAAGAGCCGCGGGCCATTATCAACGACATTCTGGCGGGCATGCTGGATGCGGGACGTGCGCGCGTGGTCGAAGGCCGTGCGGAGGCCGTGACTAACGCCATTATGCAGGCGCAGGAGAACGATGTGGTTCTGCTGGCCGGTAAAGGTCATGAAGATTATCAGATTGTCGGCAATCGTCGTCTGGATTACTCCGACCGCGTGACGGCAGCGCGTCTGCTGGGAGTGGTGGCATGATTAGCATTACGTTAAGCCAGGCCGCTGCGGTATTGCAGGGGATGCTGCATGGTCAGGATCTGACCATCGAGGCTGTAACCACCGACACCCGTAAGGTGACGGCGGGCTGCCTGTTTGTGGCGCTGAAGGGTGAACGTTTTGACGCCCACGATTTTGCGCAACAGGCTAAAGATAACGGCGCGGGCGCGCTGCTGGTCAGTCGTAAGCTCGATATCGATTTGCCGCAGATTGTGGTGAAAGATACGCGCCTGGCGTTTGGCGAGCTGGCGGCATGGGTTCGCCAGCAGGTGCCAACACGCGTCGTGGCACTGACGGGCTCGTCGGGCAAAACCTCCGTTAAAGAGATGACGGCGGCGATCCTTAGCCAGTGCGGTAACACGCTTTATACGGCGGGCAACCTTAATAATGACATCGGTGTGCCGATGACGCTGCTGCGCCTGACCCACGAGCATGAATATGCGGTGATTGAGTTAGGGGCTAACCATCAGGGCGAAATCGCCTGGACCGTGAGCCTGACCCGTCCGGAAGCGGCGCTGGTGAATAACCTGGCGGCGGCACATCTTGAAGGTTTTGGTTCTCTGGCCGGTGTGGCGAAAGCGAAAGGTGAAATTTATACCGGCCTGCCGGATGACGGCATCGCCATTATGAATGCCGATAACAACGACTGGCTGAACTGGCAGAGCATCATTGGTTCACGTAAAACCTGGCGCTTCTCACCGAATGCGGCAAACAGTGATTTTTCGGCGACCAACATTCATGTGACGTCACACGGTACCGAGTTCACCCTCACAACCCCAACGGGCGACATCGACGTGCTGCTGCCCCTGCCGGGTCGTCATAACATCGCCAATGCGCTTGCTGCGGCAGCGCTCTCAATGGCGGTAGGTGCCTCACACGCGGCGATTAAAGCAGGTCTGGCAAATTTAAAAGCCGTGCCGGGGCGTCTGTTCCCGATCCAGCTGGCTGAAAACAAGCTCCTGCTGGATGACTCCTACAACGCTAACGTTGGCTCAATGACGGCGGCCGTGCAGGTCTTGTCTGAAATGCCGGGCTATCGCGTGATGGTTGTGGGCGATATGGCCGAGCTGGGTGATGAAAGCGAAGCCTGCCATATTCAGGTGGGTGAAGCGGCGAAAGCCGCCGGGCTTGACCGCGTATTGAGCGCAGGCCCGCTGAGCAAGGCCATTTCCGATGCCAGTGAAGTTGGCGAACATTTTGCCGATAAATCTGCACTGATCGAACGCCTGAAGGCATTGATTACAGAAAAACAGATTGTGACTGTTTTAGTTAAAGGTTCACGTAGTGCCGCCATGGAAGAGGTTGTGCACGCATTACAGGAGAACGGGACATGTTAGTTTGGCTGGCCGAACATTTGGTCAAATATTACTCAGGCTTTAACGTCTTTTCCTATCTGACGTTTCGTGCCATCGTCAGCCTGCTGACTGCGCTGTTCATCTCGCTGTGGATGGGCCCGCGCATGATTGCCCGTCTGCAAAAACTCTCTTTCGGCCAGGTTGTGCGCAACGACGGTCCGGAATCGCACTTCAGCAAGCGGGGTACGCCGACCATGGGCGGGATCATGATCCTGACCGCGATTGTGGTGTCCGTGCTGCTGTGGGCGTATCCGTCTAACCCCTACGTCTGGTGCGTGCTGACCGTTCTGGTTGGCTACGGGATCATCGGTTTTGTTGATGACTACCGCAAAGTCGTACGCAAAGACACCAAAGGTTTGATCGCCCGCTGGAAGTATTTCTGGATGTCGGTGATTGCGCTGGGCGTGGCCTTTGCCCTTTACCTGGCAGGAAAAGACACCCCGGCTACCGAGCTGGTGGTGCCGTTCTTCAAAGACGTGATGCCGCAGCTGGGGCTGTTCTACATTTTGCTGGCTTACTTTGTGATCGTCGGTACCGGCAACGCCGTCAACCTGACCGATGGTCTGGATGGCCTGGCCATCATGCCAACCGTGTTTGTCGCGGGCGGTTTTGCGCTGGTAGCCTGGGCGACCGGTAACATGAACTTTGCAAATTACCTGCACATTCCGTACCTGCGACACGCGGGGGAACTGGTGATCGTCTGTACGGCGATTGTCGGGGCGGGGCTGGGCTTCCTGTGGTTCAACACCTATCCGGCGCAGGTCTTTATGGGCGACGTCGGTTCACTGGCGCTGGGCGGCGCACTGGGTATTATCGCCGTGCTGCTGCGTCAGGAGTTCCTGCTGGTAATCATGGGCGGTGTGTTTGTGGTTGAGACGCTGTCGGTGATTTTGCAGGTCGGTTCCTTCAAGCTGCGCGGTCAGCGCATCTTCCGTATGGCACCGATTCACCACCACTATGAACTGAAAGGCTGGCCGGAGCCGCGCGTCATTGTGCGCTTCTGGATTATTTCGCTGATGCTGGTGCTGATTGGCCTGGCAACGCTGAAGGTACGTTAATCATGGCAGATTACCAGGGCAAAAAAGTCGTTATCATCGGGTTGGGCCTCACCGGCCTCTCCTGCGTGGACTTTTTCCTTGCGCGTGGCGTGACGCCGCGCGTGATGGATACGCGCGTCTCTCCGCCGGGTCTGGACAAGCTGCCGGAGCAGGTTGAACGCCACCTGGGTGGTCTGAATGATGAGTGGCTGCTGGCCGCCGATCTGATTGTTGCCAGCCCCGGTATGGCGCTGGCGCATCCTTCCCTGAGCGCCGCCGCGGATGCAGGCGTTGAGATTGTCGGCGATATCGAACTGTTCTGCCGGGAGGCGCAGGCGCCGATCGTCGCCATTACCGGTTCGAACGGTAAAAGCACCGTCACCACGCTGGTGGGGGAAATGGCGAAGGCGGCGGGCAAAAATGTCGGCGTGGGCGGTAACATTGGTCTGCCCGCTCTGATGTTGCTTGATAAAGGGTGCGAGCTGTTCGTCCTTGAGCTTTCCAGCTTCCAGCTGGAAACCACTTCAAGCCTGCATGCGGCGGCGGCGACGATCTTAAACGTCACCGAAGATCATATGGACAGATACCCGTTCGGCTTGCAGCAATACCGTGCGGCCAAACTGCGCGTTTATGAAAATGCCAAAGTTTGCGTGGTGAATGCCGATGATGCACTCACCATGCCGGTGCGCGGCGCAGACGATCGCTGCATTAGCTTTGGTATTAATATGGGTGACTATCACCTTAACCGTCAGCAGGGCGAAACCTGGCTGCGGGTGAAAGGTGAGAAAGTGCTGAACGTGAAAGAGATGATGCTCTCCGGCCAGCATAACTACACCAATGCCCTGGCGGCGCTGGCGCTGGCGGATGCCGTTGGCCTGCCGCGATCTTCAAGCCTGAAGGCGCTGACCACCTTTACCGGCCTGGCGCACCGGTTCCAGCTTGCGCTGGAGCACAACGGCGTACGCTGGATTAACGATTCCAAAGCGACCAACGTGGGTAGCACCGAGGCGGCACTGAACGGTCTGCACGTTGATGGCACGCTGCACCTGCTGCTGGGCGGCGACGGTAAATCGGCTGACTTCTCCTCGCTGAAGCAGTACCTCAACGGTGATAACGTGCGCCTGTATTGCTTTGGCCGCGATGGTAGCGAGCTGGCGGCGTTGCGTCCTGAGGTCGCCGAGCAAACCGAGACCATGGAGCAGGCGATGCGTCTTATTGCCCCACGCGTGAAGCCCGGCGATATGGTGCTGCTCTCACCAGCCTGTGCCAGCCTCGATCAATTCAAGAATTTCGAACAGCGGGGTGATGTCTTTACCCGCCTGGCGAAGGAGTTAGGCTGATGCGTTTATCTCTCCCTCGCCTGAAAATGCCGCGCCTGCCAGGATTTGGTATCCTGGTATGGCTGTTTACGGCGCTGAAAGGCTGGGTGATGGCTTCACGGGATAAAGATTCCGACAGCCTGATCATGTACGACCGCACGCTGTTCTGGCTCACGCTGGGGCTGGCAGCGATCGGCTTTATTATGGTCACCTCGGCGTCAATGCCTGTCGGACAGCGTCTGGCAAACGACCCGTTCCTGTTTGCCAAGCGTGACGGGCTTTACATCATTCTCGCGTTCTGCCTGGCGCTGATCACCTTACGCCTGCCAATGTCGTTCTGGCAGCGGCACAGTACGGCCATGCTCATCGCCTCAATCATCATGCTGTTGATCGTGCTGGTTGTCGGGAGCTCCGTTAACGGGGCATCACGCTGGATTGCCTTTGGCCCACTGCGTATTCAGCCGGCGGAGTTCACCAAACTGTCGTTGTTCTGCTACCTGGCTAACTACCTGGTGCGTAAAGTTGACGAAGTCCGTAACAACCTTCGCGGCTTCTTAAAACCGATGGGCGTGATTCTGGTCCTCGCGATCCTGCTGCTGGCGCAGCCCGACCTCGGTACGGTAGTCGTACTGTTTGTCACTACGCTGGCGATGCTGTTCCTGGCGGGCGCAAAACTGTGGCAGTTCATTGCCATCATCGGGATGGGGATTTCGGCGGTGGTGCTGCTGATCCTCGCCGAACCCTACCGTATCCGCCGTGTGACCTCGTTCTGGAACCCATGGGAAGATCCGTTCGGCAGCGGTTACCAGCTGACGCAGTCGCTGATGGCGTTTGGCCGCGGCGAAGTCTGGGGCCAAGGCCTGGGCAACTCGGTGCAAAAACTGGAGTATTTACCGGAGGCGCACACCGACTTCATCTTCTCCATTATTGGGGAAGAACTGGGTTATATCGGTGTGGTATTGGCGCTATTAATGGTATTCTTCGTCGCTTTCCGCGCCATGTCGATTGGCCGGAAAGCGCTGGAGATCGATCACCGCTTCTCCGGTTTCCTGGCCTGCTCTATTGGTATCTGGTTTAGCTTCCAGGCACTGGTAAACGTTGGGGCGGCAGCGGGTATGTTGCCGACTAAAGGTCTGACGTTACCGTTGATCAGTTATGGTGGTTCGAGTCTGTTGATCATGTCGACGGCCATCATGTTTTTGTTACGCATAGATTATGAAACGCGTCTGGAGAAAGCTCAGGCGTTTACACGAGGTTCACGATGAATCAACCGAAGCGGTTAATGGTGATGGCAGGCGGTACCGGTGGACACGTGTTCCCGGGGCTGGCGGTTGCGCACCATTTAATGGAACAGGGCTGGCAGGTACGCTGGCTGGGAACCGCAGACCGCATGGAAGCCGACCTGGTACCTAAGCACGGTATCGAGATCGACTTTATTCGTATTTCTGGCCTTCGTGGCAAAGGGATCAAGGCGCTGCTGCTGGCGCCGGTGCGCATTTTCAATGCCTGGCGTCAGGCGCGCGCCATCATGAAGCGCTTTAAGCCTGACGTCGTTCTGGGCATGGGCGGTTACGTTTCCGGCCCTGGCGGACTGGCGGCGTGGTCATTAGGGATCCCCGTTGTTCTGCATGAGCAGAACGGTATTGCCGGTTTGACCAACAAATGGCTGGCAAAAATCGCCACCAAAGTTATGCAGGCCTTCCCCGGGGCATTCCCGAAAGCGGATGTCGTAGGGAATCCGGTACGTGTGGACGTGCTGGCGCTGGCGCTGCCAGATACGCGTCTGGCGGGTCGTGAAGGGCCGGTGCGGGTGCTGGTCGTCGGCGGTTCCCAGGGCGCGCGTATTTTAAACCAGACGATGCCGCAGGTTGCGGCAAAACTGGGTGATGCAGTGACCATCTGGCACCAGAGCGGGAAGGGCGCTCAGCAGACCGTTGAGCAGGCCTACGCGCAGGAAGGTCAGCCGCAGCATAAAGTAACTGAATTTATTGATGATATGGCCGCAGCCTATGCATGGGCCGATGTCGTGGTCTGTCGCTCGGGCGCGCTGACGGTGAGCGAAATCGCCGCCGCCGGTTTACCGGCGCTGTTTGTGCCGTTCCAGCACAAAGATCGACAGCAGTACTGGAATGCGCTGCCGCTTGAAAAAGCGGGTGCCGCGAAGATTTTTGAGCAGCCACAATTTACCGCTGATGCGGTCGCCACTACCCTGGCGGGCTGGAACCGGGATGTATTACTGGAGATGGCGCAACGCGCACGCGCGACCGCTATCCCGGATGCAACGGAACGGGTGGCAAAAGAAGTGAGCCTGGCAGCCCAGGCATAATTCTCGCAGCGCGTGTTGCGCTGCACGATTTTTTTGAAGTAGTCGATGGCGTTTAGAGAATGAATACACAACAACTGGCAAAACTGCGTTCTATCGTGCCCGAGATGCGTCGCGTCCGGCACATTCACTTTGTCGGCATCGGTGGTGCTGGCATGGGCGGTATTGCCGAAGTGTTAGCTAACGAAGGCTATCAGATCAGCGGGTCTGACCTGGCGCCAAACCCTGTTACGCAGCAGCTGGCGTCGCTGGGGGCGACTATCTATTTCAATCATCGCCCGGAAAACGTGAGCGATGCGAGCGTGGTTGTGGTGTCCAGCGCTATCTCCGCGGATAACCCGGAAATCGTTGCGGCGCATGAGGCGCGCATTCCGGTGATCCGTCGCGCGGAAATGCTGGCGGAACTGATGCGTTTCCGTCACGGCATTGCGGTGGCCGGCACGCACGGTAAAACCACCACAACAGCGATGGTCTCCAGCATTTATGCGGAAGCGGGTCTCGACCCGACGTTCGTTAACGGTGGTCTGGTGAAAGCCGCTGGCGTGCATGCGCGTCTGGGCCATAGCCGTTATCTGATTGCGGAAGCGGATGAGAGCGACGCGTCGTTCCTGCATCTACAGCCGATGGTGGCGATCGTCACCAACATCGAAGCTGACCATATGGACACTTACCAGGGTGACTTCGAGAACTTAAAGCAGACCTTTATTAACTTCCTGCACAACCTGCCGTTCTATGGCCGTGCGGTGATGTGCGTGGACGATCCGGTTATTCGCGAACTGCTGCCGCGCGTCGGGCGTCAAATTACGACCTACGGCTTCAGCGAAGACGCGGATGTACGCGTAGAAGATTACAAACAGATCGGTGCGCAGGGGCATTTCACCCTCGCGCGTCAGGATAAAGACCTGCTGCATGTCACCCTGAACGCGCCGGGACGTCACAACGCCCTGAATGCGGCGGCGGCGGTGGCTGTTGCGACAGAAGAAGGCATTGACGATGAAGCGATCCTGCGTGCACTGGAGAGCTTCCAGGGGACGGGCCGTCGTTTCGACTTCCTCGGTGAATTCCCACTGGAGCCGGTAAACGGTAAGCCAGGGTCTGCGATGCTGGTGGATGACTACGGTCACCATCCGACGGAAGTGGACGCAACCATCAAAGCGGCACGTGCGGGTTGGCCGGAAAAGAATCTGGTCATGATCTTCCAGCCGCACCGTTACACGCGTACCCGCGATCTGTATGACGATTTTGCCAACGTCCTTTCTCAGGTTGATACCCTGCTGATGCTGGATGTTTATGCTGCGGGTGAAACGCCGATTCCGGGTGCGGACAGTCGTTCTTTATGTCGTACCATCCGTGGACGCGGTAAAGTGGATCCTATTCTGGTTCCCGACCCGGCGCAGGTGGCTGAAATGCTTGCCCCGGTCCTGACGGGTAACGATCTGATCCTGATTCAGGGCGCGGGAAATATCGGCAAAATCGCCCGTACCTTAGCTGAAATCAAACTGAAGCCGCAAACTCAGGAGGACGAGCGTCATGGCTGATAAGATTGCTGTCCTGTTTGGCGGCACTTCCGCCGAACGCGAGGTTTCTCTGAATTCGGGCGCTGCCGTGCTGGCGGGCCTGCGTGAAGGTGGCGTGGACGCGCATCCGGTTGATCCGAAAGAGGTGGACGTCACGCAGCTGAAAGCGATGGGCTTCGATAAAGCCTTCATCGCGTTGCACGGCCGCGGTGGTGAAGACGGCACGTTGCAGGGGCTGCTGGAGCTGATCGGTATACCGTACACCGGCAGCGGCGTGATGGCATCCGCCATCTCCATGGATAAACTGCGCAGCAAACTGCTGTGGCAGGGCGCGGGCCTGCCCGTTGCGCCATGGGTTGCACTGACGCGTCGTGAATATGAATTGGGTCTGTCGGACAGCGTTAATACACGCATTGCGGCACTGGGCTTACCGGTTATTGTTAAGCCGAGCCGTGAAGGGTCGAGCGTGGGAATGTCCAAAGTTGATAAAGCTGTAGATTTGGCTGACGCTTTAGCACTGGCATTTCAACATGATGAAGAAGTTCTGATTGAAAAATGGCTTAGCGGGCCGGAATTTACCGTCGCGATGCTTGGCGAAGAAATTTTACCGTCAATTCGCATCCAACCCGCCGGAGTCTTCTATGATTATGAGGCGAAGTATCTCTCTGATGAGACGCAATATTTCTGCCCAGCGGGTCTTGAAGCAGAGCGTGAAGCCGAATTACAGTCTCTGGTGCTTAAAGCGTGGAATGTTCTGGGATGTCGTGGCTGGGGACGCATTGACGTCATGCTTGACGGTGACGGGCAATTTTATCTGCTGGAAGCAAACACGTCTCCGGGTATGACCAGCCATAGCCTTGTGCCGATGGCGGCGCGTCAGGCGGGAATGAGCTTCTCGCAATTAGTTGTACGTATTTTGGACCAGGCGGGCTGATATGTCTCAGGCTGCATTGAACACGCGCAACCGCGATGACGAAGAAGAATATTCCTCTTCGCGCCGGAGTAATGGAACGCGTCTTGCAGGGATCATCTTCCTGCTCGGGGTGCTGTGCACCGTGTTTATCAGCGGCTGGATGGTGCTGGGCTGGATGGAAGATGCGCAGCGGTTGCCGCTTTCAAAGCTGGTGGTGACCGGGGAGCGACACTACACGCGTAACGATGATATTCGCCAGTCGATTCTGGCGCTTGGGTCGCCTGGCACCTTTATGACGCAGGACGTCAACATTATTCAGAGTCAGATTGAACGTCTGCCGTGGATAAAACAGGCAAGTGTCAGAAAGCAATGGCCTGATGAATTGAAGATTCATCTGGTTGAATATGTGCCGATTGCGCGTTGGAATGATCAGCATATGGTTGATGTAGACGGAAATTCGTTCAGCGTCCCGAGCGATCGTGTCAACAAGCAGAATTTACCGATGTTGTATGGGCCGGAAGGCAGCGAAAACGAAGTATTGCAGGGTTTTCGTGAGATGGGGCAGGTGCTGGCTAAGGATCGCTTTACGTTAAAAGATGCTGCGATGACGGCGCGCCGTTCCTGGCAGTTGACCTTAACGAATGGCATCAAGCTCAACCTTGGCCGCGGCGATACAATGAAACGTCTGGCGCGTTTTGTCGAACTTTACCCGGTTTTACAGCAGCAGGCGCAGACGGATGGCAAACGGATAAGCTACGTTGATTTGCGCTATGACTCAGGCGCAGCAGTCGGTTGGGAGCCGGCTCCGGTCGAGGAACCTAATCAGCAACAAAATCAGGCACAGGTACAGGCAGAACAACAATGATCAAGTCGACGGACAGAAAATTGGTAGTAGGACTGGAGATTGGCACCGCGAAGGTTGCCGCTTTGGTAGGGGAAGTTCTGCCCGACGGTATGGTCAATATCATTGGCGTGGGCAGCTGCCCCTCCCGTGGTATGGATAAAGGTGGGGTAAACGACCTTGAGTCGGTGGTGAAATGCGTTCAGCGCGCCATCGACCAGGCTGAATTGATGGCAGATTGCCAAATTTCCTCTGTCTATCTGGCCCTTTCTGGTAAGCATATCAGCTGCCAGAATGAAATCGGTATGGTGCCGATTTCCGAAGAAGAAGTGACGCAGGAAGACGTTGAGAACGTTGTCCACACGGCGAAATCCGTGCGTGTTCGCGACGAGCACCGTGTGCTGCATGTGATCCCGCAGGAATACGCGATCGACTACCAGGAAGGCATCAAGAATCCGGTCGGTCTGTCGGGCGTGCGTATGCAGGCAAAAGTGCACCTGATCACATGTCACAACGATATGGCGAAGAACATTGTAAAAGCCGTTGAACGTTGTGGCCTGAAAGTTGACCAACTCATTTTCGCCGGACTTGCCGCGAGCTATTCCGTGCTGACCGAAGACGAACGTGAACTGGGCGTCTGTGTGGTCGATATTGGTGGTGGTACAATGGACATGGCTGTCTATACCGGCGGTGCGTTACGCCACACCAAAGTGATCCCGTACGCCGGGAATGTGGTTACCAGCGATATCGCTTACGCCTTTGGTACGCCACCGAGCGATGCAGAGGCGATTAAAGTGCGCCATGGTTGCGCGCTGGGCTCTATCGTCGGCAAAGACGAGAGCGTTGAAGTGCCGAGCGTAGGCGGTCGACCGCCGCGCAGCCTGCAACGCCAGACGCTGGCAGAGGTAATTGAGCCGCGTTATACCGAGCTGCTCAACCTGGTCAACGAAGAGATTTTGCAGTTACAGGAACAGCTTCGCCAGCAGGGTGTGAAACATCATCTCGCGGCGGGGATTGTATTAACCGGCGGGGCAGCGCAAATTGAAGGTCTTGCGGCCTGCGCTCAGCGCGTGTTCCATACGCAGGTGCGTATCGGTGCGCCGCTGAATATCACCGGTTTAACGGATTATGCCCAGGAGCCGTACTATTCAACGGCGGTGGGCCTGCTGCACTACGGGAAAGAGTCCCATTTAAGTGGTGAGGCAGAGGTGGAAAAACGCGTCTCGGTGGGGTCGTGGGTCAAACGACTTAACACCTGGCTGCGAAAAGAATTTTAATTTTTTTAAGAGACCGGAGAGAATTAGCGGTCTCGGGCGACAGGCACAACGGAGAGAGAGATTATGTTTGAACCTATGGAATTAACCAACGACGCGGTGATTAAAGTCATCGGCGTCGGTGGCGGCGGCGGTAACGCCGTAGAGCACATGGTGCGCGAGCGCATCGAAGGTGTTGAATTCTTCGCGGTGAACACCGATGCGCAGGCGCTGCGTAAAACGGCTGTTGGCCAGACGATTCAGATCGGTGGTGGCATCACCAAAGGTCTGGGAGCAGGGGCTAACCCGGAAGTGGGCCGCAACGCGGCTGAAGAAGATCGTGAAGCGCTGCGCGCTGCACTGGACGGTGCAGACATGGTCTTCATCGCAGCGGGTATGGGCGGCGGTACAGGTACCGGTGCAGCACCCGTTGTGGCGGAAGTCGCTAAAGATTTAGGTATTCTGACCGTTGCTGTCGTGACCAAGCCTTTCAACTTTGAAGGTAAGAAGCGTATGGCTTTCGCGGAGCAGGGTATCACCGAGCTGTCCAAGCACGTGGACTCTCTGATTACCATTCCGAACGACAAGCTGCTGAAAGTGCTGGGTCGCGGTATCTCTCTGCTGGACGCCTTTGGCGCGGCAAACGACGTGCTGAAAGGCGCGGTTCAGGGTATTGCTGAACTGATTACCCGTCCTGGCCTGATGAACGTCGACTTTGCAGACGTTCGTACCGTGATGTCCGAGATGGGCTACGCGATGATGGGCTCTGGCGTGGCGAGCGGCGAAGACCGTGCGGAAGAAGCTGCTGAAATGGCGATCTCCTCTCCACTGCTGGAAGATATCGATCTGTCTGGCGCGCGCGGCGTGCTGGTCAACATTACCGCTGGCTTTGACCTGCGTCTGGATGAGTTCGAAACCGTGGGTAACACCATCCGTGCATTCGCCTCTGACAACGCGACCGTCGTTATCGGTACCTCCCTTGATCCGGAAATGAACGACGAACTGCGTGTGACCGTTGTGGCCACCGGTATCGGTATGGACAAGCGTCCTGAGATCACCTTGGTGACTAACAAACAGACTCAGCAGCCGGTTATGGATCGTTACCAGCAGCACGGTATGGCGCCTCTGACTCAGGAGCAAAAACCCGCTGCGAAAGTGGTGAACGACCCGACTCCACAAACGGCAAAAGAGCCAGATTATCTGGATATCCCGGCGTTCCTGCGTAAGCAAGCTGACTAAGAATTGGCTGGAATTTGGGGATTTGCGCTCTTTGTGCTAAACTGGCCCACCGTTAGTGATATACACTCTCGGTTGGATAGTTAATTTGGCGAGATTATACGATGATCAAACAAAGGACACTTAAACGTATCGTTCAGGCGACGGGTGTCGGTTTACATACCGGCAAGAAAGTCACACTGACGTTACGCCCTGCGCCGGCCAATACCGGGGTCATCTATCGTCGCACCGACTTGAATCCACCGGTAGATTTTCCGGCCGATGCCAAATCTGTGCGTGATACTATGCTCTGTACTTGTCTGGTGAACGAGCATGACGTGCGGATTTCTACCGTAGAGCACCTGAACGCCGCCCTGGCGGGTCTGGGTATCGACAACATTATGGTTGAAGTCGATGCGCCAGAAATCCCGATCATGGACGGGAGTGCTGCTCCGTTCGTTTATTTGTTGCTGGATGCCGGCATCGAAGAACTGAACTGCGCGAAGAAATTTGTTCGCATTAAAGAGACCGTTCGCGTCGAAGATGGCGACAAATGGGCTGAATTCAAACCGTACAATGGTTTTTCGTTGGACTTCACCATCGATTTTAACCATCCGGCGATTGACTCCAGCACCCAGCGCTATGCGATGAACTTCTCTGCGGATGCGTTCATGCGCCAGATCAGCCGAGCACGTACCTTCGGCTTTATGCGTGATATCGAATATCTGCAATCCCGCGGCCTGTGCCTGGGCGGCAGCTTCGATTGTGCCATCGTTGTTGACGATTATCGCGTACTGAACGAAGACGGCCTGCGTTTTGAAGATGAATTTGTTCGTCACAAAATGCTGGACGCGATCGGCGACCTCTTCATGTGTGGTCACAACATCATTGGTGCCTTTACCGCGTTTAAATCCGGTCATGCACTGAACAACAAACTGTTGCAGGCCGTCCTGGCAAAACAGGAAGCCTGGGAATATGTGACCTTCGAAGACGAAGCTGAACTGCCGCTGGCGTTCAAAGCACCGACTATGGTCCTGGCGTAACGGTTAAACCCGTTTCGTAAGAAAAGCGACTGGTTCACCTGGTACTCTCTCCGACCAGGGAAGCCAGTCGTTTTTATTTCTGCCCTTCTTTAATTTGTCCCTTTCACCCCTGGCCTGTGTCGGGTGCCGAATAACGGTGTGTTCGCTGCATTATTGACCGTTTTTACCTGCTGCAAGGTGTCATTCCTGCTGCCGTGTATTGGCTTTAGTGGTAATATCTGGGCGCTAAAAAAGAATAACTAAACTCAGCCTGCACTGGCGGGCGAACGTGGTGGAGCAAGTGAGCGGAATACTGACGCGCTGGCGACAATTTGGCAGACGTTACTTCTGGCCGCATCTCTTATTGGGGATGGTCGCGGCGAGTCTCGGCTTGCCTGTGCTCAGCAACAGCGCAGACGCGGCGACGCCAGCACGTTCCACGACGACTAAACACGATCTCACCACACGGGTTAACTTCACTAATCTCGCATGGCTTGAAGCCAGCCGTCGTCCCAATTTCTCCGTTGATTACTGGCAGCAGCACGCGATTCGCACGGTTATCCGCCATCTGTCGTTCGCGATGGCGCCGCAGACGATGCCTGTTGCGGAAGAAACGCTGCCGGTCCAGGCTCAGCACCTTGCTCTGCTCGATACGCTTAATGCGCTTCTGACGCAGGACAACCAGCCGCCAGTGACCGTGAATCAGACGGCGAAAACGGATTTTGTTTCCCCTGCATCCTTCTCTGTTTCGACATGGATTAGCCAGGTTCACGGCATCCGTGCCGGGCCTCAACGCCTCAGCTAAATTAACCTTTTTCAATACCTTAATTTATCTGCCCGACTGGGGCGTTTGAGAATTTATTATGCTAATCAAATTGTTAACCAAAGTTTTTGGTAGTCGTAACGATCGTACCCTGCGCCGCATGCGCAAAGCGGTAAACGTCATCAACGGTATGGAACCGGCGATGGAGAAGCTCTCTGATGATGAGCTGAAAGCAAAAACCGCGGAGTTCCGTGCGCGTCTGGAGAAAGGCGAAACCTTAGAAAGCCTGATCCCGGAAGCCTTTGCCGTAGTACGTGAGGCCAGTAAACGCGTGTTCGGCATGCGTCACTTCGACGTGCAGCTGCTGGGCGGGATGGTGCTCAACGAGCGCTGCATCGCGGAAATGCGTACCGGTGAAGGTAAAACCCTGACTGCAACGCTGCCGGCTTACCTGAATGCGCTGACGGGTAAGGGTGTTCACGTTGTTACCGTCAACGACTATCTGGCGCAGCGCGACGCCGAAAACAACCGTCCACTGTTCGAATTCCTCGGCATGACCGTGGGCATTAACATGTCCGGCCTGCCGGCACCTGCCAAGCGTGAAGCCTACAACGCGGACATCACTTACGGCACCAACAACGAATACGGCTTCGACTACCTGCGTGACAACATGGCGTTCAGCCCGGAAGAGCGCGTCCAGCGTAAACTGCACTATGCGCTGGTGGATGAGGTTGACTCCATTCTGATCGATGAAGCGCGTACCCCGCTGATCATCTCCGGCCCTGCCGAAGACAGCTCCGAGATGTACCGTAAAGTCGACAAAATCATTCCTCACCTGCTGCGTCAGGAGAAAGAAGACTCCGATACCTTCCAGGGTGAAGGTCACTTCTCCGTTGATGAAAAAGCGCGTCAGGTCAACCTGACCGAACGCGGCCTGGTGAAAATCGAAGAGCTGCTGGTTGCTGAAGGCATTATGGAAGAGGGCGAGTCTCTGTACTCCCCGAGCAACATCATGCTGATGCACCACGTAACGGCTGCACTGCGCGCGCACGCGCTGTTCACCCGCGACGTTGACTACATCGTTAAAGACGGGGAAGTCATCATCGTCGATGAACACACCGGCCGTACTATGCAGGGACGTCGCTGGTCCGATGGCCTGCACCAGGCCGTGGAAGCCAAAGAAGGCGTGGATATTCAGAACGAAAACCAGACGCTGGCATCCATCACCTTCCAGAACTACTTCCGTCTGTACGAGAAGCTGGCGGGGATGACCGGTACCGCAGATACCGAAGCGTTTGAGTTTAGCTCCATCTATAAGCTGGATACCGTGGTAGTACCTACCAACCGTCCGATGATCCGTAAGGATATGCCGGACCTGGTATACATGACTGAAGCGGAAAAAATTCAGGCGATCATCGAAGATATTCGCGAACGTACCGCGAAGGGCCAGCCGGTACTGGTGGGGACCATCTCCATCGAGAAGTCCGAAGTGGTGTCTAACGAGCTGACTAAAGCAGGCATCAAACACAACGTTCTGAACGCCAAGTTCCACGCTAAAGAAGCAGATATCGTTGCGCAGGCGGGTTACCCGGCAGCCGTAACCATCGCCACCAACATGGCGGGTCGTGGTACCGATATTATGCTCGGCGGTAGCTGGCAGGCTGAAGTGGCGGAGCTGGAAAACCCAACCCCAGAGCAAATCGCGCAGATCAAAGCCGACTGGCAAGTGCGTCACGACGCGGTGCTGGCATCCGGTGGTCTGCACATCATTGGTACCGAGCGTCACGAATCTCGTCGTATCGATAACCAGCTGCGCGGTCGTGCGGGTCGTCAGGGTGATGCCGGTTCTTCCCGCTTCTATCTGTCTATGGAAGATGCGCTGATGCGTATTTTCGCCTCTGACCGTGTGTCCGGCATGATGCGTAAACTGGGCATGAAACCTGGCGAAGCGATCGAGCACCCGTGGGTTACCAAAGCGATTGCCAACGCCCAGCGTAAAGTGGAAAGCCGCAACTTCGATATTCGTAAGCAGCTGCTGGAATATGATGACGTTGCCAACGACCAGCGTCGTGCGATCTACACCCAGCGTAACGAACTGCTGGACGTGTCCGACGTGAGCGAAACCATCAACAGCATTCGCGAAGATGTGTTCAAAGCCACTATCGACGCTCATATTCCACCGCAGTCTCTGGAAGAAATGTGGGATATCGAAGGCTTGCAGGAACGTCTGAAAAACGACTTCGATCTCGAACTGCCAATCAAAGAGTGGCTGGACAAAGAGCCTGAGCTGCACGAAGAGACCCTGCGCGAGCGTATCTACGAAACCGCGCTGGACGTCTACAAGCGTAAGGAAGAAGTGGTTGGCGCAGAGATGATGCGTCACTTCGAGAAAGGCGTAATGTTGCAGACCCTGGACTCCCTGTGGAAAGAGCACCTGGCGGCAATGGACTACTTGCGTCAGGGTATCCACCTGCGAGGTTATGCGCAGAAAGATCCGAAGCAGGAGTACAAGCGTGAATCCTTCTCCATGTTTGCTGCCATGCTGGAGTCGCTGAAGTATGAAGTTATCAGCACTCTGAGCAAAGTTCAGGTGCGTATGCCGGAAGAAGTGGAAGCGATGGAGCAGCAGCGTCGTGAAGAAGCTGAGCGTCTGGCACAGATGCAGCAGTTGAGCCATCAGACCGATGAGAGCGAAGCCGCAGCAGCAATCGCAGCGCAGACGGGCGATCGTAAAGTTGGTCGTAACGATCCGTGCCCATGCGGTTCCGGCAAAAAATACAAGGCGTGCCACGGCCGTCTGAGCTAAGAACATAACAAACTGAAAAGGCGCAGATATCTGCGCCTTTTTTATGGAAGTGACATGATGAAAACACTGCAAATTGCTGTCGGGATCATTCGCAACCCGCAAAACCAGATCTTCATTACCCAACGTGCCGCCGATGCGCACATGGCCAACAAATGGGAATTCCCCGGCGGGAAAATCGAATCAGGTGAAACGCCGGAGCAGGCGCTGGTGCGTGAGCTTCAGGAAGAGGTGGGGATCACCCCGCTTGGCGCAACGCTGTTCGATAAGCTGGAGTACCAGTTTCCGGATCGTCACATCACGCTGTGGTTCTGGCTGGTGGAAAGCTGGGAAGGTGAACCGTGGGGTAAAGAGGGGCAGCCGGGTAACTGGATTGAGCTTCAGGCCAGCGATGCGGAAAAATTTCCGCCCGCCAATGAGCCTGTGATCCTTCGGCTGGTTGCACAACCGTAGGCCTGCTACGCGAAGCGCCAGCAGGCTTTGAACGTTACTGCTGGTTTTCGCTCCAGTCATCGCTATCCGAGAGATCGCCTTCGCTCGGAATGCGTTTCTCTTCCGCCGCCCATTCGCCCAGGTCTATAAGCTGACAGCGCTTGCAGCAGAATGGGCGAAATGGACTCACTTCTCCCCAGACGACAGTTTTCCCACAGGTTGGGCAGTTTACGGTGGTTACGTCAGACATCGGCACTCCTTAACAACAGGCCAGTTCAAAATCGAGGCGTTCCGGCACGGTGCCATGTTCACTGTCCAGCGGCATAAAGCGGATCGCGAAACGGCTTTTATGTCCGGAAATTTGCGGGTAAAGCTGCTCGCTAAGAGACAGATTCAGGCGCAGAAGATCGGCGTCGTCGCCGTTATCCTGATAGAAACCGTTGAGACTGGTTTGTTTGCGGAACGGGGCAGAGTTACGCACAAGATCGAGGATCAAGGATAACGTCTGATTCATCGGCTCCAGGCTGCCCAGCCAGCTGTTCACCTGGCGATCGCGCTGTTCCTGCGGCATGTGCAACCACATATGCAGCGTTGGCAGGTCAAAGCTACAGCAACCGCCCGGTATGCTCAGGCGCTGGCGCACCAGCGCAATCAGACGATCCTCTCGTAAAAACTGGCCAACGCGCGGCGCGGCCATCAGCGTCGTGCTGCTGTTTTTCAGCTGCTGGCGTAAAGCGTCAATTCGACTTTGATCCACGCCCGGTACTTCGGCCCAGGCCTGTAATTTACGCTGCTGGCGCTCCAGCTCTTTCAACAGCTCAGTGCGGACGTCACCGCGTTCAATCACATCCAGCAGATCGCCCACGTTGCGGAAAAAATGCAGCGCGGTGGCGTGATCGTTGACAGGCAGATGTTGTGAAAGCTGTTGAATAAGAAATTCTATGCGTAGCCAGGTACGCATTTTTTCGTTAAGCGGGTGCTCAAAAAGGATATGAGTCGACATTATGGTTTTTCCTGTGCAACGGCCTGCGCGGCGAAGGTCAGATACTGCGCGTGCAGACGAGCAACATCCGATGCAATGGCATCTGGTGCGCCGTTATTATCAATAACATCATCCGCAACGGCGAGGCGCGCTTCGCGCGTGGCCTGTGCGGCAAGAATTTGTTCAGCATGTTCGCGTGAAACATGGTCACGCGCCATGGTTCTCTGGATTTGCGTTTCGCGGGAAACGTCAATCACCAGCGTTCTGTCTGCTTTATTCTGAAGCTGATTTTCCACCAGTAACGGGACGACCCACAACACATAGGGCGAACGGGCTGCGGCAATTTGACGCTGAGTTTCCTGGTGGATAATGGGGTGGAGCAGGGCATTAAGCCAGGCTTTTTCCGCTGGATCGGAAAATATGTACTCACGCAGCTGCCGACGATTCAGGGTGCCGTCAGCCTGTATCACACGGCGACCAAAATGCGCTTCGATGGCGTTTAAGGCGGGTGTATTGGGTTCTACCACATGACGGGCAATGATATCGGCGTCGATAATCGTGATGCCGAGACGAGCAAACGCGTGCGCAACGGTGCTTTTACCACTACCGATGCCGCCGGTTAATGCGACGATATACCCCATTAAATCAGATCCTGGGAATTATTCAGTTTTAAAATCAGTTGCTTAAAATTCAAACTTACAACAGCCAATGTTTAGCTCTCTTTACCCGCTTTTTACCAGGTAAATTTATAGGATTGTAGCGTAAAAAAAGAGAATTTCGCAGTCTTGCGGAGCAGGTATTAGTGCGTATGATAGCGTCACTGGAGTTGTGCTTTTAATATATTTGCCTCTAACCCCAGGAATCCGCACATGCGTATCGAAGAAGATCTGAAGTTAGGTTTCAAAGACGTTCTTATCCGCCCTAAACGCTCTACACTGAAAAGTCGCTCAGACGTTGAACTCGAACGTCAATTCACCTTTAAGCATTCCGGTCAGACGTGGTCTGGCGTGCCGATTATCGCGGCCAACATGGACACCGTCGGGACCTTCGAGATGGCGACCGCACTGGCGCAATTCGACATCCTTACTGCGGTACACAAACACTACAGCGCTGAAGAGTGGGATGCGTTTGTCGCCTCCGCCTCGGCTGACGTGGTGAAGCATGTGATGGTCTCGACCGGTACGTCTGATGCAGATTTCGAGAAAACCAAACAGATCCTGAACGCCAATCCGGCGCTGAATTTTGTCTGCATTGACGTGGCAAATGGTTATTCCGAGCATTTCGTCCAGTTCGTCAGCAAGGCGCGTGAAGCATGGCCAACCAAAACCATCATCGCGGGCAACGTGGTGACCGGTGAAATGTGTGAAGAGCTGATCCTCTCCGGGGCCGACATTGTGAAAGTGGGCATTGGCCCGGGCTCCGTTTGCACCACGCGCGTGAAAACCGGTGTGGGTTATCCGCAGCTGTCTGCGGTAATTGAATGCGCTGACGCTGCGCACGGTCTGGGCGGCCAGATCATCAGCGACGGTGGCTGCACCATGCCAGGCGATGTCGCGAAAGCCTTCGGCGGCGGCGCGGATTTCGTGATGCTCGGCGGCATGCTGGCAGGCCACGAAGAGAGCGGCGGTACCGTGGTGGAAGAGAACGGCGAGAAATTCATGCTATTCTACGGAATGAGCTCTGAATCCGCGATGACCCGTCACGTGGGTGGTGTCGCGAAATACCGTGCGGCGGAAGGCAAAACCGTTAAGCTACCACTGCGTGGTCCGGTCGAAAACACGGCGCGCGATATCCTCGGCGGACTGCGTTCTGCCTGCACCTACGTTGGGGCTTCCCGCCTGAAAGAGCTGACTAAACGCACGACGTTTATCCGCGTTCAGGAGCAGGAAAACCGCGTTTTCAATAGCCTCTGACGGCTACGGCTGGCGCGCGTCCGTGCGCCAGCGTTACCCCGCGCTCATTGCATCCCCCAGATGGAAAATCGGCAGATACATTGCCACCACCAGCGTGCCAATAATCAGACCTGTCACGACCAGTAGCAAAGGCTCAAGAAGCGCCGCCAGATTGTCTGCCTGCTGAAATGTCTGTTCCGTATGATGGCGGGCCAGATTCATCAGCATGACATCCAGTGAACCCGACACTTCTCCGGTGCGAATGAGCTGAATACACAGTGGCGTAAAAACAGAGGCCTTCTGGAAGGAGGACCACACGGGCATCCCCTGTTCGATATCGCTGCGTATCTCACGGAGTTTCTCCTGCCAGTAGCCACACTCAACGGTCTCCTCCACACTCTCCAGTCCTTGTAAAAAGGCAATTCCGGCCTGCTGGGTTAATGACAGCACGGTAAAAATTTGCCCCAGTTTTTGCCCACGCATCAGCGTGCCCATCACCGGTACATGTAACAGGACGTACTGCCAGCGCGGATGCCGCCGCAGCTTACAGGCGATGACAACCATTGCCACGAGCAGGGCCAAAAGGGTGAGGATATGCGCCTGAACCAAGGCCGCCAGCCCCATGACTGCCTGCGTGAGCAAAGGGAGCGGGGTGTTGAACGTTTTGTAGATTGCAGCAAACTCAGGCAAAACCAGCGTGACCATCGCCAGCACCACGAAAACGGCCAGCGTCAGGATGATCAGCGGATAGCGCAGCGCTTTCTTCACCTTTGCACTGAGCTGCTGCTGGGATTTTTGTTGCTGCGCAAGCTGACGGCAGCAGACTTCGAGCTTACCCGTCAGCTCACCCGTCTTCACCATCGAGACATAAAGGGGGCTAAACACCTCTGGCCATTTCTTCATGGCCTCTGACAGAGCGAAACCTTCGCTCAGGTCATCAGCAAGACTGTGCAGCAGCGCCTGCCAGTGCTGCAAAGGATGCTGTTCCGCCAGCATGTGCAGGCTTTGGGACAGCGTGAGTCCGGCCTGTAGCAGCGTGGCGAGCTGGCGAAAAATATCGTAGCAGTGCTGCACCTGCCATCGGTGGCGCTGCTGGCAGCGTTTTAGCGCCAGCGGGTGCAGCTGTTTAAGCACCAGAGCCGTGTAAGCTGCGTTACGGTCGATGGCCCAGAGGGTGCCGGTTTGCACCTCCCCCTCGGTGGTCAGGGCACGCCAGCGCCAGAGCGAATTAGCAGCCATCGGGCATTCCCAGGACGCGCAACAACTCTTCGAGCGTAGTCAGCCCTTGCTCTACGGCCATGCAGCCATGCTCAAACAAAGAGGTCATTCCCGCCTGACGAGCGCTGGACCCAATCACCTCCGTGCTTGCTCCGCTGGCGATGGCCTGCCGCAGCGTGTCGTCGATGACGAGCACTTCAAAAATGGCTACGCGACCATAAAAACCGTGGTAGCAGCGATCGCAGCCGGTGGGTTGCCAGCGAGGAAGCGGCCGGGGCCACAGCGTGCGGGGTAATTCGGTGTGGCGGCTGGCTTCCTGTCGGCAGTACGGGCATAAACGGCGCACCAGCCGCTGGGCAATCACCATCGAGAGCGCCGAAGAGATCATCCAGCGCGCGACGCCCATCTGTTGCAGCCGTACCAGCGTTTCAGTCGTCGAATTAGTATGGAGGGTGGACAGCACCAGATGCCCGGTTTGTGCCGCCTTAATGGCAATTTCTGCCGTTTCGCCGTCACGAATTTCACCTACCATAATGATGTCAGGATCCTGCCTGAGCAGGGCGCGCAGCACGCTCTGGAAGGTCAGCCCCGCACGCGGATTAATCTGCGTCTGGTTTAAGCCTGCAAGCGGGATTTCAACGGGATCTTCCACGCTGCAAATATTAACGTCAGGGGTATTTCGCGCCTGTAACGCGCTGTACAGCGTCACCGTTTTCCCGCTACCGGTCGGGCCGGTGACCAGAATCAACCCCTGAGGGCTGTTAAGCGCCCCGGCAAAACGGGCCTGCTGGTCTGCGCTCATCCCCAGCTGTTCAAGCTCCAGAGCCTGATGTACCTGGTGAAGCAGACGAAGCACGATTTTTTCTCCACCGCTACAGGGAAGGGTTGCGATACGAAAAGAGACGGGGACGCTTGCCAGCTCCACCGTAAACTGACCGTCCTGCGGCAGGCGGCGCTCCGCAATATCCAGTTGACCCAGCACCTTCAGGCGTGCGGCAAGCGTCGTCCCGAGGGCGGCAGAGATCGGCGGTTGAGGGTAGAGAACACCGTCGATTCGCAAACGGATCTGGTAACCGTGCTCCGTCGGTTCAATATGGATGTCAGAAGCCCGCTGGTTTACTGCCTGCTGCAAGGTTGTACTGAGCACGTCAGCGGCTGAGTTTGGCGCGATGCCCGGCAGGTGTGATGATGAGAGGGACTGAAGCCGTTTTTCCATCCGTTCAGCCGTCCAGCACTCAATATCAATACGTTTCTGCGTGGCGAAGCGTAACGCTTCCATCAGCTCAGAGGCAGGATTACCCACCACCGCAATGCTGATCATCTCGGTGTCGCTTGCGAGTAGCAGTGCGTGATGGCGCTGACAGAGCGTCATAAGCTGCTCGGTATTCATTGTCCACTCCTGTCAGTTGTTGTCGAAGCGGAAAACATCTTCACAGGCTTGTCTGAGCGCCGTGTCGGACGCAATTTTGCAGTCACGCGTCCAGCCCGTCATACCGTTACCGTCGCTCCAGATCGGTGTCACGAGCACTTCAAGTCCGTTAAGGCTTTCCTGCCCTGTTAACGATACGATCCCCTTCGCCACGCTCATCGCTGAAACGTAACGTGTGGTTGTCGGGGAGGGGATGCCATTGGTGCCTGCGTCGCAGCGATCCACACCACCACGATCCAGGGCGCAAAGCTCAATGGCGGTGCGGTAGGGGATGAACGTTTGCAGCATATCGGTGAGCGCCGCTTTTCGCAGGTAGTTCTGATAGGCCGGGACGCCAATCGCGCTCAGGATGGCAATAATGCCAATGACCACCATTAGCTCAATCAGGGTAAATCCTTGTTGTCTGTTCATGTCTGCTCCTTATGTTAAGTGGCGCTACTGTGGCAGTGACTGCGCGCAGAAACGAGGGGCAAAAGCGTGAACGTGAAGGGGCTTTCAGGGAAATGATTCAGTGTTGCAGAGAAGGACAGCGTAATTGCGAGCGGTTTCGTATTTCCCCTCTCCGGGCGGAGAGGGGGGATAATTTATTTGAAGCGCATCGAGAGGTCGAGGGCGCGGACGTGCTTGGTCAGGGCGCCTACGGAGATGTAATCGACGCCGGTTTCAGCAAATTCGCGGATGGTGTCGAACGTCACGTTGCCGGACACCTCAAGCTGCGCCTGGCCGTTTGTGCGTTTGACCGCTTCACGCATCTGCTCCGTGTCGAAGTTATCGAGCATGATGATGTCAGCCCCCGCTTTAATGGCCTCGTCCAGCTCCTCCAGCGTTTCCACTTCCACTTCGACGGGCACATCCGGATGCAGCCAGAAGGCTTTTTCCACGGCCTGACGCACCGAGCCAGAGGCAATAATGTGGTTCTCTTTGATCAGGAAGGCATCGGATAGCCCCAGACGATGGTTGGCGCCGCCACCGCAGAGTACCGCGTATTTCAGCGCGGTGCGCAGGCCCGGCAGGGTTTTACGGGTATCCAGCAGCTGCGTGCGGGTGCCTGCCAGCAGGTCAACGTAGCGGCGTACTTCACTGGCAACGCCAGAGAGCGTTTGCACAAAATTGAGCGCGGTGCGTTCACCAGTCAGCAAGACGCGGGACGGGCCGTCCAGTTCGAACAGTGGCTGATTCGCCGTGACCGCATCGCCGTCCTCAACGTGCCATGTTACCTGCACCTCGTCGCCCGCCAGCTGGGTAAAGACCTCCTCAACCCAGCGTTTGCCGCAGAAAACCCCTGCTTCACGGGTGATAACCACCGCATGCGAGCGTGTCTCTTTTGGCAACAATTGGGCGGTAATATCGTTATCGGCGCTGACGTCACCGCCGAGGTCTTCTCTCAGGGCATGGGCAACGCTTGCCGGGATATCACTATTAATACGTTCCAGAAGCGCGTCACGTCGGTGGTCGGGGTTATAGCGGCGAGGCGGCATGATAAAACTCCAAATTGGTAACGAATCATAATATTGAAACATGCTACTCTGAACCGAGTAACAGCACCATAGATAAGGAGTTCCAGCATGTTGTTAGAAAACGGATGGCTGGTGGACGCGCGGCATGTACCGTCGCCGCACCACGACTGCCGCCCGGAGGATGAAAAGCCCACACTGCTGGTGGTTCACAATATTAGTCTCCCGCCGGGTGAGTTTGGCGGTCCGTGGATCGATGCGTTATTCACTGGAACGATAGATCCCGATGCCCACTCCTTCTTTGCTGAGATTGCGCATCTGCGCGTATCGGCGCACTGTCTGATCCGTCGTGATGGCGAAGTGGTTCAGTATGTTCCTTTTGATAAGCGTGCCTGGCATGCCGGCGTGTCGAAGTATCAGGGGCGCGAGCGGTGCAATGATTTCTCCATTGGAATTGAACTGGAAGGAACGGACACCACGCCTTACACCGATGCGCAATATGAGAAACTGGTTGCTGTAACGCAAACGTTAATCGGGCGCTATCCCGCCATTGCAGACAATATTACAGGGCACAGCGACATCGCCCCCGAAAGAAAAACCGACCCCGGCCCGGCGTTTGACTGGTCCCGGTTTCACGCCATGCTTACCACGTCGTCAGATAAGGAGATAACATGACGTTGTTTACCATGCTGCTGGTTATGATCGCTGAACGCCTGTTTAAGCTCGGCGAGCACTGGCATCTGGATCATCGGCTGGAGGTGTTATTCCGCCGCATCAGGCATTTTTCCATGCTGCGCACGCTGCTGATGGCGGCAGGCGTGATGGCCATTACGTTCCTGTTGCTGCGCTCGCTTTACGGCCTCTTTTTCAACGTGCCGCTGCTGGTGGTGTGGATCCTGCTCGGCGTGCTGTGTATTGGCGCGGGCAAGGTGCGTTTGCACTATCACGCGTATCTGAAAGCCGCTTCCCGGGATGATGCCCACGCGCGCGGCGCGATGGCGAGCGAGTTGACGATGATCCACGGCGTACCGCCGGACTGCGATGAACGCGAGTTTCTGCGGGAGCTGCAAAACGCGCTGCTGTGGATTAACTTCCGTTACTACCTGGCGCCGCTGTTCTGGTTCGTGGTGGGCGGGCCCTGGGGGCCGGTACTGCTGATGGGTTACGCGTTCCTGCGCGCCTGGCAGACCTGGCTTGCCCGCTATCTTACGCCGCATGAACGTCTACAGTCCGGCATTGATGCCATCCTGCACGTGCTCGACTGGCTTCCGGTGCGTCTGGTAGGCGTGGTCTATGCCCTCATCGGTCACGGTGAAAAGGCGCTGCCCGCGTGGTTTGTCTCCCTTGCTGACCGTCATACCTCGCAGTATCAGGTTTTAACCCGACTGGCACAGTTCTCGCTGGCGCGTGAGCCGCACACGGACAAAGTCGCAACGCCAAAGGCTGCCGTCTCGATGGCGAAGAAAACGTCGTTTGTGGTGGTGGTGATTGTGGCGCTGCTGACGATTTACGGCACGCTGGTTTAAGCCAGCGCGCCGAAGCCGTTACGGTGTATCTGCGGGCGGGATGCCGAATTCAGGCATCCCGTTTTCGTTCCAGCGGATGAGTTTCAGGCGAGTATGGCGATTGGGATCGTAAAGCGGATCGCCTTCAATTTCAGTGTAGTTTCGCGCGTGGTAGACCAGCACATCTTCGCCTTCCGGCGTCTGCGTAAAGCTGTTATGGCCTGGCCCATACTGACGGTTTTCGTAGCTGGTGACGAACACCGGGCGCGGGGATTTATGCCAGTTAGCCGGGTTTTGCGGATCGGCATTCAGGTCTGCCCACAGTAATCCCATGCAGTAGTTCTCGTCGGTGGCGCTGGCGGAATAGCTGATAAACAGCTTATCGCCATGGAACAGCACCGCCGGGCCTTCATTGACCCAGAACCCGCGGCACTCCCAGTCATATTCCGGTTTACTGAGCATCACCGGCTCGCCTTTCAGCGTCCACGGATTTTCCATTTCACACAGGTAAAGATTCGAGTTACCGGAAATATCCGGGGCTTTTTGCGCCCACAGATACCAGCGTTTACCCTGATGAACAAAGGTGGTGGCATCCAGCGCGAAGGTGTCAAACGGGGTTTTGATTTGCCCTTTTTCCACCCACGTACCGGTGAGCGGATCGCGATCTGCGCATTCAATGGCAAACATGCGATGCTGGAACATCCCGAGCTGATCGAGCGCCTGGGTATGCGTGGCGGCAAAATAGATGTACCACCTGCCGTCGATATGATGCAGTTCCGGTGCCCAGATCAGCTGGCTCATCGGGCCGGTGTCGGGCTTGCGCCAGACAACCACCTCTTCGGCATCGCGTAAACCTTCCAGCGAGTCCGCGCGGCGGATCGCCAGCCGATCGTACTCCGGTACGGAGGCGATAAAGTAATATTGCCCATCGTGACGCAGGATATACGGGTCGGCGCGTTGTTCAATAAACGGGTTTGGCCAGGTTTGCATTCGGCTTTCCTTATTTAGTCTCAGCGGCTTTGAGTTCCTGATAATCGTTCAGCTCGCGATAGTTGGTGCGACGCTTTTCCAGATCGGACTGGATCTGCTTCATGGTCTCACGGTCCACTTTCAGCAGACGTACTACGCCCGCGGTAATTAAGTATCCAATGCCAGGAATGACGGTAAAGAGCAGCACGATCCCGTTGATGGCATCCGCGCTCTGCGCTTTTGCGCCCGCATCGTAGCCGTACCAGGAGAGCAGGAAACCGACCATTGCCCCGGCAATCGCCAGACCCAGTTTCAGGAAGAAGATGTTGCCGGAGAAGCTGATCCCGGTGATACGTTTCCCGGTTTTCCATTCACCGTAGTCGTCCACGTCGGCCATCAGGGACCAGTGCAGCGGGGATGGGATCTGGTGCAGGATGTTCAGCAGGACGTAAAGCACAACAATGGTTGTCGTCGCTTTCGGGTCGAAGAAGTAGAAGGCGCAGGAGAAAATCGCCAGCGCGATGTTGGTCCAGAAGAAGACCTTCAGCTTGCACCAGCGGTCGGTCAGCACTTTCGCCAGCATACTGCCGAACATCATGCCGACAACGCCCAGGCTGATAAACAGCGTGGCGAAATGGGTGCTTTGCCCCATGACCCAGGTGACGTAATACATGGTGGCCGCCATGCGGATAAAGCCAGGGCAGACGTTGCACAGGGTTAACAGCAGGATCCGCACCCACTGGTCGTTCTTCCACACGTCTTTCAGGTCGTTTTTAAGTTCGTCATGGGTTTGCACCGCCGGACGCACGCGCTCGCGCACCGTGGCGAAGCAGAACAGGAACATGCAGGTACCAATCAGCGCCAGCACGGTCATCGCCATCTGGTAGCCTTTGGCTTTGTTATCCCCACCGAACCAGTCGGCCATTGGCAGGAGCGTTAGCGACAGCAGCAGCGTGGCGATACCAACCATAACAAAACGGTAGGACTGGCAGGCAACGCGCTCTTTCGGGTCGTTGGTGATCACGCCGCCGAGCGAGCAGTACGGAATATTGATGGCGGTATAGGTCAGCGACAGCAGGAAGTAGGTGACAAAGGCATAGATAACTTTGCTGTTATAGCTCCACTCTGGCGTGGTGAACATCAGAATGCTGAACAGCGCATAGGGGAAGGCAATCCACAGCAGCCATGGACGAAACCGGCCATATTTGCTGCGGGTACGGTCAGCAATCGCGCCCATGATCGGGTCCGTTACGGCATCAATGACGCGCACGGACAGGAGTAAAACGCCAACCAGTGCAGGCGCCAGACCAAAAATATCCGTATAAAAATAGTTAACAAATAACATGATGGCGCCAAAGATAATGTTGCATCCGGCGTCACCCATGCCATAGCCGATCTTTTCTTTTACTGACAGTTTGTTGTTATTCATCGACAGCTCTCCGGGTTTCGGTATGGAGAGAATTATTCGCTGGCAAACGAATATATGCGTTGCAATATAAAGGCGGTGATATGGAGGATTTTGCTGTTGGCGCGAATTTGTGAGGAAGGTAACAAGACGCTGTACCCGCAACCGCGAGTACAGCGAGAAAACATTTAGTGCGCTTTTACCGTTTTGGCATTTTTCTGTTTCACCATATAACCCACGCCGAGGATCGCAATCCAGACCGGGATCAGGTAGACGGAAATCGCCATGCCTGGGGTGATGAGCATGATGACCAGTACAGCTGCCATGAACAGCAGGCAAACCCAGTTCCCCAGCGGATAGAGCAGGGCAGGGAAGCGCGTGGTTACGCCCTGCTGCTGCTTGGCGCGGCGGAACTTGATGTGCGCGAGGCTAATCATTGCCCAGTTAATCACCAGGGCGGAAACCACCAGCGCCATCAGCAGACCGAAGGCTGATTCCGGGGCCAGGTAGTTAATCAGCACGCACAGCGCCGTCACGACCGCCGACACGATGATGGTATTAACCGGTACGCCACGCTTATCAACGGTGAGCAGCGCTTTCGGTGCGTTGCCCTGTTGCGCCAGGCCGAACAGCATACGGCTGTTGCAGTAAACGCAGCTGTTATAAACGGAGAGCGCAGCGGTCAGCACCACGACGTTGAGCGCGTTCGCCACGAAGGTATCGCCCAGCTCGTGGAAGATGAGCACAAACGGGCTGGTATCCGCCGTGACGCGCGTCCATGGCAGCAGCGAGAGCAGCACCGCCAGGGAGCCCACATAGAAGATCAGGATGCGGTAGATAACCTGATTTGTGGCTTTCGGGATGCTCTGTTCCGGGTTGTCGGCTTCCGCGGCGGTGATGCCCACCAGCTCCAGACCGCCGAAGGAGAACATAATGATCGCCATCATCATCACCAGGCCGGTCATGCCGTGAGGCAAGAACCCGCCTTGCTCCCAAAGGTTGCGCACGGTGGCCTGCGGGCCGCCGTTGCCGCTGAACAGCAGCCAGCCGCCGAAGATGATCATCGCTACAACGGCAATCACTTTGATGATGGCAAACCAGAACTCCATCTCACCGAACACTTTTACGTTGGTGAGGTTAATGGCGTTAATCAGGACGAAGAAGGCCGCCGCAGACGCCCAGGTAGGGATCTCCGGGTACCAGAACTGAATATATTTCCCGACGGCGGTCAGCTCGGCCATGGCAACCAGAACGTACAGAACCCAATAGTTCCAGCCCGAGGCGAAACCTGCGAAGCTGCCCCAGTATTTATAGGCGAAGTGGCTGAATGAGCCTGCGACCGGCTCCTCAACAACCATTTCCCCTAACTGACGCATAATCAGAAATGCAATGAAACCCGCTATCGCGTACCCCAAAATAATGCCCGGACCGGCCGACTGGATAACCGATGCACTGCCCAGAAACAGGCCAGTACCAATAGCACCGCCCAGGGCGATGAGCTGTATATGGCGGTTTTTAAGGCCGCGCTTTAGCTGATCGCCATGCTGTTGAGCTTCCATTTGAAACCTCGTGTGTGGTTGTTATGTTCACGCTGTGCGTGTGTAATTATGAAAGTCCATATTCTGTATTTATTTCTTTACGGTTAACGATACCGAAAAAAGCGGAGATGGCTTCCGTTAGCGCCAGAATAGTGGTAAGCGCCAGCGAATGCACCTGCTTTATGAAGGGGCGATGACGACTTGAATAAAAAGAAACCAATTGTAAATCGGTACGTTAACCCCTCATACCCCAACCTATAGAATAGAAATGCGTCAGAAGAGGGCGAATTTTCATTTTTTGCCTTGTTGAATCGCTTCAGATTGCAAAAACCCTCGTTTCACTATGGTTAAAACTGCCTCTTTGGTAGTAACCATTTCATTTGTGCAAAGTTACATTCCTGAAACGTTAGTTCTGTAAGGTTGTTAAAATGTGCCGGGTTTACTGATTTCAATCAAAACCAATATGGACAGAAGGTGAATACTTTGTTACTTTAGCGATACGAACATGAAATTGGTAAGACCAATTGACTCCGGGCAAAAAGGCGTAAGACAGGGAATATGGCCTACAGCAAAATTCGCCAACCAAAACTTTCCGATGTGATTGAGCAGCAGCTGGAGTTTTTAATTCTCGAAGGGACACTGCGCCCGGGCGAGAAGCTCCCGCCAGAACGCGAGCTGGCAAAACAGTTCGACGTTTCACGTCCCTCTCTGCGTGAGGCGATTCAACGTCTCGAAGCAAAGGGCCTGTTGCTCCGTCGCCAGGGTGGCGGAACCTTTGTGCAAAACAGCCTGTGGCAGAGCTTCAGCGACCCGCTGGTAGAACTTCTCTCTGACCACCCAGAATCCCAGTTTGATCTGCTTGAGACCCGTCACGCGCTGGAAGGTATCGCGGCCTATTACGCCGCCCTTCGCAGCACTGATGAAGACCGCATACGTATTCGCGAGCTGCATCAGGCCATTGAACGGGCACAGCAGTCCGGCGATTTAGACGCCGAGTCCAGCGCCGTCGTCCAGTATCAAATTGCCGTCACCGAAGCGGCGCACAACGTGGTGCTCCTCCATCTGCTACGCTGCATGGAGCCGATGCTGGCCCAGAACGTTCGTCAGAATTTTGAATTGTTGTATGCCCGTCGGGAGATGCTCCCGCTGGTAAGCAACCATCGCACCCGAGTATTCGAGGCGATAATGGCCGGGGAACCGGAGCAGGCGCGCGAAGCGTCGCACCGCCATCTGGCTTTCATTGAGGAAATCTTGCTGGACCGCAGCCGTGAACAATCGCGTCGCGAACGTTCATTACGCCGCATACAGCAACGAAAGGATTAAGCGCCAGGTACTTTTAGAGCGCGGCAACTAAACGCAGAACCTGTCTTATTGTGTTTTCTGGCGAAAATACAATGGGACAGGTTCCAGACAAATCAACGTATTAGATAGATAAGGAATACCCCCATGTCAGAACGTCTCCAAAATGACGTGGATCCGATCGAAACTCGCGACTGGCTACAGGCGATCGAATCGGTCATCCGTGAAGAAGGTGTTGAGCGCGCTCAGTATCTGATTGATCAGCTGCTTTCTGAAGCACGCAAAGGCGGCGTGAAAGTGGCTTCAGGTGCAGGGGCTAGCAACTACGTAAACACGATTGCCGTCGAAGACGAACCGGAATACCCGGGCAATCTGGATCTGGAACGCCGTATCCGTTCTGCTATCCGCTGGAACGCCATCATGACCGTTCTGCGCGCATCCAAGAAAGACCTGGAACTGGGTGGCCACATGGCGTCCTTCCAGTCTTCTGCGACCATTTACGAAGTGTGCTTCAACCACTTCTTCCGTGCAGCTAACGAGAAAGACGGCGGCGATCTGGTGTACTTCCAGGGCCACATCTCTCCGGGCATCTATGCACGTGCCTTCCTGGAAGGTCGTCTGACTGAAGAGCAGATGAACAACTTCCGTCAGGAAGTTCACGGTAAGGGTCTGTCTTCTTACCCGCACCCTAAACTGATGCCTGAGTTCTGGCAGTTCCCGACCGTATCTATGGGTCTGGGTCCAATCGGTGCGATCTATCAGGCTAAATTCCTGAAGTACCTGGAACACCGTGGTCTGAAAGACACCTCTGAGCAGACCGTTTACGCCTTCCTGGGCGACGGTGAAATGGATGAGCCAGAATCTAAAGGCGCGATCACCATCGCGACCCGTGAGAAACTGGACAACCTGTGCTTCATCATCAACTGTAACCTGCAACGTCTGGATGGTCCGGTAACCGGTAACGGCAAGATCATCAACGAACTGGAAGGCATCTTCGCAGGTGCTGGCTGGAACGTGATCAAAGTGATGTGGGGCGGTCGTTGGGATGAACTGCTGCGTAAAGACACCAGCGGTAAACTGATCCAGCTGATGAACGAAACCGTTGACGGCGACTACCAGACCTTCAAATCCAAAGACGGTGCCTACGTTCGTGAGCACTTCTTCGGCAAATATCCTGAAACCGCAGCCCTGGTTGCAGACTGGACTGACGAGCAGATCTGGGCGCTGAACCGCGGTGGTCACGATCCGAAGAAAGTTTACGCTGCACTGAAAAAAGCGCGTGAAACCAAAGGTAAAGCGACTGTGATCCTGGCCCACACCATCAAAGGTTACGGCATGGGTGATACCGCAGAAGGTAAGAACATCGCTCACCAGGTTAAGAAAATGAACATGGACGGCGTGCGTTATATCCGCGACCGTTTCAACGTTCCAGTGACCGATGAGCAGGTAGAAAAACTGTCTTACATCACCTTCCCGGAAGGGTCTGAAGAACACAAGTACCTGCACGAACGTCGTCAGGCGCTGAAAGGCTACCTGCCTGCTCGTCAGCCTAACTTCACCGAGAAGCTGGAACTGCCAGCGCTGGAAGATTTCTCTCAGCTGCTGGAAGAGCAGAACAAAGAGATCTCTACCACTATCGCTTTCGTTCGTGCCCTGAACGTGATGCTGAAGAACAAGTCGATCAAAGATCGTCTGGTTCCAATCATCGCCGACGAAGCGCGTACTTTCGGTATGGAAGGTCTGTTCCGTCAGATCGGTATCTACAGCCCGAACGGCCAGCAGTACACCCCGCAGGACCGTGAGCAGGTTGCATACTACAAAGAAGACGAGAAAGGCCAGATCCTTCAGGAAGGTATCAACGAACTGGGTGCAGGCGCATCCTGGCTGGCTGCTGCGACCTCATACAGCACCAACAACCTGCCGATGATCCCGTTCTACATCTACTACTCCATGTTCGGGTTCCAGCGTATCGGTGACCTGTGCTGGCAGGCAGGCGATCAGCAGGCTCGCGGCTTCCTGATCGGGGGTACTTCTGGTCGTACGACCCTGAACGGTGAAGGTCTACAGCACGAAGATGGTCACAGCCACATTCAGTCACTGACTATCCCTAACTGTATCTCTTACGATCCGTCTTACGCGTACGAAGTGGCAGTCATCATGCATGACGGCTTGCAGCGCATGTACGGTGAAGCGCAAGAGAATATTTACTACTACATCACTACCCTGAACGAAAACTACCACATGCCGGCAATGCCAGCAGGCGCCGAGGAAGGTATCCGTAAAGGTATCTACAAACTCGAAACCATCGAAGGTAGCAAAGGTAAAGTTCAGCTGCTGGGCTCCGGTTCTATCCTGCGTCACGTTCGTGAAGCAGCGCAGATCCTGGCGAAAGACTACGGTGTGGGTTCCGATGTGTACTCTGTTACCTCCTTCACTGAACTGGCGCGTGATGGCCAGGATTGTGAGCGCTGGAACATGCTGCACCCAATGGAAACCCCACGCGTTCCGTACATCGCTCAGGTGATGAACGACGCGCCAGCGGTGGCGTCTACTGACTATATGAAACTGTTCGCTGAGCAGGTTCGTACTTACGTTCCAGCTGATGATTATCGCGTACTGGGTACTGACGGCTTCGGTCGTTCTGACAGCCGCGAAAACCTGCGTCACCACTTCGAAGTTGATGCTTCCTACGTGGTTGTAGCAGCACTGGGCGAACTGGCTAAACGTGGCGAAATCGATAAGAAAGTGGTTGCAGACGCAATTACTAAATTCAACATCGATGCAGATAAAGTTAACCCGCGTCTGGCGTAAGAGGTAAAAGAATAATGGCTATCGAAATCAATGTACCGGACATCGGGGCTGATGAAGTTGAAATCACCGAGATCCTGGTCAAAGTGGGCGACAAAGTTGAAGCTGAACAGTCCCTGATCACCGTAGAAGGCGACAAAGCTTCTATGGAAGTCCCGTCTCCTCAGGCTGGCATCGTTAAAGAGATCAAAGTCTCTGTTGGCGATAAAACCGAGACTGGCAAACTGATCATGATTTTCGATTCCGCCGACGGTGCAGCAGCTGCTGCACCTGCGCAGGAAGAGAAGAAAGAAGCCGCTCCTGCTGCTGCTCCAGCAGCGGCCGCGGCAGCGAAAGAAGTGAACGTGCCTGACATCGGCGGTGACGAAGTTGAAGTCACTGAAATCCTGGTGAAAGTGGGCGATACCGTTGCGGCTGAGCAGTCACTGATCACCGTAGAAGGCGATAAAGCCTCTATGGAAGTACCAGCGCCATTCGCCGGTACCGTTAAAGAGATCAAGATCAACACCGGTGACAAAGTGTCTACGGGTTCCCTGATCATGATTTTCGAAGTGGCGGGCTCTGAAGGCGCTGCGGCTCCAGCGAAAGCGGAAGCTGCTCCGGCTCCGGCTGCTGCACCAGCGGCTGCTGGCGGCGTGAAAGACGTTAACGTACCAGACATCGGCGGTGACGAAGTTGAAGTGACCGAAGTGATGGTGAAAGTGGGCGACAAAGTTGCCGCTGAACAGTCACTGATCACCGTTGAAGGCGACAAAGCTTCCATGGAAGTGCCTGCGCCGTTCGCGGGTACCGTTAAAGAGATCAAAATCAGCACCGGCGACAAAGTCTCTACCGGCTCTCTGATCATGGTCTTCGAAGTGGAAGGCGCTGCACCTGCCGCCGCTCCTGCTGCTGCGGCTGCTCCGGCACCGGCTGCTGCACCGGCTCAGGCTGCTAAACCGGCTGCTGCCCCTGCTGCTAAAGCAGAAAAATCTGAGTTCGCTGAAAACGACGCTTATGTCCACGCGACTCCGCTGATCCGTCGCCTGGCGCGCGAATTCGGCGTGAACCTGGCGAAAGTGAAGGGCACCGGCCGTAAAGGTCGTATCCTGCGCGAAGACGTTCAGGCTTACGTGAAAGACGCGGTGAAACGCGCCGAAGCTGCACCTGCGGCAGCCGCTGGCGGCGGTATCCCGGGTATGCTGCCATGGCCGAAAGTGGACTTCAGCAAGTTCGGCGAAATCGAAGAAGTGGAACTGGGCCGTATCCAGAAAATCTCCGGTGCTAACCTGAGCCGTAACTGGGTGATGATCCCGCACGTTACCCACTTCGATAAGACCGATATCACCGATCTGGAAGCGTTCCGTAAACAGCAGAACGCCGAAGCTGAGAAGCGTAAGCTGGACGTGAAGTTCACCCCAGTGGTCTTCATCATGAAAGCGGTTGCGGCGGCGCTGGAACAGATGCCACGCTTCAACAGCTCCCTGTCCGAAGACGGCCAGAAGCTGACGCTGAAGAAATACATCAACATCGGTGTTGCGGTTGATACGCCAAATGGTCTGGTTGTTCCGGTCTTCAAAGACGTGAACAAGAAGAGCGTCACAGAGCTGTCCCGTGAACTGACCACCATCTCCAAGAAAGCGCGTGATGGTAAGCTGACTGCCGGCGAAATGCAGGGCGGCTGCTTCACCATCTCCAGCATCGGCGGCCTGGGTACCACCCACTTCGCGCCGATTGTGAACGCGCCGGAAGTGGCTATCCTCGGTGTGTCCAAGTCCGCGATGGAGCCGGTGTGGAATGGCAAAGAGTTCGTACCGCGTCTGATGATGCCAATCTCTCTGTCCTTCGACCACCGCGTGATCGACGGGGCTGATGGTGCGCGTTTCATCACCATCATTAACAACATGCTGAGCGACATTCGCCGCCTGGTGATGTAATCGAAAAGCCGGCCAATCGGCCGGCTTTTTTCTGATAATCTCATGGGGTTTTTGAGGTTATTGGTGAAAGCGATAATTCGTGAGCCGTTTGTTGTTTCAAAATTGTTAACAATTTTGTAAAATACGGGCGGATAGAACGACCCGGTGGACGACGGGTATACATTAAGAGGTCATGATGAGCACAGAAATCAAAACTCAGGTCGTAGTACTTGGGGCAGGCCCGGCAGGTTACTCCGCAGCATTTCGCGCCGCGGATTTAGGTCTGGAAACCGTCATCGTAGAACGTTACAGCACCCTCGGCGGTGTTTGTCTGAACGTCGGCTGTATCCCTTCTAAAGCGCTGCTGCACGTAGCGAAAGTTATCGAAGAAGCCAAAGCGCTGGCTGAACACGGTATCGTCTTCGGCGAGCCGAAGACCGACATCGACAAAATTCGTACCTGGAAAGAGAAAGTTATCACTCAGCTGACCGGCGGTCTGGCGGGTATGGCCAAAGGCCGTAAAGTGAAAGTGGTAAACGGTCTGGGTAAATTCACCGGTGCGAACACCCTGGAAGTGGAAGGTGAAAACGGTAAAACCGTGATTAACTTCGACAACGCGATCATCGCGGCAGGCTCTCGCCCAATCGAACTGCCATTCATTCCACATGAAGATCCACGCGTGTGGGATTCCACCGATGCGCTGGAGCTGAAAACCGTTCCTAAGCGTCTGCTGGTTATGGGCGGCGGTATCATCGGTCTGGAAATGGGTACCGTGTACCATGCGCTGGGTTCAGAGATCGACGTGGTTGAAATGTTCGACCAGGTTATCCCGGCTGCCGACAAAGACATCGTTAAAGTCTTCACCAAACGCATCAGCAAGAAATTCAACCTGATGCTGGAAACCAAAGTGACTGCCGTTGAAGCGAAAGAAGACGGTATTTACGTTTCCATGGAAGGCAAAAAAGCCCCATCCGAACCACAGCGTTACGACGCCGTACTGGTGGCTATCGGCCGTGTGCCGAACGGTAAAAACCTCGACGCGGGCAAAGCTGGCGTGGAAGTGGACGACCGTGGCTTCATCCGCGTTGACAAACAGCTGCGTACCAACGTGCCGCACATCTTTGCTATCGGCGATATCGTCGGTCAGCCAATGCTGGCGCACAAAGGTGTTCACGAAGGTCACGTTGCCGCTGAAGTTATCGCCGGCATGAAGCACTACTTCGATCCGAAAGTGATCCCATCTATCGCCTACACCGAGCCAGAAGTTGCATGGGTTGGTCTGACTGAGAAAGAAGCGAAAGAGAAAGGCATCAGCTACGAAACCGCCACCTTCCCGTGGGCTGCTTCTGGCCGTGCTATCGCGTCCGACTGCGCAGACGGTATGACCAAACTGATCTTCGACAAAGAAACTCACCGTGTAATCGGTGGTGCGATTGTCGGTACCAACGGCGGCGAGCTGCTGGGTGAAATCGGTCTGGCTATCGAAATGGGCTGTGACGCGGAAGACATCGCGCTGACCATCCACGCTCACCCGACTCTGCACGAGTCCGTGGGCCTGGCGGCAGAAGTGTTTGAAGGTAGCATCACCGACCTGCCAAACGCGAAAGCGAAGAAGAAATAAGTTTCTTCAGATGAAAAAAGCGGCCTCAGGCCGCTTTTTTTATGCACTGCGTTCAGGGGGTGACAGGCTGCCAGGTTTTATCCGGGTGGTATGCAGCGAGCGCCTGCGCTTTCTGCGCCGAATCGTTGCCGAGATTTGCCTGATAAACCTTGTCTTCCTGGTTAACGACAAAGCTCATTACCCCCGTCTGACCATAGCTTACGGGCCAGGCAACCATCGCAAAGCCATTTTTATCCGACAGAATGCGGAACCGATAGCCGTGATAGCCCATACCAGGCTCCGGCGGGCTAAAGGCGGGACCCAGCGGGCTTGGCGCTTCGCCCGGCGAGATGGGCCAGTACAGGCCGTCTTTTAGCCCTGGCGTGCTGACAATCTTCTGCGCATAGCGGTGGTTCATGGCGTAGTAGCTCCGCTGTGCGTCGACGTAGGCGTGCAGCGCTTCGATAGCCGCGAGTTCGTTGCGGCCGATTTCGCGGATCAGGATCTCATCAGCCGCTTTCTGCATATCAAATTGCCAGCCCTCTTTTTTCTTCACTACCGGTATGGGGAGTTGCCAGCCGTTATCGCCAACTGACAGATGGGCAATATCGCCGCTGATTTCGGTACGATGGTTTATCTTCCAGTCACGCAGGAATCGTGCCACCGCCTCCGGATCAACCCCTTCAGGTGGCAGATAGTCGCGCCAGTTATCCCCCAGCAGGTCGGCCATCGCGCTCTCATTCTGCTCGCTGATGGCCTTCGTCAGGGCATTGGCCGCCTGCTCAGGTGTGGAGAAAGATTGCTGGGCGAAGGCGAAGGTGGATACCATCAACAACAGCATTCCACCGATCGGTTTCATGTTCATAGCGGCTCCCTTAACGACGGTGGAATTCATGGTGTTCGGACAGCTGCTGGCGGAAGCTGGCACGCTGCTCACTGTTCAGCGACGCGTGCTGGCGGCTTTGCAGCCCGCGCTGGTGCTGGGCCTGCCAGCTGGCCGAACGGCTGTCGTTGCCGCTCAGGGCGTTTGCCCGCAGCGGCTGATGCTGAACCTGCGTCGGGCGTCTGGTTTGCGCAAGAGTATTATTCATCTGTTGTGCGTGGGGCCGCGCGCTGTCGTAGCCGCGATAGTTGCTGCGCTGAGAGAGCTGCTTCAGTTGCTGCGCGGACGCTGAATGTTGTGGGAAATGCGCGTCGCCATGCTGTAGCTGTGTGAGCGTTTTGCCCGTCGACTGCTGTACCTGCGCCATCGCGGCCTGCCGCTGGCTATCGCGGTTGACCGGCTGCTGCCGGGTAGCGCTCAACCCGCCCGGCACTGAAGTCTGATGATAGCGGCTGGCAAGCTGGCTATTGGCGTAGGGCACGCCGTTGCGGTAGGCCGGATTATGCTGCCAGACCTGGTGATTATCGGTACGGTGCTCGCCGGTGATCTTATTGAAGTTATTAACATTAATATTAATGTTATCGCCGTTATGCGAATAACCGCCGTGGTGATCGTCATCATGATCGTGATGATGATCGTCGTCATCGTCCCAGTCGATGTTACTGAACAGCGCATAGGTGGTGGCTACGCCGAGGCTATAGCCAAAGCCTCTGACAAAACTATTGGTAAACTGCTGGCCGGGAGACGGAGGCAGATACACCGGCGGATAGCTGGCATTTGGCCACGTGCCGTAAACGGTGGAAGGGTTGTAGGTAGGGACATAAACCACCTGTGGATCGGCTGGCTCAATTTTAATCACCGTCGGACTAGCCGACGTTGACGTCGCGGCTGTACTGGCGGAGGCTGGCGCAGATTTTTTCACGGTGGTGACGGTCTGCTGCGGGGTGGATTGCAATGTGCCTGTCTGCTTCGCCAGCAGGCGCAGACGCTGCACGGAATCCATCACATCCTTTGGCTGGGCCAGAAAGGCGTCGCCGAGGCTTTGTACCCACGACGGGTTTTCCCCCATCAGCGACATTAACTGCGGAAAGGCGACCAGCGATTTCACGCTGGCATCCCATGGCTGCCCGCTGACCGCCTGAATGGCGGCATCGCCCTGCATTTTAGGGTTGTCCTTTGACCACTGGGCGGCCTGAATCACGCTCGCCGGATAGGTTGAGGCCATCAGAATTTGCGACAGCAGCGCGTCGGGGTAGAGCGCAATGGGCGCGGTCCACTGATCGATCTGCGCGGCGGTATAGGCAGGGGTGGCCACCGGGGCAGGCTGTGCTGCCGGGTCGGGGAGCTGCGGGGCTACCGGCGCAGGTGCGGGAGCGGGTTCCGTTGCGCGGCTTTTAACGAACATGACGCCCGAGGCGGCAAACAGCCCCGCACTGCAAAGCAGAACAAGAAGATGTGGTTTAAAAGGCAACTTCATAGATTGACTCCAACGAGACGAGTGCAGTGCCGTGAGGCGTTGCTGTTGCCGCGAGTATCATTCACCCGTGTTTTACAGTTTTGACTTTTGTTGGGAAAAACTCTGAAGCATCCGGATAAAGAGTGTGAGTATTTATTACACAATTATATCGGATGGCTGAGCAGGCGACGGAAATTCAGAAGGCCGCTCTTGCGAGCGACCAGCAGCGCGTTGCCGGGGGGACGAC
Source organism: Enterobacter cloacae complex sp. IR5402 (assembly GCF_049238125.1). NCBI lineage: Bacteria > Pseudomonadati > Pseudomonadota > Gammaproteobacteria > Enterobacterales > Enterobacteriaceae > Enterobacter > Enterobacter cloacae complex sp. IR5402. The sequence goes on from NZ_JBMKHO010000004.1 coordinate 233,877, forward strand.
AGACTTACGGAACTGCTTCCGGGCCCGGTGACGGGGTGCTACATCATGCTTAACGATTCAGCAAATTTTTTAATGTTGCTTTTTTGTAAACAGATTAACACTGTGCAGAAATCCTGCTATGCTGCCCGACGCGGTATCGGGCATTTACCCTACAAACTGCTGTCTCACAGGAGCGTGAAGAGAACGCCCGCCGCATATGACAATGAGAGCGAGGAGAACCGTCGTGCTAGAAGAATACCGTAAGCACGTAGCAGAACGTGCCGCCGAGGGAATTGTACCCAAACCGTTAGATGCAACCCAAATGGCCGCGCTCGTCGAGCTGCTGAAGAACCCGCCTGAGGGCGAAGAAGAATTCCTGTTAGATCTGCTGATCAACCGTGTACCGCCTGGCGTAGATGAAGCTGCCTACGTAAAAGCCGGATTCCTTGCCGCCGTTGCCAAAGGCGAAGCCACCTCCCCACTGGTTACTCCTGAAAAAGCGATTGAACTGCTCGGCACCATGCAGGGTGGCTATAACATTCATCCGCTGATTGACGCGCTGGATAACGACAAGCTGGCACCGATTGCCGCTAAAGCGCTCTCTTCAACGCTGCTGATGTTCGATAACTTCTACGATGTGGAAGAAAAAGCCAAAGCAGGCAACGTCTATGCGAAGCAGGTGATGCAGTCCTGGGCCGATGCCGAATGGTTCCTGAACCGCCCTCAGCTTGCTGAAAAAATTACCGTTACCGTCTTCAAAGTGACCGGTGAAACCAACACCGATGACCTCTCCCCGGCACCGGACGCGTGGTCTCGTCCTGATATCCCTCTGCACGCCCTGGCGATGCTGAAAAACGCCCGTGAAGGCATTGAGCCGGACCAGCCGGGCAGCGTTGGCCCGATCAAACAGATCGAAGCCCTGCAACAAAAAGGTTTCCCGCTGGCTTACGTGGGTGACGTTGTGGGTACCGGCTCTTCCCGTAAGTCCGCCACCAACTCCGTGCTGTGGTTCATGGGCGACGACATTCCGCACGTGCCAAACAAGCGCGGCGGCGGCCTGTGCCTCGGCGGCAAAATTGCGCCAATCTTCTTCAACACCATGGAAGATGCTGGCGCGCTGCCGATCGAAGTGGATGTCTCTAACCTGAACATGGGCGACGTGATTGACGTTTACCCGTATAAAGGCGAAGTGCGTAATCACGAAACTAATGAGCTGCTGGCAAGCTTTGAGCTGAAAACCGACGTGCTGATCGACGAAGTACGTGCTGGTGGCCGCATTCCGCTGATCATCGGCCGTGGCCTGACCACCAAAGCGCGTGAAGCGCTGGGTCTGCCGCACAGCGACGTGTTCCGTCAGGCGAAAGACGTGGCGGAAAGCAACCGTGGCTTCTCGCTGGCACAAAAAATGGTCGGTCGCGCCTGCGGCGTCGCTGGTATCCGTCCTGGCGCGTACTGCGAGCCGAAGATGACCTCCGTCGGCTCTCAGGACACCACCGGTCCAATGACCCGTGATGAGCTGAAAGACCTGGCGTGCCTGGGCTTCTCTTCCGATCTGGTGATGCAGTCCTTCTGCCACACTGCGGCGTATCCGAAGCCGGTTGACGTGACCACGCACCACACGCTGCCAGATTTCATCATGAACCGCGGTGGCGTGTCTCTGCGTCCGGGCGACGGCGTTATCCACTCCTGGCTGAACCGCATGCTGCTGCCGGATACCGTCGGTACCGGCGGTGACTCCCATACCCGTTTCCCAATCGGTATCTCCTTCCCGGCGGGTTCCGGTCTGGTGGCGTTTGCTGCCGCGACTGGCGTGATGCCGCTGGATATGCCGGAATCGGTGCTGGTGCGCTTCAAAGGTAAAATGCAGCCGGGTATTACCCTGCGCGACCTGGTTCACGCGATCCCGCTGTATGCCATCAAACAGGGTCTGCTGACCGTTGAGAAAAAAGGGAAGAAAAACATCTTCTCTGGCCGCATTCTGGAAATTGAAGGTCTGCCGGATCTGAAAGTTGAGCAGGCTTTCGAGCTGACCGATGCCTCCGCTGAGCGTTCGGCTGCGGGCTGTACCATCAAGCTGAACAAAGAGCCGATTATTGAGTATCTGAACTCTAACATCGTGCTGCTGAAGTGGATGATTGCAGAAGGCTACGGCGACCGTCGTACGCTGGAGCGTCGTATCCAGGGCATGGAAAAATGGCTGGCCGATCCGCAGCTGCTGGAAGCCGATGCTGACGCAGAGTACGCGGCGGTGATCGACATCGATCTGGCGGATATCAAAGAGCCAATCCTGTGTGCACCGAACGATCCGGACGACGCGCGTCCGCTGTCCGAAGTTCAGGGCGAGAAGATCGACGAAGTGTTCATCGGTTCGTGCATGACCAACATCGGCCACTTCCGTGCAGCCGGCAAGCTGCTGGATACCCACAAAGGCCAGCTGCCAACCCGTCTGTGGGTGGCGCCGCCAACCCGTATGGACGCGGCTCAACTGACCGAAGAGGGCTACTACAGCGTGTTTGGTAAGAGCGGTGCGCGTATCGAAATTCCTGGCTGTTCCCTGTGTATGGGCAACCAGGCGCGCGTAGCCGACGGCGCGACGGTGGTCTCCACCTCGACCCGTAACTTCCCGAACCGTTTAGGTACCGGTGCGAACGTCTTCCTGGCCTCTGCGGAACTGGCGGCGGTTGCGGCGCTGATTGGCAAACTGCCAACGCCGGAAGAGTACCAGACCTTTGTGGCTCAGGTGGATAAGACGGCGGTGGATACCTATCGCTACCTGAACTTCGACCAGCTCTCTCAGTACACCGAGAAGGCAGACGGGGTGATCTTCCAGACGGCGGTATAAACAGCAAAACCGTCTCTACGAGACGGTTTTTAGTGTTTGCACCCTCTCCCGTGGGAGAGGGACGGGGTGAGGGCATCAGGCCGCAGGTCTTGCTCTCACCTTTTTATTTTCATTCCTCCCACCTCCCACGCTTTTTTTCTTCCTCGCTGCTGCGATAATTACCTTAATGGCTTTGCAGAGGAAAACACTATGGATTACGAATTTCTGCGCGACATCACCGGCGTGGTGAAAGTGCGAATGTCGATGGGGCACGAAGCCGTTGGACACTGGTTTAACGAAGAGGTGAAAGAGAACCTCGCGCTGCTGGATGAAGTTGAGCAGGCGGCGGAAACGGTGAAAGGCAGTGAACGCTCCTGGCAACGCGCCGGGCACGAATACACCCTGTGGATGGATGGCGAAGAGGTGATGGTGCGCGCCAACCAGCTTGAGTTCTCGGGTGATGAAATTGAAGAGGGGATGAGCTACTACGACGAAGAGAGCCTGTCGCTGTGCGGCGTGGAAGACTTCCTGAGTGTGGTGAATGCCTACCGCGACTTTATGAAACAGAAGTAACTTCCCGAAGCGTCCCTGCTCCGGGTCACGTTTACACGGTCGGAATGTTACGGCCGTAGTAAATTTCGCGCATCTCTTTCCAGAGCAGGTCGGTAATGACCTTTCGCTCTTCCTCACTTAAATCTTCCGGCTTCGTGTGGAACATGTAGTGCTTAAGGTCGAATTCCTTAAGTAACATTTTGGTGTGGAAGATATTCTCCTGATAGACGTTCACATCCATCATGTCGTACAGCGACTTCATGTCCTCGGACATGAAGTTCTGAATGGAGTTGATCTCATGATCAATGAAGTGCTTCATGCCGTTGATATCACGGGTAAAACCGCGTACGCGATAATCAATGGTGACGATGTCCGATTCCAGCTGGTGGATTAAATAATTCAACGCATTCAGCGGTGAAATCACGCCGCAGGTGGACACTTCAATATCCGCGCGGAAGGTACACAGCCCGCCTTCCGGGTGGCTTTCCGGGTAGGTGTGCACGCAGATGTGGCTTTTATCCAGGTGAGCAACCACCACTTCCGGCAGCGGGCCGGGGTGTTCGGTTTTGTCGATAAGCTGTGGGTCAACCGGCTCTTCACTCACCAGAATGGTGACGCTCGCACCCTGAGGCTCATAATCCTGGCGCGCGATATTGAGGATGTTCGCGCCGATAATCGAGCAGGTCTCTGTCAGGATCTCGGTCAGACGGTTGGCGTTGTAGAGTTCATCGATATAGGCGATGTAACCATCGCGCTCTTCTGCTGTTTTGGCGTAGCAGATATCGTAAATACAAAAACTCAGGCTTTTGGTCAGATTGTTAAAGCCATGCAGTTTAAGCTTTTTCAATTAGTTCACCTCCTTTGAGGACAGCGCGTCTTGCAGATATTGAGGCAACGCAAAGGCTGCGGTATGAATAGCCGGATTGTAGTATCGGCACTGTAGACCTGCCTGATGGAAGCGGGCCTGAATAATTTCGGTGGAGAGATGACGTAATACGTCGTTATCCGTCGCCCAGGCAAAGGTCATGATACCGCCGTAGTACGTCGGAATGGCCGCCTGATAGAAGCTGACGTCAGCAAAATAGGTGCTCAGCTTACGGTGGCTATCAAGCGCTTCATCCTGTTGCAGGAAGCAAACGCCGTTTTGCGCCACAAAAATTCCGCCAGGCTTCAGGCAGCGCTTGCAGCCTTCGTAAAACGACGAGGTAAACAGCGACGCGCCCGGACCGATAGGGTCGGTACAGTCAGAGATAATGACATCAAACGTTTGCGTGGTCTGGTTAACAAAATTGACACCATCGTCGATAACCAGATTAAACCGCGGATCGTCATAGCTGCCGGCATTATGGTTGGGCAGATACTGGCGGCAGAACGACACGACCCCGGCGTCAATTTCCACCATGGTGATGGTTTCGACATTCTGATGGCGAGAGACTTCACGCAGCATCGCGCCGTCGCCGCCGCCGATAATCAGCACGTCCTTCGCGTGGCCGTGGGCCAGCAGCGGGACGTGGGTCATCATTTCGTGATAGATAAACTCGTCGCGCTCGGTGGTTTGCACCACGCCGTCCAGCGCCATCACGCGGCCAAAAGCGGCGTTTTCGAATATTATCAAATCCTGATGATCGGTTTTCTCATGATAGAGCACGTTATCCACGGCAAAATACTGACCAAAATGGTCGTGCAGCGTTTCTTGCCATACCGTTTTTTCGGTCATGGGGAGCACCTCCTTCGTTAACATCCATTACATCCGGCAGATGGGCGCAACACAACACCACCGTGAGGCGGTTAGCGGGTCAACAAGGGGCGTCGGGAAGGTTACTTCACGTAGGCGAGCAGGCTGAGTGAATCGCGAGCCAGCGCTTTGCATTTTTTAGCAGTGGGAATGCCAATACCGCTTAAATCACGGTAGCTGTCTTCACCGAGCGCCTTCATGTCGAAGCTGTCGTAGTTGCTGAGGTCCCATTGATTCTGCTGGGCAAAAAAGACCAGTGCGCGACGAATTTGCCCATTGGGTAAATTCTGGTAACCACAATCGTTTTTCAGAAAAACAAAAACTGCCGTCAGATCGGCCATATCTTCCGCTTCGTTTTCACTTAGCGCGTAACTGTTCGCACACATCGCCATCAGGCTGGCGAACAAAATTGTTCTGAAAAACGTCTTCATTGCCTTTACCACTGCATCACGGAAAATTAACGTTAGCATACTTGATGCCAGGCCGACGATCTTTATTATTGCCGCCGTGCTTGACCTTCCGGTAAGGGGAGGGTTTATGCTCAAAAGATCGCCTGCTGAAAATAAGGAAATGCACATGCAACGTCGTGATTTTTTAAAATTTTCTGCCGCGCTGGGGGTTGCCAGCGCGATACCTCTCTGGAGCCGCGCCGTTTTTGCCGCCGACAGACCGGCTTTACCCATTCCTGAATTACTCGCCCCAGATGCCCGCAGCCGCATTCAGCTTGTGGTGCAGGCCGGTAAAACCACGTTCGGTCAGCACGCCGCCACGACGTGGGGCTATAACGGCAATCTGCTCGGCCCGGCGTTGCAGTTACGCAAAGGGAAGGCGGTGACGGTAGACATTCATAACACGCTTGCGGAAGAGACCACGCTGCACTGGCACGGGCTGGAAGTCCCGGGCGAAGTGGATGGGGGGCCTCAGGGCGTCATCAGGCCTGGTGGTAAACGCAGCGTAACCTTTACCCCGGAACAACGCGCGGCGACCTGCTGGTTCCACCCGCATCAGCATGGCAAAACGGGCCATCAGGTGGCGATGGGGCTGGCCGGGCTGGTGCTGATTGAAGACGATGAAAGCCGCCTGCTGCGCCTGCCGAAACAGTGGGGTATCGACGATGTCCCGGTGATTGTGCAGGATAAAAAATTCAGCGCTGACGGGCAAATTGACTATCAGCTGGACGTAATGAGCGCGGCGGTAGGCTGGTTTGGCGATACGCTGCTGACCAACGGCGCGATCTACCCGCAGCATGCCGCGCCAAAAGGCTGGCTGCGCTTACGTCTGCTTAACGGCTGTAACGCCCGCTCGCTGAACTTCGCCACCAGCGATAAACGCCCGCTTTACGTAGTGGCAAGCGACGGCGGCCTGCTGCCGGAGCCGGTGAAGGTGAGCGAGCTGCCGATGCTGATGGGCGAGCGCTTCGAGGTGTTGGTGGATATCAGCGATGGCAAAGCGTTTGACCTGGTGACCCTGCCGGTCAGCCAGATGGGGATGGCCGTCGCGCCGTTTGATAAGCCGCATCCGGTCCTGCGCATTCAGCCGCTACAGATCACCGCCTCCGGTACGCTGCCGGAGACCCTCACCACGCTGCCAGCACTCCCGTCGCTGGACGGGCTTACGCAGCGTAAACTTCAGCTCTCCATGGACCCGATGCTCGACATGATGGGCATGCAGGCGCTGATGAAGAAGTACGGCAATCAGGCCATGGCGGGAATGCATCACGGCCAGATGGTGGGCCATATGAATATGGACCACGGCAATATGGGCGGCATGGATCACGGCGGCCATGGTTTCGATTTCCACAATGCCAACCGCATCAACGGCAAAGCGTTCGATATGAACACGCCCATGTTCGCCGCCACGAAAGGGCAGTTTGAACGCTGGGTGATTTCAGGCGAAGGGGACATGATGCTGCACCCGTTCCATATCCACGGCACGCAGTTCCGTATTCTGTCTGAAAATGGTAAAGCGCCGGAGCCGCATCGCGCGGGCTGGAAAGATACGGTGAGGGTGGAAGGCGGCGTCAGCGAGGTGCTGGTGAAGTTCGACCACGAGGCACCGAAAGAGTTTGCCTATATGGCCCACTGTCATCTGCTGGAGCATGAAGATACGGGGATGATGCTCGGTTTTACCGTATAAAAAAAGCCGGGTGGCGGCTTCGCCTTACCCGGCCTACATATGGAAATCGTAGGCCCGGTAAGCGTTAGCGCCACCGGGCTTTTTCGTTACTTAGCGTCGTCAGGCAGTGCATACGCGACAATATAGTCGCCCATCTTCGTGCCAAACGAACCGTGACCACCCGCGGAGATGACAACATACTGTTTGCCATTCACTTCATAGGTCATCGGCGTTGCCTGTCCACCGGCTGGCAGACGGCCTTGCCACAGTTTTTCACCGTTGGTCATGTTGTACGCGCGCAGGTAGTTATCTGCGGTTGCCGCGATAAACAGCACGTTACCGGCGGTGGAGATTGGGCCACCCAGCATTGGCATACCCATATTGAACGGCACTGGAACAGGCATCGGGAACGGCATGCTGTCCTGTGGCGTACCAATACGTTTTTTCCAGACGATCTTATTGGTCTTCAGATCCAGACCGGAGATATAACCCCAGGCAGGCTGTTTACACGGCAGACCGAACGGAGAAAGGAACGGATTCAGAGTAACACCATAAGGAACGCCATACTGCGGCTGGATACCGGCTTCGGTACCGCTGCCTTTCGCATCTTTCGGCTGCTCCATTGGGTTACCCGGACCGCGTGGGATCAGACGGGAAACGAACGGCAGCGCCATTGGGTTAGCGATGGCGACCTGACGGTTAGGGTCAACGGAGATCCCACCCCACTCGAACATCCCCAGGTTACCCGGGAAGACCAGCGTGCCCTGCTCTGAAGGCGGCGTGAAGATGCCTTCATAGCGCAGTTGATGGAACATCACGCGGCACACCAGCTGGTCAAACATGGTGGCACCCCACATGTCTGCACCGCTGAGATCTTTCTTCGGACGGAAGCTCAGGTCAGAGAACGGCTGCGTTTTGGTGACGTAGTCGCCTTTGGCCGCGCCCTGCGGAACCGGTTTTTCTGGCGCAGGAACAACCAGCTTACCGTTGCTGCGATCCAGCACGAAGATGTTGCCGGTTTTGGCCGGGGCGTAAATCACCGGAACGGTTTTACCGTTAACGGTAATGTCCGCCAGCGTCGGCTGGGACGGCATATCCATATCCCACAGATCGTGGTGAACGGTCTGGTAGCTCCATGCCAGTTTACCGGTCGTTGCGTTCAGCGCCACGATGGAGCTGGCGTAACGTTCCTGCTCCGGCGTGCGGTTACCGCCCCAGATATCCGGCGTGGTCACGCCCATCGGCAGGTAAACCAGGTCCAGCTTCGCGTCATACGCTGCCGGTGCCCAGGAGTTCGGTGAGTTAAAGGTAAAGGTGTGTTCATCGGATGGGATCGCGTTAGGATCTTTCGCGCCCGGGTCGAAGGCCCACAGCAGTTTACCGGTGTTCACGTCGAAACCACGGATAACGCCGGAGGTTTCGCGGGTAGAGAAGTTATCCGTTACCGAACCGGCAATCACGATGGTTTTATCAGTGATGATTGGCGGGGAGGTCGGCTCATACAGACCCGGCGTAGTGTCCGGCATGTTGGTCTGAAGATTCAGAATGCCTTTGTTAGCGAAGGTTTCGCACAGCTTACCGGTCTCAGCGTTGATGGCAAACAGGCGGCCATCGTTCACCGGCAGCATAATGCGGCGAGGACAGTCGGCAATGACTTCCGGGCTGGCATTATCTGCGCGCGCTTCGTGGTAAGAGACGCCGCGGCAGGTGATGTGCTGGAACGACGGGTTGGAGTTCAGCTGTGGATCAAAGTGCCATTTCTCTTTACCGGTGGCCGCGTCGAGCGCGAACAGGCGCTGGTGCGCCGTACACAGGTAGAGCATGTTGCCCACTTTAATCGGGGTCACTTCGTTGGTCAGCTCACCCGGATCGTTTGGCATCTTCAGGTCGCCGGTACGGAATACCCAGGCTTCCTTCAGGTTTTTCACGTTGTCCGCGTTGATCTGCTTCAGCGGGGAGTAGCGTTGACCTTCCTGGTTACGACCATAAGCAGGCCAGTCACCGTCCGCCACCTGCGAAATAGCCGCAGCCGGCGTGGATTCCGCGTTCAGCGTGCCATTGATCTCCTGCGGGTCGTTAAAACCGGCCCAGGTCAGGATGCCGCCACTAATCAGCAGAGCAACGACCAGACCGGCCACGGCGCCACTGGAAGGGACAATCAGACAACGCCAGACAAACGGCAGGATCAGCCAGATACCGAAGAAGACCAGAATGTCGCTGCGCGGCGTCAGCGCCCAGAAGTCGAACCCGACTTCCCAGACGCCCCAGATCATGGTTGCGAGCAGTAACGCTGCGTACAACCACAGAGCAGATTGTTTTCTGCGTAAAAGCAGGACGGTTACGCCAACCATAACCAGACCCGCAATCGGGTAGTACCAGGAGCCGCCAATCGCGACCAGCCATACGCCACCGATTAACAAATACAGCGCGCAGAATGCGGCAAACGCGGCTGTTAATGTCACCAGTAGACGCGGCTGTTTAGTTTTTGTTTCAGCCATAGAAAAGTACTCGTCAGTTTTGTTAATTATTTGCTAGCAATTAATTATAGGTATTAACAACTGTGATCGGAATCACAAATATTGCTTTTTATAACTCATACGCCAGGCTTATCCATTTACTGGTATAATGGCTGGCTTGCGTATCGATGCCGGAGCGAGAGTCATCCGCATTGAGAGATTTTCACTAAAATCATTTGGTTAGTAATATGAAACATACTGTTGAAGCAAAAAACCATGTGTTTTCATGCTTTTAGGTGATTTCATGTTTTCTATGTTTTGATTTTTATTATCAGTAAGATACGATGTTTTATGTTCGTATGTTTATGCGATTTTTTCGACTGTAGCAACGAACGGTGTATCAATCGGTGTATCAATCGCATTCACGAATCCAAGTAGGGCGGGCTATGGCGGGCACTAACAAGCTAAGTGATAAAAAGCTCAAGGCACTTCAGGGGACCAGCCGTAATGCGCCAGAAATGTATGCTGATGGTGAAGGTTTAAGTGTCAGGGCATCAAAACAAGGCCAATTAAGCTGGGTTTTTTCGTACCGGCTGGGTGGAAGGGGTAGCAAACTCGAACGTTTAACACTTGGCCGTTACCCGGATTTGTCGCTAAAAGCTGCGAGAGAAAAGCGGGAAAAGTGCCGTCAATGGCTGGCTGGTGGACTTGATCCAAAAACAGAGCTTGAACTGAGCACAGAAGAAACGCTTAAACCTGTGACAGTACAGGATGCTCTCGAATACTGGCTGGTTAATTATGCCAGGAGAAAGCGTAGCGATGAAGAACTGGTAAGGGCACAGCTACGCAAGCATATTTACCCGCGCCTTGGTCGTTATCCACTTTCCAGATGTGAAACCCGTCATTGGGTGGCCTGTTTTGATGAAATAAACCAGACTAAGCCAATGACCGCCGGTCGCATGTTTCAGATTTCCAAACAGGCGTTACGTTTCTGCAAAGTTCGCCGTTATGCTGCCAGTGATGCCTTGGTTTTTCTCACCATTCAGGATGTAGGCCAGCCATCCGGCCAACGTGACCGCGTTTTGTCAGATAGCGAACTGGCTGATGTATGGCGCTGCACAGACAGCGAGGATCAGCAGCCGTATTATTCACGGCTTCTCAAAATGTTGGTGCTGTTTGGTGCGCGAACGATGGAGGTTCGTCTCTCTCGATGGTCAGAGTGGGATTTTACCTCGTGGATTTGGACAGTACCGAAAGAGCACAGCAAAACCCGCGAGAAAATTGTGAGATCGATACCCGAAGCAATACGTCCGTGGCTGGAAGAGTTAAAACGCGAGACTGGTAAAACGGGACTATTGCTGGGAGAAGATCGCACGCGTCAGGCTGTATCATTGAAAGGGCGCAGGCTTTTTAAAGATTTTCACCATAACGAGCCGTGGACATTGCATGATTTACGCCGCACGTTCTCCACAGGGCTGAACAATATGGGTATAGCACCGCATATAGTCGAGCTGTTGCTGGGCCATGCCTTGCCAGGCGTTATGGCGATTTATAACCGTAGTCTGTACTTGCCTGATAAGCTGGATGCTCTGAATAAGTGGTATGATCGATTAGAACTTCTTGCGGGTAATCATCAAAATGTGCTTCTGTTACCTGTAATGAATAGAGATTAAACTGATATTGCGGGCCTAGGTCGGCCAACCGAAAAGCGGGAAACCCTACCCGCTTGGCTCGCAAGTTATTAGGGGCGTTGGGGGTGACGAATGAGTTCCAAAGGCAATTTGCCGGAAATATATTATTACAGGCTGGAGAGTGCTGTAAAAGAAATTCCGGGGGCTACGGTTGAGCATTTTATTCACTATGCATCTACATTGAGGCTTGAGCTATGTGTAAAAGTGAATTCTCCTGATTTAGTGAAAGGCATGGGAGTTATTCTTGATGAAGAGAATCTTGAAAAACGTTATACAAGCATGAGAGAAGGTGAGAAGAATGGCGAACCATTCCCCTCTGCCCACTATTTTGTTGATATTTCTGGACGGTTTGGTCATATAGAGATGTCATTAATCGATAGTCCAGACGAGGATTGTAAAGTTCCATCTGATATATGTGCTGTTCTTGCAATTGACGGTCATTCAATATCAAAAAATGAGACTGCTCTTCTTAAAGGGAAAGCGGTAACTAGCGGTATGCTATATATGCCAAGAAGCTCCGAGTCTGAGAGTAAAGATTTTCTATTTTCACCTTATTCTATCTGGATGAATGAATGTTTTTCTTTTGATATAAATGATATATATGTATTTAGCGATGAAATAGAAATTTTAAAAAATGGTGTGGGTGCACTCAAAAATAAGATTAGTGGTGACGCTGGCTATAGCCCTGTTATAGAACGACATTCTAAAAATCGTCTTGATGTTATTATGGCCGCTATGTCTTTTAAAGAACGATACCCTAGCGATTTTAACAGTGTTTGTTTAAAACCTGATGGGAGCTATAACTTCACAGAGTGGGCCCGCCAAGTCCTAGATCGTCCTCATTTATTCAAAGACTGTGTAGTTAAAATAAAGTCAGTGGATACTGTTCAAAAGTTTATCTCGGATATATATAAATCTCCTGATGATAGACGGTAGAACCCACCTCTAAGTGGTAGACGGGGGGCTTTAAAGACCATATACCCCCTTTTATACAGCAATACACCCCCGCTTGCCTTTAGGGCTAGTTTTAAGGTTTATATCGATCACATAGAATTGCTTCCACAAACTTGAGTACAGTGGAGGCAACATGCCAAATATTACCTTTATCCCGCCAAACCCTGAACAACGCCGCACCATTCTGGAAGAGTATGGTTTCAAGTTCGATCGCCGTATTCGTGAAGATGAGTGTAGTGAAATTACCAGTCTATCTCGTTCCAGTCGCTGGAAAATGGAGCAAGAGGAGCGCTTTCCTCTGCGCTGTCACTTTGGCCGCAATAGCTGCGCTTGGCTTCTTTCCGATGTGCTTTGGTGGGTTCGCAACCCTCCCGTCGTGAAAAATGTAAATAACCCGTACAGTCGCAAATCCGCTTAATTAGCTACAGGTAATCAACGATGAAAAAAATAAATGCCCGCGCGGGGCAGGGGTTCGATCACTCTGAAAACAGCCTGATTGATAATTCAGTACCAACGATGAGCAGCTTGCAAATGGTTGAATACATCAATGCTGAGCGGAAAGCAAAGGCCGAAGCGGAGGGGATGACCTTCCCATGTAAAGAATACCGGGTACTGCAACACAAGGATTTTCTCAAGAAAACTCCGAAGGTTTTAGGTGTGGAGCACTCAGCGAAATTTTTCGCTCAGTACAAAGACAGTACAGGACGATATTTGCCTTGCTATCAGTTCCCTAAGCGCGAAGCCTGCCTAATGGCTATGAGCTACAGCTATGAACTTCAGGCGGCAGTATATGACTACATGGAAGAACTGGATCGCCAGAAGGGCGGTTATCTGGCCCACACCATCAATGAACTTCAGCATATTGTTGCTTCCGCTCGTCAGTTCTCCGATGAGGATTCGAGTGATGCAGGTCTTCGACTGAGAAAACGTCAGGATGATTTGGTGCTACTGGAGAGAGCGGAATATCTGGTTAAAAACCTGAGTCAGTTACCGCTTAACTTCGGGGGAGGTACTTCTGGTGATAAATAAAACAAAAGCGGCCATGCAGGGCCGCCAATGTCACTACCAAAAACTTAAGCAAAGTCAGGATACCAGGGTTAATGCTGGTGGTCAAAGCCTGAGCGCTCCTGTGATTTCAGGAACTGCGCCATTGGCGCATACCCCATTTCCCCAAATCTGGGGAGATCTGGAGCAGCGTGCAGGGTCTACTGCAATACAGCATACCCCGGAGATATCCCGTAGTTTCGACCGTTACCCAGATATTGGGTATCACTCCTTGTCGGCTTCCTTGGCCTTTTTACGCTGGCGGCGTTTGATCTCTCCGCGCATCGAAGTGACGATAAATCCTGCACTGCTTTCACCATCATCTTTAAGCGATTCCATTTCTGCCACGACTTCATGCGGCACCCGAACAGTAAAGAGTTGTGATTTTGCGTTTTTGTTAGAGGTTGCCATTACTGATTCCTTTGTTATTTGGTGTGTATCAGTATATGCAAAAAAAAGTTATGCGCAATGCTTGAAGTGTGTATCACTTGAGTGTAGCTTTAAAAGTGATGGTGAAACACACCTCGTAAATAACGAAGCCCGGCAGTGCAGCAACACTAACCGGGCCTCTGACCACAATGTTATCGGAGCTAACAATATGGCTGACTTACAGCATACCCAAACTCGCCCTGAATTTACATGGAGATTTCTCTCCGCTTCTGAGCGCTACCCTACCGCCAAACCATTGGTGATCTACGTCAACGCATCCAGCGAACAGGAGGCCCGCGACACTATGCCGGGTGTAAACCTCATTTTTGCTGCACGTCTGCCATTCCATGCCTTTCAGGCTATGGAGGTACATCATGCGTGAATTAACCAATAAAAGTGCGTCAATAGCCTGTGAACTGGCTGCGTTGTTGATGGTTGTCGAAGAGTGCGACGTTGATCAGGTTGAGCGTGAAAACCTTATCAGTCTGGCCAGACGAGTATCGGATCAACTTGCGGCAAGCATGGTGGAGCAGAATGAAACGGGAGCGCTCAATGGATAACTTTTACACCTACCGCAGCAAAAAAGATTTGCTGTTACTGGCGCAAGAGGTTGCTGCGCTTATGTCATGTGCTGCTTACCTTTCAACTATCAAGGGGGAGGCGGAGCGTATCCATGTTGTGAGTTTAACGCACCTGGCTCAGCGCCTTTCTGACGAACTGGCAAACTCACTGGATATTTCTACTTTTTCAGACCCTGAAACTCAGGAGGCAAGACCATGATCAGCAATGTGAAGTTTAACGAACTGGCTAACCGCGTTGATCTGCTGGTTGAGAAGGTCTTGCGCCTTGAGGCTCAGGTTAAATCACTTACCGATAGTCAGGGCGGAGAAATCCCTCCGGGTATGACGCCAGTAGCAACACTGGCTGCTGAATACGGTATCTCAACCAAAAAGGCTGAGGAGCTGGCGAAAAACACAGGGGTGATGCTGGTTAAACTGAAATCAGGCGGGTTCGTTGCACCTGATGAAAAGTTCAGGGAAGCGGCACGGTTGGTGCTGCGCAGTGCTAAGCGTAAATATGGCTCTGCGTACTGGTTCCATCCCCTGATCGGTAAATTCCAGATGAGCGGAGGTATCCCACAATGACCGATATTTTTGAAGTGCTGGGATCATTGTTCAGTAAGCTCACTGAAACCATTATTGCTCACCAGATAGCGGAAACCGGTTCGGCAACCTTGCTGGTGGAGAGCGATAAGTATATGGCCCGTTATCGCTTCACGCTTGAACCAGTAGCCACTTATAACGTGTTGGCGAAAACAATGGTTTTCGGTTGTGCTAAAGAGTTTGGCCGTGATCAGGGATTAACAAGGCTGCGCGATATTCTGCTGACCTGCTTTACCGACGATGGCGATATTAGCGAAATGGGGTTGCAGATAGTGAAAAGCTGCCACCTTGAGTACCTGCATGAAGACCTGGGCGCGGATATGTCCAATAAGGTGTTGCACTGATGAAGATGAAGAATGCCCCGAATATTAAATTCCTGCCGAAAGATAAATTTACAGAGGCGATTATCTTTGCGGGTGAAGATGCCTATTCACATGTGCAGCACTGGATCGAGAGCGAAGGTAAAAGGGCATGGGATGATGTACCGCCTGTTTATCTGGGTAAAAGGCAACTTGCGGAACTGGAACGGTTAAACATCGTTGATAACGGCCGTCGCAGTGTTCGTGTGATCCGCGCTGGCGAACTTTCCGAAATGCAGATAAGCACTATCGCAACCAAACTGGCGCTGGCGGATGTGAAAGAGGCCAGGCTGTTTAATGGCATGTTTGAGCCTCAGCCGAAGGAGGACTGGACGGGCAGGCTTCCACGTCTCAAAGAAGAGGCCGAACGCGGGGAAAGTATTGTGGTGAACCTGCCTGTGAAAAAACGGGAGCCAAAGCCTGAACAGGGCGATGAACTCAAACCCCGCGTGGAAAGCCGCAGCGATGGCCTGTACTGGATCACGCCAAAGGTGGACAAGGATAGTGGCGAGATCATCAATAACGAAACGTGGCTGTGCTCGCCTCTTGAGGTGGTCGGCTCCGGTAGTGACGGGGCAGAGCGCTATCTTGTTTTGCGCTGGCGTTCTCCGCGTGGTCATGAAGATATTACCAGGGCGATCCCCTGTGCTGATATCGGTGAGCGCGACGGCTGGCGCTCACTTAAAGCTGGTGGGGTGAATGTGACCACTAAAAGCACCTTCCGGGCGATTCTGGCCGACTGGTTGCAGCAAAGCGGCACTGATCGGGAATGGATTATCACCCATACCACTGGCTGGCATCACGGCGCATATATCATGCCTGATGGTGAAGTGATTGGTGATCCAGAGACGCCCATTCTCTTTAACGGTCGCAGCGCTGCATCTTCCGGGTATGCCATTGCTGGTACTGCTGCCACCTGGCGGGATTCCGTCGCCCGTCTGGCCGGGGGCAATCCGTCCATGATGCTGGGCGTGGCAGCGGCATTATCCGCGCCGCTTATTGGCCTGGTGGGTGCTGATGGTTTCGGCGTCCATTTGTTCGAGCAGTCGAGCGCCGGTAAGACCACTACCGCCAATATTGCGAGCAGCCTGTGGGGTGAGCCTGATGCGTTGCGGCTTACCTGGTACGGTACTGCGCTTGGCATAGCAAACGAAGCGGAGGCGCATAACGACAGCCTGTTACCGCTTGATGAGGTAGGACAGGGCAGCAGTGCCAAAGATGTTGCCACGTCTGCTTACACCCTGTTTAACGGTGCCGGAAAATTGCAGGGAGCCAAAGAGGGCGGCAATCGGGAGCTTAAACGCTGGCGCACTGTGGCGATCAGCACCGGGGAAATGGATATTGAAACCTTCCTGGCTGCTGGTGGGCTGAAAGTTAAAGCGGGCCAACTGGTGCGCTTGCTCAACATCCCTATGGAGAAATCGACGGCCTTTAACGGCCTGCCAAACGGCAAGGCTCATGCTGACGCACTGAAAGAAGCCTGGATTGATAACCATGGCGCAGCGGGGCGTGAGTGGGTTAAATGGCTGGCAAACCACCAGCAGGAGGCTAAACAGGCGGTACGTGACGCGCAAACGCGCTGGCGCGGCCTCATCCCGGCGGATTACGGTGAGCAGGTACACCGCGTGGCCGAACGCTTTGCAATCCTCGAAGCCGCGCTGGTAACTGGTGCATCAATCACCGGATGGAGTGAACAGGCCAGCCGTGACGCTATCCAGCATAGCTTTAACGCCTGGGTGAAAGAGTTCGGCACGGGTAACAAGGAGCACCAGCAGATCATCGAGCAGTGCGAGGCGTTCCTGAATGCCTACGGTTTAAGCCGCTTTGCACCGTTGCCCTATGATCCGTCCAGTATGCCGATTCGCGATCTGGCAGGGTATCGAAAGCGCAAAAGCAGCCATGATGATGCGCCGATGGTGTTCTATACGTTCCCCGCAACGTTTGAGAAGGAGATAGCTCAGGGCTTTAACGCCAGGCAGTTTGCCCGCGTGCTTGCCGCTGCTGGCTTGCTTTCTGAGCCGTCCAGCGGGCGTGGATACCAGCAGAAATCCCCGCGTATTGATGGGCGTCAAATCAACGTTTATGTGCTTCACCAGGTTGCGGAAGATGGAGAAGAATAAATTACACATGTGAGGGTTATTAAAGTTGGTTCAGTTGGTTCAGTGTCTATTGGTTATGTTCATATGGCTGTTTTATATGGGTTTAATGTCAAAAAAATGAACCAACACTGAACCAACAAATAGCAGTTTTGAACCAACAAACGGGCAGTTTGAACCAACATTTTAGAACCTCATGGACTGAACCAACATGAAAATATCCAATGTTGGTTCAAATCGGGGCATTGTTGGTTCAATCAACGGAAAATAATCCTTATAAAACAATCATCTTTACAAATTGAACCAACTGAACTAACTGAACCAACATAGTTTTGTATATATACGTGAAAAATAAAGAGGTCATTAATGAAACTGATTGGCAAAGATAACGGGCATATGAGCGATCTTAAGTTTCTCTACAGCGCCGTTGATGAGCTTTCAAATAAAGATGAGATTACGGTGACGGATTTTCTGGCACTGAGCGCTTTTGTCACTTCTGAAAAGCTTGATCTGGAAGCGTACCAGTCTGGGCTGGAAGAAGGGGGGCAAGAGTTGTCGAAAGACGCCAGCGCTTACCTCGATCTTCTACAGAGGATGGCGGCTGATTTGTCGTACCCAACCTCTGGCCTTGAGAACGCTATCCATAGCGCACAATCAACAGCAAGCTGGGCTTTCTATCAGTGGGGGCTGGATAAAGAATAATCATCCTGCTTAGCAAAAAAAGGCCTGGTTTCTCCAGGCCGTCAAGACTACATGAAATAAATATCTTCTCCCCGTTCGAATACATCAATAATGCCGTGGGCTTCTGAGGGGCATTCTCCGTTAGTAATCAGCGTCTCCCAGAACTTCTGATCGAAACGACGGTCGAGGTAAAAATATCGGCAAATTCCTAAGAGATCACCTCGTTCCCATTCAGGCTTGTATCGAACCTGAAGTTCATCCTCTAGCGCGTAGAAGGTGAGCCTTTCTTTTTTTATCCATGCATCATCAAGTCGCTTGGCAAGAAAAAGTGTTTTTTCCTTTGAGGTAGTGAAAAAATCAGCAAAGGGTTCATGGGGTTTTTGCGGGATGCTACCGTCCGTATCATGGAGAGCTGGATAAACTCCAGACTCCCAAGCATACAGGTAAGCATTACTGAACTCATCGTGATGCTTTCCGATATGCATTATCTGAATGCGCTGCTGGTTAAAAAGAGCCTGCATGATGTTGTGGTCAGACATGTTAATCCCTCGTCCAGAGTAAAAAGTAAACCTCAAAACAATATGGTTTATTCCTGCTTTTGTAAATTATTTGTTCTCCTGTTTTCGCTGCTGTTTGCGACAACATAGAGGTGTTTACTCATTGATTATTATGTATATCTTGAAGAGTGGCACTCAGACGTGAGCCGCCACTGGCCGTTAAGTCAAGCTGTAGCGAGTACAGCCTGCGAGAGGCAGAAAAAGATTTAACGGCCTCCCCTCCAAGCGCTGGTTTCACGTCTCTACGTTAATTGATACGGAAACCACTCCATGAAGAAACTACTCGAATTACGCCAGCAGAAAACCGCACTCAAAACCCAGATGCGCTCCATGCTGGACAAAGCCGACACCGAAAAGCGCAGCCTGAACGAAGAAGAGGGCAAAAAGTTCGATGAACTACGCGCCCAGGCTGATGCCCTCGAAGTTGAAATCACCCGTCTTGAAGCCGTCGCCGACGATCAGCGCAATCTGCCTGGCACTTCCGTTGAAGGTGAGCCTGTAAGCAACGACGAGCTGCGCCACTACATCATGACCGGTGATACCCGCTCTCTCTCCACGCTGGTGCAGGCTGACGGCGGCTATACCGTTATCCCTGAGCTGGACAAAGAGATTATGCGCCAGTTGCAGGATGATAGCGTGATGCGCTCCATCGCAACGGTGAAGACCACCAAAACCAACGAATACCAGAAGCTGGTATCTGTGGGCGGCACTACCGTTAATCGCGGTACCGAAGGTGAACCACGCACCGAAACCAGCACGCCGAAGATGGAGCGCGTTGATATCAAACTCAACCCGATCTACGCCTACCCGAAAACCACCCAGGAGATTCTCGACTTCTCCGAGGTAGATATTCTGGGCTGGCTGTCTTCTGAAATTGCCGACACCTTCACCACCACCGAAGAGAACGATTTGGTTAATGGCGATGGTGACAAAAAATCCAAAGGCTTCCTGTCTTACCCTCGCGCGGCCACTGCCGATAAAACCCGCCCGTTCGGTACGCTGGAGAAGATGGAGACCGCTAGCCCGTCCTCTGATGGACTTATCGATCTGCTGTACAAGCTGAAAGCCAAATACCGCAAAAACGCCGTATGGGTGATGAACTCCAACACCGCCGCTACGCTGCAAAAGCTGAAAAACCACAACGGGGATTACATCTGGCGCGATCGTCTGGTTGCCGGTTCTCCCGATACGCTGCTGGGCCGTCCTGTTCAGTATCTGGAAACCATGCCGGATGCGGAGGTAGGTAAAGCGTTCCTCGCGGTTGGCGACTTCAAGCGTGGATATTTCATCGTGGATCACACCACTGGCGTGCGTACCCGTCCTGACAACATCACCGAACCGGGTTTCTACAAGGTGCATACCGATAAATACCTGGGCGGCGGCGTGGTGGACTCCAACGCCATCAAGGTGCTTGAGATTTCCGGCTCCGGTTCCTGATTTGACGTTTAAGGGGCTTCGGCCCCTTTTTGCCCTCTGTGGAGTCCAGTAATGAAAACAATCGATTTTGAAATCCGTACCTCCGAAGTGAGCGCCAGCAACAAAAAGCTGGTGGGCTATGCCGTGCGCTGGAACAGTCTCTCAGAAATTATCTGGGACGAGTTCCGCGAGCAGTTTGCGCCGGGAGCGTTTAAAGACAGCCTGGCATCCGGTAGCGATGTGCGTGCGCTGTACGAGCATAACTATACCCAGCTGCTGGGCCGCACCAAATCCGGCACGCTGGTGCTGTCCGAAGACGATACCGGGCTGCGCTTCGAGCTGACCCCGCCGAATACCCAGCTTGGCAACGATGTGCTGGAGCTGGTGGAGCGCGGGGATATCTCTGGCATGAGCTTCGGTTTTCGTGCGCTGAAAGAGGCGTGGGATATTGCTCAGTCTCCATACCTGCGCACTGTTACCGCTGCCGAACTGCGGGAGATTACCGTTACCTCTATGCCTGCTTATCCTGAGTCTGGCGTGGAAATCGCGCACCGTTCGCTTTTCTCCCAACATCCTGAACTGCGCCGCGCTGGCGATAACCGTCGCCGCTGGGCTGAATTAGCGGGGCTTTGATATGTGGAATATCTGGCCGTTTGGCCGTAAGTCTGAACCCTCCGAACAGCGCAGTATGACCATTGATGAGTGGCTGGCGATGGCAGGGATTCCAAATACCGGATCAGGCGAGTATGTGTCTGCGGGTACTGCGGAATCTCTGCCGGCGGTCATGAACGCCGTATCAGTTATCAGTGAGGCGGTGGCAACAATGCCCTGCTATCTCTACCGCGTCCGTAATGATAATGGTCGTGAGGCGCGAGAATGGCTGAGTAATCACCCAGTGGATTTTCTCCTGAACGAGCAGCCGAACGACTGCCAGACGCCTTACCAGTTTAAACGCACAATGATGCGTCATTGTTTGCTGAACGGTAACGCCTATGCGGTGATCCAGTGGGGGCGCGACGGTCAGCCGCAATCCCTGCATCCGTATGCGCCGGGGGCGGTTGTTCCTGAGCGTATCGGCCAGCATAAGTACAAATACACCATTACTGAGCCGTTTACCGGGGCTGTGCGCACTTACCTCCAGGAAGAGATTTTGCATCTTCGCTATGCCACCGATGATGGTTTTCTGGGGCGCTCTCCAATTTCCATCTGCCGCGAGGCGCTGGGGTTAGGTCTGGCTCAGCAGCGCCACGGTGCCAGCGTTATGAAAGATGGCATGATGGCGGCGGGAGTCATAACCACAAATGAGTATCTCGACAGCGTGAAGGGCAAGCAGGCTATGGATGCGCTGGATCGGTACAAAGGCGCTAAAAATGCTGGGAAAGTGCCGATCCTTGAAGGTGGGATGGACTACAAGCAGCTTGGTATGAGCAACCAGGATGCCGAATGGCTGGCCTCTCGCCGCTTCACCATCGAAGACATTGCCCGCATGTTCAACGTGTCGCCTATTTTCCTCCAGGAATACAGCAACAGCACCTACAGCAACTTTAGCGAAGCGAGCCGCGCCTTTCTCACCATGACCATGCGCCCGTGGCTGGCGAACTTCGAACAACAAATCAAATCTGCGCTGTTGGTGGCCTCCCCGGTTCCGGGAACCCGCTATCAGGTGGAGTTTGACTCTGCTGACCTTCTCCGCGCCACGCCAACCGAGCGTTACGCCACTTATGAGCGAGGCATCAAGAACGGGATCATGAACCCGAACGAAGCCCGTGAGCGTGAGGGGATGCCGCCGCGTGACGGTGGTGATGAGTTTAGCCAGGCATGGAAGCAGGAAGTGAAGATCAGTAAGGACGGCAAGGAAGGTGACGCATGAGAGCCGGGGGACTGAGAAACCGGGTAACTATCCGGGTATTCACTACTCACAGAGATCCATCTGGTCAGGTTATTCAGATCTGGGAAGACGGGGAAACCATCTGGGCTGAGGTTAAGGGGATCAGCGGTCGTGAACTGGTAGCGGCTGGTGCCGAGGTTGCCGAAGCAACGATCCGTGTCTGGGTGCGTTTCCGTCGAGATATTACTGCTGCCAACCGTCTGAAGGTGCTGACTGGCCCGTTTGCCGGGGCGACGCTCAACATTATCGGGCCGCCCATACCGGACTCAGGTATGACGCGCCTTGAGATTCTCTGCAAACAGGGGACCGAGAAATGACTACTGAAATCACCCTGACTGAAGCAAAGCTGCATTGTCGTGTTGATGGCTCTGAGGAGGATGCGCTGATTCAGGCGTACATCGATGCGGCGCTGGAGGTCTGCCAGAAGCATATCGGCAAGCGGTTTGATAACGGGCTGGAGCTCACCCCGGCTATCAAGATTGGTTGCCTGATGTACGTCTCTCAGCTGTACGAGTACCGCACGATGATTGCCGATGCTGAGGCGAAAGAGGTTCCGCTGGCTATCTCTGCGCTGTGGTCTGTCTATCGTGATGTGGGGGTGTACTGATGCCATGGCAGCCAATGCGCCGGTGCACCGAACCGGGATGTAATAAGCGGGTAAGGTCCGGCAAGTGTGACGAGCACAGGCGGGAAGCGTGGCGGGCAGAGGATGCCAGACGCGGCCACCGACGCGCCCGTGGTTATTCAGCCTCATGGGAGAAGTACCGCGCTCAGTACCTTAAGCGCTATCCGCTGTGCGTTGAGTGCCAGAAGCTGGGCCTCTACGTTCCTGCAAAGATTGTCGATCACATCATCCCTATCAATGGCGGTGATGATGTTCTGTTCTGGCCGGAGTGGAACCACCAGCCGTTATGCCAGACACATCATAACCAGAAGACCACGCAGCAGGACCCCATCACCAAAGCGAATCGTAAAGCAGGGCTCTACATCGAGCAGGAAGAGCGGGCAGCACTGCGTAATAACTGGATGTATGAGGCCAGCGATGAATGAGAAAGACGTGGTGAATCTGTATCAGTCACTGGCCCGATGCCGTGATGGCTTTGTGCGGGCCCGCACCAGACGCAATGAGCGCCAGCCAGTGAAGCGCATGAGCGAACGTGAGCGGGAGGTGATGGAATGCTTCCGCAACCGCTGACAGGCCGCATGGACGGGGTGGGGGAGGTTTTCAGGACAAAACCCCAGACGCAAGGCACCGCCTGCCCCCTCAAATTTTTACGCACGGTGATTTTTTTGAAAATAAAACGCGATGGAAACGAGAAATTTTTATGGCAAGACCACCAAAACCGCCAGCTTACCTTGATGAGTTAGCCGCGCAGCAGTGGAAAGCGAAAGCGAAGCAACTGGCCGAGCGTGGCGATCTGACACCCGCCGACTGGAACAACCTTGAGCTTTTTTGCGTCAACTATTCGATGTACCGCAAAGCCGTGGAAGACCTTGCCAGCCGTGGATTCAGCATTGTTAACAGCCAGGGCGGCGAGAGCCGAAATCCGGCGCTGAGCGCAAAGGCCGACGCTGAAAAAATCATGATTAAAATGTCGTCGCTGCTGGGCTTTGATCCGGTAAGCCGCCGCCGGAATCCGGTGGAAACGGAAGAGGAAGACGAACTTGACAGTCTGGAATGAGTACGCAAATGCGATAAAAACGGGCGAAATTCCGGCCTGTAAGCGCGTAAAACAGGCCGTGGAAAGGTACTTTTCCGACCTCAATGACCCCCGTTATGAGTTCGATACGGCGACCGTAGAGCGGTTTATTGCCTTCTCCCGGCTCTGTCCACACGTTAAAGGCCCGCTGCGGGGCCAGCCTATCGAGCTGGAGCCCTGGCAGCAGTTCACCTTTGCTAACCTGCTGGGCTTTAAGGTCAGGGATTCAGGGCGCCGCAAGTACAGCAGCGCCTTTATTGAAGTACCGCGCAAGAACGCCAAATCCACCGTGGCCGCCATGCTGGCTAACTGGTTTCTGGTGATGGAGAAGGGCCAGCAGGATATCTACACGGCGGCGGTGAGTCGTGATCAGGCCCGAATCGTGTTCGACGATGCCCGCCAGATGTGCCTGCTGTCGAAACCGCTGAAAAAGCGCGTCAATATCCAGGCGCATAAGGTCATTTTTCCGAAGAGCAACAGCCTGTTAAAGCCGCTGGCGGCGAAAGCGGCCACCATTGAAGGGACTAACCCCAGTCTGGCGATTGTCGATGAATACCACCTTCACCCGGATAACGGCGTTTATTCCGCCCTCGAGCTGGGTATGGGCGCACGTCCGGAGGCGATTTTGTTCGCCATCACTACCGCCGGGAGTAACGTTGTCTCTGCCTGTAAACAGCATTATGACTACTGCTGCCAGATTCTGGCCGGGGAAGAGAGCAACGATTCGCTGTTTGTCCTGATCTACGAACTGGACGACGAAAGTGAGGTTGAGCAGCCTGAAATGTGGATCAAGGCTAACCCTAACCTGCATGTGTCCGTTGACTCAGCGAAACTGGAATCCACCATCCAGAAAGCGCGGGGCATACCGTCGCAGTGGGTGGAAATGCTGACCAAACGTTTCAATATCTGGTGTCAGGGCTCCACACCGTGGATGGGTGCCGGTGCATGGGATGCCTGTGCGCTCGACTATAACGAAGACGATCTGGCCGGAATGGAGTGCTACGCCGGGTTTGACCTGTCCTCTACCAGCGACATCACCAGCGTGAGTTACGCTTTCCCGTTCGACAGGGAGATCCGCCTGCTGACCCGTCATTATCTGCCGGAAGCCCAGCTACTTAACGTCGCCAACAAAAACCGCGCCATCTACCGCCAGTGGGTCAAAGCGGGCTGGATACGCACCACCCCCGGCGACTGTATCGACTATGACCGCATCCGTGACGATATCCTGCGCGACGCTGAAACATTCAATATCCGGCTGGTGGGCTTTGATACGTGGAACGCCACACACTTGCGCACTCAGTTGCAGGGGGCTGGCCTCGATGTGGAGCCGTTCCCGCAAACCTATCTGAAATTCAGCCCGGTAGCGAAATCCTTTGAGGTTTTTGTTAACCGCAAGGTGGTGCGCCATCGTGGCGATCCGGTTCTGGCCTGGGCGATTGGAAACGTGGTGATGGAGTCCGACGCCAATGCCAATATCAAGCCCAACAAAAAGAAATCCTCCAACAAGATAGACCCGGCGGTATCTGCGCTGATGGCGTTCGGCACCTTCCAGGCCGAGCATGAGGATTTTGCTTTCGATATGAGCGATAACCACAAACAACGGTTGGCGACATTTAACGGTATCTGACAGGGGGTAATATGCAACAGGTATTAACTACTATGAAAACCACGATAAAACTCAGCGGCTCAATGGCTCAGCGATTTGGCAGGACACATCGCCGCGCGTTAACGTCTGCCAATGAAGTATTCAGGGCGCTATCTAACACCATTGATGGATTTGATGCATACCTGCGCGAGGCTCGGGCAAAGGGCCTGGATTTTGTCATATTCCGCGACCGCCGGAATATTGGGCATGAAGAGTTTGAGACGCTTGGGCCAGGTGATGAACTGCGAATAATCCCGGTAATCCGTGGTAGTAAACGTGCAGGGCTGTTTCAGGCTGTTCTTGGCGCTGCATTAATTGCTGGAGGGATAGCTCTTGGCCCCGCTGGCGCAGCACTCATAGGAAAGGGCGCAGCATTAAATGTTGCCCTTGTTGGCGCATCAATGGCCGTTGGCGGTGTAGTGCAAATGCTTTCCCCTCAGGTCTCTGGTCTGCGAATGCGGCAGGAGCCTGATAACAAACCTTCCTATGCGTTTGGTGGGCCCGTCAATACAACAGCATCCGGTAATCCTGTTCCTTTGCTTTATGGTCAGCGAGAAATAGGCGGTGCGATTATCTCTGCCGGAATCTATGCGGAAGATCAGCAATAGAGGCTCATATGAATAAAATTTTACTTATCGCTGCCCTGGAAGAGATTGCTAGTCGCGAGGGCCATGAACTTAACGGGCAGGATAAGCTGGTAATTCGCACTAAAACAGCTATGGTTTTGGCCGCTAAACAGCGGCACCGCCAACGCATGAAGTCTCCGCCTTATCAGTGGCGTAAACCGGAAAACCCCAGACGATAAACAACCATTAAAGCACCGACATCATGCGGTGCTTTTTTTATTATTTTGCTCGATGCTGTATACTCGCCGCCTTTCCTCGGTGCTCATGCTTTCGCATTTTTTCTGGTTTGTGCGATAATCCGTATATCAATAGGTGTATCAATATTTACTGAATTGCATAGTGTGAGATTGAATTTAACCGATTAAAATCAGTGAGATATATAGGTTATGAAACATATTGTTGAAGTGATGATCCCGGAAGCCGAGATCAAAGCGCGTATCGCCGAACTGGGTCGTCAAATCACCGAACATTACAAGGACAGCGGCAGCGAAATGGTGCTGGTCGGTTTGTTGCGTGGCTCTTTCATGTTCATGGCAGACCTGTGCCGTGAAGTGCAGGTGCCGCACGAGGTCGATTTTATGACCGCCTCCAGTTACGGCAGCGGCATGTCCACAACCCGTGATGTGAAAATCCTGAAAGATCTGGATGAAGATATTCGTGGCAAAGATGTGTTGATTGTTGAGGACATCATCGACTCCGGCAACACGCTCTCTAAAGTGCGTGAGATCCTGAGCCTGCGTGAACCTAAATCACTGGCGATTTGTACTCTGCTGGATAAGCCTGAGCGCCGTGAAGTGCAGGTGCCGGTGGAGTTCGTTGGTTTCTCCATCCCGGATGAGTTCGTGGTGGGTTATGGCATTGATTACGCACAGCGTTATCGCCATCTGCCGTATGTTGGGAAAGTGGTGATTCTGGACGAATAATTGCGGGCTGATGCCCTCACCCCAGCCCTCTCCCACAGGGAGAGGGTGAAAACCCCCGGCTTTGTTATTTATGGTTAACGTGCTTAAGCTTGAGGTTGGCAATTCCCGAGCGGTAACGCTGTTCCAGCGTTTCGCGGTTGGTGGCGGTCACTTCCAGATTGCGCAGTAGGCCGTCGTGAATACCGTACGCCCAGCCGTGGATAGAGACCTTCTGCCCGCGTTTCCAGGCAGACTGCATAATCGTCGAATGGCCCAGGTTATACACCTGCTCCATCACGTTCAGCTCACACAGCGTGTCGAGACGGCGCTCCTGCGGCATTTCGCCCAGCAGTGAGCTATGTTTGAACCAGATATCACGAATGTGCAGCAGCCAGTTATCGATTAACCCCAGCTCTGTATTTTCGACTGCCGCCTGCACGCCGCCGCAGCCGTAGTGACCACAAATAATGATGTGCTCAACCTCAAGAACGTCGACGGCATACTGAACAACCGAAAGGCAGTTGAGATCGGTATGAATAACCAGGTTAGCCACATTGCGGTGAACAAACAGTTCGCCAGGTTCAAGACCAGTCAGACGTTCGGCGGGGACGCGGCTGTCGGAACATCCAATCCAGAGAAAGCGCGGGTTCTGCGCTTGCGCGAGTTTTCCAAAAAATCCGGGGTCTTCCTCCACCAGCATTTTTGACCATAGTGCATTGTTGCTGATGAGTGTATCAATGTCGTTCATGGAGGTTAGCGACCTGTAACCAAGTGATTGCGTTGCGCTACTATAGGGTAACCCGACTTTTAATGAAACCACACAACGTGTGTCAGAACTTAAGGTAAGTTGAATTCATGGCGATTGCACTGGAGCTTGAACAGCTCAAAAAAACCTACCCGGGGGGCGTTCAGGCGCTGCGCGGGATAGATCTTAAAGTCGAAGCGGGAGATTTCTACGCGCTTCTGGGGCCGAACGGGGCAGGGAAATCCACCACCATCGGGATCATCAGTTCACTGGTCAATAAAACCTCGGGCCGCGTCAGCGTGTTTGGCTACGATCTGCAAAAAGATGTGGTCAACGCCAAGCGCCAGTTGGGGCTGGTGCCGCAGGAGTTCAACTTTAACCCGTTTGAGACGGTACAGCAGATTGTTGTTAACCAGGCGGGTTACTATGGCGTGGAGCGCAAAGAGGCGCTTGAGCGCAGCGAAAAGTACCTGAAACAGCTTGATCTGTGGGAGAAACGTAACGAGCGCGCGCGGATGTTGTCCGGAGGGATGAAGCGCCGCCTGATGATTGCCCGCGCGCTGATGCACGAGCCAAAGCTGCTTATCCTTGATGAGCCGACCGCTGGTGTGGATATTGAACTGCGTCGCTCCATGTGGGGTTTCCTGAAAGATCTGAACGACAAAGGCACCACCATCATTCTGACCACGCACTACCTGGAAGAGGCGGAAATGCTGTGCCGCAATATCGGCATCATTCAGCACGGTGAGCTGGTGGAAAACACCTCGATGAAGAATCTGCTCTCCAAGCTCAAATCAGAGACCTTTATCCTCGATCTGGCGGCGAAAAGCGCGCTGCCGAAACTGGAGGGCTACAACTATCGCCTGGTCGATACCTCGACGCTGGAGGTAGAAGTGCTGCGCGAGCAGGGTATTAACAGCGTGTTCTCACAGTTGAGTGCGCAGGGCATTCAGGTATTAAGCATGCGTAACAAAGCAAACCGACTGGAAGAGCTGTTTGTCTCTCTGGTGCACGACAAACAAGGAGACAAGGCATGACGCATCTTTACTGGGTCGCGCTGAAAAGCATCTGGGCGAAAGAGATTAACCGCTTTATGCGTATCTGGGTGCAAACCCTGGTGCCGCCGGTGATCACCATGACGCTCTACTTCATCATTTTCGGCAACCTTATTGGCTCCCGCATTGGTGAGATGCACGGCTTCACCTATATGCAGTTTATCGTGCCGGGCCTGATCATGATGGCGGTGATCACCAACGCCTACGCGAACGTGGCGTCCTCATTCTTCAGCGCCAAGTTCCAGCGCAACATTGAAGAGCTGCTGGTGGCGCCGGTGCCAACGCACGTCATCATCGCCGGTTACGTGGGCGGCGGCGTGGCGCGTGGGCTGTGCGTGGGTATTCTGGTGACGGCGATTTCGCTGTTCTTCGTCCCGTTCCAGGTGCATTCGTGGCTGTTCGTGGCGCTCACATTATTGCTGACGGCGATCCTGTTCTCACTGGCTGGCTTGCTGAACGCCGTGTTCGCCAAAACGTTCGATGACATCAGCCTGATCCCGACCTTCGTACTGACGCCGCTGACCTATCTGGGCGGGGTGTTTTACTCCCTGACGCTGCTGCCGCCGTTCTGGCAGGCGCTGTCGCACCTGAACCCGATTGTCTACATGATCAGCGGCTTCCGCTTTGGTTTCCTCGGCATTACCGATGTCCCGCTGTTTACCACGGTGGTGGTGCTGGTGGTGTTCATTATCGCCTTCTACCTGCTGTGCTGGTATCTGATCCAGCGTGGACGTGGGCTGCGTAGCTAATCCTCTGCCTTCTGCCCGGCGACGTACCGTCTGCCGGGCGCTTTCTTTGACAGTTATCACCGTAAACTAACCTTCACTTCGGTAAACTACTCGCCTGCTAAGGAGAGACGTTATGCTGGGATGGGTGATCACCTGCCACGATGAAGTGGCGCAGGAAATGCTGCTGAAGCTGGAGGCCCGGTTTGGCCCTCTGGCGCAATGCCGTGCTGTAAATTACTGGCGAGGGTTAAGCACCAACATGCTCAGCCGGATGATGTGCGACGCGCTGCATGAAACCGACACCGGTGATGGCGTGATTTTTCTCACCGACAAATCGGGCGCGGCGCCTTACCGTTCAGCGGCGTTAATGAGCCATAAGCATGATAATTGTGAAGTGATCTCCGGTATCAGCCTGCCTTTACTCGAAGCGATGTATCCGCTGCGCGCAACGTTGAGCAGCGCTGAGTTTCGCCACGCCATTGTGGCGCAGGGCTCCCCGGGCGTGAGCAGCCTGTGGCACCAGCAGCAGAAGAACCCGCCTTTCGTTCTGCTTCACGATCTGTATAAGCATTAAACATTGGTATTGATGTCGCTTTTGCTACAATGGCGACTGATTTTCCGTATCGATTTATATCCCATGCTCATGCGCGTTATCTTTATCCTTCTGCTGCTGGTTTCCGGTGGTGCGTCTGCCAGCCTGACCAGTCAGCAAGGCCTTCCTGCCCAATATATGCAAACCACCGAAGATGCGGCCATCTGGGCGCAGGTGGGAAATGCCGTTGTGAATGTAGGGAATGTTCGCGCCGGGCAGATCCTCGCTGTCTTTCCGGCCGCGGCGGATTACTATGAATTTCGTTTCGGATTCGGTACGGGGTTTATTGATAAAGACCACCTTGAAAAAGTTCAGGGCAAACAACGCGTTGAGGATAGCCTGGGTGACTTGAACAAGCCGCTCAGTAATCAAAACCTCATTACCTGGAAAGACACGCCGGTGTATAACGCCCCCAGCAGCGGAAGCGCGCCCTTTGGCACCTTAAGCGCCAATCTTCGCTATCCGATTCTGAATAAGCTGAAAGACCGCCTGAACCAGACATGGTTTCAGATCCGTATCGGTAATCGTCTGGCGTGGATCAGCAGCCTCGATGCACAGGAAGATAACGGGCTACCGGTTCTGACTTACCATCATATTTTGCGTGATGAAGAGAACACCCGTTTTCGACATACCTCCACGACGACCAGCGTACGTGCGTTTAATAATCAGATGGCCTGGTTACGCGATCAAGGCTATACCACGCTGACGATGTACCAGCTTGAAGGGTACGTGCGTAACAAGATGAACCTACCCGCGAAAGCAGTGGTGATCACCTTTGATGATGGTCTCAAATCGGTGAGCCGCTACGCGTACCCTGTTCTGAAAGAATATGGCTTCAACGCGACGGCGTTTATAATTTCATCACGTATCAAAGGCCATCCGCAGAAGTGGGATCCAAAATCGCTACAGTTTATGAGCGTTCAGGAAATCAAGGGCATCCAGGATGTGTTCGACATTCAGTCTCACACCCATTTCCTGCATCGCGTGGATGGCTATAAACACCCCATCCTGTTGAGCCGTAGCTATCACGTGATCCTGTTTGATTTTGAACGATCACGTCGTGCACTGGCGCAGTTCAACCCGCGCGTGTTGTATGTGTCGTATCCGTTTGGCGGCTATGACAATAAAGCGATTAAAGCGGCGAACGATGCGGGGTTTCATCTGGCGGTGACCACGGTGAAAGGGAAGGTGAAGCCGGGGGATAATCCGTTCCTGTTGAAGCGTTTGTATATATTAAGAACGGACTCACTGGAGACGATGTCGCGGCTGATCAGTAATCAGCCGCAGGGATAGCGGTTAGTCGTATGAAAGGGTGAATACGCCGGTGGCTTTAAACGACCCCGGTTTCACTGTGCTTCCGTTTGCTACCAGTTGAGCAACATAATTAATTTGCTTGGATTCCGGGGTTTGGTAATCCGTTATGACATAGGATGAGTCAGGATTATTCGGCAGGAGTTGAGAGGTTCCGTTATACATAATTTTCACGCCTGCGCCCTCAGCTCCGGACGAAAGCGTATTTCCAAGAAGATCATTATTTTTTCCGGTTAGCTTTGAGGTGGTGAGTTTGGTTGTGATATTTGCCACACTGGTACAATTGCTTAAGCTAATTGAAAAAGGGATATCCTTAACCCGATTATTTTTAATGTCTGAAACATAATATTCTCCCAGGTTAACATTATTAGTCCCATCCGATAGCATAGCCATGTCGCAGGTTGGAAGAACGATCGGGATCTGGAATGAGTCTTCGTTGACCACAAATGTCCATGGTTGGTTGTTAGAATCATTTGGATTACCAATAGCCATTTTACCCAGAGTGCCGGGTTTGGGTCTGATTGAGGTTTCTTTGTTCGGGTTGCCTCTGTAACCTGCATCAATATAAATTTGAACTGAGGTGTTTATCCATTTTTCATCCCAGGGATCAGAATTTCCGGAGGATGCAACGGTAGTCCAGTCAGTAGTATTCATAGCGAAATAGCCACCCATGCCTCCGTCACTTTCTGCGGTGTGGACCCTTACGGAATAATAAATCCCCGGAATATTTGTTTCAAACATAGCCCTGCCATAACTGCTCCCCTTTAGCAAGGTCGGGTTTGTTTGTGACACGAGGTTAAAACCATCGTCCCCCATACCACATTTGGCCTGAATGCCCGGTGTCAGGTTAACGTTAAAAAGAGTACTGGCATAATTACCCGGAGGGGGAAGACGTACGGTGCCACCTGAGTATTCGGAATTGATCAGCGTGGTTGTGCCGCCTTTTCCATTATTCATTCGGCACTCCTCTGCCCAGCAGGAGTGGCTGAGGGTAAATAACACGCTCGCCATGGCAAACGCCATTGTGCCTTTCACGGTGAAACCCTGTCTTATAAAGTTGAACATTCTCATCCTTTTTCCTGTTCTGATTATTATTCGTAAGTGACGTCAACAAATACTTTACTGGTAACGACACCACCAGCCACTACGCCAATATTTTGATATCGGGCATAGAACTGATAATCCGTTAAAAATGCAGTATCCTGACCGCTTACGTCATAAGTGATTTTTGACGTGCCGTCGTTGTTTAAAACATTCTTTTTATATTTTTCAGAGAAAACGACGACGCCGACATTTTTTGCCGCGCCTGCGGCGGTATCATCACTTTTGAAAACCTGATTTTGTCCTGGCCAGAAACCCGACTGCGGCGAAAAGCTAAAACTCAGCTTTTTAGCCGTACTGCTGTCTCCATAGCAATCATCTACATGGATCTTAAAAGGCGTACCGCCTGCATCATCGGTTGCAGTAAAACGATCGCTACCATCCGGGTTATAAAACCAGCTGCGCATTACATTGGGGAGATAAATTTCGCCGTCATTTTCCACGGTCATCTTACAAGTGCTATTAACAATGTTAGCGGTAATATTTACGTCTAATCCTGAGCTTGCCTGGCCTACGCCAGGCAAGATGCCACCAGCCAAGCCCATAAGCAACACAAGACCGGGCTGGTATAAAGTAAACGGTGATTGTTGCATGCTGGTTCCTGGTATTATGGATAAGTGATAGTAAACGTGACTGGCGCATTAACCGCCCCCGCGCCTACTTCAGCAATGGTTTGGCCTTGTCCGATAACGATACGGGAATTCATCGGGAATTCACCGGTACCATCAGTAATGGTGACATCCTTAGCAGCCGGAGGCGTGTTGCAGCTCATAAGCTCGCCAGTATCGACAACACCCGACCAGATCTCAAAGCCCGTTGCTAAGCCGCCGGAGTAAGAATCACCCGTCTTGTTGACGCCACTGCATTCACCACCAGCGCCTTTCGCAGCGGACACCGTTGCCTTGGTTACTCCAGAACAGTTGGTGAAACTAATCTTGAGCGGCTCGACACGGGTTTTGTTCACCAGATCGGATTTGTATACGTCGCCGAACGCAATTTCAGTGGAAGCTGTGCCTGCATCGTTAAGTACTTTTGCGGTACATGTGCCTGATACAATTTTTGATTTAATCGTTAATTCGACACTAGGGGTGCCTGTAATAGCTGCGCTTGCCATTCCCGAGAACAGAAGGGCAGAAACGGACAGGGCGATAAAAGTAAAATTGAATTTCATAATGTTGCTCCGTTTTCCTGCACTAATCACTCGTAGATAAATTCAAAGGTCGCCACGGCCTGAAAATCACCTATGGTCATCCTGTTTTCCTGTGTTTCACGTAAGGTGGCCACCAGAGCAACTTCCTTATTCTGGATTTCTGTCGGACTCCAGACCAGGCGCTCGTTATCGTCCTCAGAGTTAATGATAAACGGGGCATCCGGTGCGCTGGCTCTGGCAATCTCAACAGCAGAGTAGTCTGCACCTCCGTCGATTTTTTGTATTTGGTTAATAAGGCCTGAGTACAAATATCCAGATCTTGTTCCCGATACTTTGGTTTTCAATGAGGTCAGTGATGCCGGGCATTCAACGAGCACAATTTTGAAATTGGCATTTGCCGTTCCGGCTTTGACATCATCTAAACGTACCTGTCCGTTATTACCGATAGTCAGCGTTTGCTGCGTATCTGAACCCGTATCGCCGACCAGTTTCATATCGCAGGTGGTTTCGCGGATATTGGCAGTAAAGTTAACATTGAGATCGGCTGCCGCAGCAGAACCTGACATCGCTAACATTGCTAATGCGATTAATGAATAACCGCAATGATTTTTCTTCATATTATTTCCCATGGGTGTGATTCCCTGTTTTAACATCATTACATTTGGCACTGTTGATTACTCAGAATCGTGGTTAAGCCTGCTTTCTTCGCATTTTCAGGAATCTGATAATGCACCGTGCAGGAGCTGGAACCATCGCTTCCCCATACCACCCGGAGAGCGCCTTTGTTTTCCACACCGCGTACATAAGCTTGTCCTGCCTGGCCTACCGTTCCGATAGATTCGTTTTTCTCATTCAGAACGTCAGCACCTAGCGGAATAAAGCCGTTATCAGAACGTTGTAATTCCAGAACAAGCGAACGGCCTTCATCCGTTTCAAAATTCACAAATACAACGGAGCCATTGCGAGGTACGGCAACTGCGCTTGTATTTTTGATTTCAACGTCTGCTTCGAGAGTGCTGATATCGAGCGATACTCGGTTTTCTCTGTAGGCTGACATATACGGCATAATCCCGTACCCGGAACTGTTAATGCGGCTTTGGCCGTAACCCAGCCGAGCACCCGTTGCGCCACTTGCTTTTACCAGCGCAAGTGAATCCGTTTCGCCGATACTGCCTGATGTAAATACAACGCCACCCGAGTGAACAACCATTCCGCCGTTATAACTCGCGGAATACTGTTTACTATTGTCATCGCCAAAGGACGCCGAGACACCGAGCGGCCCGTAAGGACTGTTCCATGAGCTATAGCCACTGACCTGGTTCAGGTTGCCGTAGTTTCCCCCGCTTGATGAGGCGCTAACGGAATAGCTCACTTCGCTGTTTTTGGAGTTGCCGCTTGCCGTAGAGTTAAAACTGGTACCGCCTTTTAAATCAGTGCGCAGGCTCATGTTGACGTTATTAAATCCGCCTGACTGCGCGTTATCCTTATTGAATATGCTGAATGGAATACTGACGTTTAAATAAACGCTGTCATCCTTTTCCCCTGTTTCGTTGTACGTGCGTTGCACAGAAACGCTATAGCTACCGTAAGCAAAACTATTGTTGTAACCCACGCTGTAGTCGGAAGTGGAGCTGGAATTATTCCAGTAATCCTGCCAGGTACCGCTAATATAGAGTGAGCCGTATTCATCACCGTTAACATTCAATGGCTGGTTCAGGCTGACCTGTATCTGGTTTTTGGTACGCTGATAATCAGCATAAAGCTCGGCATTGCTGTCATAAGATCGATTGCCATATTCCTCGTGGTGAATACTGTCCTGCAATGAGGCGGCATCGTTAAGGCTGAGATAATCTTCTGTTGAGAAGCGATAAGCTGCCACGTTAAGAGATGTGTTAGTGGCTTCAAGCATTTTGCTGTAGGTCAGCCGATAACTCTGCCCTTTAAGCGTGTCCAGCCCGTCGATATCGGCATAGGACCCGGTAACATCTAAAGCGAATGCACCAATACGGGTATTCATAGCCAGACCAAGCAGGCCGGCGTAGAAATCCATATCCGTATATTGCGCACCCACGTAACCGGTAAAGGTATTATTCAGACCATACGCGTAAGTTGCGTAGCCAACGTTTGGCTTATCATGCAATGAATCATCATTCAGCTCACCTATACCCACATCCCAGCGGCTGGAGCCAGGGCGGAGCATTTGTGTAACTGAGGAGAACGGAACGGTAAACGTCCGTTTACTTCCATCGGCTTCCTCTACAGTGACAATCAAATCATTACCATAGCCTGTTGTACTGAGGTCATTGATCTCGAAAGCACCGGGTGGAACGGTGGTTTCATAGATTTTATTGCCGCTTTGCATAACGCTAACTTTGGCGTTACTGTTTGCCACACCACGAATTACTGGCGCGTAGCCAGAGGTGCCTTGCGGGAGCATGCGGTCATCGTTATACATACGCGCACCACGCAGGCTCACCGAGTCAAAGACATCACCGCGTGTGTAGGAATCACCCATTACCATCTGTGCGTTAAGTGGTGTGATGTCTCGCTGGAGGTATATATCCTGGCTGGAATAATGTGTGCCATTATCACTGTCCCAGTTCAGACTGCCGCGAGAACGTAAACGCCACGGCCCCACGTTCAGGCCATAATGCAAGCCCGCATAAGCGGTATCTGAATTGGTGCCGTTTGACTCGCTGTGCCAGGTATTAAGATCGTATGAAAGTAATCCGGCCGGAACACCATTATCCCATAATGAAGGATCGACATACCCTGCTGGAAGCTTAAGCACGTAGATTTGCGGGAAATTAAGATCCATTTCCTGCTTGCTACTATCAAAATTTTCAGAAGCACCGGGATAATATTTTTTGATATCTACGCAAGACGTTTCGTCGTCTTTGACATCATCGCCTAATATGCTGGTATCAACGCCTGCCTGTGTCAGCGTGAGTTTAGTCAGACATGCTGAGGCACGTGGCGTTTTGTTATCAATGAATGCCATCTCGACCGTGGATTTTGAATTGCCATTCAAATTCACTTTTACACGGTAAGTACCTGGCAGAACTGGGTTGCCATAAGCATAACGATCGACATTGATACCTCCACCATTATCGATAAGGAACTGGTCATTAAATTCAATGGCCGATTCTGTTTCGGATGAGGTGTCTACAGCTTTTTTTTCAGTCTCGCTGGCATGCAGAGGAAATGCTGCACAGATTGCGAGACATAAAATTGATCGTTGAAATAGCATGCTTCATCCAGACAAGTCGTCGTATGAATGCTATGAATCATTCATACGTATTATATTTATAATGTGGCAGTGATGCGGTTATTAGTTTACTTTGCTTTCAAAAGTATCAGAGCCGCCATTGTCATTAATGGTTTCGTAAGCAACAGTGCCGGTGGCAGTACTACCTAAACCTTTTACCTGCATTATTTGAGTACTAAACGGTAAAATAGATTTATGCTCAACCTGGTACTCTTTATTTGCTGATTTCAGCTTTACATTTGAAATAGAAACGTTGTAAGGGGAATCATTGTGTGCAATCAGGTTTAGCGTATTACCTTGTTTTTGTTGCGACCACGTTACCCTGGCTGCTGCATTTCCTGGCGTACCTTTCAGGCCGTCAGGTCGGAAAAAGAGTTTAATACGTGTGCGGAATGCCAGCTGGAGCTGGTTAGGATTTTCACCGTCTTTCACTTTTGACTTCGGTGGAATCTCGAGCACATTGAACCAGAATAGGGATTCGCGATCTTGCGGCAATGAACCACCCAGGTACGAGATCCGAACGGATTGACCTTTTTGGGGATCAATTCGGGATACTGGTGGAGTAATAATAAAAGGAAGTTTTAATTCCTGTGGATTGGTGTCATCGCGACCGTCATCGATCCATGATTGAACTAATAGTGGCTTTTTGCCACGGTTGTCTAAAGAAACGATGACATCTTTTTGCGACTGCTGATAAACAATACGTGTTCCCGAAATAACGATATCTGCGCTTGCCTGGAATGACGCGACAGCAGCAACTGTAAAGCAGGCAGCTTTAAATCCTTTATAAAATGATGTGCTTAACATTTTTCCACTTCCTGTTGGAATGATATCAATAGTCCCCTGACGTACGTCAGGGGATAATATGAGCATTTTATCTATGCTTTTAAAATTACTCGTAGATCATGGTGAATGCAGCTTGTGCCTGAACCACACCAGCTGACACTGGGTTGTTGGCCGCATCCCAGTTCTGACCTTGGGTATACGCTACACGGTAGTAAAGTGCGCCTGCGCCTGTGGTATCAATCGTTGCTTTCTGGGTATTGTTGGTCTGATCCAGTTTGATCTGATCGGTAGCGGAGTTGCCATCGTTTGACAGTACCAGATTGACGTTTTTAGCGGCGCCTTGAGTGTTTGATGGTGGAACCAGCAGACCGCCGGAAGTTGAAGAAGAACCCGCCCAGGAATCAAACTGAGCGGATGCCTGTTTGACGGTAGCAGAATCACAACCTGTCAGGGTGAGGGAGAATTTCTTTTCTCCCAGGGTGCTGGTGGTACCCAGCGCATTAGCGAAGTCTTTTACAAACACGGTATCCAGGTTAACGTCAAAATCATTACCATCCTGGTCAATCTTCTGATCCAGGGATACTTTACAGGTGTTATTAGAAACCATACCGTGGAAAGTAATAGTGCCTGTATCTGAAGGAATATCAGCTGCCATTGCAGAACCCGCACTCAGAACCATTGCTACTACAGTTGCCAGACCTAATTTATTAAAAGACATTTTTTATATCCATATTTAAATGCTAGAAAAGTGCACATAAGCAAGGCTTATGTTCGTTCCGAACAGATGCTTCGGGAAAAGGATTCTAAGTGATGAGTAATGGTTGTGAGAAGCCGTAAGATGTTAGAAATACTTAAACGATCTTTAAGCCAATGTGATTATTTAATAGTGAGTGATAATAATTGTTCATCATTTTGATGATCAGGTGTTCGGCAGGGTGACTTTAATATATTAATAAAAATATATAAAAAGAACGCTATTCATTTTAATTATGTATAAATTACCCAACCTATTTTGCCGGGTAATTTATAACAGTACTATTGGCTTAGGCAACCTGAACAGGAATTGCCTTCGCAATGCGTTTCATTTCATTATCGCCTTCAAAGTAGGCCACTTTAGGCTGCCAGCGACGTGCTTCTTCGTCAGACATCATCACAAAGCTGGCAATAATGACGATATCGCCTACGTCCGCGCAGTGCGCTGCTGCCCCATTAACGGAGATGATTTTAGATCCGCGTTCAGCGGCAATCGCGTACGTTGAAAAGCGTTTGCCGTTATTAACGTTCCAGATATCAATAGCTTCGTTTTCGAGAATACCCGCCGCGTCGAGAAAATCCTGGTCGATCGCGCAGGAGCCTTCATAGTGCAGGTCGGCCTGGGTGACTTTCACACGGTGAAGCTTACCTTGTAGCATTTTGCGAATCATTACGTTTACCTTTCACTTCCGGGTAGTAAAACTACGCCAGTTCAACCACTTTGTTATCGATAAGGCGGGCCTGGCCGAGCCATGCCGCCACCAGAATTACCGCACGTTTGCTGGTCTCTGTAAGCGCCAGAAGCGTATCGGCATCCCGAATTTGAACGTCGTCAGCACGAAGACCTTTCTCGTTCAGCGCCTGTTCAGCCAGAGCGATAATTTCTTCTGCGGTTAACTCTTTTGCCAGCAGTTGCTCTGCCATGGTATTCATGACTTTGCTTAAACCCGGCGCAATTTTACGCTGTTCGGCGGTCAGATAGCCGTTACGGGAGCTGAGCGCCAGGCCATCTTTCGCACGCACAATCGGTACGCCGATTATCTCAATGTCGTAGCCCATATCGGCAACCATTTTGCGGATCAGCGCCAGCTGCTGGAAATCTTTCTCGCCAAAACAGGCGATGTCCGGCTGCACCAGGTTAAACAGCTTGCTGACGATGGTAGAAACGCCACGGAAATGGCCCGGGCGGCTGGCGCCCTCCAGCATGGTCGAAATACCCGGCACATCGACGTAGGTCGATTCAGTGGTGCCCTGGGGATATACATCTGCGGGGGCCGGAGCGAAGACGATATCCGCATGACGTTTTTTGAGCTTCTCGCAATCTTCCTGCAAGGTACGTGGGTAACGCGCCAGATCGTCTTCGCGATCGAACTGCATCGGGTTAACGAAGATACTGACTACCACAATATCTGCACGGGCTCTCGCTTCATCGACCAGCTTCATATGGCCGTCGTGCAGGTTGCCCATGGTTGGAACAAGGGCGATACGTTTACCTTCCTGACGTGCACGGCGGATATGCTGGCGCAGCAGCGGCAGAGTTTCTATGATTAGCACACCTGGACTCCTTAATGGAAACTGTGTTCTTCGCCCGGATAAACGCCGGACTCAACCTCGGCAATATACTGCCGCACAGCAGCACGCATGTCGCCTGCTTCTGTCAGGAAATTTTTAGCAAATTTTGGAATGTGGCCGCCGGTGATCCCGAAGGCGTCGTGCATGACCAGAATCTGGCCATCGGTGACGTTGCCCGCGCCGATGCCGATCACCGGAATCGACAGCGCCTCAGTGATACGCTTAGCCAGCTCAACCGGTACACACTCCAGCACCAGCAGCTGTGCGCCCGCGGCTTCCAGCGCCACGGCATCATCAAACAGCGTCTGCGCCGCATCGCCTCGGCCCTGCACCTTATATCCGCCAAAGATGTTGACAGACTGCGGCGTCAGCCCCAAATGACCACAAACCGGCACGGCGCGTTCGGTAAGCATTTTTACCGTATCGACCAGCCAGGCGCCGCCTTCGATTTTGACCATATTGGCGCCAGCACGCATCACTGTCGCCGCATTTTCAAAGGCCTGTTCCGGGGTGGCATACGCCATAAACGGCAGATCGGAAAGCAGCAGGCAGGCGGGCGCACCCCGGCGCACGGCGCGGGTATGGTAAGCAATATCCTCGACCGTGACCGGCAGAGTGGAATCATGTCCTTGTACCGTCATCCCTAACGAGTCCCCGACCAGCATGACGTTGATCCCTTCTTCGGCAAACAGTTTTGCGAAGCTGTAGTCATACGCGGTGATAGTGGCGAAGCGTTTTTTTTCCTGTTTGCATTTCTGCAATAAGGAGATGGTGGTTGGTTTCATACTGTTTCCTGATGGCCCAAAAGCGAATCTTTGCGCATTCTAACAGTAACATTCGAGGGAACAATGATTTTAGGCAATCGATTAACCGCAAATAAGGAATGGTTAATCGATGCAGAGGCGGGATTACCAGCGGGCCGGTTTATCCGCGTTGAGATTTTGCAGAACGGCTTGCAGCGAGGCGCCGTCAGGGAAGGTGAGATCGGGCGTGACTTCAAACAGCGGCCAGAGCATAAACCCGCGGTTTTTCATGTCGTAATGCGGAACGGTGAGGCGTTCGGTGTTAATCACCTCGTGGCCGAAAAGCATAATATCGAGATCGAGGGTGCGCGGTCCCCAGCGTTCGGCTTTGCGGACGCGACCCTGCTGTAGCTCAATACGCTGGGTATTATCCAGCAGCGTTTCTGCGTCAAGGGTCGTTTCCAGCACCACGGCGGCGTTCAGATAATCAGGCTGATCCTGCGGGCCGAGCGGCGGCGTACGGTAAAATGAGGACAGCGCGACGATGCGGCTTTGCGGGATCTTCCCCAGCGCCTGCACGGCAGCGTTAACCTGCTCCAGCGGAGAGGCCAGATTGCTGCCGATGGCGATATACGCAAGGGTCATGCCGTGCCTTCACGACGCGGTGCGCGTTTGCGCGGGCGACGGTGACGACGGCGCGGTGCCGGCTCGTCATCCAGATCCGTAAGCATATCTTTCTGCTCTGGTGGTGCAGAGACCTGAAATTCTCCCCACCACTGCGCCAGACGCTGTAGCTCCTGGTTTCTTTCGACTTCAGCACG
Source organism: Enterobacter cloacae complex sp. IR5402 (assembly GCF_049238125.1). Lineage (NCBI taxonomy): Bacteria > Pseudomonadati > Pseudomonadota > Gammaproteobacteria > Enterobacterales > Enterobacteriaceae > Enterobacter > Enterobacter cloacae complex sp. IR5402. Next base: position 275,311 of record NZ_JBMKHO010000004.1, read on the forward strand.
CAGAGAGAGCAAATCGAACGCGGCGCGGAACTTAGGATGTTCCATCAGCTTCCAGGCGCGTTTACCCTGACGGCGGGACATACGCAGCTGAAGCTGCCAGATATCACGCACCAGCGTGGTAATACGTTTCGGGATCGCCAGCGTGCGACAGCCTTCGTCCAGCACGTCGTTTGCCGCCAGCGCGAACGCATCATAATAGGCGAGACCACTCTCCTGAGTGATGCGCTGCGCCGTTTCCAGCAGCGGATACCAGAACATGGCCGCGAACAGGAACGCCGGATTCACGCGCATATCGTTATGAATACGGGTATCCGTGTTCTTCAGCACCTGTGCAATCATCCGCTCCATTGCGCTGTCACCGTTTTCGGTGAAGTAGCGGGTAATGGTCGGGAACAGCGGCTGGAACAGGTTGTATTCACGCAGCAAATTGTAGGTTTCAAACCCGTAGCCTGCCTGGAGCAGCTTTAACGACTCCTCAAACAGACGGGCAGGGGGGACGTCGTTAATCAGCGTCGCCAGGCGCGGGATCGGCTCTGCGGTTTCCGGACTGATACGCATGTTCAGCTTGGCGGCGAAACGCACGGCGCGCAGCATTCGGACCGGATCTTCGCGATAGCGCGTTTCCGGCGTGCCGATCAGGCGAATCAGGCCGTCTTTCAGATCCTGCATACCGCCGACGTAATCGCGCACGGTAAAATCCGCCACGCTGTAGTAAAGGCTGTTGATGGTGAAATCGCGACGCTGAGCATCTTCTTCAATAGAGCCGAAGATGTTGTCGCGCAGCAGCATGCCATTTTGGCCGCGCTGGGAAGTCGTGCGATCGTTGACGCCCGCTTCGTGGTGACCGCGGAAGGTCGCCACTTCAATGATTTCTGGTCCAAACATCACGTGCGCCAGACGGAAACGGCGGCCAACCAGACGGCAGTTGCGGAATAATTTACGCACCTGCTCAGGTGTGGCGCTGGTCGTCACGTCGAAATCTTTTGGTTTTTTGCCCAGCAGTAAATCGCGCACCCCGCCGCCGACGAGATAGGCCTCGTAGCCTGCTTTATTCAGACGATAGAGCACCTTGAGGGCATTTTCACTGATATCTTTGCGGGAAATATTGTGCTGCTCACGCGGAATGACCGACATGTGTGGCTGTGCAATAGCGTCGTTCGCCATGCTCTCTTCGCGGCTCAGCACTTTACGGCAAAAATTAGCGACTCGGGTAAAAATAGTACACCTCATAGTGTGTTTTGTTATCAAAAAAGCGGCTAATCATAGCTCAGCGCAACGCATTTGAGAATGCTGGATTTTTGGCACGGCGATAAGCGCCCAGTCAGCAATGGCCGTTTTCAGCAATTCATCCAGACTCAGATCCTGCCATTCCTGCGTTACATTCTGGTTGAGAAATCGCAGCGCGTCGATCAAAACCGGGCGCGGATCGCCGTCAGGCAGCGCCGGGGCATGATTCTGTTTCGACAGCTTATTTCCCTGTTCATTGACCGCCAGCGGCAGATGGATGTAATCCGGCACCGTCCAGCCAAACTGCTGGTAAAGCGATATTTGCCGCACGGTAGGCTCAACCAGATCCGCCCCGCGCACGATTTCCGTGACGCCCTGGAAATGGTCATCGACAACCACCGCCAGGTTATAGGCAAACAAACCATCACGACGGTGAATAATAAAATCTTCACGCGCCAGGCGTTCATCCGCCTGAATGGTTCCTGAGAGAACGTCGGTAAACTGCGTCACCGGAGAACGCTGTATCAGCCGTACGGCAGCATTCTCAGGACCGTTGTGCCGCGTACGACAGTGGCCGTCGTAAACGCCACCCACGCTTTGAATTCGCGCCCGCGTGCAGGTGCAGTTATAGGAAAGGCCCTGTTCAGCAAGCCACGCCAGACGTTCACGGTAGGCATCATGGCGTTGAGACTGCCAGAGTACGTCGCCGTCCCAGTGAAGACCGTAATGTTCCAGCTGACGCAGAATAGTTTCTGCTGCACCGGGAACTTCACGCGGAGGATCGATATCTTCAATGCGGACCAGCCATTGACCCTGACGGGCGCGAGCCTGTAGGTAGCTGCCAAGCGCGGCAATTAATGAGCCGAAGTGTAATTCACCGGAGGGAGATGGCGCAAAGCGCCCGATATAGTGAGATTCAGACATATCAACGGTAACAAGGCGGGAGAGACTCCCGCCTTAGCAGAGTAGTGAGAGGGCAGGCGTTAGCCAGCCATCTGTTTTTCGCGGATTTCTGCCAGCGTTTTACAGTCGATGCACAGATCGGCTGTTGGACGCGCTTCCAGGCGACGAATACCGATTTCAACACCGCAGGATTCGCAGTAGCCAAAATCTTCGTCCTCGACCTTCTTCAGCGTTTTTTCGATCTTTTTGATCAGTTTGCGCTCGCGGTCACGGTTACGCAGTTCGAGGCTGAACTCTTCTTCCTGAGCGGCACGGTCGACCGGGTCCGGGAAGTTAGCAGCTTCGTCCTGCATATGTGTAACGGTGCGATCGACTTCATCCCTGAGTTGATTACGCCATGCTTCAAGAATACGCTTGAAGTGCGACAGCTGGGCTTCGTTCATATACTCTTCGCCCGGCTTCTCTTGATACGGCTCCACCCCAGCGATGGCGAGAATACTCAGGGACGATGTTTTACGGTTTTGCCCTTCTTGCATGTTGCTTCTCCTTAACACGCACTATCGATCCCCGTGTTGGGGGAAAAATCAGGTCGCTATAAATAGCAGATGCTTTTCCGTATGGCAATTATCTAAACGTAACACTTGACAACCCTGTGAGGAAAAGCGTATTTGCGCACGCGGCCAGAACACTTATTAGTCAATCGTCTAATCCCTTATAAGACAATGGGAAGAGAGGATCTCAGAGTCATATTATCGGCAGAAAGTTCCGCTTTATAAGCGAAAATCTCTACCCCCTGCTTTTGTGCCTCATTCAACAATTGCGCGTATTTAGGATCAATATGACGGGCCGGGGAAAACCGTTCAATGGCTGAATGCAGAACCGCAAACAGCAACACGGCGCGCTTGCCCGCCGCCGCTACACTCATTAGCTCTCGCAGATGCTTCTGGCCACGTAGCGTTACCGCATCCGGAAAGAAGCCGTTTTCCTGTTCCGCTAACGTCACTGATTTCACTTCAATATAGCACTCAGGGCGGTCTTCCGCCTGTAACATAAAATCAATTCTGCTGCCTTCATCGCCATATTTCACTTCGCTTTTTTGCGTGCCGTAACCCACCAGTTCAGGAAGCATTCCATTTGTCAGAGCTTCCTTAACCAGCTGATTTGCGCGCAGGGTATTAACGCAAATAAATGCCCCGCTTTGCGTCTCGGTCATTTCCCAGGTATGGGGATATTTGCGTTTAGTATTTTCTGATGTGGAATACCAGACCGTGTCACCCGGCGTGGCGCAACCGGTCATGGCGCCGGTGTTAGGGCAGTGCAGCGTGAGCGTTTCGCCCGCAGGGGTGATCACATCAGCGAGAAAGCGTTTGTAACGCTGGATCAGCGTGGCGGGCTGGAGTGCAGGACTAAACTTCATCAGGATTCCTTAACGTGTCGCCCAGCGTCCAGCGCTGGAGCGGAGTATAGCGGGTGCGTCCTTGTACAAAGGCAGATTCGTACAGCGCAAATTCATTCACCTGAAAGGACCAGTGAAAGCCCGGTGGCGGGATGGCAACGGCCTGACCCGCATCGCGCAGCAGGGTAATGTGGGGATGAAACGGCTGCGGGCTCTGATAACAGCCGCTGCGCGCGGCCTGCGCCCGCAGCATGTTGGCGAGCTGTAGCAGTCCGCGAGGGGGCTGCCGCGTCCCCAGCCAGACCACCCGAGAGCGCAGCCATTGCCCGGCATCGTCAAGATGCAGCGTAAACCCCGGCTGCGAAATGCGTCCGGCCATTGCGCTTAACGCGCGCTGCTTTTCAGCGCTTACTTCACCAAGAAAGGCTAACGTCAGGTGCATATTGGCGGCGACGACGGGGCGGCCCGCTTCCGCGGGGAAGTGGCTGGCGCGCCAGCGAACAATCTGCCGTTGAAGCGTGGTGGGTAATTCAATGGCGAAGAATAGCCGTTTAGACTCAGACATGCGCAAGACTCGGTAATGATATGCGCCGATGCTACAATGTACGCCGATTAATGTTAACCCTCTGGAGCCGTAAGTGTCCTCTTTGCCCGTCGCCGTCGTCCTTCCTGAGCTTCTCGCAGCCTTAGAACATGCGCCACAGGTTTTGCTCAGCGCGCCCACCGGAGCGGGTAAATCCACCTGGCTGCCCCTGCAAATTCTGCGCGATGGGAACATCAGCGGGAAAATTATCCTGCTGGAGCCGCGCAGGCTGGCGGCGCGCAATGTGGCGCAGCGCCTGGCGGAACTGCTGAATGAAAAACCGGGTGAGACGGTAGGGTACCGGATGCGCGCCGAAACCTGCGTTGGACCATCCACGCGGCTGGAAGTGGTCACCGAAGGTATTCTTACCCGTATGTTGCAAAACGATCCGGAGCTGACCGGCGTCGGGCTGGTGATCCTTGATGAATTTCACGAGCGCAGCCTCCAGGCCGATCTGGCCCTTGCGCTGCTGCTCGACGTTCAGCAGGGGCTGCGCGACGACCTTCGGCTGCTGATTATGTCGGCGACGCTGGATAACGAGCGGCTCCGGCAGACGCTCCCTGACGCGCCGATGATCTCCTCTGAAGGGCGTGCGTTCCCGGTCGAGCGCCGCTATCAGCCGCTGCCTGCCCATCAGCGTTTTGACGAAGCGGTTGCCATCGCCACCGCCGAATTGCTCCGCCAGGAGCCCGGCTCGCTGCTGCTGTTTTTACCCGGCGTAGGCGAAATCCAGCGCGTACAGGAGCAGCTGGCATCCCGGGTGAACAGTGACGTTATGCTGTGCCCGCTCTACGGCGCGCTGCCGTTGGCTGACCAGCGCAAGGCGATCCTTCCCGCACCGGCGGGGCAGCGCAAAGTGGTGCTGGCAACCAATATCGCGGAAACCAGTTTGACCATTGAAGGCATTCGCCTGGTGGTGGACAGTACGCTGGAGAGGGTGGCCAGTTTTGATCCGCGTACCGGGCTGACCAGGCTGCTGACGCAGCGCATCAGCCAGGCCTCAATGGTGCAGCGCGCAGGGCGAGCAGGGCGTCTTGAGCCGGGTATTTGCCTGCATTTAACCAGCGCCGAGCAGGCGGAGCGTACGGCATTCCAGAGCACGCCTGAGATTTTACAAAGCGATCTCTCCGGACTGGTGATGGATCTGATGCAGTGGGGTTGCCCGGACCCTGACCAGCTCACCTGGCTTAATCCTCCGCCTGTCGTCAACCTTTCCGCCGCGCGCAGTCTGCTGACCCAGCTTGGCGCGCTGGAAGGCGAGCGACTGACGGCGCGCGGCCAGAAAATGGCGGCGCTGGGCAACGATCCACGTCTGGCGGCAATGCTGGTGGCAGCACAGGGCGACGATGAAATTGCCACGGCGGCAAAACTGGCGGCTATTCTTGAGGAGCCGCCGCGCGGTGGCGGCAGCGATCTGGGACAGGCCTTTTCACGCCATCAGGGAAACTGGCAAGAGCGGGCGCAGCAGCTGTGTAAACGCCTGAATTGCCGGGGCGGTTCGCCTGACAGCGATAAAGTTATCCCTCTGCTGGCCCAGGCCTTCCCGGACAGAATCGCGCGCCGTCGCGGGCTGGATGGTCGCTATCAGCTGGCAAATGGGATGGGCGCGATGCTGGACAGCGATGACGCCCAGACGCGTCATGAATGGCTGATCGCGCCGCTCTTACTCCAGGGCAGCCACTCCCCGGACGCGCGTATTTTACAGGCGGTTGCCGTGGATATTGACCTCCTGACGCGTGCCTGCCCGCAGCTGCTTCAGCAATCTGACATCGTGGAATGGGATGATACCCAGGGCACGCTGAAGGCGTTCCGTCGTAGCCAGATTGGCAAACTGACGCTCGGGACGAAACCGCTGGCGAAGCCGTCGGAGGAAGAGTTACACCAGGCGATGCTGAATGGCATTCGGGAAAAAGGGCTGAGCGTACTGAACTGGACGCCGGAGGCTGAACAGTATCGCATTCGTCTGCACTGCGCCGCGAAGTGGCTGCCGGAACAGGGGTGGCCAGCGGTGGATGATGAGACGCTGCTCGCGACGCTTGAACAGTGGCTGTTGCCGCAGATGAGCGGCGTACACTCCCTGCGCGCCCTGAAGGCGCTTGATGTTAAGGCAGCGTTACAGAATTTACTGGACTGGTCGTTACGTCAACGTCTGGATAGTGAACTGCCTGGGCATTACACTGTGCCAACCGGGAGCCGGATTGCCATTCGTTATCATGAGGATAATCCGCCGGCGCTGGCGGTTCGGATGCAGGAGATGTTTGGTGAGGCCACCACGCCGTCCATTGCTGAAGGCCGTGTGCCGTTAGTGCTTGAGCTGCTTTCGCCTGCGCATCGTCCCTTGCAGATCACCCGCGACTTGGGGGCGTTTTGGGCGGGGAGCTATCGTGAAGTGCAGAAAGAGATGAAAGGGCGATATCCCAAACACGTCTGGCCGGACGATCCGGCGAATACCGCGCCGACACGGCGCACGAAAAAATATTCGTAATGGGGAAAGTGCGGGCTGATGCCCTCACCCCGGCCCTCTCCCACAGGGAGAGGGAGAAACAAACTTTGAGAGATTTCTTCTTTCACTGACCTGTGCAAGATAAGAAAATCTGGCCTTTGCGCCTGAATGTTGCGGAGAAAAAGCATGGCGGGGAATGACCGCGAGCCAATAGGACGTAAGGGAAAGCCGACGCGTCCGGCGAAAGAAAAGGTAAGCCGTCGTCGCCTCAGAGATGAGGAGTATGACGATGACTATGAAGACGATTATGAGGATGAAGAACCGATGCCGCGTAAAGGGAAAGGCAAAGGGCGTAAGCCTCGTGGTAAGCGCGGCTGGTTCTGGCTGCTGCTGAAGCTGTTCATTGTTTTTGTTGTCCTGATCGCGATTTACGGCGTTTATCTGGATCAGAAGATCCGCAGCCGTATTGACGGGAAAGTCTGGCAATTGCCTGCGGCAGTATACGGCCGCATGGTGAACCTTGAGCCGGACATGTCCATCAGCAAGAACGAGATGGTGAAGCTGCTGCAAGCCACGCAGTATCGTCAGGTCACGAAAATGACCCGTCCAGGCGAATTTACCGTCCAGGCGAAAAGTATTGAGATGATCCGCCGTCCGTTCGACTTCCCGGACAGTAAAGAAGGGCAGGTGCGCGCGCGTCTGACCTTTGACGGCGATCGTCTGGAAACCATTGAGAACATGGATAACGATCGCCAGTTCGGTTTCTTCCGTCTCGATCCGCGTCTCATCACCATGCTGTCGTCCGCAAACGGCGAACAGCGGCTGTTCGTGGCGCGTAACGGCTTCCCGGATTTGCTGGTGGATACCCTGCTGGCAACCGAAGATCGCCACTTCTACGAGCACGACGGTATTAGCCTTTACTCCATTGGTCGTGCGGTACTGGCGAACCTGACCGCCGGGCGTACGGTGCAGGGGGCGAGTACCCTGACCCAGCAGCTGGTGAAAAACCTGTTCCTCTCCAGCGAGCGCTCTTACTGGCGTAAAGCCAACGAAGCGTACATGGCCGTGCTGATGGATGCCCGCTACAGCAAGGATCGTATTCTTGAGCTGTACATGAACGAGGTGTACCTCGGTCAGAGCGGCGATAACGAGATCCGCGGCTTCCCGCTGGCGAGCCTGTACTACTTTGGCCGTCCGGTAGAAGAGCTGAGCCTTGACCAGCAGGCGCTGCTGGTGGGCATGGTGAAAGGCGCGTCGATCTACAACCCGTGGCGTAACCCGAAACTGGCGCTGGAGCGTCGTAACCTGGTGCTGCGTCTGCTGCAACAACAGCAGGTGATTGACCAGGAGCTGTACGACATGCTGAGCGCACGTCCGCTGGGCGTTCAGCCGCGCGGTGGGGTGATCTCTCCGCAGCCTGCCTTTATGCAGATGGTGCGTCAGGAGTTGCAGTCGAAGCTCGGAGATAAAGTGAAAGATCTCTCAGGCGTGAAGATCTTTACCACCTTTGATTCCGTGGCGCAGGATGCGGCAGAAAAAGCGGCGGTAGAAGGTATTCCGGCGCTGAAAAAGCAGCGTAAGCTGAGCGATCTGGAAACCGCGATGGTAGTGGTTGACCGTAACACCGGCGAAGTTCGTGCCATGGTGGGCGGTGCTGAGCCGCAGTATGCGGGCTATAACCGCGCAATGCAGGCGCGTCGTTCGATTGGTTCTCTGGCAAAACCGGCAACCTACCTGACCGCGCTGAGCCAGCCGAACCTCTATCGACTGAACACCTGGATTGCCGATGCGCCAATCTCCCTGCGCCAGCCTAACGGCCAGGTATGGTCACCGCAGAACGATGACAGACAGTTCAGCGGTCAGGTGATGCTGGTGGATGCGTTAACCCGCTCGATGAACGTGCCAACGGTTAACCTCGGGATGGCGCTGGGCCTGCCAGCCATCACCGACACCTGGCAGAAGCTGGGCGTACCGAAAGATCAGCTGCACCCTGTGCCAGCGATGATCCTGGGGGCGCTTAACCTGACGCCAATCGAAGTGGCGCAGGCGTTCCAGACCATCGCCAGCGGCGGTAACCGAGCGCCGCTCTCCGCCCTGCGTTCGGTGATTGCCGAAGATGGCTCCGTGCTGTATCAGAGCTTCCCGCAGGCGGAGCGCGCTGTTCCGGCGCAGGCGGCCTATATGACGCTGTGGACCATGCAGCAGGTGGTTCAGCGCGGTACCGGTCGTCAGCTGGGGGCGAAGTATCCTGGTCTGCATCTGGCGGGTAAAACCGGGACCACCAACAACAATGTCGATACCTGGTTCGCCGGTATTGATGGTCGTGAAGTGGTCATCACCTGGGTGGGGCGCGATAACAACCAGCCGACCAAACTGTATGGCGCGAGCGGTGCGATGTCGATTTACCAGCGCTACCTCGCGAATCAGTCTCCGGTGCCGCTGAACCTCGTTGCTCCGGAAGATATCGTCGATATGGGCGTGGACAGCTCGGGTAACTTCATTTGCGGCGGTGGCGTGCGTACGCTGCCGGTCTGGACGACCAACCCGGATGCGCTGTGCCAGCAAAGCCAGCCAGAAGAACCGACAGGTAACCCGTTCGATCAGTCTTCTCAACCTCAGCAGCCGCAGCAGCAACAGCCGCAGCAGCAGGAAGAGAAGAAAGACAGCGACGGCGTCGCCGGCTGGATCAAGGATATGTTCGGCGGGAACTAACCCTACTGATACCCCCTTCTCAGGAAGGGGGTATTTTTTCACCTCAGTAACTCATTTCCTTAACCCTGTTTACAATCCTTATTAACGACCCATTTTCCGTTGATTATTTCTTAAACCCTCAATTCTTGTAGGGCCGCATATCGCTTGCTATGCCGTCAGCGTTTCGCATATTATTCTGCGGTCATAATAATAATTCTCGTTTACGTTATCATTCACCTTTTCCATCAGAGATCCATCATGGCGCTTTCCAATACTGCTCAGCCAATTAACACGTCGCTGCGTAAACTCGCAGTCGTCGTAGCCACAGCGGTTGCCGGCATGCCTGCTTACGCACAGGCCGCTGAAACCCCCAAGAAAGAAGAAACCATCACCGTGACTGCCGCACCGGCTGCACAGGAAAGTGCCTGGGGTCCTGCACCGACGATTGCAGCAAAGCGCACTGCAACGGCGACGAAAACCGATACACCGATCGAGAAAACCCCGCAGTCTATTTCCGTGGTTACACGTGAAGAGATGGACATGAAACAGCCGGGAACGGTTAAACAGGCGCTGGCCTATACCCCAAGCGTTTTCGCAACGCGCGGCGCATCAACAACTTACGATGTGGTTTCGATTCGTGGTTTCACGACCTCCAGCACCGTGAATACTAACCAGTATCTGGATGGTATGAAGTTGCAGGGAGACAACTACTCTGAAGCGTCCATGGACCCGTACTTCCTTGAGCGCGTAGAGCTGCTGCGTGGCCCGACGTCTGTACTGTATGGCAAAAGCCATCCGGGCGGCGTAGTGAGTATGGTCAGCAAGCGTCCAACCACGGAACCGTTGAAAGAAATTCAGTTCAAAATGGGGACGGATAACCTCTGGCAGACCGGGTTTGATTTCAGCGACGCGATTGACGATGACGGCGTGTGGTCCTACCGTCTGACCGGTCTGGGGCGCAGTGAAAATGCGCAGCAGGAAATGGTGAAGTCTACTCGTTACGCGATTGCGCCGTCTTTCAGCTGGCGTCCTGATGATAAAACCGATTTCACTTTCCTGAGCAACTTCCAGAGCGATCCGGATGCGGGTTACTACGGCTGGCTGCCGCGTGAAGGTACCGTTGTGCCTTACTATGATGCTAACGGAAAAGCGCACAAACTGCCGACCGACTTCAACGAAGGCGATGAAGACAATAAAATCTCCCGTCGTCAGAAAATGGTGGGTTACAGCTTCGCGCATGAATTCAACGACACCTTCACCGTGCGTCAGAACCTGCGTTATACCAAAATCAACACGCTTTACCGTTCAGTTTACGGTAACGGCTATATCGCCCCGGCCCAGATCAGCCGCGCGTACGTGCGCTCAGATGAAGACCTCAACTCGTTCACGGTTGATACACAGCTCCAGTCGAAATTCGCGACCGGCGCCGTTGACCATACCCTGCTGACGGGTGTGGATTACCTTCGTATGCGCAATGACATTGATGCTGACTACGGTACCGCCGATCCGATCAGCATGAACAATCCGCAGCACGGCAATGCGAACGTTAATGTGAACTTCCCGTATGCCATGCTCAATCGCCAGGAGCAGACCGGGCTCTATGCGCAGGATCAGGCGGAATGGGATAAGTGGGTACTCACCCTGGGTGGCCGCTATGACTTTGCGAAAACGTCTGCCTTTAACCGTAATAACGGAACCACCGCGGAAATTAACGATCAGGCATTTACCTGGCGCGGGGGGATTAACTACCTGTTCGACAACGGGATTACACCATACTTCAGCTACAGTGAATCTTTCGAACCGCTCTCTGGCACTACTCAGGGTGGTAAACCGTTCGATCCGGCACGCGGCAAGCAATATGAAGCGGGCGTGAAGTATGTTCCAAAAGATCTGCCTGTTGTGGTGACGGCAGCGGTATACCAGCTGACCAAGAACAATAACCTGACCGCCGATCCGGCGAACCCGACCAGCGGCTTTAGCGTGCAGGGCGGTGAAATTCGCTCCCGTGGCTTTGAGCTGGAAGCGAAAGCGGCGGTGTCGGCTAACGTGAACGTGACGGCGGCCTACAGCTACACCGATGCGGAATACACCCACGATACCTGGTATGAAGGTCGTCGTCCGGCAGAAGTACCGCGCAACATGGCATCCCTCTGGGCGGATTACACCTTCCACGAGACGGCGCTGAGTGGCCTGACCGTCGGTGCAGGCGCGCGTTACATCGGTAACACGGTGACGTACTACTCCTCAGCGTCGCCTAAAGCCTATGAGTCCTTTAACGTCGCGGGTTATGCCCTGGCGGATGCGACCGTGAAATACGATCTGGCGCGCTTCGGTCTGCCGGGCTCTTCCGTCGGCGTCAACGTGAACAACATCTTTGACCGTGAATACGTCTCCAGCTGCTACAGCGAGTATGCATGCTACTGGGGAGCAGGACGCCAGGTTGTTGCCACGGCGACCTTCCGCTTCTAACCTCTTTATGGGCACGGTTCGCCGTGCCCTTTTTATTTAAGTTGGCTGACATGCAGGATAACAAAACGCAATCCGACTCCACCTTCACGCTCAATAATCTCTCCTTTCGCGTACCCGGGCGCACCTTGCTGCATCCGCTCTCTTTGACGTTTCCCGCAGGTAAAGTGACCGGTTTAATCGGGCACAATGGTTCCGGTAAATCGACGCTGCTGAAGATGCTGGGCCGTCATCAGCCACCGTCCGAGGGCGACATTTTGCTGGATGACCAGCCGCTGGCGAGCTGGAGCAGTAAGGCCTTTGCCCGCAAGGTGGCCTATCTGCCGCAGCAGTTGCCGCAGGCGGAGGGGATGACGGTGCGCGAACTGGTGGCGATTGGACGTTATCCGTGGCACGGTGCGCTCGGGCGTTTTGGCGTTGCTGACAGAGAGAAAGTGGAAGAGGCGATTGCGCTGGTCGGGTTAAAACCGCTGGCGCACCGTCTGGTGGATAGCCTGTCCGGTGGCGAACGTCAGCGCGCGTGGATCGCGATGCTGGTGGCCCAGGACAGCCGCTGCCTGCTGCTCGACGAACCTACCTCCGCGCTGGATATTGCCCACCAGGTGGACGTGCTGGCGCTGGTGCACCGTTTAAGCCAGCAGCGCGGCCTGACGGTGATTGCCGTTCTGCATGATATCAACATGGCGGCACGCTATTGCGACTATCTGGTAGCGCTGCGCGGCGGTGAAATGATCGCTCAGGGTACGCCTGCCGAACTGATGCGTAGCGAAACGCTGGAACATATCTACGGTATTCCTATGGGCATCCTGCCTCACCCGGCCGGGGCTGCACCCGTGAGCTTTGTCTACTGATGCTGGATTCAACATTCATTAGCCGCCGTCGCCTGCTGACGGCCATGGCGCTCTCACCGCTGCTGTTAAAGATGGGCCCGGCCCGCGCTGCCGCTATCGATCCGCACCGCATCGTGGCGCTGGAGTGGTTGCCCGTTGAACTGATGATGGCGCTGGGCGTGACGCCTTACGGTGTGGCCGATATTCCCAACTACACCCTGTGGGTGAATGAGCCAAAACTGCCGGACTCCGTCATCGACATCGGTCTGCGTACGGAGCCGAACCTTGAGCTTCTCACCCAGATGAAACCGTCTTATTTATTCTGGTCTGCGGGGTATGGTCCGTCGGAAGAGACCATGGCGAAGATTGCGCCCGGACGGGGCTTTTCCTTTAGCGACGGTAAAAAGCCGCTGACCATGGCAAAAAATTCCATCCACGAGATGGCGCAGTTCCTCAACCGTGAGGCTCAGGCGAAAAAACACCTCGATGAATTTGATGCGCTGATTGATTCCTTTAAGCCGCGCTTTGCCCGCCGTGGCGATCGGCCTTTGCTGATGGTGACCCTGCTGGATGCCCGCCATACGCTGGTCTTTGGAAATAACTGTCTGTTCCAGGAAGTGCTCGACAGCTTTGGCATTCGCAATGCCTGGGAAGGCGAGATGACGTTCTGGGGCAGTACCGCCGTGGGGATTGACCGTCTGGCGGCGTTTCGTGATGTGGACGTGCTGTGCTTCGATCACGGGAACGAGCGCGAAATGCAAACCCTGATGGCGACCCCGCTCTGGCAGGCAATGCCGTTCGTCCGCGAGCAGCGCTTCCTGCGCGCGCCAGCGGTATGGTTCTACGGCGCGACGCTGTCGGCAATGCATTTTGCCCGCGTGCTGGACAATGCACTGGGAGGCAAGGCATGAGCACGCGTATGGCCCGTTTCCCGATGTTACTGTTAGCAATCATTTTTCTGGCTGCCCTGGCGTTAACCGGCTTTAACCTGACAACGGCGTTGCCGCGCGATCAGTGGGCAGCCGCGTTTGCCGCACCGGATATCGATAATATTCAGCAAATGCTGTTCCACTACAGCCTGCTGCCGCGTCTGGCTATCTCCCTGCTGGTCGGGGCGGGACTGGGACTGGTGGGCGTACTGTTTCAGCAGGTGCTACGTAACCCGCTGGCGGAGCCCACCACGCTGGGCGTGGCGACGGGGGCTCAGTTGGGGATCACCATCACCACTCTCTGGACCCTGCCGGGAGCGTTAACCTCGCAGTTTGCCGCGCTGGCAGGCGCATGCGTGGTCGGTGCGCTGGTCTTTGGCGTGGCCTGGGGAAAACGTCTCTCGCCGGTCACGCTGATCCTCGCGGGGCTGGTCGTCAGCCTCTACTGTGGGGCGATCAACCAGCTGCTGGTGCTGTTTCACCACGACCAGTTGCAAAGCATGTTTATGTGGAGTACCGGCACGCTCACCCAGACCGACTGGAGTATCGTTCAGCGCCTGTGGCCGCAGCTGTTTGGCGGCGTGGTGCTGACACTGCTGCTGCTGCGTCCGCTCACGCTGATGGGCCTGGACGACGGCGTGGCGCGCAATCTCGGGCTGGCGCTGTCGCTGGCGCGTCTGGCGGCCCTGACCCTGGCGATTGTGCTCAGCGCGTTACTGGTTAACGCCGTCGGCATCATCGGCTTTATCGGCCTGTTTGCGCCGCTGCTGGCAAAAATGCTCGGCGCACGCCGTCTGCTGGCGCGCCTGATGCTGGCGCCGCTGATTGGTGCGCTGATCCTCTGGCTTTCCGATCAGCTCATTCTCTGGCTGGCGCGCGTCTGGATGGAAGTTTCCACGGGCTCGGTGACGGCCCTGATCGGCGCGCCGCTGCTGCTGTGGCTCTTGCCGCGCCTGCGCAGCATTAGCGCCCCGGCAATGGATGCCGGCGATAAAGTACATGCTGAGCGTCAGTCGGTGGTGTGGTTCAGCCTTGCCGGACTGGCAGTGCTGGTTATCGCCTCGTTTGCCGCACTCTCGCTGGGACGCGACGCCACGGGCTGGCACTGGGCGACGGGGGATTTGCTGCATGAACTCATGCAGTGGCGCTGGCCGCGGATCTTCTCCGCGCTGATTGCGGGCGTCATGCTGGCGGTGGCGGGCTGTATTATCCAGCGTCTGACCGGTAACCCGATGGCAAGCCCGGAAGTCCTGGGCATCAGTTCCGGCGCCGCGTTTGGCGTGGTGTTGATGCTGTTTCTCGTGCCGGGGAATGCCTTCGGCTGGCTGATGCCTGCCGGGAGTATCGGTGCGGCGGCGACGCTGATGATTATCCTGATCGCCTCCGGGCGCGGCGGTTTCTCGCCTCACCGCATGCTGCTGGCCGGGATGGCGCTCAGCACCGCATTTACTATGCTGCTGATGATGTTGCAGGCGAGCGGCGATCCGCGCATGGCGCAGATCCTGACCTGGATTTCCGGCTCGACGTACAACGCCACCGGCAGCCAGGTGGTACATACCGGGATCGTGATGATCGTACTGCTGGCGATAGTGCCGCTGTGCCGCCGCTGGATGACCATTCTGCCGCTGGGCGGGGACACCGCGCGCGCGGTTGGGCTGGCGCTGACGCCAACGCGTATCGCCCTGCTGCTGCTGGCCGCGTGCCTGACGGCGACGGCCACCATGACCATTGGCCCGCTCAGTTTTGTCGGATTAATGGCGCCGCATATCGCCCGTATGATGGGCTTCCGCAGGACTTTGCCACATATCGTGATCTCTGCGCTGACGGGCGGGGCGATCCTGGTCTTTGCTGACTGGTGCGGAAGGATGGTGCTGTTCCCGTATCAGATCCCGGCGGGCCTGCTGTCGACCTTTATCGGCGCGCCGTACTTTATATATCTGTTGAGAAAGCAGAGTCGGTAATAAAAGTAAACGGCAATCCTTAGATTGCCGTTTTAGTGTTTGCTCCCTCTCCCTTGAGGGAGAGGGCTGGGGTGAGGGCATCAAGCCGCACATTTTACAGCTTCGCAAACACCTTACGCGCTGCGTCGATGGTGTTATTGATATCTTCTTCGCTGTGCGCCACGGACATAAAGCCCGCTTCAAACGCTGACGGGGCCAGATACACGCCTTCTACCAGCATCAGGTGGAAGAAGCGTTTGAAGCGTTCCACGTCGCATTTCACCACGTCCTGATAGCAGGTCACGGTTTTCGCCTCGGTGAAGAAAATCCCGAACATCCCGCCGACGTGGTTTACCACCAGCGGAATACCCGCGTCTTCTGCGGCTTCCAGCAGACCGTTTGCCAGCTGCGTCGTCCGGTCCGTCAGGGTTTGGTGGATGCCCGGCTGCGCCACTTCGGTCAGACAGGCAAAGCCCGCCGCCATCGCAATCGGGTTACCGGAGAGCGTACCCGCCTGGTAAACCGGACCGGTTGGCGCCAGCGCGTCCATTACGTCCTTACGGCCGCCAAACGCGCCGACAGGCATGCCGCCGCCAATGATCTTGCCGAGGCAGGTCAGATCCGGCTCGACGCCGTAGTATGACTGCGCCCCCGCCAGTGCGACGCGGAAACCGGTCATCACTTCGTCGATGATCAGCAGCGCGCCGAACTCATCGCACAGTGCGCGCAGGCCCGGCAGGAAGTCAGGCTGCGGTGGGATACAGTTCATGTTGCCCGCCACCGGTTCGACGATAATGCAGGCGATCTCCTGCGGATACTGCTCGAACGCCGCGCGAACGGTGTCCAGATCGTTATAGGTGCAGGTGAGGGTGTGTTTTGCGAAGTCAGCCGGCACGCCCGGAGAGTTAGGCTGACCGAGCGTCAGCGCGCCGGAACCGGCTTTTACCAGCAGGCAGTCGGCGTGGCCATGGTAACAGCCTTCGAACTTGATAATCTTGTCACGGCCGGTAAAGCCGCGCGCCAGACGGATGGCGCTCATGGTCGCTTCCGTACCGGAGTTCACCATACGCACCATGTCCATCGTTGGCACCAGCTCGGTGACCAGCTCCGCCATTTTAACTTCCATCTCGGTTGGCGCGCCGAAGCTCAGGCCGCGCTGAGCGGCTTCAATCACCGCGTTGCGGATCGCCGGGTGGTTGTGGCCCAGTACCATCGGGCCCCAGGAGCCGACGTAATCGACATAGGCTTTACCATCCACATCATACAGATATGCGCCATCCGCACGTTCGATAAACAGCGGGGTGCCACCCACGCCGGTAAAGGCGCGCACCGGTGAGTTTACGCCGCCTGGGATAAGCTCGCGGGCTGCGCTGTAGAGGTTTTCAGACTTGCTCATGGCGTCGTTCCTGGTTCGTAGAAATAAGTTAAGGCAACTATTCTAAGTGATTCGGAAGAGGTTATAAAATTTTTGCCCCTCAGAAGGCTTAACAATTGTTAAGTATTTTTCAGGGGACGAGGGGATTGTCTCTGGTAAAATCCCTGCGGCCATTTGTATGACGAAACAGAAAAGGTAATGAACGAGAACACTCCGTCTTTTGAACAACAGCAGTTTACGCGCGCGAAGCGCCGGGTCAGCATCCGGCGGCTGCTCAACCGTGACAAAACCCCGTTGGCCATTCTGCTGGCAGCTGCCGTTGTGGGCACGCTGGCCGGTCTCGTGGGCGTCGCGTTTGAAAAAGCCGTCAACGCGGTGCTCAACTGGCGCATAGGCACCGTCGCCAGCTTTGCGGATCGGGAATGGCTGGTCTGGGTGTGGGCCTTTGGCCTTTCGGCCCTGTTTGCCATGGTGGGCTATTTCCTGGTACGTAAATTCGCACCCGAAGCGGGCGGCTCGGGGATCCCGGAAATTGAGGGGGCGCTGGAGGAGCTACGCCCGGTTCGCTGGTGGCGGGTACTTCCTGTGAAATTTATCGGCGGGATGGGAACGCTCGGGGCGGGCATGGTGCTCGGTCGGGAAGGGCCAACGGTACAGCTGGGCGGTAACGTCGGGCGCATGGTCGGCGATCTGTTCCGTATGCGCAGCGCCGAAGCACGGCATACGTTGCTGGCGACGGGGGCGGCGGCGGGGCTGTCTGCGGCGTTTAACGCGCCGCTGGCGGGTATCCTGTTTATCATTGAAGAGATGCGCGCCCAGTTCCGCTACAACCTGATCTCCATTAAAGCGGTGTTTACCGGCGTGATTATGTCGAGCATTGTCTTTCGCGTCTTTAATGGCGAAGGGGCGGTGATTGAAGTTGGCAAGCTGACCAATGCGCCGGTCAATACTTTGTGGCTGTATCTGGTTCTTGGGATGATTTTTGGCGTCGTTGGCCCGCTTTTTAACACCCTGATTTTACGGGCTCAGGATATGTTTCAGCGCATCCATGGCGGAAATACCACGAAATGGGTGCTGGTGGGGGGCCTGCTTGGCGGCGTGTGCGGGATCCTCGGCTTCATCGAACCGAACGCGGCGGGCGGCGGTTTCGGCCTGATTCCCATTGCCGCGGCGGGGAATTTCAGCGTGGGGCTGCTGCTGTTTATGTTTATCTCGCGGGTTATCACGACCGTGCTGTGCTTCTCCTCCGGCGCACCGGGCGGCATATTTGCCCCGATGCTGGCGCTGGGAACGCTGCTGGGCACGGCGTTTGGCATGGCGGCAGCGGTTGGCTTCCCGGCCTATCATCTGGACGCGGGGACGTTTGCGGTGGCGGGAATGGGGGCGCTGCTGGCGGCCTCCCTGCGCGCGCCGCTTACCGGGATCGTACTGGTGCTGGAAATGACCGACAATTACCAGCTCATTTTGCCAATGATCATTACCTGTCTCGGCGCGACACTATTAGCCCAATTCCTGGGTGGAAAACCGCTATACTCCACCATTCTTGCCCGTACCCTGGCGAAACAGGAAGCTGAACAGGCCCTGAAGCAGAATACTTGAATGAATTACCAGGGTATTAGATAATGACAAAAAGAATTGGGTGATTTTTGCCCAATAGCAGTCGCAGTATTCATGGGAGCATAAGATGAGTGATGACGTAGCGTTGCCGCTGGAATTTACCGAAGCAGCAGCGAAAAAAGTGAAAACCCTGATTGCCGACGAGGACAATCCGGATCTGAAACTGCGTGTTTATATTACCGGCGGCGGCTGTAGTGGCTTCCAGTATGGTTTTACCTTTGACGACCAGGTTAACGATGGTGATATGACTATCGAGAAACAGGGCGTCGCGCTGGTGGTTGATCCGATGAGCCTGCAATATCTGGTGGGCGGTTCAGTGGACTACACTGAAGGTCTGGAAGGTTCGCGCTTTGTGGTGACTAACCCGAATGCGACCAGCACCTGCGGGTGTGGTTCTTCGTTCAGTATTTAAGCCTGGACGCAGATTGTAGGCCCGGTAAGCGAAGCGCTACCGGGCTTATAAACGACACCTATCTTGAATTTTCATCCAGCGCAAAGGTCGGCAGCTTCAGGTGCCAGCGTATCGCCGCTAAACGGATCACCAGCGTGACCACCATCCCCAGCATCGCCGCATTCTCCAGCGGGACAGCAAAGGTGTAATACGCCGTGGCGTGAACGATCCCCCCGATGATACAGGCCGTCGCGTAGATTTCCGTTCGCAGGATCATCGGGACTTCTCGCGCCAGTATGTCGCGAATAATCCCTCCGCCCACGCCAGTTAACACCCCCATGCAGATCGCCACCAGCGGGCCAGTCCCGGCAATAAAGGCTTTGTTCACGCCTATTCCCACAAAGACCGCCAGACCGACGGCATCCAGCACCGGTAATATCCATTTTGGCAGTCTGCGAGGCTGACGAACCAGCACGATGGTTAACAGGCAGGTGACCATCGCCACCACCAGATCCGTGGGATCTTTTACCCAAAATACCGGGCCATTTGCCAGCGCCATATCGCGGATCGTTCCGCCTCCCACCGCCGTAACGACGCCGAGCACCAGTACGCCAAAAGGATCCATGCGTAGTTTTCCGGCAAGCAAAACGCCGGAGATAGCAAAAACGGCTGTGCCAAGAATATCCAGCCAATACACGAGCATCGTTAAATCCTCGAAGGGGGTATTTATCTGTTTGAGTGACTCTCTGCCAGTTCGGCGCAGAGTTGTTTTGCGGCGAGGATAATACGCGGGCTGGCGCGTTCAAACCAGTCGCTGTTGAGTGCGATGACCGGAATTTTAAGCTGCCGATGCCAGAATTGTTCTATTTTAGGAATCTCGCTCGCATTTCCGACCACCACAATGGCCTGCGGTTGTCGCGCCAGAACCTGCTCACGACTGACCTGGGGCCAGGGGACCCGACTTTCGGCAAAGATATTTTCACCTCCACAGGTTTCAAGCACCTGGTTCTGGATCGAACCTTTCCCGGTAGTGAACAGCGGCTGGCTGCCAAATTGCAGAAAAACGCGTTGTTTCGGTTGCGTGCCGTATCGGGCTTTTAGCGCGGCATAGTCGTTGAGCATCTGCTGTGCAGCCTGTCCGGCGCGTTGGGGGGTAGGGCTGAAGGGCGCGAGGTCACGGAGGGTTTGCGCCACCTGTTCGATGCTCACCGCGTCCACCCATTTAACCGTTATTCCCAGCGAAGAGAGCTGGTTTACCTGCCGTTCGGCATTACCGCCGCGCCAGGCGAGTACCAGATCGGGCTTTAGCGCAACGATGCGTTCCAGATTCATTCCCTGCCAGGTGGCAACCTGTTCGATTTGGGCGGCCTGCGGTGGATAATCGGAAAAGCTGCTCACCGCAACGGGCGTGATCCCGGCGGCAAAAGCCAGTTCCGTATTGGCAGGGGAGAGTGTGATCACCCGCGGCGCGGCGATGAGCCAGGCCGGAGCGAACAGAAGCAGGGCGACCAGCGCCCTGAATGACACCTTACCCACGCGCCAGTTTCTGCACCAGGGTTTCCACCATCACGGTGGACTGCTTGGCCGCAACGGCCAGGAACTCGTCGAAGCTGATGTGGGACTGCTGGTCCGCTACGTCAGAGATCGCGCGAACGACCACGAACGGCACGCTGAAGTTATGGCACACGTGCGCAATGGCCGTGGCTTCCATCTCAACGGCCACAGCCTGCGGGAAGTTATGACGGATTTTCGCCAGACCAACAGAGCCGTTGATAAAGGCATCGCCGCTGACGATCAGGCCACGCACCGCATTGAGGTTCAGCTCGTTGATGCAGCTTTCAGCGGCGGCAATCAGCTTATCATCCGCTTTAAACCCGGCCGGGCAGCCCGGAAGCTGACCATATTCGTAGCCGAATGCGGTGACGTCTGCATCGTGGTAACGCGCTTCGTCGGAAACCACGATATCGCCCACTTTCAGCGTCGGCGCCAGACCGCCCGCAGAACCTGTATTAATGATAACGTCAGGCTTGCAGCGCTCAAGCAGCAGGGTCGCGCCCAGTGCCGCTGCAACTTTACCGATGCCTGATTTCAGCAGAGCCACGTCAACACCGTTCAGCTGGCCGGTGTAGATCTCACAGCCACCGAGGGAGAGGGTCTGACGGTTCTCAATTTTGTCACGCAGCAGCGTAACTTCTTCTTCCATTGCACCAATAATGCCGATTTTCATAGATTTACTCGCGATGTGCCTTGTTAAGATGCATAGTCTATCATGCGGTTAAGGGGAAACGCATTCTCACGCGGGGGAGCACATGGCACCAATCGATTTTCGCACCAAAATTAACTGGCACCGACGTTTCCGTTCGCCACAGGGCGATAAGAGCGAACATGAGATCCTGCGCATTTTTGAAAGCGATCGCGGACGCATCATCAATTCGCCCGCCATCCGCCGGTTACAGCAAAAAACCCAGGTGTTCCCGCTGGAGCGTAACGCCGCGGTGCGTACGCGGTTAACGCACTCCATGGAAGTGCAGCAGGTGGGACGCTACATTGCGAAAGAGATCCTCAGCCGCCTTAAAGAGCAACGTCTGCTGGAAACCTACGGACTGGATGAACTGACCGGCCCGTTCGAAAGCATCGTTGAGATGGCCTGCCTGATGCACGATATCGGCAATCCTCCCTTTGGTCATTTCGGCGAGGCCGCCATCAATGACTGGTTTAAACAGCGGCTTTTTCCCTCTGATGCCATAAGCCAGCCGCTCAGCGATGACCGCTGTTTGGTACGCGATTTACGCCTGCGTGAAGGTGAAGATAGCCTGAACGATCTGCGCCGTAAGGTGCGCCAGGATCTGTGTCATTTCGAAGGTAACGCGCAGGGGATCCGTTTGGTGCACTCCCTGATGCGGATGAATCTGACCTGGGCCCAGGTGGGCTGTATTCTTAAATACACGCGTCCCGCGTGGTGGACCGGAGAAACGCCCGCCACGCATAGCTACCTGATGAAAAAACCGGGCTATTACTTATCGGAAGAAGCATATATCGCGCGGTTGCGTAAAGAACTGTCTCTGACCCCCAATGGCCGTTTTCCATTGACATGGATTATGGAAGCGGCTGATGACATTTCTTATTGCGTGGCCGATCTGGAAGACGCGGTGGAAAAAAGAATATTCAGCGTCGAGGAGCTGTATCAGCATCTTCATGATGCCTGGGGAGAGCATGAAAAAGGTTCTCTGTTTGCGCAGGTCGTCGAGAATGCCTGGGATAAATCGCGTTCAAATTCGCTGAGCCGCAGTACCGAAGATCAGTTCTTTATGTATTTGCGAGTAAACACGCTGAATAAACTGGTGCCGTATGCAGCCGCCCGTTTCATTGATAATTTGCCGATGATATTTAGCGGGGAATTTAATCACGCCCTGCTGGAAGATGAGAGCAGTTTTAGCCAGCTTCTTGAATTATATAAAAACGTGGCTGTTCGCCATGTTTTCAGCCACCCGGATGTCGAGCAGCTGGAGCTGCAAGGATACCGGGTTATCAGCGGGTTGCTGGAGATTTATGGCCCGCTGCTCCAGCTGACGGTCGATGAGTTTAGCGAGCTGGTCGAAAATGAACGTGTTCGCCGCCTGCCGATTGAATCTCGTCTCTATCAGAAGCTTTCAACGCGCCACCGGCTGGCATACATTGAAGCCGTCAGTAAAATAGAACGTCATTCTTCCCAATGGCCAGTCATGGAATATTATTATCGCTGTCGTCTTATCCAGGACTATATCAGCGGGATGACAGATTTGTATGCCTGGGATGAATACCGCAAGCTTATGGCCGTTGAATAAGCCATGAGTTTTGTAAAGACGACCAATAAATTTTTACTTTTTCCATAAACTTAATCCCGGAACTAAGCGGTATAAAACGAATCTGAGTTACACAGCAATTTTGCGTTATCTGGTAAATCGAGATTGAGAAACATGAAAAAAACCACATTAGCAATGAGTGCACTGGCTCTGAGTTTAGGTTTAGCGCTGTCCCCTCTGGCGACGGCGGCCGAGACAGCTTCCTCGGCAGCGACTGCGCAGCAGATGCCAAGCCTGGCCCCGATGCTCGAAAAAGTGATGCCATCGGTGGTGAGTATTAACGTTGAGGGCAGCACAACCGTCAATACGCCGCGTATGCCGCGTAATTTCCAGCAGTTCTTCGGCGACAATTCGCCATTCTGCCAGGACGGTTCGCCATTCCAGAGCTCCCCGTTCTGTCAGGGCGGCGGTGCAGGGGATGACGGCATGGGCGGCGGCCAGCAGCAGAAATTCATGGCACTCGGCTCGGGCGTGATTATTGATGCAGCCAAAGGCTACGTGGTGACCAATAACCACGTGGTGGATAATGCTAACACCATTAAGGTGCAGATGAGCGATGGCCGTAAATTCGATGCCAAAGTGGTCGGTAAAGACCCGCGCTCCGATATCGCGCTGATTCAAATCCAGGATCCGAAGAACCTGACGGCGATTAAGCTTGCCGACTCTGACGCGCTGCGCGTGGGTGACTACACCGTCGCCATCGGTAACCCGTTTGGTCTGGGCGAAACCGTGACCTCGGGTATCGTCTCGGCGCTGGGACGTAGCGGCCTGAATGCGGAAAACTATGAAAACTTCATCCAGACGGATGCGGCCATTAACCGTGGTAATTCCGGCGGTGCGCTGGTTAACCTGAATGGTGAACTGATCGGTATCAACACCGCTATCCTGGCACCGGACGGTGGCAACATCGGTATCGGCTTTGCTATCCCGAGCAACATGGTGAAAAACCTGACTGCGCAGATGGTGCAATATGGACAGGTGAAACGCGGTGAGCTGGGTATCATGGGCACCGAGCTGAACTCCGAGCTGGCGAAAGCGATGAAAGTAGACGCTCAGCGCGGCGCATTCGTAAGCCAGGTCATGCCGAACTCCTCGGCGGCGAAAGCCGGCATTAAAGCGGGTGACGTGATCACCTCTCTGAACGGTAAACCGATCAGCAGCTTTGCCGCCCTGCGTGCGGAAGTGGGTTCTATGCCAATCGGCAGTAAAGTGACCCTCGGCCTGCTGCGTGAAGGTAAGCCGGTTAACGTGAGCCTGGAACTGCAACAGAGCAGTCAGAATCAGGTGGACTCCAGCACCATCTTCAGCGGTATTGAAGGTGCTGAGATGAGCAACAAAGGGGCAGATAAAGGCGTGGTGGTGAACAACGTGAAAGCGAACTCACCTGCTGCCCGTATCGGCCTGAAAAAAGGTGATGTGATCATGGGCGCTAACCAGCAGCCGGTGAAAAACATCGCTGAACTGCGCAAAATTCTCGACAGCAAGCCGTCCGTGCTGGCACTGAATATTCAGCGTGGTGATACTTCTATTTATCTCCTGATGCAGTAATCATCTTAAGCCCCTGTTCGCAGGGGCTTTCTCGTTTCTGTGACCTTTCCCACAACTCCATACATCTCTCTCTGCCTTTGGGCATCTGCACAATGCAGCCTTAGCTGAACTTCCCTATGCTTGAGCTCTGCTCACGGGAGGGTTTTATGGCTGGCTGGCATCTTGATACCAAAATGGCGCAGGATATCGTGGCGCGAACCATGCGCATCATTGATACCAATATCAACGTAATGGATGCCCGTGGGCGCATTATCGGCAGCGGCGATCGTGAGCGTATTGGGGAATTGCACGAAGGGGCGTTGCTGGTGCTCTCTCAGGGGCGCGTGGTCGACATCGATGACGCCGTGGCGAAACATCTGCACGGGGTTCGTCAGGGGATCAACCTGCCGCTGCGTCTGGAAGGAGAGATTGTTGGCGTTATCGGTCTGACCGGCGATCCTGAATCGCTGCGTAAATACGGTGAGCTGGTCTGCATGACGGCGGAGATGATGCTGGAGCAGTCGCGTCTGATGCACCTGCTCGCCCAGGACAGCCGCCTGCGCGAAGAGCTGGTGATGAATTTGATTCAGGCGGAGGAGCATACGCCTGCCCTGAGCGAGTGGGCGCAGCGTCTGGGTATCGACCTGAATCAGCCGCGCGTGGTTGCCGTTATTGAGGTGGATAGCGGCCAGCTTGGCGTGGACAGCGCTATGGTGGAGCTACAGCAGCTGCAAAACATGCTGGCGACGCCGGAGCGTAACAACCTGGTGGCAATCGTCTCTTTAACGGAAATGGTGGTGCTCAAGCCTGCGCTTAATCAGTTTGGCCGCTGGGACGCGGAAGATCATCGTCGCCGCGTTGAGCTGCTCATCGAGCGCATGAAGGAGAACGGACAGCTCCGTTTTCGCGTCGCGCTGGGAAATTACTTTACCGGGCCGGGGAGTATCGCCCGTTCATGGCGAACGGCGCGCACCACCATGATGGTTGGTAAACAGCGCATGCCGGAGAGCCGCAGTTATTTCTATCAGGATCTGATGCTGCCGGTCCTGCTCGACAGCCTGCGCGGTGGCTGGCAGGCCAACGAGCTGGCGCGCCCGCTGGTGCGTCTGAAAGCGATGGACAACAACGGGCTGCTGCGCCGCACGTTGCAGGCGTGGTTCCGGCATAACGTGCAGCCGCTGGCAACGTCAAAAGCGCTGTTTATTCACCGTAATACGCTGGAGTATCGGCTTAACCGGATCTCGGAACTGACGGGGCTGGATTTAGGGAATTTTGACGACCGGCTACTGCTGTATGTGGCGTTGCAGCTGGATGAGCAGAGATAATGTTGTGTGTGGTTTTCACCCTCTCCCTGTGGGAGAGGGCCGGGGTGAGGGCATCAGACCGCACCGGAATAACTTATTTCCGCGTCAATTTCTCAAGATCCGCTTCAATCTCGCTGATCTTATTGGTGACTACGCTTTCCAGGTGACGCAGGTCGTCAAGGATCTTACGTTTCAGATCGACTTCGCTGCGATCGCGCTGGCAGATTTGATCGAGTTCGTCGATCACGTAGCGCAGGTTAGGGCTGATTTCCTGTACTTCTTTATATCCCTGACCGATACCGTCAGCGACAACGGTCTTACGCTGGCGAGGGTATTTAAACTTCACGCTTTTGGCGAAGAACTCTCCTTTGTCCTTGTGAAAATAGATTTTCAAAATATCGTTATTGGCTTCCTGGCGAAGACTATAACGATCAATTTCATCAGGATTGGTAATGCCCAGACTTTTCAGATTATCGTACATAGCGGTACCCTTGATCTCAACATAACCTATGAATAATTAACGAAAAAATCTATTTTCGCCACCTTCGGATATAAAAAAAGCGGGGTTGCCCCCGCTTTTTGTTATACCCGATTAATCGATGGTGCGCAGCAGTTCATTGATGCCTACTTTACCGCGCGTTTTCGCGTCCACTTTTTTCACGATGACCGCGCAATACAGGCTGTATTTGCCATCTTTAGACGGCAGGTTGCCGGAAACCACAACGGAACCGGCTGGAACGCGGCCGTAGTGAATTTCACCGGTTTCGCGATCGTAAATACGGGTGCTCTGGCCAATGTACACGCCCATGGAGATCACAGAACCTTCTTCGACGATCACGCCTTCAACCACTTCGGAACGTGCGCCGATGAAGCAGTTGTCTTCGATGATGGTTGGGTTAGCCTGAAGTGGCTCAAGAACGCCACCGATGCCCACGCCGCCGGACAGGTGAACGTTTTTACCGATCTGCGCGCAGGAGCCGACGGTAGCCCAGGTGTCCACCATGGTGCCTTCGTCAACGTAGGCGCCGATGTTCACGTAGGATGGCATCAGCACGGTGTTGCGTGCGATGAATGCTCCCTGACGAACGGCTGCCGGTGGTACTACGCGGAAGCCCTCTTTCTGGAAGCGCGCTTCGTCGTAATCCGCAAATTTCATTGGCACTTTATCGAAGTAGCGGCTTTCTGCTCCGTCGATAACCTGGTTATCGTTGATGCGGAAAGAGAGCAGCACAGCTTTCTTCAGCCATTGATGAGTAACCCACTGACCGTCGATTTTTTCTGCCACGCGCAGCGCGCCGGAATCCAGCAGGGAAATAACCTGGTTTACCGCTTCACGGGTCACGGTATCCACATTTGCCGGAGTGATGTCGGCGCGACGCTCAAAAGCGGACTCAATAACGTTCTGTAACTGCTGCATTGTTTACTCTTTCCATTTCACTAAAAAACACGTCACCCTTTATCGTTTGGATTGAGGGCTGCTGTCAACCGTTGTTGCACTTCAAGTTGCAGGTCATTATTAAGGGCACGCCGGTCGGCCGTCGCGATTATAAATAAATCTTCTACTCGTTCGCCAATCGTTGTAATTCGGGCGCCGTGAAGCGAAATTCCCAGATCGGCAAAAACCTGGCCGACGCGGGCGAGTAGCCCTGGCTGGTCGAGCGCAATCAACTCAAGGAACGATTTACGGTCGGTATGGGTCGGCAGGAAATTGACCTCGGTATCGACGGTAAAGTGGCGCAGTTTTGCCGCCTGACGGCGCGGCTGCGGAGGTTGCCAGCTGCGCTGCGTAATCGCCTGCTCAAGGCCAAAGCGTATCCCCTCATGCCTGTCCGACGACAGCGGGCTGCCGTCCGGCTCCAGCACAATAAAGGTGTCCATCGCCATGCCGTCGCGGGTGGTAAAAATCTGCGCGTCGTGAACGCTCAGGTTACGCCTGTCCAGCTCGGCACAGACCGCTGCAAACAAATAAGGCCGGTCCGGGCTCCAGATAAAGATCTCCGTCCCGCCGCGCGTGGCCTGCGGGCTAAGCAGAATCATCGGTTTCGTCAGATCGTGCTTCAGCAGATGCCGGGCGTGCCAGGCAAGCTGGTTTGGGCTGTGGCGTACAAAGTAGTTGGCGCGACAGCGCGCCCAAATCTGATGCAGCGCCTCTTCGTTGATGTTATCCATGCGCAGCAGGGCCAGCGCCTGCAACTGATGGTGGCGCACACGCTCGCGCATGTCCGGGGTATTCTGCATCCCGCGACGCAGCTGTTTTTCGGTAGCGAAATACAGCTCGCGCAGCAGGCTCTGCTTCCAGCTGTTCCACAGGGTTTCGTTGGTGGCGCAGATATCGGCTACCGTCAGGCAGACCAGGTAGCGCAGGCGGTTCTCCGTTTGCACTTCCTCGGCGAACTGCTTGATCACTTCCGGATCCTGAATATCACGACGCTGAGCGGTAACCGACATCAGCAGATGATGGCGAACCAGCCAGGCGATAAGCTGCGTTTCACGCGAGTTCAGGCCGTGCAGCTCGGCAAATTTCAGCACGTCCTGGGCACCGAGTACGGAGTGGTCGCCGCCGCGACCTTTGGCGATATCATGGAACAGAGCAGCGATCAGGATCAGCTCCGGGTGTGCCAGACGTGGCCACAGATCAACGCACAGCGGATGGCGGGATCGCGTCTCTTCTTTAGCGAAACTTTCCAGCTTCAGCATGACGCGGATCGTGTGCTCATCCACCGTATAGGCGTGAAACAGGTCGAACTGCATCTGCCCGACAATATGCGACCACTGAGGCATATAGGCCCACAGCACGCTGTGACGGTGCATTGGCAGCAGTCCGCGGCTGACGGCGCCCGGATGACGAAGCATGCTCAGGAACAACGAGCGCGCCTCCGGGATGTAACACAGCGGCTGCTTCAGATGACGTCGTGCATGGCGCAGATGACGCAGGGTAGTGGAGTAGATCCCGGTGATCGTGCTGTTGCGCACCATGGTATAGAACATTCGCAGGATCGCTTCCGGTTCGCGAATGAACAGCGTTTCGTCGCGCAGATCGATCAGCGTGCCGCGCAGCTGAAATTCGTCATCAATCGGACGCGGTTTTTCGTCTGCCGTCAGCGCGAGGATCGCCTCATCGAACAGCTGTAACAGCATCTGGTTCAGCTCAGAGACGCGGCGGGTGACGCGGAAGAAATCCTTCATCATTTGCTCGACCGGCTCGTTGCCCTCGCCCTGGTAATTCAGGCGCTGCGCCACGCTGAGCTGTCGGTCAAACAGCAGGCGGTTATCGTAGCGGGTGACTTCCAGGTGCAGGGCAAAACGGATGCGCCACAGCAGATGCAGACACTCATTAAGTTCGTTACGTTCGGCTTCGGTCAGAAAACCAAACCCGACCATTTCGTCCAGCGATGTTGCCCCAAAATGGCGACGGGCAACCCATTGCAGCGTGTGGATATCGCGCAGGCCACCGGGGCTGCTTTTAATATCCGGTTCGAGGTTATAGCTGGTACCGTGATAGCGCTGGTGGCGCTGGTTTTGTTCTTCGACTTTCGCAGCGAAGAATTTTTCCGAAGGCCAGAAGCCGTCGCTAAAGATGTGCTTTTGCAGTTCGAGGAACAGCGCCACGTCGCCAATCAGGAGGCGGGTTTCAATCAGGTTGGTGGCGACGGTCAGGTCAGATAACCCTTCCAGCAGACACTCTTCCAGCGTGCGTACGCTGTGGCCCACTTCCAACTTTACGTCCCAGAGCAGGGTCAACAGTTCACCGATTTTCTGCGCCCGATCGTCCGGCAGTTTTTTACGGCTTAAGATCAGCAGGTCGATATCAGAGAGCGGATGCAGTTCACCCCGGCCATAGCCGCCAACAGCAACCAGCGCGACGTCGCTCACCTGTCCGAAACCGTAGTCGATCCAGAGACGTTGCAGAAGCTGGTCGATAAATTCGGTGCGCGCTTCAATGAGCTGCTCGGCCGAAACGCCTGCGTCAAATGCGTTACCCAGCCAGCGATGGAAAACCTCCATGTGGGCTTTGATATGCGCGCAGGACAGTTCATGCGGTGGCCAGACGCCCGGGTTATCAGGCTGGTCGGGGAGGGTGGGAAGTGCTGTGTTAGCATACTGTTCGGGTAAGAGATTACTCATCGTGCGCCACCCATAAGAAAAAGCTATCGCCATTAAAAAAGCCGGCATTCGCCGGCTTCTTATCACTCAATGTTCGTCAGTATCGCCGGGATGGTGTCATCCTTGCGCAACGTCATAATTTCGCAGCCGTTGTCTGTAACCACAATAGTATGCTCGTACTGGGCAGACAAGCTTCTGTCTTTGGTTTTTACCGTCCAGCCATCTTTCATGGTACGGATGCGGTAATCACCCGCGTTGACCATTGGCTCGATCGTGAAGGTCATGCCCTTTTGCAGCACTACGCCGCCGTCGTCTGCATCGTAGTGCAGAACCTGCGGTTCTTCATGGAACACACGACCAATACCGTGACCGCAATATTCGCGCACCACGGAGAAACCTTCCGCTTCCACAAATTTCTGGATTGCGGCGCCGATGGTGCGCAGGCGGATGCCCGGCTTCACCATTTTCAGCGCCAGGTAGAGGCTCTCTTGCGTTACTTTGCACAGACGCTCGCCCAGAATCGTTGGCTTGCCAACGATGAACATCTTAGAGGTGTCGCCGTGGTAGTCGTCTTTGATGACGGTCACGTCGATGTTGACAATGTCGCCATCTTTCAGCAGCTTCTCGTCATCCGGAATGCCGTGGCAAACCACTTCATTAATAGAGATGCAGACGGATTTCGGGAAACCGTGATAGCCAAGGCAGGCAGAGACCGCGTGCTGCTCGTTGACGATATAGTCGTTACAGATGCGATCCAGTTCGCCAGTGCTGACGCCCGGTTTCACAAACGGCTCAATCATTTCCAGCACGTCCGCGGCCAGACGACCGGCGACGCGCATCTTTTCAATTTCTTCAGGTGTCTTAATAGAGATAGCCATGTAATCTGTCCATCGGTGTCGATTTTTTCGACAATACTAGTGTAAGTGTTGTCAATGGTATCAGTCAGGCGCACCCCGTGCCAAATTGAGAATCATTAACAGCACACTCCGCCAACAATTATTGGTTTCTGGCCGTGTTTTGTGATATAAAGCGCGCCGGACTTCCGATCCATCTCAGATACACAGGCTGGACGGGAGCGACAAATCTCACTTTGTGTAACAACACACACGTATCGGCACATATTCCGGGGTGCCCTTCGGGGTCGGTAATATGGGATACGTGGAGGCATAACCCCAACTTTCAATATAGAGGTTTTAAACATGGCAACTGTTTCCATGCGCGACATGCTCAAGGCTGGTGTTCACTTCGGTCACCAGACCCGTTACTGGAACCCGAAAATGAAGCCTTTCATCTTCGGCGCACGTAACAAAGTTCACATCATCAACCTTGAGAAGACTGTACCAATGTTCAACGAAGCCCTGGCTGAGCTGAACAAGATCTCTTCCCGTAAAGGTAAGATTCTGTTCGTTGGTACTAAGCGCGCTGCAAGCGAAGCTGTGAAAGATGCTGCTAACAGCTGCGACCAGTTCTTCGTGAACCATCGCTGGTTGGGCGGCATGCTGACCAACTGGAAAACTGTTCGTCAGTCCATCAAGCGCCTGAAAGATCTGGAAACCCAGTCTCAGGACGGTACTTTCGATAAGCTGACTAAGAAAGAAGCGCTGATGCGCACTCGTGAACTGGACAAGCTGGAAAACAGCCTGGGCGGTATCAAAGATATGGGCGGCCTGCCAGACGCGCTGTTCGTAATCGATGCAGACCACGAGCACATCGCAATCAAAGAAGCTAACAACCTGGGTATCCCGGTATTCGCTATCGTTGATACCAACTCCGATCCGGACGGTGTTGACTTCGTTATCCCGGGTAACGACGACGCAATCCGTGCTGTTAGCCTGTACCTGAGCGCTGTAGCTGCTACCGTTCGTGAAGGCCGTTCCCAGGATCTGGCTTCTCAGGCGGAAGAAAGCTTCGTAGAAGCTGAATAATAAGGTTTTACCCCTTATTAGTACCGTGTATGAATAGGGGCCCATTATCGGCCCCTTTTTTCAATTTATACTGTTTGGCTCCCGGCCGGGCAGTTCACATCTCCCGAGGATTTAAGAATGGCTGAAATTACCGCATCCCTGGTAAAAGAGCTGCGTGAGCGTACTGGCGCAGGCATGATGGATTGCAAAAAAGCGCTGACCGAAGCGAACGGCGACATCGAGCTGGCAATCGAAAACATGCGTAAATCCGGTGCGATCAAAGCAGCTAAGAAAGCAGGCAACGTTGCTGCTGACGGCGTGATCATCACCAAAATCGACGGCAACTACGGCATCATTCTGGAAGTTAACTGCCAGACTGACTTCGTTGCTAAAGATGCTGGTTTCCAGGCATTTGCTAACAAAGTTCTGGACGCAGCGGTTGCAGGCAAAATCACTGACGTTGAAGTTCTGAAAGCACAGTTCGAAGAAGAGCGTGTTGCGCTGGTTGCTAAAATCGGTGAGAACATCAACATCCGTCGCGTTGCTTCCCTGGAAGGTGACGTTCTGGGCTCTTACCAGCACGGCGCGCGTATCGGTGTTCTGGTTGCGGCTAAAGGCGCTGACGAAGAGCTGGTTAAACAGCTGGCAATGCACATCGCTGCAAGCAAACCAGAATTCGTTAAGCCAGAAGACGTGTCTGCTGAAGTGGTAGAGAAAGAGTACCAGGTTCAGTTGGACATCGCGATGCAGTCTGGTAAGCCAAAAGAAATCGCAGAGAAAATGGTTGAAGGCCGCATGAAGAAATTCACCGGCGAAGTTTCTCTGACTGGCCAGCCTTTCGTAATGGATCCAAGCAAGTCTGTTGCTCAGCTGCTGAAAGAGCACAACGCTGATGTAACTGGCTTCATCCGCTTCGAAGTGGGCGAAGGCATCGAGAAAGTTGAGACTGACTTCGCAGCAGAAGTTGCTGCAATGTCCAAGCAGTCTTAATGATTGAAAAGGAGCCGCCTGAGGGCGGCTTCTTTTTGTCACCCGTCTCACGAAATCAGACAGGCTCCAGTATCGCTGTGCTGATTTGCGACATATCATGTCGCCAGAATTAACCCCATCTTAATCGTTGACAGTCTCAGGAAAGAAACATGGCTACCAATGCAAAACCCGTGTACAAACGCATTCTGCTTAAGCTGAGTGGCGAAGCGCTGCAAGGATCGGAAGGCTTCGGTATTGACGCAAGCATCCTTGATCGCATGGCACAGGAAATCAAAGAACTGGTCGAACTGGGTATTCAGGTTGGCGTGGTCATTGGCGGTGGCAACCTTTTCCGTGGTGCTGGTCTGGCGAAAGCGGGGATGAACCGCGTAGTGGGCGACCACATGGGTATGCTGGCAACCGTGATGAATGGCCTGGCGATGCGTGATGCGCTTCATCGCGCCTATGTGAACGCTCGCCTGATGTCCGCTATTCCTTTGAATGGCGTATGCGATAACTACAGCTGGGCAGAGGCCATCAGCCTGCTGCGCAACAACCGCGTGGTGATCCTCTCCGCCGGTACGGGTAACCCGTTCTTTACCACCGATTCCGCAGCCTGCCTGCGCGGTATCGAAATCGAAGCCGATGTGGTGCTGAAAGCGACCAAAGTAGATGGCGTGTTTACTGCCGACCCGGCAAAAGATCCTTCAGCGACCATGTACGATCAGCTGAGCTACAGCGAAGTGCTGGAAAAAGAGCTAAAAGTGATGGATCTTGCCGCCTTTACGCTGGCTCGTGACCACAAACTGCCGATCCGTGTCTTCAATATGAACAAGCCTGGCGCGCTGCGTCGCGTTGTTATGGGCGAAAAAGAAGGCACTTTGATCACGGAATAATTTCCGTCGGCGATAAATACAGGTAAGATTCCGCTTTATTTCGACGTGGTATCTTACCCGGGCGCGCCTTTGGCGTTGTCATGAATTAAACGCGACTATACTTAGCACACCTGTAGCGCTGTGCTGGCGGATAGTCTGCCTGAGACAAGTTTTCAAGGATCCGTAACGTGATTAACGACATCAGAAAAGATGCTGAAGTACGCATGGACAAATGCGTAGAAGCGTTCAAAAACCAAATCAGCAAAATCCGTACTGGCCGAGCTTCCCCAAGCCTGCTGGATGGCATCATCGTAGAATACTACGGTACGCCTACGCCACTGCGTCAGCTGGCGAGCGTGACGGTAGAAGATACCCGTACCCTGAAAATCAACGTGTTCGATCGCTCAATGAGCCCGGCCGTTGAAAAAGCGATCATGGCATCTGACCTGGGTCTGAACCCAAGCTCAGCCGGCGCGGATATTCGCGTTCCACTGCCTCCGCTGACGGAAGAGCGTCGTAAAGACCTGATCAAAGTAGTTCGTGGTGAAGCTGAGCAGGGTCGTGTTTCCGTACGTAACGTGCGTCGCGATGCGAACGATAAAGTGAAAGCCCTGCTGAAAGAAAAAGAGATCAGCGAAGATGACGATCGTCGTTCACAGGACGACATTCAGAAAATGACCGACGCGGCGATCAAGAAAATTGATGCGGCGCTGGCAGAAAAAGAAGCGGAACTGATGCAGTTCTGATTTTCGCTGTACACTGATAAACGCCGTTCAGAAGGACATTGAGTCTTGCTGGCGGCGTTTTGCTTTTATCTGATCTAACTTTTGGGCATCTCATGAAGCATCTCACTCTCCTCGGCTCGACCGGCTCTATCGGTTGCAGCACTCTCGACGTTGTACGTCATAATCCTGACAGCTACACCGTAGCCGCGCTTGTGGCCGGAAAAAACGTGCAGCGAATGGTCGAACAGTGCCTGGAGTTTACCCCCCGTTTTGCGGTGATGGATGATGAAGAGAGCGCCCGCCAGGTAAAAGCGCTGTTGCAGGAGAAGGGCTGCCGTACCGAGGTGCTCAGCGGGCAACAGGCGGCGTGCGATATGGCCGCGCTTGATGAAGTTGATCAGGTTATGGCGGCAATCGTCGGGGCGGCGGGTCTTCTGCCGACGCTTGCCGCGATCGATGCGGGAAAAGATGTCCTGCTTGCGAACAAAGAGTCGCTGGTCACCTGCGGACGCCTCTTTATGGACGCGGTAAAACAGCGTGGGGCACGTCTTTTGCCGGTCGATAGCGAGCACAACGCCATTTTTCAGAGTTTACCCCAACCTTTTCAACAAAACCTGGGGTACGCTGACCTGGAGCAGAATGGCGTTGTGTCGATTCTGCTTACCGGGTCTGGTGGCCCGTTCCGTGAAACGCCACTGTCTGAATTGAGCGCAATGACGCCGGATCAGGCATGTCGTCATCCGAACTGGTCAATGGGGCGTAAGATCTCCGTCGATTCGGCCACCATGATGAACAAAGGTCTGGAATACATTGAAGCTCGCTGGCTGTTCAATGCGTCGGCGAAACAGATGGAAGTGCTGATCCACCCGCAGTCGGTGATTCACTCGATGGTGCGCTATCAGGACGGCAGCGTGCTGGCCCAGCTGGGCGAACCGGATATGCGTACGCCTATTGCTCATACGATGGCGTGGCCAAACCGCGTAAAATCGGGCGTTAAGCCTCTCGATTTTTGTAAGCTGAGTTCACTGACGTTTAGCGAGCCTGATTACGACCGTTATCCCTGTCTGAAACTGGCGATGACGGCCTTCGATCAGGGGCAGGCGGCGACAACGGCGCTTAATGCAGCCAATGAAGTGACCGTTGAAGCATTCCTGAATCAGCAGATCCGCTTTACTGACATCGCCGCGTTGAATTTATCCGTGCTGGAGATAATGGATTTGCGTGAGCCGCAGAGCGTGGAAGAGGTGCTGGCCGTGGATGAACAGGCACGCATTGTTGCGCGTAAACAGGTGACACGTCTCGCAAGCTGGTGATAAAGCAAGCACTAGTCGTCGTGCTATTTGTTAGCGTTGGGCTTCAGTGATATAGTCTGCGCCACCTGATCGCAGGTATTTGGCTTTAAGTGGTCAGGTAAGCCGTGGTTTGACACGGCTTTTTTATGTATAGGCTTCAGTATTCCTGTGTACCGTTAAATCCTTTCAGGGACTAAAAACGCGTTATGTTGTCTGCGAATCAACCAATAAGCGAAAACTTGCCAGCACATGGCTGTCGCCATGTTGCAATCATCATGGATGGCAATGGCCGCTGGGCGAAAAGACAAGGGAAGATACGAGCCTTTGGGCATAAAGCTGGGGCGAAATCTGTTCGCCGCGCCGTCTCTTTTGCCGCCAATAACGGCATTGATGCGTTAACGCTCTATGCTTTTAGCAGTGAGAACTGGAATCGACCTGCGCAGGAAGTGACTGCGTTGATGGAACTGTTCGTGTGGGCGCTCGATAGCGAAGTAAAAAGCCTGCACCGCCACAACGTCCGCTTGCGTATTATTGGCGAAACCAGTCGTTTTAACTCACGTTTGCAGGAACGGATTCGCAAAGCAGAAGCGCTGACGGAAAATAATACCGGCCTGACGCTCAATATCGCGGCGAATTACGGCGGACGCTGGGATATTATCCAGGGGGTTCGGCATCTGGCTGAGCAGGTTCAGGAAGGGCTGTTAAGACCCGACCAGATTGATGAAGAGGCGCTGAGTCAGCAAATCTGCATGAATGAACTGGCACCCGTGGATTTGGTTATAAGGACAGGGGGGGAGCATCGCATTAGTAACTTTTTGCTGTGGCAAATTGCCTACGCCGAACTTTACTTTACGGATGTTCTTTGGCCAGATTTTGATGAACAAGACTTTGAAGGTGCGCTGCATGCCTTTGCCAATCGAGAGCGTCGTTTCGGCGGCACCGAGCCTGGTGGCGATAACGCCTGATGGGGGTAGCTTTTGCTGAAGTATCGCCTGATTTCCGCTTTTGTATTAATACCCGTCGTCATCGCAGCGCTGTTTTTACTGCCTCCGGTGGGATTCGCTATTGTTACGCTGGTGGTGTGTATGCTCGCCGCGTGGGAATGGGGGCAGCTTAGCGGCTTTACCTCGCGCACTCAGCGGGTATGGCTGGCGGTACTCTGTGGTTTTTTACTGGCCCTGATGCTGTATACCTTGCCTGAATATCATCACGATGTTCACCAGCCGCTGGTTGCCGGATCCTTATGGATATCGCTGGCCTGGTGGATTGCTGCGCTTGTTTTAGTGCTTTTCTATCCGGGCTCTGCGGCGATCTGGCGTAACTCTAAAGTGTTGCGCCTTATTTTTGGTCTGCTCACGATTGTTCCCTTTTTCTGGGGGATGGTTGCGCTGCGCGCCTGGCACTATGACGAAAACCACTACAGCGGCGCGATATGGCTGCTTTATGTGATGATTCTCGTCTGGGGGGCTGACTCCGGGGCCTATATGTTTGGTAAACTGTTCGGCAAACATAAACTGGCGCCAAAGGTTTCTCCGGGCAAAACCTGGCAAGGCTTCATTGGCGGCCTGTTTACGGCAGCGATTATCTCCTGGGGCTATGGCGTCTGGGCGAATCTTGAGGTTGCCCCCTCCACGCTGCTGGTATGTTCGATTTTCGCGGCGCTGGCATCGGTGCTGGGTGATTTAACCGAGAGTATGTTTAAGCGTGAAGCAGGGATTAAGGACAGTGGTCACCTGATTCCAGGACATGGCGGAATACTGGATCGCATTGACAGCCTTACCGCGGCTGTTCCTGTATTTGCTTGCCTGCTTTTACTGGTGTTTGGGACGATATAACGGAAGGTTTTATGCTGAGCATTCTCTGGAATCTGGCGGCGTTCATTGTTGCACTGGGTGTACTGATTACCGTGCATGAATTTGGCCATTTCTGGGTTGCCCGGCGCTGTGGTGTGCGGGTGGAGCGATTCTCGATTGGCTTTGGCAAATCGCTCTGGAAGCGTACCGATAAGCATGGCACCGAGTTTGTCATTGCTCTGATTCCCCTGGGCGGCTATGTCAAAATGCTCGACGAACGCGTTGAGCCTGTCGCCCCGGAACTTCGCCATCGCGCGTTTAACAATAAAACTGTTGGACAACGTGCTGCCATCATCGCTGCCGGCCCGGTAGCCAATTTCATCTTCGCTATCTTCGCCTACTGGCTGGTGTTTATCATCGGCGTGCCTGGCGTGCGCCCGGTCGTGGGCGAAATCACCACGGGTTCTATTGCGGCAACGGCGCAAATTACACCGGGAATGGAACTTAAAGCGATTGATGGTATCGAAACCCCTGATTGGGATGCCGTGAGGTTACAACTGGTTGCCAAAATCGGTGATGAGCAGACAACCGTCAGCGTATCGCCATTTGGTTCCGACCAGCGGCAGGAAAAAGTGCTGGATTTACGCCACTGGCGCTTTGAGCCAGACAAAGAGGACCCTGTCGCCGCACTCGGGATTCGACCGCGCGGCGCGCAGATCGAGCCGGTATTAGCCGAAGTACAGGCCAAATCGGCAGCGAGTAAAGCAGGTTTACAAGCGGGTGACAGGATCGTTAAAGTCGATGGTCAGCCATTAACACAATGGATGACCTTTGTTACTCTGGTGCGCGATAATCCAGGCAAGCCGCTCGCGCTGGAAGTGGAAAGGCAGGGGAGTTCGCTCTCACTGACTCTCACCCCGGATACCAAATCGGGCGGCGGTAAGGCGGAAGGGTTTGCCGGCGTTGTGCCGAAAGTGATCCCACTGCCAGATGAGTACAAGACAATACGCCAGTATGGGCCGTTTAGCGCCATCGTTGAGGCCACGGATAAAACATGGCAGCTGATGAAGCTTACGGTCAACATGTTGGGGAAATTGATAACCGGTGATGTGAAACTGAACAACCTCAGTGGGCCAATTTCGATTGCTCAGGGGGCTGGGATGTCAGCGGAGTTCGGGGTGATTTACTATCTCATGTTCCTTGCGCTGATTAGCGTGAACCTGGGGATAATCAACCTGTTCCCGCTTCCCGTACTAGATGGGGGCCATTTGCTGTTTTTAGCGATTGAAAAGCTAAAAGGCGGACCGGTATCCGAGCGAGTTCAAGACTTTAGTTATCGCATTGGCTCGATTTTGCTGGTGCTGTTAATGGGGCTTGCACTTTTCAATGATTTCTCTCGGTTGTAAGAGAGTTAGTTAGGAAGAACGCATAATAACGATGGCGATGAAAAAGTTGCTCATAGCGTCGCTGCTGTTTAGCAGCGCGACCGTATACGGTGCTGACGGGTTCGTAGTGAAAGATATTCATTTCGAAGGCCTTCAGCGTGTCGCCGTTGGTGCGGCCCTCCTCAGTATGCCTGTGCGCCCCGGCGATACGGTTAATGATGAAGATATCAGTAACACCATCCGTGCTCTGTTTGCCACTGGCAACTTTGAGGACGTCCGCGTCCTGCGCGATGGTGATACGCTGGTGGTTCAGGTAAAAGAACGTCCAACGATTGCCAGCATCACTTTCTCCGGCAACAAGTCGGTGAAAGATGACATGCTCAAGCAGAACCTTGAGGCATCGGGTGTTCGTGTGGGGGAATCTCTGGACCGCACAACCCTTGCAGACATTGAAAAAGGTCTGGAAGATTTCTATTACAGCGTCGGTAAATACAGCGCGAGCGTTAAAGCGGTTGTTACACCGCTGCCACGTAACCGTGTCGACCTGAAACTGGTCTTCCAGGAAGGTGTTTCTGCGAAGATCCAGCAGATCAACATCGTGGGTAACCACGCGTTCAGCACCGACGAACTGATCTCCAACTTCCAGCTGCGTGACGAAGTGCCGTGGTGGAACGTGGTGGGCGATCGTAAATACCAGAAACAGAAACTGGCGGGTGACCTTGAAACCCTGCGCAGCTACTATCTGGATCGCGGTTACGCCCGTTTCAACATCGATTCAACTCAGGTGAGTCTGACTCCGGACAAGAAAGGTATCTACATTACCGTTAACATCACTGAAGGCGATAAGTACACGCTTTCAGGTGTTGAAGTCAGCGGCAACCTGGCAGGACATTCAGCTGAAATTGAATCTCTGACCAAAATTCAGCCGGGCGATCTGTACAGCGGATCTAAAGTCACCAAAATGGAAGACAGCATTAAGAAGCTGCTCGGCCGTTATGGTTATGCGTATCCGCGTGTGCAAACGCAGCCGGAAATTAACGACACGGATAAAACCGTTAAGCTGCACGTTAACGTTGATGCGGGCAACCGTTTCTATGTGCGTAAGATCCGCTTCGAAGGTAACGATACCTCTAAAGACTCCGTTCTGCGCCGTGAAATGCGCCAGATGGAAGGGGCATGGCTGGGAAGCGATCTGGTAGACCAGGGTAAAGAGCGTCTGAACCGTCTGGGCTATTTCGAAACGGTCGATACCGATACTCAGCGTGTACCAGGTCGTCCGGATCAGGTTGATGTTGTTTATAAAGTTAAAGAACGTAATACCGGTAGCTTCAACTTTGGTATTGGTTACGGTACTGAAAGTGGCGTGAGCTTCCAGGTCGGTGTTCAGCAGGATAACTGGCTGGGTACGGGCTACTCTGTCGGTATCAACGGGACGAAAAACGACTACCAGACCTACTCTGAGTTCTCTGTTACCAACCCATACTTCACCGTTGACGGTGTAAGCCTGGGCGGTCGTATCTTCTATAACGACTTTAAAGCGGATGACGCGGACCTCTCCTCGTATACCAACAAGAGTTACGGTCTGGATGGTACGCTCGGCTTCCCGGTTAACGAATACAACACCCTGCGCGCAGGTTTAGGGTACGTGCATAACGACCTGTCCAACATGCAACCGCAGGTGGCGATGTGGCGTTACCTGGACTCCATCGGTCAGTCGGCGAGTACGTCCAGCGATGACAACGGTTTCGCCGCGGATGACTTCACCTTCAACTACGGTTGGACCTACAACCGTCTTGACCGTGGCTACTTCCCGACGGAAGGTTCACGTGTCAACCTGAACGGTAAAGTGACTATCCCGGGCTCGGATAACGAGTTCTACAAGGTCACGCTGGATACGGCGTCCTACTTCCCAATTGATGAAGATCACAAGTGGGTTGTTCTGGGTCGTACCCGTTGGGGTTATGGTGACGGTATTGGAAGCAAAGAACTGCCGTTCTATGAAAACTTCTACGCCGGTGGTTCAAGCACCGTGCGTGGCTTCCAGTCCAATAACATTGGTCCGAAAGCGGTTTATTACGGCGGTAATGACGAAGATAACTGCGCAAGCCGTGATCCTAAGCAAGTATGTAGCTCTGATGACGCAGTAGGTGGTAACGCTATGGCCGTGGCGAGCCTCGAGTTCATCACGCCTACGCCGTTTATCAGCGACAAGTACGCAAACTCTGTCCGCACCTCCTTCTTTATGGATGCAGGTACAGTGTGGGACACCAACTGGGAGAACACCGCCCAGATGCGTGCGGCGGGGGTTCCGGACTACAGCGATCCGAGCAACATTCGCATGTCTGCAGGTATCGCATTACAATGGATGTCACCGCTGGGGCCGTTGGTCTTCTCTTACGCCCAGCCGTTTAAGAAATACGATGGAGACAAAGCGGAGCAGTTCCAGTTTAACATTGGTAAAACCTGGTAATAATCCGCTGCAATGGAATGCGTTGGCAGTGTAGCGCTGACAACCGGCGATCGGTAAAACGATCGCCTTGCCACGCAAAGAACGGTACCCCTCGGGTGCCAATGGGATGGTAAGGAGTTAATTGTGAAAAAGTGGTTATTAGCTGCAGGTCTCGGTTTAGCGATGGCAACTTCTGCTCAGGCAGCGGATAAAATTGCAATCGTCAACATGGGTAATTTGTTCCAGCAGGTTGCACAGAAAACCGGTGTTTCTGCAACGCTGGAAAACGAATTCAAAGGCCGTGCGAGCGAACTGCAACGTATGGAAGGTGATCTTCAGTCCAAGATGCAGCGTCTTCAGCGTGATGGTTCTACCATGAAAGCGAGCGAGCGCAGCAAACTGGAAAAAGACGTCATGTCTCAGCGCCAGACCTTCTCTCAGAAAGCGCAGGCTTTCGAGCAGGATCGTCAGCGTCGTTCTAACGAAGAGCGTGGCAAACTGGTGACGCGTATTCAGTCTGCCGTTAAAGCAGTCGCAGCCGATCAGAGCATCGATCTGGTTGTTGATTCGAACGCCGTTGCATTCAACAGCAGCGATGTTAAAGACATCACCGCTGATGTTCTGAAACAGGTTAAATAAGTAATGCCTTCAATTCGACTGGCTGATTTAGCTCAGCAGTTGGATGCAGAATTACACGGTGATGGCGATATCGTCATCACCGCTGTTGCGTCCATGCAATCTGCTAAAGCAGGCACTATTACCTTCATGGTAAGCCCTAAGTACCGTGAACACCTGGCCCAGTGCCAGGCGTCTGCCGTTGTTCTGACGCAGGACGATCTTCCGTTTGCCACTAGCGCTGCACTGGTAGTGAAAAATCCCTACCTGACCTATGCGCGCATGGCCCAAATTCTTGATACCACGCCGCAGCCGGCACAGAACATTGCAGCCAGTGCTGCGATTGATCCGACGGCTCAGCTGGGTAACAACGTATCAGTCGGCGCAAACGCCGTTATCGAATCCGGCGTCGTGCTGGGTGATAACGTGGTGATTGGCCCAGGCTGCTTTGTTGGAAAAAATACGAAAATTGGCGCAGGGACTCGTCTGTGGGCCAATGTCTCTGTCTACCATGAGGTTGAGATTGGCGAGAATTGTCTCGTACAGTCCAGCACGGTGATTGGTTCTGACGGATTTGGTTACGCTAACGATCGGGGTAACTGGGTTAAGATCCCTCAGCTGGGTCGCGTGATTATCGGCGATCGTGTGGAGATCGGCGCTTGCACCACCATCGACCGCGGTGCGCTTGACGACACCATTATTGGTAACGGTGTTATCATAGA
The DNA here is from genome assembly GCF_049238125.1 of Enterobacter cloacae complex sp. IR5402. NCBI lineage: Bacteria > Pseudomonadati > Pseudomonadota > Gammaproteobacteria > Enterobacterales > Enterobacteriaceae > Enterobacter > Enterobacter cloacae complex sp. IR5402. Next base: position 317,608 of record NZ_JBMKHO010000004.1, read on the forward strand.
CAACCAGTGCCAGATTGCACATAACGTTGTGATTGGCGACAATACCGCAGTTGCGGGTGGTGTTATCATGGCAGGCAGCCTGAAAATTGGCCGTTACTGCATGATTGGCGGTGCCAGCGTGATCAATGGCCATATGGAAATATGCGACAAAGTCACGGTGACGGGGATGGGCATGGTGATGCGTCCAATCACTGAGCCTGGCGTTTATTCCTCCGGTATTCCGCTGCAACCGAACAAGGTCTGGCGTAAAACAGCTGCACTGGTGATGAATATTGATGATATGAGCAAGCGACTCAAAGCGATTGAGCGCAAAATCGATCAACAAGACTAAGCGTTCATCCGTTTAACGCTAAATTTCCCGGCCTGTCGGCTTTGTTTATAAACCGGCAGGCCGTGTTATTATTGCTACTTAGTACATTTGACAGGAAGAGTATTTTGACTACTGACACTCATACTCTGCATATTGAAGAGATTTTAGAACTTCTGCCGCACCGCTATCCGTTTTTACTGGTAGACCGTGTGCTGGATTTTGAAGAAGGTCGTTTTCTGCGCGCAGTGAAAAATGTCTCCGTTAACGAGCCGTTCTTCCAGGGGCACTTCCCTGGTAAGCCTATCTTCCCTGGGGTATTGATCCTGGAAGCGATGGCACAGGCTACCGGTATTCTGGCGTTTAAAAGCGTAGGTAAACTGGAACCGGGTGAACTCTATTACTTCGCGGGTATCGATGAAGCGCGCTTCAAGCGTCCGGTCGTGCCTGGTGATCAAATGATCATGGAAGTCACTTTTGAAAAAACGCGTCGCGGCCTGACTCGCTTCAAAGGCGTAGCTATGGTTGACGGCAAAGTTGTTTGCGAAGCGACAATGATGTGTGCGCGTAGCCGGGAGGCCTGATACGTGATTGATAAATCCGCCTTTATTCATCCTACCGCCATTGTGGAAACGGGTGCCATCATTGGTGCCAATGTCCACATCGGCCCGTTTTGTATTGTTGGACCCCATGTCGAAATTGGTGAGGGTACAGTACTGAAATCTCACGTTGTCGTGAATGGTCATACCACCATTGGCTGCAACAATGAGATCTATCAGTTCGCCTCCATCGGCGAAGTTAACCAGGATCTCAAGTATGCTGGCGAACCGACCCGCGTGGAAATCGGCGATCGTAACCGCATTCGCGAAAGCGTCACCATTCATCGTGGTACAACGCAAGGCGGTGGATTGACGAAGGTGGGCAGCGACAACCTGTTTATGGTTAATGCGCACATTGCGCACGACTGTACCGTGGGGAGCCGCTGTATTCTCGCCAACAACGCAACGCTGGCGGGACACGTATCGGTCGATGATTTCGCCATTATTGGCGGCATGACCGCAGTCCATCAGTTCTGCATCATTGGTGCACACGTGATGGTCGGCGGATGCTCCGGTGTGGCGCAGGACGTCCCACCGTTTGTGATTGCGCAGGGCAACCATGCCACGCCGTTTGGCGTGAACATTGAAGGTCTCAAGCGTCGTGGCTTCAGCCGCGAAGCGATTACCGCGATCCGCAACGCGTACAAATTGCTGTACCGTAGCGGTAAAACGCTGGAAGAGGCTAAGCCGGAAATTGCCGAGCTGGCGAATAAGCACCCTGAAGTGAAAACGTTCATGGAATTCTTTGAACGTTCAACCCGTGGTCTGATTCGTTAATGGTCGACAGTCGTCCGCTTACCATCGCCCTGGTCGCCGGAGAAACCTCCGGCGATATTCTTGGTGCAGGTCTTATCCGCGCGCTTAAAGCCCGTGTACCCAATGCCCGCTTTGTGGGCGTGGCTGGGCCGCTAATGCAGGCCGAAGGCTGCGAAGCCTGGTATGAAATGGAAGAGCTGGCTGTGATGGGCATCGTCGAGGTGCGGGGCCGCTTGCGTCGCCTGCTGCATATCCGCGCCGACCTTACCCGCCGCTTTACCGACCTCAAGCCCGATGTATTTGTCGGCATTGATGCGCCTGATTTCAATATTACCCTTGAAGGGAACCTGAAAAAGCAGGGGATCAAAACGATCCATTACGTCAGCCCATCCGTGTGGGCGTGGCGACAGAAACGCGTTTTCAAAATCGGACGGTCCACCAATCTGGTGCTGGCTTTTCTGCCTTTCGAAAAAGCGTTTTACGACAGATTTAATGTCCCGTGCCGTTTTATCGGTCATACCATGGCGGATGCCATGCCACTGGATCCGGATAAAAACGCGGCGCGTGACGAACTGGGCATCCCGCATGATGTGCATTGTCTGGCGCTGCTGCCAGGAAGCCGGGGTGCGGAAGTTGAAATGCTCAGTGCCGATTTCCTGAAAACGGCGCAAATTCTTCGCAAGACTTACCCCGATCTTGAAGTGGTCGTGCCGCTGGTGAATGCCAAACGCCGGGAGCAGTTTGAGCGTATCAAAGCCGACGTCGCCCCGGATCTTCACGTCCGCCTGCTGGACGGAAAAGGGCGGCAAGCTATGTTTGCGAGCGATGCCGCACTGCTGGCTTCCGGCACGGCTGCGCTGGAGTGTATGCTGGCAAAATGCCCAATGGTGGTCGGTTATCGCATGAAGCCGTTTACCTTCTGGCTGGCAAAACGTCTGGTAAAAACAGATTACGTATCTCTGCCAAACCTGCTTGCGGGTCGCGAGCTGGTGAAAGAGCTCTTGCAGGATGAATGCCAGCCGCAGGCGCTGGCAGATGCGCTGCTGCCGCTGCTGGCCAACGGTAAAACCAGCCACCAGATGCATGATACCTTCCGTGAACTGCATCAACTGATCCGCTGTAATGCTGATGAGCAGGCGGCCGATGCGGTGCTGGAGTTAGCACAATGATGGAATTTATTTATCCCCATACCCACCTCGTTGCCGGTGTGGATGAAGTCGGTCGTGGCCCGTTAGTGGGTGCCGTTGTGACCGCGGCGGTGATCCTCGATCCAGCCCGCCCGATCGTTGGCCTGAACGACTCGAAAAAACTGAGCGAAAAGCGTCGTTTAGCGCTGTTCGATGAAATTAAAGAGAAGGCGCTGGCCTGGAGTCTCGGGCGCGCAGAACCGCATGAGATTGACGATCTAAACATTCTGCACGCTACCATGCTGGCGATGCAGCGTGCCGTTGCGGGCCTGAAGATTGTGCCTGAGTATGTACTGATCGACGGTAACCGTTGCCCGGCGCTGCCGATGCCTTCCATGGCTGTTGTTAAAGGCGATAGCCGCGTCGCAGAAATCAGTGCGGCGTCAATCATTGCCAAAGTGACGCGCGATGCTGAAATGGCCGCGCTGGACCTCACTTATCCCGCGTATGGTTTCGTCCAGCACAAGGGATATCCAACGGCTTTCCATCTGGAAAAGCTGGCTGAACATGGCGCAACTGAACATCATCGGCGCAGCTTTGGCCCGGTGAAACGCGCGCTGGGACTGGTGTCCTGAATCAAGACGCAAGCAATTAAGTAACGCGGGATTTGAAGATGGCTGAACCACGTTTCGTACACCTGCGGGTGCATAGCGACTACTCCATGATCGATGGGCTGGCAAAGACCGGGCCGCTGGTAAAAAAGGCGGCCTCGCTTGGCATGCCTGCGCTGGCGATCACCGATTTTACCAACCTGTGTGGCCTGGTGAAGTTCTACGGAACGGCGCATGGCGCAGGATTAAAGCCCATCGTCGGTGCGGATTTTCATGTGCAGAGCGACCTGCTCGGCGATGAGATGACGCAAATTTCCGTGTTAGCCATGAATAACACGGGCTATCAGAATCTCACTCTGCTGATCTCAAAAGCCTACCAGCGCGGCTACGGCGCACTGGGTCCATGGATTGACCGCGACTGGCTGGCAGAGCTGAACGAAGGTTTGCTGCTGATCTCCGGTGGTCGTATGGGGGATGTCGGCAAATGTCTGCTGCGCGGTAACAACGCGCTGGTGGATCAGTGCGTCTCGTTCTACGAAGAGTATTTCCCGGATCGCTATTACCTGGAGCTGATCCGTACCGGGCGTGCGGACGAAGAGAGCTATCTGCATGCGGCCGTCGCCCTGGCGGAAGCGCGTGGCCTGCCTGTAGTGGCCACCAACGATGTGCGCTTCCTTGAGGCGGGCGATTTTGACGCGCATGAAATTCGCGTCGCTATCCACGACGGCTTCACCCTCGACGATCCGAAACGCCCGCGCAACTACTCATCGCAGCAGTACATGCGCAGCGAAGAGGAGATGTGTGAGCTTTTCTCGGACATCCCGGAAGCGCTGGAAAACAGCGTAGAGATTGCCAAGCGCTGTAACGTCACCGTGCGTCTCGGCGAATACTTCCTGCCGCAGTTCCCGACGGGCGACATGACCACCGAAGATTTCCTGGTCATGAAATCGAAAGAGGGTCTGGAAGAGCGTCTGGAATTCCTTTTCCCGGATGAAGCGGTCCGTAAAGAGAAGCGTCCTGAATATGACGAGCGCCTGGATATTGAACTCCAGGTGATCAACCAGATGGGGTTCCCTGGCTACTTCCTGATCGTGATGGAGTTCATCCAGTGGTCGAAGGATAACGGCGTGCCGGTAGGCCCGGGCCGTGGTTCCGGTGCCGGCTCGCTGGTGGCGTACGCACTGAAAATCACCGACCTCGATCCGCTGGAATTCGACCTGCTGTTCGAACGTTTCCTCAACCCGGAACGTGTCTCCATGCCCGACTTTGACGTCGACTTCTGCATGGAAAAACGCGACCAGGTGATTGAGCACGTGGCCGATATGTACGGTCGTGATGCGGTTTCACAGATCATTACCTTCGGGACGATGGCGGCGAAAGCGGTTATCCGCGACGTGGGCCGCGTTCTGGGCCACCCGTACGGTTTTGTCGATCGTATCTCTAAGCTGGTGCCGCCCGATCCGGGCATGACTCTGGCGAAAGCCTTTGAAGCTGAACCTCAGCTGCCGGAAATCTACGAAGCCGACGAAGAGGTCAAAGCGCTGATCGACATGGCGCGCAAGCTGGAAGGCGTCACGCGTAACGCCGGTAAGCATGCTGGGGGCGTGGTTATCGCCCCGACCAAAATCACCGACTTCGCGCCGCTGTACTGCGATGAAGCGGGCCAGCATCCGGTCACCCAGTTCGACAAGAACGACGTGGAATACGCCGGGCTGGTGAAGTTTGACTTCCTCGGCCTGCGTACGCTGACCATCATCAACTGGGCGCTGGAGATGATCAACGCCCGTCGCGAGAAGAACGGCGAACCGCCGCTGGATATCGCGGCTATCCCGCTTGATGACAAGAAAAGTTTCGACATGCTGCAACGCTCGGAGACGACAGCCGTCTTCCAGCTTGAATCCCGCGGCATGAAAGATTTGATTAAGCGTCTGCAACCAGACTGCTTCGAAGATATGATCGCGCTGGTGGCCCTGTTCCGTCCGGGGCCGTTGCAGTCGGGGATGGTGGATAACTTTATCGACCGTAAGCACGGGCGCGAAGAGATTTCTTACCCGGACGTGCAGTGGCAGCATGAAAGCCTGAAACCGGTACTGGAGCCAACCTATGGCATCATCCTGTATCAGGAACAGGTGATGCAGATCGCCCAGGTACTTTCGGGTTATACCCTTGGCGGCGCAGACATGCTGCGTCGTGCGATGGGTAAGAAAAAGCCGGAAGAGATGGCCAAGCAGCGCTCCATCTTTGAAGATGGAGCGAAGAAAAACGGCATCGATGGCGAACTGGCGATGAAAATCTTCGACCTGGTGGAGAAATTCGCCGGGTACGGATTTAACAAATCTCACTCCGCCGCCTATGCTTTGGTTTCGTATCAGACACTGTGGCTGAAAGCTCACTATCCCGCTGAGTTTATGGCAGCGGTAATGACTGCTGATATGGACAACACCGAGAAGGTGGTTGGCCTGGTGGACGAGTGCTGGCGCATGGGGCTGAAGATCCTGCCGCCGGATATTAACTCGGGCCTGTATCATTTTCACGTTAACGATGACGGGGAAATCGTCTATGGGATCGGCGCGATCAAGGGCGTGGGTGAGGGTCCGATCGAGGCGATCATTGAAGCGCGTAACAACGGCGGCTACTTCCGTGAGCTGTTCGATCTGTGCGCCCGTACCGATACCAAAAAACTGAACCGCCGCGTGCTGGAAAAACTGATCATGTCCGGCGCGTTTGACCGTCTGGGGCCACACCGCGCCGCGCTGATGAACTCGCTCGGCGATGCGCTGAAGGCGGCCGATCAGCATGCGAAAGCGGAAGCCATTGGCCAGGCGGATATGTTCGGCGTGCTGGCGGAAGAGCCAGAGCAGATCGAGCAGTCCTATTCCAACTGCCAGCCGTGGCCAGAACAGGTAGTGCTGGATGGAGAGCGGGAAACGTTAGGTCTGTACCTGACGGGACACCCGATCAACCAGTATCTTAAAGAAATTGAGCGCTATGTCGGCGGCCACAGGCTTAAAGACATGCATCCGACAGAACGTGGTAAAATCACCACGGCTGCGGGGCTCGTGATTGCTGCAAGGGTAATGGTCACCAAGCGCGGCAATCGTATCGGCATCTGTACCCTGGATGACCGTTCCGGGCGTCTGGAGGTGATGTTGTTCACCGACGCGCTGGATAAATACCAGCAATTGCTGGAAAAAGACCGCATACTTATCGTCAGCGGACAGGTCAGCTTTGATGACTTCAGCGGGGGGCTTAAAATGACCGCCCGCGAAGTGATGGACATTGACGAAGCCCGGGAAAAATATGCTCGCGGGCTTGCTATCTCGCTGACGGACAGGCAAATTGATGACCAGCTTTTAAACCGACTCCGTCAGTCTCTGGAACCCCACCGCTCGGGGACCATTCCAGTACATCTCTACTATCAGAGGGCGGATGCACGCGCGCGGTTGCGCTTTGGTGCAACGTGGCGTGTCTCTCCGAGCGATCGTTTACTGAACGATCTCCGTGGCCTCATTGGTTCGGAGCAGGTGGAACTGGAGTTTGACTAATACAGGAATACTATGAGTCTGAATTTCCTTGATTTCGAACAGCCGATTGCAGAGCTGGAAGCGAAAATCGATTCTCTGACAGCCGTGAGCCGTCAGGATGAAAAACTGGATATTAACATCGACGAAGAAGTGCATCGTCTGCGCGAAAAAAGCGTAGAACTGACGCGCAAAATCTTTGCCGATCTCGGCGCATGGCAGATCGCCCAGCTGGCGCGACATCCACAGCGTCCGTACACCCTGGATTATGTCCGCCTGGCGTTTGACGAATTTGACGAACTGGCAGGCGACCGCGCATACGCTGACGATAAAGCTATCGTCGGCGGTATCGCGCGTCTGGATGGACGTCCGGTGATGATCATTGGTCATCAGAAAGGCCGTGAAACCAAAGAGAAAATCCGTCGTAACTTCGGTATGCCAGCACCAGAAGGCTACCGTAAGGCCCTGCGTCTGATGGAGATGGCTGAGCGTTTCAATATGCCAATCATCACCTTCATCGACACGCCGGGTGCTTACCCGGGGGTTGGTGCCGAAGAGCGCGGTCAGTCTGAAGCCATCGCACGCAACCTGCGCGAGATGTCTCGCCTGAAAGTGCCGGTCATCTGTACCGTTATCGGTGAAGGTGGGTCCGGCGGTGCGCTGGCAATTGGCGTGGGCGATAAAGTGAATATGCTACAGTACAGTACCTATTCCGTTATCTCTCCGGAAGGCTGTGCCTCCATCCTGTGGAAAAGTGCCGTTAAAGCGCCGCTGGCTGCTGAAGCGATGGGCATCATTGCCCCACGTCTGAAAGAGCTGAAGCTGATCGACACCGTTATCCCTGAACCGCTGGGTGGCGCGCATCGTAAGCCGGAAGTGATGGCTGCTTCCCTGAAAGCGCAGCTGCTGGCAGACCTGGCGGACCTGGACGTGCTGAGCACAGAAGATCTGCTCAACCGTCGTTATCAGCGTCTGATGACCTACGGTTACGCGTAAGCCTCACAATTATCCTAAAAGCCGCACATTGTTGCGGCTTTTTTTATACCTGCCGTTTACCTTAACTATGCTTATCTGATGTTTTTCAAGGAGGTAAACCATGAACATCATTGCCATCATGGGGCCACACGGCGTCTTTTATAAAGACGAACCCATCAAGGAGCTGGAGCAAGCCCTTAAAGCACGCGGATACCAGCTGATCTGGCCGCAAAACAGCGCCGACCTGCTGAAATTTATCGAACACAATCCGCGCATCTGTGGCGTGATATTCGACTGGGACGAATACGACATGGAGTTGTGCAGCGATATCAATAAGCTCAACGAATATCTTCCGCTGTACGCCTTTATCAACACTCACTCGACCATGGACGTGAGCGCGCACGATATGCGTATGGCGCTGTGGTTCTTCGAATACTCACTCGGCGTTGCCGAGGACATTGCAACCCGCATTCAGCAGTACACCGGTGAATACCTCGATAACATCACACCGCCGTTTACGCGCGCATTGTTCACCTATGTGAAAGAAGGGAAGTACACCTTCTGTACGCCAGGCCATATGGCGGGAACGGCCTATCAAAAAAGCCCGGTGGGATGCCTGTTCTACGATTTCTTCGGCGGTAACACGCTGAAGGCGGACGTGTCGATTTCGGTCACCGAGTTAGGCTCTCTGCTGGATCATACCGGCCCGCATCTGGAAGCCGAAGAGTACATCGCCCGGACCTTTGGCGCCGAGCAAAGCTACATGGTGACCAACGGTACCTCAACCTCGAACAAAATCGTCGGGATGTACGCCGCGCCTGCCGGCAGTACGCTGCTGATTGACCGAAACTGCCATAAATCACTGGCGCATTTGCTGATGATGAGCGATGTGGTGCCGCTCTGGCTGTCTCCCACGCGTAATGCGCTGGGGATCCTCGGCGGCATTCCTCGCCGTGAGTTCGCGCATGAAGCCATTGAGAATAAGATCGCGGCTATCCCCGAGGCAAGCTGGCCTGTGCATGCGGTGATCACCAACTCCACCTATGACGGGCTGCTTTACAACACGAACTGGATCAAGCAGACGCTGGACGTGCCGTCGATTCACTTTGACTCCGCGTGGGTGCCTTACACTAATTTCCACCCGATTTACTCGGGTAAAAGTGGGATGAGCGGCGAGCGGGTGTCGGGCAAGGTGTTCTTCGAAACGCAGTCGACGCACAAAATGCTGGCCGCGTTTTCCCAGGCGTCTCTCATTCACATCAAGGGTGAGTACGACGAGGACACCTTCAACGAAGCTTTCATGATGCACACGACCACGTCGCCAAGCTACCCGCTGGTGGCGTCCATCGAAACGGCGGCGGCGATGCTGCGCGGTAATCCGGGTAAACGCCTGATCAATCGTTCGGTGGAGCGGGCGTTGCATTTCCGAAAAGAGGTTCAGCGACTTAAAGATGAAGCGGACGGCTGGTTCTTTGATATCTGGCAGCCGGAAGAGATTGATGAGGCAGAATGCTGGCCCGTCGCGCCGGGGGAGAGCTGGCACGGTTTTCGGGATGCTGATGCGGACCACATGTTCCTCGATCCGGTTAAGGTGACAATCCTGACGCCGGGCATGGATGAGCAGGGTGTGATGGGTGAGGAAGGGATCCCGGCTGCGCTGGTGGCGAAGTTCCTTGATGAGCGCGGCGTGGTGGTGGAGAAAACCGGCCCCTATAATCTGCTGTTCCTGTTCAGCATAGGGATCGATAAAACCCGTGCGATGGGGCTGCTCCGGGGACTGATGGAGTTTAAGCGCGCATACGATCTGAACCTGCGGGTGAAGAACATGCTGCCGGATCTCTACGCGGAAGATCCTGACTTCTACCGCAATATGCGTATTCAGGATCTGGCCCAGGGGATCCACAGGCTGATCCGCCAGCACGATCTGCCGCGCCTGATGTTGCAGGCATTTGATGTTCTGCCTGAAATGAAGCTGACGCCGCACAGGGCGTGGCAGCGCCAGGTGAAAGGGGAGGTTGAAACCGTTGAACTGGAGAACCTGGTCGGGCGGGTATCGGCCAACATGATCCTGCCTTATCCGCCAGGCGTGCCGCTGCTGATGCCGGGTGAAATGATCACCGAGGAGAGCCGGGCGGTGCTCGATTTCCTGCTGATGCTCTGTTCGGTGGGGCGCCACTATCCTGGCTTTGAAACGGATATTCATGGCGCGAAACGCGACGATAACGGCGTGTACTGGGTGAGAGTCCTAAAATAAAAGGGGCCGCTTGCCAGGGGCGGGTTGTCGGTTGTAACGTTCAGGACATCATAAAAAGGAGAAACTATGCTGGGTTTAAAAGCGGTTCATCATATTGCGATCATTGCCACCGATTATGCGAAAAGTAAGGCATTCTACTGCGACGTTCTCGGTTTTACGCTGTTGAGCGAGGCCTACCGTGAGGAGCGCGACTCCTGGAAAGGCGATCTGGCGTTAAACGGTCAATATGTGATTGAGCTGTTCTCTTTTCCTTTCCCGCCAGCGCGTCCTTCACGCCCGGAAGCCTGCGGCCTGCGCCACCTGGCCTTCAGCGTCGATGACCTGGACAGCGCGGTAAAACATCTGGAAGCCCACGGCGTGGCCTGCGAAGCGATTCGTGTCGATCCCTTTACCGATAAACGTTTCACTTTTTTCAACGATCCGGACGGCCTGCCGCTGGAGCTTTATCAGCAGTAATCGCCGTCATGTGTGATAATGCCCGTTCAGTTCGGGCATTTTTTATGTGTAATTTCCTATGACCTTACCCGCTATCGCGCACGCCGTTTCACCCTACCGCCAGCTGCTGGTGGGGTTCAGCGGTGGCCTGGATTCCACCGTTTTGCTGCACCGCCTTAAGCTCTGGCGCGACCGTGAGCCTGACGTCCAGCTGCGGGCGATGCATATCCATCACGGCTTAAGCCCCCATGCCGACGACTGGGTGGCGCACTGCGAAGCGGTGTGCTCAGGGTGGGAGATCCCGCTGATCGTTGAACGCGTCACGCTTGAGGATGAGGGGCTGGGTATTGAGGCGCAGGCGCGGAAAGCCCGCTACGCCGCGTTTTCTGGCGCATTACAGCCTGGAGAAGCGTTGGTCACCGCGCAGCATCTGGACGACCAGTGCGAGACGTTTTTACTGGCGCTCAAGCGGGGCAGCGGGCCTGCGGGTTTATCCGCCATGCCTGAGCGCGCTGATTTTGCTGAAACAGAGCTCATCCGCCCGCTGCTGGGTGAGACGCGCGCATCACTGGAAGCCTGGGCGCAGCAGCATCATCTGTGCTGGATTGAAGACGACAGCAATCAGGACGACAGTTACGACCGTAACTTCCTGCGCCTGCGCGTCTTACCGCTGCTGAGTGAGCGCTGGGCGCATTTTTCCGAAGCGGCGGCCAGAAGCGCCATGCTGTGTGCTGAACAGGAAAGCTTGCTGGATGAGTTGCTCAGCGGGGAGCTGAATACACTGATTACCGCTGACGGTGCCCTGAACGTTGCGCCGTTGAAGGTGATGAGCCCCGTGCGTCGGGCTGCTCTGATTCGCCGCTGGCTGGCTTACCACCGTGCGGTTATGCCGTCCAGGGCGATGCTCAACCGTATCTGGGAGGAAGTTGCACAGGCGAGGGAAGATGCCGCACCGTGTATACACCTGAATGGTTATGACGTCAGGCGTTATAAAGGGCAACTCTGGTGGGTAAAATCTGTGCCGTCGCTGGCTGGCGTTGTGCTCGGCTGGCCGTCGCCGGAAAAAGCATTAACGCTACCGATGAATGCCGGTGTCGTTGCGTTAAGTCATTCGGGCAATGTGCGTCTACCTGAGCCGGACGAGAACGTTACCATACGCTTCAGGGCCAGCGGCATGCTGCATATCGTCGGTCGTAACGGCGGGCGTAAGCTGAAGAAAATCTGGCAGGAACAGAACGTTCCGCCCTGGCGACGTGATACCACGCCGCTTCTGTTTTACGGCGACACGCTCATCGCGGCGGCAGGGGGGTTCATCACTGAAGAGGGGTGGGCTGAAGCGGGTGTTAATTTTGAATGGAAAGCGTAACGGGCAGCCTGGCTGCCCGTTGGTTATCAGGATTCGCTCACCACGACGGTGCCGATTTCCGGATGGCTGAAACTGGCAATTTTGTCGAGGCGTAGCTCACGCGTTGCACCTGCATCTTCCACAACCAGGTATTCCACATTTTTACGGGAAACCAGATCGCTGGCCTTTGCCTTTAGCACTTCGCCATCTTTTAGCTCCAGCGTCAGTATTAAATGATGCTGGCAGGCGAGTTCGAGGTTGTCATAGTCATCACAATTGATGGGTTGATAAGTATCATTCATCGACATAATCGCTCACCAGTAAATTCGCCGCAGCATACGCTGCTTTTTCCCTGACCGATTCAGAAAGGCTCTCATCAGAGGCCACTTCATTTAGCACGTTCAATACACAGCCCAACGCATCCGGAATGTACCCCAGATCTCCGCTGGCGATCTCCGCATACCGTCTGCGAATCAACTCACAATAATTATTCACATCACCTCCTGCCAGCGTACTGACTTACTGTGAGATATCATTAAGCCTACGAAGTTAAACTCGGTTTAGCAAGGTGACTATACCATACTCATTTAAGCAATATCAGCGCCTTGATAAGAGTGAGCCACCACCTCGTAACAGCCTTTTGCCGCGGTTTTCGCTACAATGTACGCCTGATTCGAAAGGAGTTCTCTCATGGCGCTGAAAGCGACTATTTATAAAGCTGTGGTCAATGTGGCGGATCTTGACCGTAACCAGTTTCTGGATGCGTCATTGACGCTGGCGCGTCACCCTTCTGAAACCCAGGAGCGCATGATGCTGCGCCTGCTGGCGTGGATTAAGTATGCCGACGAGCGTCTGCAATTTACCCGTGGTTTAAGCGCGGAAGATGAACCGGAAGCCTGGCTGCGCAACGATCATCTGGGTATCGATTTATGGATTGAGCTTGGCCTGCCGGATGAACGCAGGATCAAAAAGGCCTGCACCCAGTCTGCTGAAGTGGCGTTGTTTGCCTACAACCAGCGCGCGGCGGAGATCTGGTGGCAACAAAATAAAAATAAATGTGCGCAGTTCAAAAATCTCACCGTCTGGTATCTGGATGATGAACAGCTGGCGCAGTTGAGTGCGTTCGCCAGCCGGACGATGGCGCTACAGGCAACAATTCAGGACGGTGCCATCTGGCTTTCCGATTCTCAGAATAATCTGGAAATTCATCTCACGGCCTGGCAGCCCGCATCATGATTGTATTGTCCCGAAATGTCAGCATCCCTGATAACGAGCTGGAGATCACCGCTATCCGGGCCCAGGGCGCAGGGGGGCAGCACGTTAACAAGGCCTCAACGGCTATCCATTTGCGCTTTGACATTCGGGCCTCCAGCCTGCCAGAGTATTATAAAGAAAGCCTGCTTGCCGCCAGCCATCACCTGATCACCAGCGAGGGTGTGATAGTGATTAAAGCGCAGGAGTATCGCAGCCAGGAGCTTAACCGGGAAGCGGCAATTGCCCGGCTGGTCGCGGTCATCAAAGAGCTGACGGCTGTACAAAAAAGTCGCCGGGCAACACGTCCAACGCGGGCATCGAAAGAACGTCGGTTGTCATCGAAGGCGCAGAAATCCACCGTAAAATCACTGCGTGGCAAAGTCCGTCACCCATAATGTGACGAAAGGGTTACCCTTTTCATAAGGAAAGTATTGTGAAAAAAGCATTATTATCAGCGCTGGCCGTGACAAGCCTGTTTGCGCTTTTTGGCTGTAATAACCGTTCGGAAACGCAGGTACTACAGCCAACGCAAAATGAAGAATTAAAGCCGATGCAGCAAAGCTGGCGCGGCGTATTACCGTGTGCAGATTGCGAGGGCATCGAAACCTCTCTGTTCCTGCAAAAAGATGGCACCTGGGTCATGAACCAGCGTTACCAGGGGGCGAAAGAACCGTCTTCTTTTGCATCTTATGGAACATGGGCGCGTACGGCTGAAAAGCTGGTATTGACGGATACCACGGGCGATAAAACTTATTTCCGCGCCAAAGGCGAGGGGATGGAGATGCTCGATCGCGAAGGCAATCCGATTGAATCCCAGTTCAACTACACGTTGGCCCCGGTGAAAGCGACCCTGCCAGCCACCCCAATGGCAATGCGAGGGATGTATTTCTACATGGCGGATGCGGCGATCTTCACGGACTGTGCAACCGGGAAGAAAGTCAGCGTGGCGAACAATGCCCAGCTGGAGCGAGACTACGCCGTCGCGCGCGGCAACGACAGTAAGCCCGTGTTGCTGACGGTTGAAGGGCATTTTACGCTGGAGCCAAACCCGGATAGCGGTGAGCTGGTGAAAACGCTGGTGGCAGATAAAGACGCGAAGTTTGCTGCGGGGAAAGACTGCGACAGTAAATAAGATATAGCCATTAAAAAACCCCGCACTGGCGGGGTTTTTTGTTTCTTAACCTTTGATGGCTTTCACCAGGTAATCAAGAATATCGCCCGTCTTGATCATCTGTTTTTCGCCGTTGCGACGGTATTTGTATTCAATCTCGTCGCTGTCGAGGTTACGGTCGCCAATGACGATGGTGTGTGGAATACCGATAAGTTCCATGTCAGCAAACATCACGCCAGGACGCTCTTTACGGTCATCCATCAGCACGTCGATACCTTTCGCGCTCAGCTCAGCGTAGAGTTTCTCAGCCAGCTCCTGCACGCGGTAAGACTTGTGCATGTTCATTGGCAGGATCGCTACCTGGAACGGCGCGATGTTATCCGGCCAGACGATTCCGCGTTCGTCATAGTTCTGCTCGATAGCGGCAGCAACAACGCGCGTTACGCCAATGCCGTAGCAGCCCATGGTCAGAACCTGGTTACGACCATCTTCGCCCTGAACGGCAGCGTTCATTGCGCGTGAGTACTTATCGCCCAGCTGGAAGATGTGGCCTACTTCGATACCGCGTTTGATCATCAGGGTACCCTTGCCGTCCGGGCTTGGATCGCCTGCGACCACGTTACGGATGTCAGCCACTTCCGGCGTCGCCACGTCCCGATCCCAGTTGATGCCGAAGTAGTGTTTACCGTCGATGTTTGCGCCCGCAGCGAAGTCGCTCATCGCCGCAACGGTGCGGTCAATGACCACCGGAACAGGCATGTTCACCGGGCCCAGAGAACCAGGACCTGCATTCACCACGGCGCGGATCTCCGCTTCCGTTGCGAAGGTCAGCGGGCTGGCAACCTGCGGTAGCTTCTCGGCTTTCACTTCGTTCAGCTCGTGATCGCCTCGTACCAGCAGGGCAACCAGTGGATAAGCGCTACCTTCAGCCGATTTCACCAGCAGGGTTTTCACGGTTTTTTCGATCGGCAGAGTAAACTGCTCAACCAGCTCGGCGATGGTTTTCGCGTTTGGCGTATCAACCAGCGTCATCTCTTGCGTTGCCGCGCCGCGTGGTTCTTTTGGTGCCAGCGCTTCTGCAAATTCGATGTTCGCGGCGTAATCAGAGGAGTCAGAGAAGATCACATCGTCTTCGCCGCTCTGCGCCAGAACCTGGAATTCATGGGAGGCGCTACCGCCGATTGAACCGGTATCAGCCTGTACAGCACGGAAATCCAGCCCCATGCGGGAGAAGATTTTACTGTAGGCCGCGTACATTTTGTCGTAGGTCTCTTGCAGCGATTCCTGAGAAGTATGGAAAGAGTAAGCATCTTTCATCAGGAACTCGCGAGAACGCATGACGCCAAAGCGTGGACGCACTTCGTCACGGAACTTGGTCTGGATCTGGAAGAAGTTCAGCGGCAGCTGTTTGTAAGAGCTCAGCTCGTTACGGATCAGATCGGTGATCACTTCTTCATGCGTTGGGCCGAGGACGAATGGACGATCGCCACGATCGGCAATACGCAGCAGTTCAGGACCGTACTGCTCCCAGCGACCGCTCTCCTGCCACAGTTCAGAGGGCTGAACGACCGGCATTAACACCTCGATAGCACCGGCGTTGTTCATCTCTTCACGCACGATGTTTTCGACTTTTTTCAGGACGCGCACGCCGGTCGGCAGCCAGGTGTATAACCCGGAGGCCAGCTTGCGGATCATCCCGGCGCGCAGCATCAGCTGGTGGCTGATCACCTCGGCGTCGGCAGGTGTCTCCTTCAGAGTGGAGAGCAGATATTGGCTAGTACGCATGTTGTTACGGTTCCATTTCGACGATTGGAACAGGCTGAAACACCAGCCTGACACAAAAAAAGTGGTTTAGTTTACCAGTGTGGCAAAGATGCCAAAAGAGAGGAGAACAAAATTACCTGGGTTCCAGGGCAAACACTTCAAAACCCGCCGCAGTCACGCGCCAGCGCACGTTAAAGTCCAGCAGCCAGACGGCGTACGTTTTCCCGGCTTCCTCTTCTTTACGGTAGGCGGGACGGGGGTCCTGCGCCAGCACTTCAACGATAAAGTCACGCAGACGTGGATAACGCTTTTCCAGCTCGCTGATTTGCGTCGTTATTTCAGACGTGAAGTGAACCGGCATATCTGCCTGCGGTGCGTCCTGAGCATAGCTTGCCCGAGCATCCGGCAGCGCTTCGGCGAAGGGCAGGTAAGGCTTAATATCTATGACCGGTGTGCCATCAACCAGGTCAAGGCTACCTAACTCCAGGATCACCTGATCTTTCTGACAACGTATGCCTTTCAGCTCGACCAGCGACATTCCGATGGGGTTGGGACGAAAGGTTGAGCGGGTGGCAAAGACCCCCATTCTGGCATTTCCGCCCAGACGAGGAGGACGCACAGTGGGACGCCAGCCGCCTTCCATGGTCTGGTGAAACACAAAGACCACCCATAAATGGCTGAACGCCTCGAGCCCGCGCACTGCATCGGCCTGGTTATACGGCGCGACAAGATGAAGCTCGCCGCCGCCGTGAATGACCAGACCCGGCTGACGCGGCACGGCGAACTTTTCTTTATAAGGGGAGCGGATAACGCCTATCTGCTCGAACTGAAATGAACTCATTTCGCCGTAATGTTAAGCGCAGAACCGATACATACCGCCTGACGATAGCAACCTGGTGTGCCGCTGGTGACTTCACAGCTGTGCAGCAACACCGCGTTGGCTTTCATTTTCGACGCGTTGATTTGCATACGCTTGCGGGCTGTCGGAATATTGGGTGGAGAGTCCTGATTCGTTGCCTGGCAGGATTCGCCGCTCACTTCGCCCAGTTCACGGAATGGCTTACCGACCAGCTCGTCGGCTTTGGTAATAATACGTACCGGC
The DNA here is from genome assembly GCF_049238125.1 of Enterobacter cloacae complex sp. IR5402. Lineage (NCBI taxonomy): Bacteria > Pseudomonadati > Pseudomonadota > Gammaproteobacteria > Enterobacterales > Enterobacteriaceae > Enterobacter > Enterobacter cloacae complex sp. IR5402. The sequence continues at coordinate 334,769 of NZ_JBMKHO010000004.1, forward strand.
GCAGCGCGAGGCGCTTTCGGTTTTGCTGGCTCCGCTTTTGGCGGGGTTGCAGTGCTTTGAACAGGTTCAACAGGAGATCTGCTTAGCATAGAACAGCCGCTCAGCATCAGTGCTAAAAGACAGATCGGTAAAGCACGCATAATAATTCCTCAGTGGATAATCAAAACGTCAGATATTGAAGCAGTTGACCGCACAAATGACAAGACGGGCAAATGCCCGTCTTGATGATATTACACTGCCGGGAGATTACCAGCCTTTAACCGCGCCGCCGTTAAACACCTTATTGGCTTCCTGGTACACTTCTTCAGACTGATATGCCTGTATGAATTTCTTCACATTCTCCGCGTCTTTGTTGTCTTCGCGAGTCACGATCAGGTTGACGTACGGGGAATCTTTATCTTCAACGAAGATGCCATCTTTCGCTGGGGTCAGGCCGATCTGGCTGGCGTAAGTGGTGTTGATCACGGCCAGGGCGATCTGCGCATCGTCCAGAGAACGTGGCAGCTGTGGTGCTTCCAGCTCAACAATTTTCAGATTTTTCGGGTTTTCGGTTACGTCCAGAACGGTCGGTAACAGGCCAACGCCTTCTTTCAGTTTAATCAGGCCCACTTTCTGTAGCAGAAGCAGGGAACGGCCAAGGTTGGTTGGGTCGTTAGGGACGGCAACCTGTGAACCCGGCTGGAGTTCATCCAGAGATTTAATTTTCTTGGAGTAGCCGGCAATCGGGTAAACGAAGGTGTTACCGACAGCAACCAGTTTGTAGCCGCGATCTTTGATCTGCTGATCCAGGTACGGTTTATGCTGGAAGGCGTTAGCGTCAATGTCGCCTTTGCTCAGCGCTTCGTTCGGCAGAACGTAATCGTTGAAGGTCACCAGTTCAACGTCCAGGCCATATTTCTCTTTAGCGATTTTCTGCGCGGCCTCAGCAACCTGCTGTTCTGCACCGACGATAACGCCTACTTTGATGTGGTTTGGATCTTTTTCGTCCTGACCGCAACCCACCAGTGCCAGCGAGCCAATCAGTGCGCCTACTGCTGCGAAGGTCTTAAATTTAAACGCCATGTTATATCCTTAACTCGTCGAGTTTGTGTTGTTTGTAACGTTATTTATGCGTAACAGCCCGGACGATACGATCGCCAGAGAATTGAATTAAGTAAACCAGCACAACCAGCAATACCAGAACGGTATTCATTACGGTAGCGTTATAGCCAATATAGCCGTACTGATATCCAATCTGGCCTAAACCGCCAGCACCTACGGCGCCGCCCATTGCGGAATAACCGACCAGGGTGATAAGCGTGATGGTTGCTGCGTTCACCAGCCCAGGCAGCGCCTCTGGCAGCAGAACTTTGCGAACGATCTGCATTGGTGTTGCACCCATCGCGCGGGAAGCTTCAATCAGGCCTGTTGGGATTTCCAGCAGGGCGTTTTCCACCATACGGGCGATAAACGGTGCCGCGCCTACTGTCAGCGGGACAATTGCCGCCTGCAAACCAATCGACGTCCCGACGATCACGCGAGTAAACGGAATCATCCACACCAGCAGAATAATGAACGGAATAGACCGGAAAATGTTCACCAGCGCAGAGAGCGTGCGATACAGCTTCGCGTTTTCAATAATTTGACCCGGGCGCGTGACGTACAGCAACACGCCGACCGGCAGCCCAATCACAAAACCAAAGAAGCCCGATACGAAGGTCATTGCCAGCGTTTCCCAAACGCCGCGAACCAGTAGCCACATCATCGGCTCAGACATAACCCAGTACCTCTACTTTTACGTGATGTTCTTGCAGCCAGGCAATTGCCGCCTGGGTTTCTTCCTGTGTGCCGTGCATTTCCGTCAGCATAATGCCGAACTTCACGCCACCGGCGTAGTCCATCTGCGCGCTAATAATGTTGTTATTCACGTTAAAGCGACGCGCGGTTTCGGACAGCAGCGGTGCGTCAACGGACTGGCCCGTGAACTCCATGCGCAGCATCGGGACGCTGTCAGGCGTTGCGTCTGTTTTTAAACGTTCCAGATAATCTTCCGGAATATCAAGATGCAGTGTGGACTGAATGAACTGCTGAGCCAGCGGCGTTTTCGGGTGCGAGAAGACTTCGCTCACCGTGTCCTGCTCAATCAGCTCACCGTTGCTGATGACTGCTACACAGTCGCAGATACGTTTCACTACATCCATTTCATGTGTAATAAGGAGGATAGTCAGGCCCAGACGACGGTTAATGTCTTTTAACAGTTCCAGAATAGAGCGCGTGGTAGCCGGATCTAATGCGCTGGTGGCTTCATCGCACAGCAGCACTTTTGGGTTGCTTGCCAGCGCGCGAGCGATTGCTACTCGCTGTTTTTGCCCGCCGGACAGATTTGCCGGGTAGCTGTCATGTTTATCACCCAGACCAACCAGATCGAGCAGTTCGGTGACGCGACGCGTAATTTCTTCTTTTGGTGTGTTATCAAGCTCCAGGGGTAACGCAACGTTACCGAAAACGGTGCGTGAGGCCAGCAGGTTAAAGTGCTGGAAAATCATGCCAATCTGGCGACGCGCTTTGGTGAGTTCTTTTTCTGAGAGAGCGGTAAGCTCCTGGCCGCCAACTTCTACGCTGCCCTGGGTTGGGCGCTCAAGCAGGTTAACACAACGGATCAGCGTACTTTTACCTGCACCCGATGCGCCAATGACGCCATAAATCTGACCAGCAGGCACATGCAGGCTGACGTTGTTCAGCGCCTGAATGGTTCGGTTCCCCTGCTGGAACACTTTGGTGATATTGGAAAGTTTAATCATTAGATTATTTTTATCGTAAGTAAGTTAGCCGTGGCATTTTCTTCTGCCAGATACGGGGAATGACCGTAAACAAAATGGATGTTAAGGCATCCAGACGTCTAAATCAATCCACCTCTTTGCGATGAGCACTTTATTGCGCTGCGATTCATGAGATACTAGCCGAACAAGCCTTTTTCAGGAGCAAACCGGTGGCAAAATCTGTACCCGCAATTTTTCTCGATCGTGACGGCACTATTAATGTGGATCACGGTTACGTCCATGAGATTGATGAGTTCGAATTTATCGAGGGCGTAATAGATGCCATGCGCCAGTTGAAAGAGATGGGCTATGCGCTGGTGGTGGTAACTAACCAGTCCGGTATCGCCCGGGGTAAATTTACCGAAGCGCAGTTCGAGACGCTGACGGAATGGATGGACTGGTCTCTGGCCGATCGCGGCGTCGATCTTGATGGCATCTATTATTGTCCGCATCACCCGCAGGGAAGTGTAGAGGCGTATCGTCAGACCTGCGATTGCCGTAAGCCACACCCGGGCATGTTTATCTCTGCACAGGAATTCCTGCACATTGATATGGCCGCATCTTATATGGTGGGCGATAAACTGGAAGATATGCAGGCAGCAGCAGCGGCAGGTGTAGGTACCAAAGTATTAGTGCGTACCGGTAAACCGGTCACCCCAGAAGCAGAAAATGCAGCCGACTGGGTGATAACTAGTCTGGCAGAACTGCCAAAAGAGATTAAAAAGCACCAAAAATAGGCGTTTTGGCGAAAAGGTGAGCGGTTGAAATAAAAATGCATTTTTCCGCTTGTCATTCCTCGGCGGCTCCCTATAATGCGCCTCCATCGACACGGCGGATGTGAATCACTTCACAGATAACCCGGTCGGCTGAAGAGAAAAAATCCTGAAAATCAGGGTTG
>NZ_JBMKHO010000005.1:0-305906 GCF_049238125.1 Enterobacter cloacae complex sp. IR5402
CATGATCAAACTCTTCAATTTAAAAGTTTGATGCTCAATGAATTAAACTTCGTAATGAATTACGTGTTCACTCGTTGAGACTTGGTATTCATTTAGTGTCCGAGGACATTAAGAATCCATGTCACTTTGAGTGCCCACACAGATTGTCTGATAAATTGTTAAAGAGCAGTGCCGCTTCGTTTTCGCTGCGGCGCGGGGTGTGCATATTACGCTTTCCCGCTTCAGAGTCAAGCGTTTGTTTTGCTTTTCTCTGCTGACCCGGCGGCGTGTGTGCCGTTGTTCCGTGTCAGTGGAGGCGCATTATAGGGAGTTCTTCTGAAGTGACAAGAGGAAATTTAAAAAAAATTTCTGACCGTGTTTTTTTTCACCAAAAGCGATGAGATCCAGCTACAAATTGTTCTATTTGATGTATCTGCAACCACAATCACACCTGAGATGGCATAATTAGCCGCATCAATATCTAAGGAATAAAAGCGATGCCATTAAGCGCACAACAGCTGGCAGCTCAAAAAAACCTGTCCTATGTGCTGGCAGAGAAACTGGCGCAGCTGATCTTAGCGGGTAAATATGCTCCAGGTAGCATCCTGCCCAGCGAGATGGAGCTGGGAGATCAGTTTGGCGTTAGCCGTACAGCCGTTCGCGAAGCGGTAAAAACATTAACGGCGAAAGGGATGGTGCTTCCACGCCCGCGCATTGGCACCCGCGTTATGCCTCAGGGAAACTGGAACTTTCTCGATCAGGAGTTGCTCACCTGGTGGATGACCGAAGATAACTTTAATCAGGTCGTCGATCACTTTCTGGTCATGCGCAGCAGTCTTGAACCTCAGGCCTGTCTGCTTGCCGCCACGCTCGGCACAGCAGAGCAAAAAGCGCAGCTCAATACTTTGATGGAAGAGATGGTGGATCTGAAAAAGCACTTTAACCGCGAGCGCTGGATAGCGGTCGATATGGCCTGGCATGAACATATCTATAATATGAGCGGAAATCCTTTCCTGACCTCCTTTGCTTCTTTATTCCATTCTGTGTACCACACTTACTTTACCTCTATCACACAGGATGAGGTGGTGAAGCTGGATCTGCATCAGGCGATAGTCGATGCCATTCAGGAGAGCGACGGGCAGCGAGCCCTGAGTGCGTGCCAGGCGTTGCTGGCCGCGCCAACCCACCAGCAGGTAAATAAATGACAGAGAAAAAAGCACGCAGTATGGCCGGATTGCCGTGGATTGCAGCCATGGCGTTCTTTATGCAGGCACTTGATGCCACTATCCTCAATACCGCCCTTCCCGCCATAGCCCAAAGCCTTAACCGCTCCCCGCTGGCGATGCAATCCGCCATCATCAGCTACACCCTGACGGTGGCGATGCTTATTCCGGTCAGCGGCTGGCTGGCCGATCGTTTCGGCACGCGTAAAGTATTCATGCTGGCGGTGACGTTGTTCACCCTCGGTTCTCTGGCTTGCGCCCTCTCCACCTCTCTGACGGAACTGGTTATCTTCCGCGTTCTACAGGGGATAGGCGGCGCGATGATGATGCCCGTCGCGCGTCTGGCGTTATTGCGCGCCTATCCGCGCAGCGAACTGCTCCCGGTGCTCAACTTTGTGACTATGCCGGGGCTGGTCGGCCCGATACTTGGCCCGGTTCTCGGCGGCGTCCTGGTGACCTGGGCAAGCTGGCACTGGATCTTCCTGATTAATATTCCGATTGGTGTGGCAGGGCTGATTTATGCTCGCAAATATATGCCGAACTTCACCACGCCAAGACGCAGCTTCGATATGGGCGGCTTCTTTCTGTTTGGCCTGAGCCTGGTCCTGTTCTCCAGCGGGATGGAGCTGTTTGGCGAGAAAATCGTAGCGACGTGGCTGGCGCTGGCCGTCATCCTTAGCGGGATTCTGCTGTTCCTTCTATATATACGTCATGCGCGTCGCCATCCGACACCGCTTATCTCTTTATCTCTGTTTAACACCCGAACGTTCTCCGTCGGGATTGCGGGCAACATTGCCTCACGTCTGGGCACGGGCTGCGTACCGTTCCTGATGCCGCTGATGCTCCAGGTCGGTTTCGGCTATCCGGCCCTGATTGCTGGCTGCATGATGGCGCCCACGGCGATGGGCTCGATTCTGGCAAAATCGACGGTCACGCAGGTGCTGCGCTGGTTTGGCTATCGTAAGACGCTGGTTGGCGTGACGATCTTTATCGGATTGATGATTGCGCAGTTCTCTCTGCAATCTGCGGCGTTACCAATCTGGATGCTGATCCTGCCGCTGTTTGTGCTGGGTATGGCCATGTCGACGCAGTTTACGTCGATGAACACCATCACCCTTGCGGACCTCACCGACGAGAATGCCAGCAGCGGCAACAGCGTACTGGCGGTCACTCAACAGCTGTCGATCAGCCTCGGGGTTGCCGTGAGCGCGGCGGTACTGCGATTTTATGAAGGGTTTGACGGTACAAATACCGTTGAGCAGTTCCACTATACCTTTATCACCATGGGCGCGCTTACCGTGGTATCGGCGGTGGTCTTTATGTTGTTAAAACCAAAAGACGGCCGGAACCTGATTAAAGAGCGTCACAAAGAGAAGGCTAAACCGAACCGCGTTCCATCAGAACAGGAGTAAGCTGCAAACGTTGCTGTTGCAGCGTGGGCTGGGCCATGCGGTGGATCAACACATCGATGGCCAGCTCGCCCAGTTCATCTTTCGGCTGATGGATGGTGGTCAGCGGCGGCGTCATGTAGCGCGCCAGTTCGATATCATCGTAACCGACGATCGCCATGTCGTCCGGGACACGTAATCCCGCCTGATAAAGCGCCTGATAAGCTCCGAATGCCATCGCATCATTACCGATAAACACCGCCTGCGGGCGCGGCTCTTGCGCCAGCAGTTTCTGCATTGCTTCAAATCCACCGTTAAATTCGAAATCGCCGGTGATGCGATAGCCATCAGGAATGGCAAGCCCCGCCCGTTCCATGGCCGAAAGATAGCCTTCCAGACGCAAGCGCGCCGGGGTTTTATCCAGCGGGCCGGTAATACAGGCAATGCGGGTATGACCTTTATCGATCAGATGCTGAGTCGCCATATCGCCGCCCAGCAGCGAGTTATCCTGGATCAGATCGCTGGTGCCGTCGAACGGCGCCCAGTCCATCATCACCGTGGGAATAGAAGGGTAGCGCTGGATGATCTCTTTCGAAGGTTGATGCGTTTCGGTACAGAGTAGCAGCAGCCCGTCGACGCGTTTTTGCATCAGCGTTTCCAGGTTACGGTTCATGCGCTGCTCATCGCCTTCGGTATTGCACAGCACCAGGCTGTAGCCGCGCTCGAAGCAGCTGCGCTCCACGCCGCGCACCAGTTCAGAATAGAAAGGATTGGTACTGGCCGTGATCAGCATGCCGATGGTGCGCGTCTGGTTAAGCTTCAGGCTGCGCGCCAGCGCGGACGGCGCATAGTTGAGTTCTTTAATTGCAGCGTCAACTTTCTCCCGAATCGCCTCGCTGACGAAGCGATCGTTATTGATAACGTGGGAAACAGTCGAGGTAGAAACGCCCGCCATACGGGCGACATCTTTCATTGTGGCCAAGCGTTACCCCTGCTGACTTAAGAATTCATCAATCTCTTTACGCCATGGAACAGAAGGCTGAGCGCCTTTACGCGTCACCGCGATCGCAGCGGCGGCATGCGCGAAGCGGATCGCGTCATCCATTGCTTTTCCTTCCAGCAGCGCCGTTACCAGCGCACCGTTGAAGGTGTCTCCTGCGGCGATGGTATCAATGGCTTTGACCTTAAAGCCCGGCACGCGACGACCTTCGCCATTGACGCTAGCCCACACCCCACGGCTGCCGAGGGTGATGATCACGGTGCCGATGCCTTTATCATGCAGCGCAAGCGCGGCACGCGCTGCATCGTCATCATTTTCGACACGGATACCCGTCAGCTTTTCCGCTTCGGTTTCGTTCGGGGTGATAATATCCACCAGCGCCAGCAGCTCGTCTGATAATACACGGGCAGGTGCCGGGTTAAGTACGACAGAGGTATGATTTTCATGCGCAATTTTCGCAGCGGCCAGCACGCTTTCAACCGGTGACTCCAGTTGCATCAGCAGGGCTTCCGCTCCGGCGATGATTCCACGCTGCGCTTCGACGCGTTCAGTCGTTAACGCGGCATTAGCCCCCGCATGAATACCGATGACATTCTCACCTTCCGCATTGACGAAAATCAGCGCCACGCCGGTAGACTCCCCTGCAACCACGCTGACGGGTGCGATGTCGATGTTGTCGCTTGCGAGCTGTTTGCGTACGCGCTCGCCGGTATCGTCATCACCCGTACAGGCGATAAACGCGATATTCGCCCCGCTGCGTCCGGCGGCAACCGCCTGGTTTGCGCCCTTACCGCCGAACGCCACCTGATACTGATTGCCGGTGACGGTTTCGCCCGGAGTGGGGAACGTTTCAAGGTTAAGAATGTGATCGGCATTGATACTGCCAAGGACGACGAGGTTGCCTGCGGTTTTCATGTATTGAGGTGTCCATCTGAGAGCGCCACCGGTATTACCCGGTGGCGTATGCCACACTTTTCTTTTATTTGGTGTCCCTCAGGCAGCCAGCGACTGCCTGAATCGCCTTTACTGCTTAATGACCAGTTTCAGGTCAACAGGATATTTGGCCTGAACTTTTTCGCCCTTCAGCACTTTATCGGCAGTTTGCACGCCAGTCGCGCCAATCTGCTCAGGCAGCTGAGCGATGGTCGCAGCCAGTTTGCCATCATTTACTGCTTTTTCACCATCCGGCGTGCCGTCAAATCCGACAACCATCACATCTGATTTACCCGCAGTCTGGAGCGCACGCAGCGCACCGAGCGCCATTTCGTCGTTCTGTGCGAATACGGCCTGCACATCAGGATGCGCGGTCAGCAGGTTCTGCATGACGTTCAGACCCTTTGTACGGTCGAAGTCTGCCGGCTGGCTCGCCAGCACGTTGAATTTGTGCGCCGCTACAGCCTGCTGGAAACCTTCACCACGTTCACGGGCCGCGGAAGTCCCGGCGATACCCTGCAACTCAATCACTTTCGCGCCTTCACCGGCTTTCTTCGCGATGTAGTCGCCGGCGATTTTTCCGCCCAGTACGTTATCAGACGCAATGTGGCTGACCACATCCCCTTTCGTTGCCTGACGGTCAAGGGTGATTACCGGGATCTTCGCCTGGTTTGCCATCTTCACGGCATTACCGACCGCGTCGGAATCGGTTGGGTTGATCAGCAGGATTTTGGTGCCACGAACGGTTAAGTCCTGAACGTTAGCCAGCTCTTTCGCCGGGTTGTTCTGAGAATCCAGCACCACCAGGTTGTAGCCCAGTTTATCTGCTTCTTTCTGCGCGCCATCCTTCAGGGAGACGAAGAACGGGTTGTTCAGGGTAGAGACAACCAGCGCGATGGTGTCCTTCGCCATGGCGTTAGCACTTACGGTTGCGCTCAGCGCGACAGCAGAAACCAGGGTAGCCAGTTTTTTCATGTTCATATCTAAGATGTCCTGTAGTGTCGTCAGTTACTGTTTTTTGTTGTCTACCAGTACCGCCAGCAAAATCACCACTGCCTTAACGATCATCTGGTAATAGGAGGAAACACCTAACAAATTCAAACCATTATTCAGGAAACCGAGGATCAGTGCGCCGATCAATGTCCCAACAATGCGACCTTTACCGCCCGCAAGGCTCGTACCGCCCAGAACCACTGCCGCGATGGCATCCAGCTCATAGCCCGTACCCGCCGTTGGCTGTGCGGAAGAGAGGCGCGCCACTTCGATGATGCCCGCCAGAGACGCCAGCAGGCCGCACAGGGAGTAAACGATAATTTTGACTTTATTAACGCTGATACCGGACAGGCGCGTTGCCGCTTCGTTACCGCCCAGCGCATATATATAACGACCCAGACGGGTATGGTGCAGCATGTACCACGCCGCCAGGAAAACGATAGCCATGATCCAGACCGGGGTCGGGACACCCAGCGGGCGACCGATACCGAACCAGCCAAACAGATCGGCGTTATCGGTAAAGCCGGTATTAATCGGGCTGCCGTTGGTGTACACCATGGTCACACCGCGCAGCAGCAGCATCATCACCAGCGTGGCGATGAACGCCTGAACGCGACCTTTCGCCACAATTACGCCGGTTACGGCGCCAATTGCCGCACCTGCCGCCAGCGCAGCGGCAACGGCCACCAGCGCGTTGACCTCAATACCGACAATCGACGCGGCGATCGCGCCGGTGAGGGCCAGCAGGGAACCGACGGACAGATCGATACCCGAGGTCAAAATCACCAGCGTCATCCCCACCGCCATAATGGCGTTGACAGAGGTCTGCTGAAGAATGTTGAACAGGTTATTGACGGTAAAAAAGTTCGGGCTCATGGTCGAGACAATCGCGATCAGCACCAGCAGGGCAATCAGCGATTTTTGTTCCATCAGCCACGTCTTTGTGAAATAGCGGCGACCAGAAACAGCCTGGGTAGTCATCTTCTTACTCCTGATTCACGCGATTAAGCTTGCCCACAGCGGCAGCCATCAGAACTTCCTGGGTGGCCTGCTCGCGAGTGAATTCACCGCCGAGATGCCCTTCATGCATGACGATAATGCGATCGCTCATGCCCAATACTTCTGGCATCTCGGAAGAGACCAGAATGATGCTCAGACCGTCGGCCTTGAACTGGTTAATCAGCTGATAGATCTCTTTTTTCGCGCCCACGTCCACGCCGCGGGTGGGCTCATCGAGGATCAGTACTTTCGGGCGCGTCATCAACCCGCGGGCAATCGCCACTTTCTGCTGATTACCGCCGGACAACAGGCCAATCGCCTGCTCCATCGATGGGGTTTTAACGTTAAAGAGACGGATAAAATCGCTGACCGCCTGCTGCTCATCTTTGTGTTTCAGGCTGCCGCCGCTGCGGCTGAAATAGCCTAGCGCAGTCAGGGACATGTTCTCTTTTACCGACATGCCCAGCACTAAGCCGTCGCGCTTACGGTCTTCAGAGATATAGACGATGCCATTCGCCAGCCCGTCCTGCGGCGAGCGGGTGACCACTTCATGACCGTCAAGGGTAACGTAGCCGCTGGTGCGCGGCAGTGCGCCATAGAGCACTTTCATCAGTTCAGTACGCCCCGCCCCCATCAGGCCCGCGACGCCAAGGATCTCGCCCTTGCGCAGGGTAAAGGAGACGTCATTCACGCCCGGTCCGCAGAGGTTATCCACCTTCAGGCGGATCTCACCCGGCGCTTTCTCCAGATGTGGATACTGATCTTCGAGCTTACGTCCCACCATCATTTCGATCAGCGAATCTTCGGTCAGGGTTGCTACTTCGCGCTCGGCAATAAACTGCCCGTCGCGAAAGACGGTGACGTCGTCGCAGATTTCGAAGATCTCTTTCATGCGGTGTGAGATATAGACAATGCCGCGGCCCTGGGATTTCAGCTCACGGATCACGCGGAACAAGGATTCGGTTTCGGTATCGGTCAGGGCGTCGGTCGGTTCATCCATAATGATGACCTTCGACTCGAAGCTCAGCACCTTCGCGATTTCCACCATCTGCTGATCGCCGATGGAAAGGTCGCCCACCAGTCGGTCGCTCTTAAAGCGCAGATTCAGCTTCGCCAGCAGTTTGTCCGCTTCGGCATACATGGTTTTCCAGTCGATTTTGCCAAACCGGTTCACGAACTCACGGCCGAGGAAGATGTTCTCCGCAATGGTGAGCTGCGGGATCAGGTTCAGCTCCTGGTGGATGATGCCGATGCCCGCTTCCTGAGAGGATTTAGGGCCGTTGAAGGTGGTCTCTTTACCCAGCCACAGCAGCGAACCGGCATCGCGTTGGTAGATACCGGTCAGCACTTTCATCATGGTGGATTTGCCGGCGCCGTTTTCGCCCACCAGCGCCATGACGCGCCCGGAATAGACGTTCAGCGCCGCGCCGGAGAGGGCTTTTACGCCCGGGAACGATTTATCGATCCCTTTGAGTTGCAGTAATGCGTCCATGATGGCCTCAGAAGGTGACGCCAGCACAGAGAATGATATTCGCATACGGGGAACACTCCCCGCTGCGAATCACCGCCTGACTGTCTGCGGTTTGTTGTTTGAACTGCTCGTGCGTTGTGTAACGAATTTCTATGGTGTTTCCCTGGTGCTGTTGCAGTTGCTCAATGTGGCTGAGCAACGTTTCGTGGAGTTGCGGATTATGTTGTTTGATTTCCGCCGCGAGAATGGCCGCCTCAACCTGCATCTCCGCGGTGACCACTTCCAGTACCTGCATGAACGAGGGCACGCCCTGCGTTAACGCCATATCGATACGGGTTGTGCTGCGCGGAACCGGTAAGCCTGCATCGCAAACCACCAGCGTATCGGTATGCCCAAGACGGGAAATCACCGATGAGATTTCTGAGTTGAGTACTGTGCCTTTCTTCATTTTTTGCTCCACTAGCGAAACGTTTCGCTAAAAACAGTGTAGCCGCAGAAGTGTTCAGAAAACCATCATGACGTAACGGATTTGTGATCAACGTCGAAACGTTTCGCTAAGTGAAATGCAGAGGAGGTAAATGCAAAACGGTAACCGTCAGGTTACCGTATTTTATGGTTGCGCCCTCTCCCTGTGGGAGAGGGTCGGGGTGAGGGCATCAGCCCGCACGGAGTCTTAAATCTCGACCTGCGTGCCCAGCTCAATCACGCGATTAGGCGGGATCTCAAACTGGTCAGGCGCACGCAGGGCGTTACGTTGCAGAATGAGATACAGCTTGCCGCGCAGGCGCAGATACCATGGGCGCTTGCCGATGATCAGCGACTCGTGGGACATAAAGAACGACGTCTCCATCATGCGGCAACTCAGGCCTTCCAGACCGCAGCGGTGGAACACCTCTTCCACGTTCGGCGTTTCGCGCCAGCCGTAGCTTGCCACCACGCGCCAGAAGGTTGGCGACAGCTGTTCAATCTGTACGCGACGCACGTTGTGAACGTACGGCGCATCTTCAGTACGCAGCGTCAGCAGGATCACGCGCTCGTGCAGCACTTTGTTGTGCTTGAGGTTATGCATCAGCGCAAACGGGATTACGTTCAGCGCGCGAGACATATACACCGCCGTGCCCGGCACGCGCACCGGTGGGGATTTCTCCAGCGAGGCAATCATCGCCTCCAGAGAGTTACCGTGCTCATGCATACGACGCAGCAGGCGGAAACGTTCGCTCTTCCACGTCGTCATCACAATAAACATCACCAGACCCAGCGTCAGCGGCAGCCAGCCACCGGAGACAATCTTGTCGAGATTCGCAGAAAACAGCGGCACGTCGATACAGAGGAAGCCAACCAGGATCAGCCCCACGAGGAACTTATTCCAGTGCCAGTTACGGTACGCCACGGTGGTGGAGAGAATAGAGGTCAACACCATCGTTCCGGTTACCGCGATACCGTACGCCGCCGCCAGATTACTGGAGTGCTCAAAGCTGACGATGACAATCACCACCGCGAAGTAGAGCAGCCAGTTGACGAACGGAATGTAGATCTGGCCAGACTCCATCTCTGAGGTATGGATAATGCGCATTGGGGAGAGATAACCCAACCGCACGGCCTGACGCGTCAGGGAGAATACGCCGGAAATGACAGCCTGAGAGGCAATGACCGTCGCCAGCGTCGCCAGGATCAGCATCGGAACCAGCGCCCAGTCCGGCGCCAGCAGGAAGAACGGGTTTTTAATCGCTTCAGGGTGTGCAAGCAGCAGCGCGCCCTGACCGAAATAATTCAGCACCAGTGAAGGCAAGACCACGCTAAACCATGCGACGCGAATAGGGAGTTTCCCGAAGTGGCCCATATCCGCATACAGCGCTTCAACACCGGTAATGGAAAGTACCACCGCGCCCAGCGCCACAAACGACACCACTTTATATTCCAGGAAGAAATGCACCGCCCACAATGGGTTCAGCGCGTGCAGGACATCCGGGTTGGCGATAATACTGCGTAAGCCCAGCGCCGCCAGGATCAGGAACCAGGCCAGCATAATAGGCGCGAACAGCTTACCCACCAGCCCGGTACCGTGTTTTTGTATAGCAAACAGTAACGTCAGCACGATAATAGCGAGTGGCACCACCCACGTATCAAGCTGTGGCGCGACAATCTCCAGCCCCTCTATGGCCGACATTACCGAAATCGCCGGCGTAATCACGACTTCTCCATAGAAGAAGCTGCCGCCAATCAGGCCAATGATGACCAGCACGGAGGTCATTCTTGCAGACGTATTGCGCCCGGCAAGGGACATCAGGGTCAGAATACCGCCCTCGCCCGCGTTATCAGCCCGCATAACGAAAGAGAGATACTTAAGGGAGACCACCAGGATCAGCAGCCAGAAGATGAGCGAGAGGAAACCAAATACGGCGTCACGCTCTACACCAAAACCAAACTGACCGGACAGACATTCACGAAGCGTATAAAGCGGGCTGGTGCCGATATCACCGTAGACAACCCCGATCGCCGCAAGCGTTACTGCGGGTAATGATTGCTTATTATCAGTGCTCATAGACTAGTCTTTTCGTTTGAATAACAAATGTGTGCTTAGTCCCTTGGCCCACAAAAAGCGCACAGTATGCACGATTCAATGCAAAATCGTACCCCTAAATGCAGCCACATTAATGTAGCGCAAAGAAAATAGCGCCGCACTTCAGCCTATTACCAGGCCAGACCGAAACGTCTATACTCGCTTCAATTAGCCGCCACGACGGCGAAAGGATGCAAAACTATTATGGCTCACTCACATTTATTAGCAGAAAGAATTTCCCGCCTCAGCAGTGCGCTGGAAAAAGGCCTTTACGAGCGTAGCCACGCCATTCGCCTCTGTTTACTGGCGGCGCTGAGCGGGGAAAGCGTGTTTCTGCTGGGGCCGCCGGGCATTGCCAAAAGTCTGATCGCACGCCGCCTCAAATTCGCTTTCCAGAACGCGCGCGCATTCGAGTATTTGATGACGCGCTTCTCCACGCCGGAAGAAGTTTTCGGCCCACTCTCCATTCAGGCGCTAAAAGATGAGGGACGCTATGAACGTCTGACGGCGGGCTATCTCCCGGAAGCGGAAATCGTCTTTCTTGATGAGATCTGGAAAGCCGGCCCGGCCATTCTGAATACCCTGCTGACGGCAATTAACGAACGCCGATTCCGCAACGGCGCCAGCGAAGAGAAGATCCCCATGCGCCTGCTGGTGGCCGCGTCAAACGAACTGCCCGAAGCCGACAGCAGCCTGGAAGCGCTGTATGACCGTATGTTGATCCGCCTGTGGCTGGATAAAGTCCAGGATAAATCAAACTTCCGTTCTATGCTGGTAAGCCAGCAGGATGAAAACGAAAATCCGGTGGCAGCGTCATTGCAGGTCACGGACGAGGAATACCACCAGTGGCAGGAGGAGATCGGCAAGATAAAACTGCCCGATCCCGTTTTTGAGCTGATCTTCATGCTGCGCCAGCAGCTTGATTTACTGCCCTCCGCGCCGTACGTCTCCGATCGTCGCTGGAAAAAAGCAATTCGCCTGCTCCAGGCAAGCGCGCTGTTTAGCGGCCGCGATGCTGTCGCTCCCATCGATCTAATCCTGCTGAAAGACTGCCTGTGGCACGACGCAGAAGGGATGAATCTGATGCAGCAGCAGCTGGACGTTTTGATGACCGGACACGCGTGGGGTCAGCAATCCATGCTTAATCAACTGGGGGCGATTGCTCAACGTCGCCTTCAGCTCCAGCAGCAGCAAAGTGACAAAACCGCGCTGAAGGTGAACCGTCTTGGCGGGATGTTTGCCCGTAAACCGCACTACGAACTGCCAGCCGGGCTGACTGACGCCTCGCTAACGCTTCTTCTTCAGCAGCCGCTGAAGCTTCATGATATGCAGGTTGTGCATGTGACTATCGAACGCGTTGCGCTGGTTCAGTGGCTGGATAAGGGCGGTGAGATCCGCGGTAAACTCAACGGTATCGGCTTTGCACAGCCGTTGTCGATGGAAGTCGACAGCAGCCAGCACCTTGTGATCCGCGACGTCAGCCTTCAGGGATCGCGCCTGGCTCTGCCGGGCACGGCCTCCGACACTGTGCCGGAGGAGATCAAACAGCAGCTCGACGCGCTGGATAACGAATGGCATCAGCAGCACACCCGCTTCAGCGAGCAGCAGAAATGCCTCTTTATCCATAGCGACTGGTTAGGTCGCATTGAAGCCAGCTTGCAGGATGTCAGCGCGCAGATCAAACAGGCTCGTCAATGCTAACGCTGGACACGCTTAACGTCATGCTGGCGGTTAGCGAGGAAGGGTTGATCGAAGAGGTCGTCATTACCCTGCTCGCTTCACCGCAGCTGGCGGCCTTCTTTGAAAAATTCCCGAAGCTTCGAAAAGCAATGACGGACGATCTTCCCCGCTGGCGCGATAACCTGCGCCAGCGGTTTAAGGAGACGGAAGTCCCGCCGGAACTGACAGAGGAAGTGGCTGGTTACCAGCAGTGCCAGCGGCTTTCAACGCCGCAGTTTATTGCCCAGCTACAGCAAACCCTGACGCTGCTTGATAACGTTCACTCCCCGTTTGCCAGCCAGGCCAGAGCGCTGGTCACGGACAACCCCAGCTTCACTCCCGCCCTGCATACGCTGTTTTTACAGCGCTGGCGACTGAGCCTTGTGGTCCAGGCCACGGCCCTCAATCAGCAGTTGCTGGACGAAGAGCGCGAACAGTTGCTCAGTGAGGCCCAGGAGCGAATGACCCTGAGCGGCCAGTTAGAACAGGTGCTGGTGGAGAATGAAAACGCCGCTGGTCGACTCTGGGATATGAGTGCCGGCCAGTTAAAGCGGGGCGATTATCAGCTGATCGTGAAGTACGGCGACTTTCTGGCGCAACAGCCGGAGCTGATGAAGCTCGCAGAACAGCTCGGCCGCTCCCGGGAGGCCCGGTCGGTCCCAAAGAAAGATGCGCCGATGGAGACCTTCCGAACGCTGGTACGCGAGCCCTCCACCGTACCGGAGCAGGTGGACGGGTTACAGCAAAGCGATGACATCCTGCGTCTGCTGCCTACGGAACTCAGCACGCTGGGAATGACCGAACTGGAGTATGAGTTTTATCGTCGGCTGGTGGAAAAACAGCTCATTACCTATCGACTGCATGGCGAAGCTTGGCGCGAGAAGATCAGCCAGCGTCCGGTGGTGCACCAGGATTTTGATGAGCAACCGCGCGGCCCATTCATTGTTTGCGTCGATACGTCCGGATCGATGGGGGGCTTTAATGAACAGTGCGCAAAAGCGTTCTGCCTGGCCCTGATGCGCGTGGCGCTCGCCGATCGTCGTCGCTGCTACATCATGCTCTTTTCCAGCGAAGTGGTGGGGTATGAACTGACCAGCCCGCAGGGGCTGGAGCAGGCGATCCGCTTTTTAAGCCGGCGCTTTCGCGGCGGCACCGATCTGGCCAGCTGTTTTCGCAGTATCATTGAGCGCATGCAGGGCGGTGACTGGTACGACGCGGATGCGGTGGTGATTTCCGATTTTATTGCCCAGCGGCTGCCGGACGACGTCGTGAATAAAGTGAAGGAGATGCAGCGCGTGCACCAGCACCGTTTCCATGCCGTGGCGATGTCTGCACATGGAAAACCCGGCATCATGCGCATCTTCGATCATATCTGGCGCTTTGATACCGGGTTGCGTAGCCGCCTGCTCAGACGCTGGCGACGTTAATTAAAGAAGAGAACCGACGCTCTCACGTACCTGCTGCGGCCAGACCCCACACTGCACCTGACCGATATGGGACAGTTGCAACAGCAGCATGGTCAGACGAGACTGGCCAATACCACCGCCGATGGTCTGCGGCATTTCACCGCGCAGCAGCGCCTGGTGCCATTCCAGTTGCAGACGATCCTCATCACCGGTCACGGCCAGCTGACGCTTCAGTGCTTCAGCATCCACGCGGATCCCCATTGAAGAGAGTTCAAACGCATCTTCCAGAACCGGGTTCCAGACCAGAATATCGCCGTTCAGACCAGCATATTCGCTTTCGCCCACTGTGCTCCAGTCATCGTAATCCGGCGCACGGACGTCGTGACGTTTACCATCAGACAATTTTCCGCCAATGCCGATCAGGAATACCGCGCCAAGCTCTTTGGCAATCGCGCGTTCACGGCCTTTGGCATCCAGATCCGGGAAACGGCTCAGCAATTCCTGACTGTGAACAAAGTGGATCGTTTCCGGCAGGAACGGTGCCAGACCAAACTCTTTGCTCACGGCCGCTTCGGTCGCTTTGATCCCGGCGTAGATCGCCTCAACGGTAGACTTCAGCGTGCCAACGTGGCGCTCGCCGTCACCCATTACGCGCTCCCAGTCCCACTGGTCAACGTAGACAGAGTGAATTGGGGAGAGACGGTCTTCATCGGGGCGAAGGGCTTTCATGTGCGTGTAAAGCCCTTCGCCCGCGCTGAAGTCGTGTTGTCCCAGGGTTTGACGCTTCCACTTCGCCAGGGAATGAACCACTTCGAACTGGGCGTCTGGCAGTGTTTTCACTTTTACCTGTACCGCTTTTTCGCAACCAGACAAGTTATCCTGCGTCCCGTCACCCACGCGGCTCAGAATCGGCGCCTGAACTTCAATAAGGCCAAGCTTCTCTTCCAGCTGGCGGGAAAAATGGGATTTAACGAAACTGATCTGGCGTTGTTTTGCGATGTAAGCGGTTTTCATTATTTATACTCCTGCGTCCTGTTGATACTGATTAAGCAACAGAACAGGCGCTTAATTCAATAACCCATCAACAAAAAGCCTCCTTCACTTTTGATTCGTTAAAATAAGACGCTAGAATAGAAGGAATCATTAATCTTCATAAGAAAAACCTATGGAAAATTATCAGATCGACAATCTGGACCGCGGCATTCTGGAAGCGCTCATGGCCAACGCACGCACCGCGTATGCCGAACTGGCTAAACAATTTGGCGTCAGCCCGGGGACCATTCACGTTCGCGTAGAGAAAATGAAGCAGGCCGGGATCATCACCGGCGCACGCATTGATGTCAGCCCGAAGCAACTCGGCTACGACGTCTGCTGCTTCATTGGCATTATTCTGAAAAGCGCCAAAGATTACCCCTCCGCGCTGGAGAAACTGAACGCGCTGGATGAAGTCACTGAGGCGTACTACACCACCGGGCACTACAGCATCTTTATAAAGGTCATGTGCCGATCCATTGACGCCCTCCAGCAGGTACTTATCAACAAGATCCAAACAATCGATGAAATTCAGTCCACTGAAACCCTGATCTCCCTGCAAAACCCGATCATGCGTACTATCCGCCCGTGATCGGGAAATTTCATTCCCACATTTTCCACAGGTAGATCCCAGCTCGTTCACAGCGTACAATGGCCGCCTCTTTATCTGAGCGAGCGATCAATGGCGGACATTACTCTTATCAGCGGCAGCACCCTGGGCGGTGCGGAATATGTAGCGGAACATCTGGCTGAGAAGCTGGAAGACGCGGGCTTTTCTACACAAACGCTGCACGGACCGCTGCTGGAAGATCTCCCGACTGACGGGGTCTGGCTGCTGATCACCTCCACGCACGGCGCGGGCGATCTGCCAGATAACCTGCAACCTTTATATGACGAACTGCTGGAACAACAGCCCGATCTGTCAAACGTCCGGTTTGGCGCTGTGGGGATCGGCAGCCGTGAATATGACACTTTCTGTGGCGCCATAGAGAAAGTAGAAGCTGCGGTGACCGCCTGCGGAGCAAAACAGCTGGGTGAAACGCTGAAGATCAACATCCTCGATCATGATATTCCCGAAGATCCAGCCGAGATCTGGCTCGCGGAATGGAAAAATTTACTCAAAAACGATTAAAGATCGTGCGAACAGATGTGGATAACTCTGGTTAAAAGCTCGTATTAAGCCGTAGTTATCCAAATAACAACGTTGGTTTAGTTTTTGACCTGTGTATAAAGTGGCGATCTGATCCCAGCTTATACGGTCCAGGATCACCGATCATTCACAGCAAACGATCCTTCCTAACTGCATGATCTTATTTATGGGATCGGACTTATCCACAAAGGTCTGCGATCCTAATAAGAGATCACAATAGAACAGATCTCTAAATAAAAAGATCTTCTTTTTAATAGCCCAGGATACCAATGCTTTCTCGAAAGACTAAAGTTGAGTAGAATCCACGGCCCGGGCTTCAATCCATTTTCATACCGCTTTACGCGAGGCAGACCACCATGTTTTATCAGGATCCTTTTGACGTCATCATCATTGGCGGGGGTCACGCAGGCACTGAGGCCGCAATGGCCGCAGCGCGAATGGGTCAGCAGACCCTGCTTTTGACACACAATATCGACACGCTGGGACAAATGTCCTGTAATCCGGCGATTGGCGGCATTGGGAAAGGACACCTGGTAAAAGAAGTGGATGCACTTGGCGGCCTGATGGCGAAAGCGATCGATCATGCGGGTATTCAGTTTAGGATACTAAACGCGAGTAAAGGTCCGGCTGTTCGCGCCACCCGTGCACAGGCAGACCGTGTGCTTTACCGTCAGGCTGTGCGCACCGCGCTGGAAAACCAACCGAACCTGATGATCTTCCAGCAGGCGGTAGAAGATCTTATCGTGGAAAACGATCGTGTTGTTGGCGCCGTGACCCAAATGGGTCTCAAATTCCGCGCAAAAGCGGTGGTGCTGACGGTCGGGACATTCCTGGACGGTAAAATCCATATTGGTCTGGACAATTACAGCGGTGGTCGTGCTGGCGATCCGCCGTCAATTCCGTTATCTCGTCGTCTGCGTGAGCTGCCGCTGCGCGTAAGCCGCCTGAAAACCGGCACGCCGCCGCGTATTGATGCGCGCACCATTGATTTCAGCGTGCTGGCACAGCAGCACGGCGATAACCCGATGCCGGTGTTCTCGTTCATGGGCAATGCGGCGCAACATCCGCAGCAGGTGCCGTGCTACATCACGCACACCAATGAAAAAACCCATGACGTGATCCGCAATAATCTCGATCGCAGCCCAATGTATGCTGGTGTGATCGAAGGGATCGGTCCGCGTTATTGCCCGTCGATCGAAGACAAAGTGATGCGCTTTGCCGATCGTAATCAGCACCAGATCTTCCTCGAACCGGAAGGGCTGACCTCTAACGAAATTTACCCGAACGGCATCTCCACCAGCCTGCCGTTCGACGTGCAGATGCAGATTGTGCGTTCAATGCAGGGCATGGAAAACGCGAAGATCGTTCGTCCTGGCTACGCTATTGAGTACGATTTCTTCGATCCGCGTGACCTGAAGCCGACGCTGGAAAGCAAATTCATTCAGGGTCTGTTCTTCGCAGGCCAGATTAACGGCACCACCGGGTACGAAGAAGCTGCCGCGCAAGGGCTGCTGGCCGGTCTGAACGCCGCTCGCTTCTCTGCCGAGAAAGAGGGCTGGGCACCGGCGCGTTCTCAGGCTTACCTGGGCGTTCTGGTCGACGATCTCTGCACGCTGGGGACCAAAGAACCGTACCGCATGTTTACTTCTCGTGCGGAATATCGCCTGATGCTGCGCGAAGACAATGCCGATCTGCGTCTGACCGAGGTGGGCCGCGAGCTGGGTCTGGTGGATGACGAGCGCTGGGCGCGCTTCAACGAGAAGCTGGAACACATTGAACAGGAACGTCAGCGCCTGAAAACCACTTGGGTGAATCCGCAGGCGGAAACTGCTGCTGAAGTGAATGCTCACTTAACAGCACCGCTGTCGCGCGAAGCCAGTGGGGAAGATCTGCTGCGCCGTCCTGAAGTCACCTACGAGAATCTGGTCAAACTGACGGCGTTCGCACCGGGCCTTGAAGACGCTGAAGCGGCCGAGCAGGTCGAAATTCAGGTGAAGTACGAAGGCTACATCGCGCGTCAGCAGGATGAGATCGAAAAACAGCAGCGCAACGAAAACACGCTGCTGCCGGAAATGCTGGACTACCGTCAGGTGACGGGCCTTTCCAACGAAGTGATCGCTAAGCTGAACGATCACAAACCTGTATCGATTGGCCAGGCCTCACGTATCTCTGGCGTCACACCTGCCGCGATTTCGATTCTGCTGGTGTGGCTGAAAAAGCAGGGCATGCTGCGCCGTAGCGCGTAATGCTCTGTAAATAGCCCGGTGGCGCTGCGCTTACCGGGCCTACTGAACCCGTAGGGCGGGTTAGCGAAGCGCCACCCGCCACTTAAGTTTCTCAACAGGTATCCACCGTGCTCAATAAACTCTCTCGTCTGCTGGAACAGGCAGGTATTTCGCTCACCGATCACCAGAAAAATCAGCTGGTGGCCTATGTCGATATGCTGAACAAATGGAATAAAGCGTACAACCTCACCTCCGTACGCGATCCCAACGAGATGCTGATTCGCCATATTCTCGATAGCATCGTCGTGGCGCCGTATCTGAACGGTGAACGTTTTATCGATGTGGGCACCGGTCCGGGCTTGCCGGGCGTTCCGTTGTCTATTGTTCGACCGGAGAGTCATTTCACGCTGCTGGACAGCCTGGGCAAGCGCGTACGCTTTTTACGCCAGGTTCAGCATGAGCTGAAGCTGGAAAACATTACGCCCGTACAGAGCAGGGTAGAGGAGTTCCCGGCAGAGCCACCGTTTGACGGTGTTATCAGCCGCGCGTTTGCCTCACTCAATGACATGGTGAGCTGGTGCAAACACCTGCCAGCGGAGAAGGGGCGTTTTTATGCGCTGAAAGGGCAACTTCCGGGGGACGAAATCGAGCAGCTTCCGGACGGTTTTGTTGTCGAATCCATTGAGAAACTCCAGATCCCTCAGCTCGAAGGTGAGCGTCATCTGGTGATAATTAAGCCAAACACTTTTTAAAAAATTAATAAAAAATGTGGAATTTGTGCTGTTCTGATCGTGTTAAAAAGCAGCACATTCAGTCTGATTTGGTCGTCGTTAATTTAACCTTGTTGTTACCATGTATTTTCTTATGGTTAACCTGACGTGATTCGTTCACTCAGAGGATAGTCAACCATGAAATTATCAGTCTGCTAAAAGTGGGTAAAAGCAACAAGAATGGAATGTTAAATATTTATTAAGAATGTCAATAAAAGGTTTTTGTTGTATACGGCTCTGTTTTAAAAATAGTTGCGGTTTTTTTGCTTTAATTTCATGCAGATGAAATTAATCGTTTTACGTCTTTGATAAATACCACTTTATCGCAAATGTGTATTTTGTGATCTCGTGCACGCTTTATCACCAACGTTTCCGCGCTGTTTGCAGTTTTGCCTGAAGGTCAACGCTTAGGTCAAAAGTTGAAAAATAGGACTGGGGAAAAATATTTAAACATTTATTCACCTTTTCGCTACTTAATGTTTGAAATCACGGGTACGCACCGTATAATTTGACCGCTTTTTGATGCTTGACTCTGAGCCTTAAAGGACGTTTTATACGACACGCGGCATACCTCGAAGGGAGCAGGAGTAAAAACGTGATGTCTGTGTCGCTCTTGAGTAGAAACGTTGCTCGTAAGCTTCTGTTCATTCAGTTTCTGGCTGTGATAGCAAGTGGACTGCTGTTTAGCCTCAAAGACCCCTTCTGGGGCATCTCCGCCGCGTGCGGAGGTTTGGCGGTGGTTCTGCCAAACGTGTTGTTTATGATTTTTGCCTGGCGTCATCAGGCGCATACACCTGCCAAAGGCCGCGTGGCCTGGTCCTTCGCTCTCGGCGAAGTGTGTAAGGTGTTGCTGACCTTTGCTCTACTGGTGATGGCGCTGGCGGTTTTGAAAGTGGTATTCATGCCGCTGATAGCAACGTGGGTTTTGGTGCTGGTGGTACAAGTTCTGGCTCCAGCTGTAATCAATAACAAAGGGTAAAAGGCATCATGGCTTCAGAAAATATGACGCCGCAGGATTACATAGGTCACCATCTGAATAACCTTCAGCTGGACCTGCGTACATTCTCGCTGGTGGATCCACATAACCCCCCGGCCACCTTCTGGACGATCAACATCGACTCCATGTTCTTCTCGGTGGTTTTGGGTCTTCTGTTCCTGGCCATGTTCCGTAGCGTTGCTAAAAAGGCGACCAGCGGTGTTCCAGGGAAATTCCAGACGTTCATCGAGATGATCATCGGCTTCGTCCATGGCAGCGTGAAAGACATGTACCATGGTAAGAGCAAACTGATTGCTCCGCTGGCCCTGACCGTGTTCGTTTGGGTCTTCCTGATGAACCTGATGGACCTCCTGCCTATCGATTTCTTACCTTGGATCGGTGAGCACGTACTCGGCCTGCCTGCACTGCGCGTGGTTCCGTCTGCCGACGTGAACATCACCCTGTCGATGGCGCTGGGCGTATTTATCCTCATTCTGTTCTACAGCATCAAAATGAAAGGCGTAAGCGGCTTTGTGAAAGAGCTTACCTTGCAGCCGTTCAACCACTGGGCGTTTATTCCGGTCAACCTGATTCTGGAAGGCGTTAGCCTGCTGTCCAAACCTGTTTCACTGGGTCTGCGACTGTTCGGCAACATGTATGCGGGTGAGCTGATTTTCATTCTGATCGCGGGTCTTCTGCCGTGGTGGTCACAGTGGATTCTGAATGTGCCATGGGCCATTTTCCACATCCTGATCATTACGCTGCAAGCCTTTATCTTCATGGTTCTGACGATCGTCTATCTGTCGATGGCGTCTGAAGAGCACTGATTTTTTACCAACACTACTACGTTTTAATTGAAACAAACTGGAGACTGTCATGGAAAACCTGAATATGGATCTGCTGTACATGGCTGCCGCTGTGATGATGGGTCTGGCGGCTATCGGTGCTGCGATCGGTATCGGCATCCTCGGGGGCAAATTCCTGGAAGGCGCAGCGCGTCAACCTGATCTGATTCCTCTGCTGCGTACTCAGTTCTTTATCGTTATGGGTCTGGTGGATGCAATCCCAATGATCGCTGTAGGTCTGGGTCTGTACGTGATGTTTGCTGTCGCGTAGTAGTTGTTTTAAAACCCCAAGCCACAGAAATTTAAGAGGTATTGTGCTGTGAACATGAACGCAACAATCCTCGGCCAGGCCATCGCGTTTATTCTCTTTGTCTGGTTCTGCATGAAGTATGTATGGCCGCCTTTAATGGCTGCCATCGAAAAACGTCAGAAAGAAATTGCTGACGGTCTGGCTTCCGCAGAACGCGCTAAGAAAGATTTGGACCTTGCACAGGCCAACGCGACAGACCAGCTGAAAAAAGCGAAAGCTGAAGCTCAGGTAATCATTGAACAGGCTAACAAACGCCGTTCTCAGATCCTGGACGAAGCCAAAGCTGAAGCAGAACAGGAACGTACTAAGATCGTGACACAGGCTCAGGCTGAAATTGAAGCTGAGCGTAAACGTGCTCGTGAAGAACTGCGTAAGCAGGTTGCGATTCTGGCTGTTGCTGGCGCCGAGAAGATCATCGAACGTTCCGTGGATGAAGCTGCTAACAGCGACATCGTGGACAAACTTGTCGCTGAACTGTAAGGAGGGAGGGGCTGATGTCTGAATTTGTTACGGTAGCTCGCCCCTACGCCAAAGCAGCTTTTGACTTTGCTGTCGAACACCAAAATGTCGATCGCTGGCAGAATATGCTGGCGTTTGCCGCTGAGGTGACGAAAAACGAACAAATGGCCGAGTTGCTTTCTGGTGCGTTAGCGCCTGAAACCCTCGCCGCGTCGTTTATCGCCGTGTGCGGAGAGCAACTGGATGCCAACGGCCAGAACCTGATTAAGGTGATGGCGGAAAATGGTCGTCTCCGTGTGCTCCCGGATGTTCTCGAGCAGTTTGAGCACTTACGTGCCCTTAGTGAAGCTACCGCTGAAGTTGAAGTAACTTCCGCGACTGAACTGAGTGACGAACAGCTTGCGAAAATCACCGCCGCGATGGAAAAACGTCTGTCACGCAAAGTTAAGCTGAATTGCAAAATCGATAAGTCTGTAATGGCAGGCGTAATCATCCGCTCGGGTGATATGGTCATTGATGGCAGCGTACGCGGCCGTCTTGAGCGCCTTGCAGACGTCTTGCAGTCTTAAGGGGACTGGAGCATGCAACTGAATTCCACCGAAATCAGCGAACTGATCAAGCAGCGCATTGCTCAGTTCAATGTTGTGAGTGAAGCTCACAACGAAGGTACTATTGTTTCTGTAAGTGACGGTGTTATCCGCATCCACGGCCTGGCCGATTGTATGCAGGGTGAGATGATTTCCCTGCCGGGTAACCGTTACGCTATCGCACTGAACCTGGAGCGCGACTCCGTAGGTGCCGTTGTGATGGGTCCATACGCTGACCTCGCCGAAGGCATGAAGGTTAAGTGTACTGGCCGTATTCTTGAAGTGCCGGTTGGCCGTGGCCTGCTGGGTCGCGTTGTTAACACCCTGGGTGCGCCAATCGACGGTAAAGGTCCGGTTGAGCACGATGGCTTCTCCCCAATCGAAGTTATCGCACCAGGCGTTATCGACCGTCAGTCTGTTGATCAGCCAGTACAGACGGGTTATAAGTCCGTTGATGCCATGATCCCAATCGGTCGTGGTCAGCGTGAACTGATCATCGGTGACCGTCAGACCGGTAAAACCGCGATGGCAATCGACGCCATCATCAACCAGCGTGATTCCGGCATCAAATGTGTGTACGTGGCTATCGGCCAGAAAGCGTCCACCATTTCCAACGTGGTTCGTAAACTGGAAGAGCACGGCGCACTGTCTAACACCATCGTTGTGGTAGCAACCGCGTCTGAATCTGCTGCACTGCAATACCTGGCACCATACGCCGGTTGCGCAATGGGCGAATACTTCCGTGACCGCGGTGAAGATGCGCTGATCGTATACGATGACCTGTCTAAACAGGCTGTTGCTTATCGTCAGGTTTCCCTGCTGCTCCGTCGTCCACCAGGACGTGAAGCATTCCCGGGCGACGTATTCTACCTCCACTCTCGTCTGCTGGAGCGTGCTTCCCGCGTTAACGCGGAATACGTCGAGAACTTCACCAAAGGTGAAGTGAAGGGTAAAACAGGTTCTCTGACCGCCCTGCCGATCATTGAAACCCAAGCGGGTGACGTTTCTGCGTTCGTTCCGACCAACGTAATCTCCATTACCGATGGTCAGATCTTCCTGGAAACCAACCTGTTTAACTCCGGTATTCGTCCGGCGGTTAACCCGGGTATCTCCGTATCCCGTGTGGGTGGTGCTGCTCAGACCAAGATCATCAAGAAACTGTCCGGTGGTATCCGTACCGCGCTGGCACAGTATCGTGAACTGGCTGCGTTCTCTCAGTTCGCATCCGATCTGGACGAAGCAACCCGTAAACAGCTGAGCCACGGTCAGAAAGTGACCGAGCTGCTGAAGCAGAAACAGTACGCGCCAATGTCTGTTGCTCAGCAGGGCCTGGTACTGTTCGCGGCTGAACGCGGTTACCTCGAAGATGTGGAACTGGCGAAAATCGGTAGCTTCGAAGCCGCTCTGCTGGCTTACGTCGACCGTGATCACGCTCCGCTGATGCAAGAGATCAACCAGACCGGTGGCTATAACGACGAAATCGAAGGCAAGCTGAAAGCTATCCTCGATTCCTTCAAAGCAACCCAATCCTGGTAATCGTCCGGCGGCTTGTCTCAGGACAAGCCGTCTGGCATTGAGGAGAAGCTCATGGCCGGCGCAAAAGAGATACGTAGTAAGATCGCAAGCGTCCAGAACACGCAAAAGATCACTAAAGCGATGGAGATGGTCGCCGCTTCCAAAATGCGTAAATCGCAGGATCGCATGGCGGCCAGCCGTCCTTATGCAGAGACCATGCGCAAAGTGATTGGTCACCTTGCAAACGGTAATCTGGAATATAAGCACCCTTACCTGGAAGAACGCGACGTTAAGCGCGTGGGCTACCTGGTGGTGTCGACTGACCGTGGTCTGTGTGGCGGCTTGAACATTAACCTGTTCAAAAAACTGCTGGCGGATATGAAAGGCTGGTCCGATAAAGGCGTTCAGTGCGATCTGGCACTGATTGGCTCTAAAGGCGTCTCTTTCTTTAACTCCGTTGGTGGCAACATTGTCGCTCAGGTGACCGGTATGGGTGATAACCCGTCCCTGTCCGAACTGATCGGCCCGGTTAAAGTGATGTTGCAGGCCTACGATGAAGGCCGTCTGGACAGACTGTACGTTGTCAGCAACAAATTTATTAACACCATGTCTCAGGTGCCTACGCTCACTCAGATGCTGCCGTTACCGGCATCAGAAGATGACGAGCTGAAACAGAAAGCCTGGGATTACCTGTATGAACCCGATCCGAAACCGCTGCTGGATACCCTGCTGCGTCGTTACGTTGAATCTCAGGTTTATCAGGGCGTTGTAGAAAACCTGGCCAGCGAGCAGGCCGCACGAATGGTGGCGATGAAAGCCGCGACCGATAATGGCGGCAGCCTGATTAAAGAGCTGCAGTTGGTTTACAACAAAGCTCGTCAGGCCAGCATTACTCAGGAACTCACCGAGATCGTCTCGGGGGCCGCCGCGGTTTAACCAGGTTTACGAATTACGTAGAGGATTCAAGATGGCTACTGGAAAGATTGTCCAGGTAATCGGCGCCGTGGTGGACGTCGAGTTCCCTCAGGACGCCGTACCACGCGTGTACGACGCGCTTGAGGTACAGAATGGTAACGAGAGCCTGGTGCTGGAAGTTCAGCAGCAGCTCGGCGGCGGTATCGTGCGTACCATCGCCATGGGTTCTTCCGACGGTCTGCGTCGTGGTCTGGAAGTAAAAGACCTTGAGCACCCGATCGAAGTCCCGGTAGGTAAAGCAACACTGGGTCGTATCATGAACGTATTGGGTCAACCAATCGACATGAAAGGCGACATCGGTGAAGAAGAGCGTTGGGCTATCCACCGCGCGGCACCTTCCTACGAAGAGCTGTCCAGCTCTCAGGAACTGCTGGAAACCGGCATCAAAGTTATCGACCTGATGTGTCCGTTCGCGAAGGGCGGTAAAGTCGGTCTGTTCGGTGGTGCGGGTGTAGGTAAAACCGTAAACATGATGGAGCTGATCCGTAACATCGCGATCGAGCACTCCGGTTACTCCGTGTTTGCGGGCGTAGGTGAACGTACTCGTGAGGGTAACGACTTCTACCACGAAATGACCGACTCCAACGTTCTGGATAAAGTATCCCTGGTTTACGGCCAGATGAACGAGCCACCAGGAAACCGTCTGCGCGTTGCGCTGACTGGCCTGACGATGGCTGAGAAGTTCCGTGACGAAGGCCGTGACGTTCTGCTGTTCGTTGATAACATCTACCGTTACACCCTGGCCGGTACTGAAGTATCTGCACTGCTGGGTCGTATGCCTTCAGCGGTAGGTTATCAGCCTACGCTTGCGGAAGAGATGGGTGTTCTTCAGGAACGTATCACCTCTACCAAAACTGGTTCTATCACTTCCGTTCAGGCGGTATACGTACCTGCGGATGACTTGACTGACCCATCTCCAGCCACCACCTTTGCTCACTTAGATGCAACCGTGGTACTGAGCCGTCAGATCGCGTCTCTGGGTATCTACCCGGCCGTTGACCCGCTGGACTCCACCAGCCGTCAGCTGGATCCACTGGTTGTTGGCCAGGAGCACTACGACACCGCGCGTGGCGTACAGTCCCTGCTGCAACGTTATCAGGAACTGAAAGACATCATCGCCATCCTGGGTATGGATGAACTGTCTGAAGAAGACAAACTGGTGGTAGCACGTGCGCGTAAGATCCAGCGCTTCCTGTCCCAGCCGTTCTTCGTTGCGGAAGTATTCACCGGTTCTCCAGGTAAATACGTTTCCCTGAAAGACACCATCCGTGGCTTTAAAGGCATCATGGAAGGCGAATACGATCACCTGCCAGAGCAGGCGTTCTACATGGTTGGTTCCATCGAAGAAGCCGTGGAAAAAGCCAAAAAACTTTAACGCCTTAATCGGAGGGTGATATGGCAATGACTTACCACCTGGACGTCGTCAGCGCAGAGCAACAAATGTTCTCTGGTCTGGTCGAGAAAATCCAGGTAACGGGTAGTGAAGGTGAACTGGGTATTTTCCCGGGTCACGCACCGCTGCTCACCGCCATTAAGCCTGGTATGATCCGCATCGTTAAACAGTTCGGTCATGAAGAGTTTATCTATCTGTCCGGCGGCATTCTTGAAGTGCAGCCAGGCAGTGTGACCGTTCTGGCCGATACCGCTATTCGTGGCCAGGATCTCGACGAAGCGCGAGCCCTGGAATCGAAGCGTAAGGCTGAAGAGCACATTAACAGCTCTCATGGTGACGTGGATTACGCTCAGGCGTCTGCGGAGCTGGCCAAAGCGATCGCGAAACTGCGCGTTATCGAGTTGACCAAAAAAGCGATGTAACACCGGCTTGAAAAGCACAAAAGCCAGTCTGGATCCCAGGCTGGCTTTTTTTTTCGGCCTTAATTCATGATGAAAAAGATGTAGAATTTTAAGCATCAAACGTTTTTACTTCTCACACAAACTACCGTCAGGATGCGTATGTTAAACAGTGCGATGAGCGTGGTGATCCTTGCCGCAGGCAAAGGTACCCGCATGTATTCCGATCTGCCTAAAGTGCTCCACACGCTGGCAGGAAAGCCAATGGTTCAGCATGTTATTGATGCAGCGAATGAATTAGGCGCCAGCCAGGTGCATCTGGTTTATGGACATGGCGGCGATCTGCTGAAAAAAACGCTGCGTGACGACAATCTCAACTGGGTGCTTCAGGCAGAACAGCTGGGTACGGGTCATGCAATGCAGCAGGCTGCACCCTTCTTCGCTGATGATGAAGATATCCTGATGCTCTACGGCGACGTCCCGCTGATCTCCGTTGAAACCCTTACTCGGCTGCGTGAAGCCAAACCGCAGGGTGGCATCGGTTTGTTGACCGTCGTGCTGGACGATCCAACCGGCTATGGCCGCATTACGCGTGAAAACGGCAACGTGACGGGGATTGTTGAGCATAAAGATGCCACTGACGAACAGCGCCAGATTCAGGAGATCAACACCGGCATCCTGATTGCGAACGGTGCGGATATGAAGCGCTGGCTGTCCAGACTCAACAATAACAACGCGCAGGGTGAATACTACATCACCGACATCATTGCGATGGCTTACCAGGAAGGGCGTGAGATTGCTGCCGTTCATCCGGCGCGTATCAGCGAAACGGACGGGGTAAACAACCGTCTCCAGCTTTCCCGTCTTGAGCGTATTTACCAGTCCGAGCAGGCAGAAAAGCTGTTGCTCGCGGGCGTTATGCTGCGCGATCCGGCGCGTTTCGATCTGCGTGGCACGCTGACCCACGGGCGCGACGTTGAAATAGATACTAACGTTATCCTGGAAGGTAACGTCACGCTGGGCAACCGCGTCAAAATCGGCACCGGCTGTGTGATTAAAAACAGCGCGATCGGTGACGACTGCGAAATCAGCCCGTACAGCGTGGTGGAAGATGCCCATCTTGAGGCGGCCTGTACGATTGGCCCATTTGCGCGTCTGCGCCCGGGCGCTGAGCTGCTGGAAGGTGCTCACGTAGGTAACTTCGTGGAAATGAAAAAAGCGCGTCTGGGTAAGGGCTCTAAAGCGGGTCATCTGACCTATCTGGGCGATGCGGAAATTGGCGACAACGTAAACATTGGTGCAGGGACGATTACCTGTAACTATGACGGCGCCAATAAGTTTAAAACCATCATTGGTGATGACGTGTTTGTAGGCTCCGATACCCAGCTGGTGGCGCCTGTTACCGTGGGCAAAGGCGTGACCATTGCCGCCGGGACAACCGTTACGCGCGATGTGGCCGAGAACGAGCTGGTGTTAAGCCGCGTTCCGCAGGTCAGCAAGCAGGGCTGGAAACGCCCGGTGAAGCAGAAGTAACGGATTTATACCCCTCACCCTAACCCTCTCCTCACAGGGGAGAGGGGATTGTTCGGTGCGGTGTTTTTCTCCCTCGCCCCTTTGGGGAGAGGGCCGGGGTGAGGGGATAACATAATCCTCCCCCCACAAGCAGTACCCATAAAAATAACCCCACTCTCTACAAGGCTCGGGGCGCCCGGAAAGGGCAAATACAGGTCAGCGACAACGCATGGCATAACGCCATAATCAGGAAATATAACTATGTGTGGAATTGTTGGCGCAGTTGCGCAGCGTGATATTGCTGAAATCCTTCTCGAAGGTTTACGTCGTCTGGAATACCGTGGTTACGACTCAGCCGGGCTGGCTGTCGTTGATGCAGAAGGTCATATGACCCGTCTGCGCCGTCTCGGTAAAGTGCAGATGCTGGCCCAGGCTGCGGAAGAACATCCGCTGCACGGTGGCACCGGTATTGCGCATACCCGCTGGGCTACCCACGGTGAGCCATCTGAAGGCAACGCACACCCGCATGTGTCTGAACACATCGTGGTCGTGCATAACGGCATTATCGAAAACCACGAACCGCTGCGTGAAGAACTGAAAGCGCGCGGCTATACCTTCGTCTCTGAAACCGACACCGAAGTGATTGCTCACCTGGTGCACTGGGAGCTGGCAAAGGGCGGTACACTGCGTGATGCGGTGCTGCGCGCTATCCCTCAGCTACGTGGTGCTTACGGTACGGTGATCATGGATTCCCGCGACCCGTCCACGCTGCTGGCCGCGCGTTCCGGTAGTCCGATGGTGATTGGTCTGGGCATGGGTGAAAACTTTATCGCTTCCGACCAGCTGGCGCTGCTGCCGGTTACCCGTCGCTTTATCTTCCTGGAAGAGGGAGACATTGCCGAGGTGACACGTCGCAGCGTGACCGTATTCGACACAAAAGGCGAGCAGGTTAAGCGTCAGGAGATCGAATCAAACCTGCAATACGACGCGGGCGACAAAGGTGCTTACCGTCACTACATGCAGAAAGAGATCTACGAACAGCCAAACGCCATTAAAAACACCCTGACTGGTCGCATCAGCCATGGTGAAGTGGATCTGAGCGAGCTGGGCGCCAATGCCAACGAACTGCTGAGCAAAGTCGAGCACATTCAGATCGTGGCCTGCGGTACCTCTTACAACTCCGGTATGGTCTCGCGCTACTGGTTTGAATCCCTGGCGGGTGTGCCGTGTGATGTGGAAATCGCCTCTGAGTTCCGCTATCGCAAATCTGCGGTGCGTCGTAACAGCCTGATGATCACCCTTTCTCAGTCTGGCGAAACGGCCGATACCCTGGCGGCGCTGCGTCTGTCTAAAGAACTGGGTTACCTCGGCTCGCTGGCCATTTGTAACGTGCCGGGCTCTTCGCTGGTACGTGAATCCGATCTGGCGCTGATGACCAAAGCGGGTACCGAAATCGGCGTGGCTTCCACCAAAGCGTTTACTACTCAGCTGACCGTTCTGCTGATGCTGGTGGCGAAACTGGCGCGTCTGAAAGGCCAGGATGCTTCCGTTGAACACGACATCGTGCATGGCCTTCAGGCGCTGCCGAGCCGTATTGAGCAGATGCTGTCTCAGGACAAACGCATTGAGGCGCTGGCTGAAGATTTCTCTGACAAACATCACTCCCTGTTCCTGGGGCGTGGCGATCAGTATCCGATTGCGCTGGAAGGCGCACTGAAGCTCAAAGAGATCTCTTATATTCACGCTGAAGCCTATGCGGCAGGCGAGCTGAAGCATGGCCCGCTGGCGCTGATCGATGCGGATATGCCAGTTATCGTGGTGGCACCTAACAACGAACTGCTGGAAAAACTGAAATCTAACATCGAAGAAGTGCGCGCCCGTGGTGGTGTTCTGTACGTCTTTGCGGATAAAGATGCCGGTTTCGCCAGCAGCGACAACATGCACATCATCGAGATGCCGCATGTGGAAGAGGTGATTGCGCCGATCTTCTACACCGTACCGCTGCAACTGCTGGCTTATCACGTCGCGCTGATCAAGGGCACCGACGTAGACCAGCCACGTAACCTGGCTAAATCGGTTACCGTTGAGTAATCACTTCCTGTAAAAAGGCTGCCATTTGCGTGGCAGCCTTTTTATTTGTTGCTACTTCTTTACACGCCTCATTTTTACTTTCTTGTGTACCCTATGGCGTAAAATGTTTCATGTAAAACATGTGGTTACATTTTTTTCGCTCTCCGTTTTTTGGACTTGTGCTGTTGCAAAAACGATCAAATAATAATTGTTTATTATTAAGATATTAATATATTCCTAAAATAATCCTCCTGCCAGTAGATATCGCATTTATTGTTTGTGGCTGATATTTATAACATGATTGAATCTGATACATTTCATTCATCCTTCTTAAAATAAAATATTACAAGCTGGAAAACTTATTTGTCAGAGGCGTTTTTAGGATCGTAATATTACGCCGCTTCAAATTTAATCATTTTATTTGGTTAATAAATAAAATATCAGCGATATAAAATTAATAGGGGTTGTCATGAAACTAAATGCTATCGCCAGCGCAATAATCTTGTCTTCATCCATATTATCTGGTGCTGCTCTGGCATCTGATGGTACTGTACATTTCCGTGGTGAGATCATTGATAGCGCTTGTGAAATTACCACCGTTACGAAAGAACAAAACGTTGATTTAGGTAAAGTCAGTAAAACGGCATTCAACGGTGTAGGCAGCACCTCCGCACCAACGCAATTCACTATCAGCCTGGAGAAATGCCCGCCAACCTATACCAAGGCATCGGTTCGATTTGACGGTACTGAAGCTGGCAATGGCGATCTGGCGATAGGTAACCCGGAAAAAACAGGCACGCCAGGCGACTTTACGGGTACAGGCGACGCGGTCACTGCAACGGGCGTAGCGATTCGTATCTATAACCGCGCAGACAACTCTCAGGTTGAGTTATACAAAGATTCTGCCACAACTGATATTGTGGATACTAAGGCCGATTTAAAATTCATTGCACGTTATATTGCAACCTCTACGACCGTAACGCCAGGTACAGCTAACGCTGACTCTCAGTTCACCGTTGAATATGTGAAATAATTACATTTATTAGTTAAAAGACGCCCTTATTCGCGTTGCTAATAATAAACATTTTAAGGGCGTCAACTAATGAGAGGCTGTATGGTTGCTTTTACACGTTTATTTAAAACATTCATGGCTGCGACAATGTGTCTCAGCTCGTCAATAGCCTGTGCAGGCATCATTGTCGGCGGCACGCGCGTCATTTTTTTGGCTGATAGTCCTGATGCCACCATATCGATTTACAACAAAGAGAGCGATCTGCCGTACCTGATACAAACCTGGGTCGACCCCTTTGACAAAGAAGATAAACATAAACCGCCTTTTACCGTCATACCACCCGTTTCCAGGCTTGAGCCAATGCAAGAAAAGGTCTTACGCGTACTTAAAATGGCCGGGACGTTGCCCACCGATCGCGAATCCGTTTTTTGGCTGAACATAAAAAATATTCCGCCATCCAGCAGTAAAAAAGAGACCAGCTCGCTGGAAATTGCGATTAAGACACGTATCAAACTGTTCTGGCGACCGGCGGCTATTACGTTAATCCCTGAGAAGGCGGTAGCGAACGTCGCATGGTCAAAACAAGGTCGGCAACTTATTGTTCAGAATAATAATCCTATCCATATCAATATCATGGATGTATCAGTTGATGGTAAAGACATACCAGTCAATATGATCAAACCCTTTGAAAAACTCTCGCTGACATTACCACCAGGAAGTGCAGGCCATACGCTTGTTTGGCGTTTTATTAATGATTACGGCGCCGTCAGCAACCCAGTAAAACAGGTGCTTTAATATTCTGATAGGGATGTCTTAATGATTGGCTTACGTCACTGCATTGCCATGATATCGGGGTTATGTCTGAGCATTCCTGTTCAGTCGTTAGCACAGGACAGCCTGTTTAACCCGAAACTTCTGGAAATCGATCATCCGGTCGATGTCGATATTCGTCAATTTAACCGTTCCAACGCGCTTCCCCCTGGCAGCTATAAAGTTGATGTATTCATTAACGGCAAATTTTTTGAACGTAAGGAAGTGACGTTTGTGCAGGATGCTCCCGAGGACGAACTCCATCCTTGCTACGTCGCTATCAATGATGTCCTTATATCTTACGGCGTAAAGGTTGAGGCGTTGAAAACGCTGCGTGGAGTGGATAGCACCGCCTGCGTCAACCCCGCTCCGTTGGTGGAGGGATCACGCTGGCTATTCGACGGCAACAAGCTGGTGTTGAACATCTCCATTCCACAAATTTATCTTGATTCAGCGGCGTATGATTATATTAGTCCCTCGCGATGGGATGAAGGCATTAACGCCTTGATGACCAACTATGACTTTTCCGGTTCGCATACTCTTCGATCAAATTATGATTCTGAGGAGGATGACAGCTACTACCTGAATTTGCGCAATGGTCTTAATCTCGGGTCCTGGCGGCTTCGCAACTACAGCACAGTGGATTCGACAGCAGGCAGCGCTGAGTACCACTCCATCAGCAGCTATGTGCAGCGAGATATCGCCGCGCTACGCAGCCAGATCATGGTTGGCGATACCTGGACCGCAAGCGACATCTTTGACAGTACGCAGATCCGCGGCGTCAGACTCTATACCGATGACGACATGCTACCGTCCAGTCAGAATGGCTTTGCGCCGATAGTGCGCGGTATCGCAAAAAGCAACGCGACCGTGACGATCCGCCAGAATAACTATGTGATCTATCAGTCGGCGGTACCGCAGGGCGCGTTTGAAATCACCGATCTGAATACCACCAGCGGTGGCGGCGATCTGGACGTAACAATCAAAGAGGAAGACGGCAGCGAGCAGCGTTTTACACAGCCTTACGCTTCTCTGGCAATACTGAAACGAGAAGGACAGACCGACGTTGATGTCAGCGTCGGTGAAATGCGCGCTGAGAGCGGCTTTACACCCGATGTGTTACAGGCGCAGGTATTACACGGGATGCCGTGGGGATTAACGCTCTACGGTGGAACGCAGGTTGCGCAAGATTATGCCTCCGCAGCTATAGGGATGGGGAAGGATATGGGTGCGCTGGGTGCGATGTCGCTAGATATAACCCAGGCTCGCTCGTCTTTTGACAATGGCGACGAGGAAAAAGGGCAATCATACCGTTTCCTCTATTCCAAACGATTTGATGATACAGATACCAATTTTCGTCTCGTAGGATACCGGTACTCTACAGAAGGCTTTTATTCACTAACCGAGTGGGCATCTCGCCAGAATGATGTTTCTGATTTCTGGAACATGGGAAACCGGCGTAGTCGCCTGGAAGGTACCTGGACCCAATCGTTGGGGCCCGATCGGGGAAATTTCTACCTGACGCTGAGCCGTCAGCAGTACTGGCACACCGATGAGGTCGAGCGTCTGCTTCAGCTTGGTTACAGCAATAACTGGCGGCAGATATCATGGAACCTGACATGGAATTATACCGACTCGATCAACCGCTATTCCAGCGGCAGCCACAGCGACGACTACACCGATAGCGAACATATTTTTATG
This sequence comes from Enterobacter cloacae complex sp. IR5402, assembly GCF_049238125.1. Lineage (NCBI taxonomy): Bacteria > Pseudomonadati > Pseudomonadota > Gammaproteobacteria > Enterobacterales > Enterobacteriaceae > Enterobacter > Enterobacter cloacae complex sp. IR5402. The sequence continues at coordinate 33,412 of NZ_JBMKHO010000005.1, forward strand.
TTCACGGTTTCTTTGCCGCTCTCTGGCTGGTTGGAAGGGAGTTACGTTAACTACTCCATGACCCAGAATAATCATAACGACAGTAGCATGCAGGCCGGGATCGGCGGCACTCTGTTGGAAGGCCACAATCTGGCGTATAGCGTGCAGGAGTCCTGGACGAATACATCGAATAATACCCATAGCAGCAATGCCAGCCTGAACTACGACGGCACCTACGGATCGGTAAATGGCAGCTACGCCTATAGCCAGGATTCGCAGCGTATAAACTACGGGGCGCGTGGCGGTATTCTGATTCACCGCGACGGCGTGACCTTTTCCCAGGAGTTGGGTGAAACGGTGGCGCTAGTGGAAGCGCCAGGAGCGGGCGGCCTGTCGGTTGAAAACACGACCGGGGTAGCGACGGACTGGCGTGGATACACCGTCAAAACGCAGCTTAATCCTTACGAAGAAAACCGTATAGCGATTAACAGCAACTATTTTTCACGTGCTAACGTCGAACTGGATAATACCGTTGTTAATCTTGTACCTACCCGCGGCGCGGTAGTGAAAGCAGCGTTTAAAACTCGCATCGGCTATCGCGTTTTATTCAGCGTCATTATGGCTAACGGCAAACCTGCGCCGTTTGGCGCAATGGCGACGGCCGATCTGGATACGGGAACGGTAACCGGGATTGTGGGGGATAACGGCGAGCTTTATCTTTCAGGAATGCCCTTAGTTGGCCGTTTTAATATTACTGGTCAATCCATCTGCCAGGTTGAGTATCATCTCGAAGCGCCAAAGGACAATGGGCTGTTACAACTGCCGGTAACATGCGCTAATAACGGAGTATCAAATTGAATATCGTTAAATTAATCATCGTGCTGTGCATCTGCGCAGTGTGCCAGCACGCATGGTCTGCGGATACATATTGCGAAGCTAAAGGCGGTACACACCACAGCATACTTTCGTTTTCCGGCACTACGCTCAGCGCCTCACAGAATAAAGCTGGCCAGACAATTAGCAAACAAGTAGATAACGGTGGTCAGTATGAAGGGGTATGCCACTGTAATCGCGATTATAACTATGTTTACTTTACAGCCAAAGATAACCCCGCCTTGCGGAAAAGCGTCAGCCGAAATAAAGTGCAATACTATGTATTAGATGAGTATTTAGATGTTGGATTGTCGATCATGATCATGGGGCGCGGTTATATCAACGTTCCCTTTGAGGACCGGCCTAACAACCCCAGTGGTTATTACAACTGCGTTAATTCCCTTAATACGACCACCTTTACAAGCGGTTCCGACGCAACCATTTATTTTTATGTCAAAGAACCGTTTATCGGCACCGTTACTATTCCGTTGACGTTACTCGCTTCGCTGTATGCTAATACTTCTAGTGTATTAGCCACCGACTATGGCAATAAACTGGCTGATGTTTTTATTCAAGGGGATATTACCGCGCCGCAGGAGTGTGAAGTTAACGGCGGTCAAATCATTGAAGTGGATTTTGGTAAAATCTCTGCGTCTTCATTTTCATCTGTAGCGGGCACTGGCCTTTCCGATAAGAAAATACCCATCAAGGCGTCGGTAAGATGCACTGGGATGAGCTCAGGGCAAGATGTTGAAGTTTCACTCCATGCCACCCAGGCAGGCGCGTTTTCAACCATGATTGAGACAACAAACCAGGATGTGGGTATTAAGGTCTACGACGAGTTTAATCAAGAAGTGGATGTTAACGGCGGACGCATGGAAACGGACATGGGAACCCGTTCTCGACTGGGTGTGGAGACGGGTGAGTTTAATTTTTCTGCTGCGCCGGCGAGCGCGACGGGAGCTAGGCCTGAGCCAGGAACGTTTACCGCGACTGCCACCATTACGATGGAAATTAAAAACTGATTCGTCAACGGCTGTTTATGACAGCCGTTGTCATATTGCGCTTTTTGAACCAGACTAAACATGCTTATTGTGACAATTTTATGGCAGGGGGTTGAATATATAATTATCATTTTCAATGACTTATATCCAACGCCTTGATTGTCATAAAACTGTCATATTTCGTACATTTATCTGTCACCTGTTTGTCCTATTTTGCTCATCGTAGCCACTTAAACAATGATTTACGAAATCCTTGCAGGAGACATTATGAAAGTTATGCGTACCACTGTCGCAACTGTTGTCGCCGCGACCTTATCGATGAGCGCTTTCTCTGCCTTCGCAGCAGCAAGCCTGACTGGCGCTGGTGCAACCTTCCCTGCGCCGGTGTATGCCAAATGGGCGGATACCTACCAGAAAGAGACCGGTAACAAGGTCAACTATCAGGGTATCGGCTCCTCCGGTGGCGTAAAACAAATTACCGCGAATACCGTTGATTTCGGCGCATCCGACGCTCCGCTGTCTGATGAGAAACTGAATCAGGAAGGCCTGTTCCAGTTCCCGACCGTGATTGGCGGCGTTGTGCTGGCTGTTAACATCCCTGGCCTGAAATCAGGCGAGCTGGTGCTGGACGGCAAAACCCTGGGTGACATCTACCTGGGCAAAATCAAAAAATGGGATGACGAAGCCATCACTAAGCTGAACCCAGGCGTTAAGCTGCCTTCGCAGAATATCGCGGTGGTTCGTCGTGCTGACGGCTCTGGTACCTCTTTCGTGTTCACCAGCTACCTGGCGAAAGTGAACGAAGAGTGGAAATCTAAAGTCGGTTCCGGCTCTACCGTTAACTGGCCAACCGGTCTGGGCGGTAAAGGCAACGACGGTATCGCAGCCTTCGTACAGCGTCTGCCTGGCTCTATCGGCTACGTAGAGTACGCCTACGCTAAGCAGAACAATCTGGCCTACACCAAACTGGTTTCTGCCGACGGCAAACCGGTTAGCCCGACCGAAGAGAACTTCGCCAACGCCGCCAAAGGCGCTGACTGGAGCAAATCCTTCGCTCAGGACCTGACTAACCAGAAAGGTGAAGACGCGTGGCCAATCACCTCTACCACCTTCATTCTGGTTCACAAAGAGCAGAAGAAACCAGAGCAGGGCGCAGAAGTGCTGAAGTTCTTCGACTGGGCATACAAAAACGGCGGCAAACAGGCTAATGACCTGGATTACGCCAGCCTGCCAGACAGCGTGGTTGAGCAGATTCGTGCTGCATGGAAAACCAACGTGAAAGACAGCAGCGGTAAAGCGCTGTACTAACAGGATATTTTTAACGAAGATGGCGGGTGGCGCGCAGCGATCCCGCCCTACGGTTTACTCTGTAGGCCCGGTAAGCGTCAGCGCCACCGGGCATATTCGTAAGACGTCTCATAAAGAAGAGTAATTTATGGCTGCAACCAAGCCTGCATTTAACCCTCCGGGTAAAAAAGGTGACATGATTTTCAGCGCGCTGGTGAAACTGGCTGCGCTGATTGTGCTATTGCTGCTGGGCGGCATTATCGTGTCCCTGATTTTCTCCTCCTGGCCGAGCATTCAAAAATTTGGTTTCGCCTTCCTGTGGACCAAAGAGTGGGATGCGCCGAACGATATTTACGGTGCGCTGGTGCCGATTTACGGCACGCTGGTGACCTCTTTTATCGCCCTGCTAATTGCGGTTCCGGTGAGCTTCGGTATTGCCTTGTTCCTGACGGAACTGGCGCCAGGCTGGCTGCGGCGTCCGCTGGGTATCGCCATTGAACTGCTGGCGGCCATCCCAAGTATCGTTTACGGCATGTGGGGCCTGTTTATTTTTGCTCCGCTGTTTGCAACGTACTTCCAGGAGCCGGTCGGTAACGTGCTTTCTGCCGTTCCGTTTGTGGGGGCGCTGTTCTCCGGCCCGGCATTCGGTATCGGCATTCTGGCGGCGGGTGTGATCCTCGCCATCATGATTATTCCGTACATTGCGGCGGTCATGCGCGATGTCTTCGAACAAACCCCGGTGATGATGAAAGAGTCCGCCTACGGCATCGGCTGCACCACCTGGGAAGTTATCTGGCGCATCGTCCTTCCGTTCACCAAAAATGGGGTGATTGGCGGCATTATGCTGGGCTTAGGGCGCGCGCTCGGTGAAACCATGGCGGTCACCTTTATCATCGGCAACACCTACCAGCTCGACAGCGCTTCGCTCTATATGCCGGGGAACAGTATTACTTCTGCGCTGGCGAACGAATTTGCCGAAGCGGAATCCGGGCTGCACGTCGCGGCGCTGATGGAACTGGGCCTGATCCTGTTTGTTATCACCTTTATTGTGCTGGCTATCTCCAAGCTGATGATTATGCGTCTGGCTAAAAACGAGGGGGCACGCTAATGGCGACTCTCGATATGCAAAATACCGCTCAGCTTGCGGAATCCCGTCGCAAAATGCAGTCAAAGCGCCGGATTAAAAACCGCATTGCGCTGACGCTTTCCATGGCGACGATGGCGTTTGGCCTGTTCTGGCTGATCTGGATCCTGATGTCAACCATCACCCGCGGCATCGATGGAATGTCCCTGGCGCTGTTCACGGAAATGACGCCGCCGCCGAACACGGCGGGCGGTGGTCTGGCAAACGCCCTGGCGGGTAGCGGCCTGCTGATCCTGTGGGCGACCGTTTTCGGTACACCGTTGGGCATTATGGCGGGTATCTATCTGGCGGAGTATGGGCGCAAGTCCTGGATCGCTGAAGTCATCCGCTTTATTAACGACATTCTGCTTTCTGCCCCGTCGATTGTCGTGGGTCTGTTTGTTTACACCATCGTGGTGGCGCAAATGGAACACTTCTCCGGCTGGGCGGGTGTGATTGCGCTGGCGCTGTTGCAGGTGCCTATCGTTATTCGTACTACTGAAAACATGCTGAAACTGGTGCCGGACAGCCTGCGTGAAGCGGCTTACGCGCTGGGCACGCCGAAATGGAAAATGATTTCGGCGATCACCCTGAAAGCATCCGTCTCGGGGATCATGACCGGTATCCTGCTGGCTATCGCCCGTATCGCCGGTGAAACCGCACCGCTGCTGTTTACCGCCCTCTCCAACCAGTTCTGGAGCACGGACATGATGCAGCCGATCGCCAACCTGCCGGTGACGATCTTTAAATTTGCGATGAGCCCATTCGCGGAATGGCAGCAGCTGGCCTGGGCCGGGGTGCTGATCATCACCCTTTGCGTACTGTTGCTGAACATTCTGGCGCGCGTCATTTTCGCGAAGAAGAAACACGGTTAAATTTTTACGGCGCGGCAGCTCGCGGCGCCGAATGAGGAAATGAGTCAATGAGTATGGTTGATACTGCCCCGGGTAAGATTCAGGTTCGTGATTTGAACTTCTACTACGGCAAATTCCATGCCCTGAAGAATATCAATCTGGATATCGCGAAGAACCAGGTAACGGCATTCATCGGTCCGTCCGGCTGTGGTAAATCCACGCTGCTGCGCACCTTTAACAAAATGTATTCGCTCTATCCGGAGCAGCGCGCAGAAGGTGAAATTCTGCTGGACGGTGACAACATCCTGACCAATACCCAGGATATCGCCCTGCTGCGTGCGAAAGTGGGGATGGTATTCCAGAAACCCACGCCGTTCCCGATGTCGATCTATGACAACATCGCCTTTGGTGTGCGTCTGTTTGAGAAGCTCTCCCGTGCGGATATGGACGAGCGCGTGCAGTGGGCATTGACCAAGGCCGCATTATGGAACGAAACCAAAGATAAACTTCACCAGAGCGGGTACTCTCTCTCCGGTGGCCAGCAGCAGCGTCTGTGCATTGCGCGCGGTATCGCCATTCGCCCGGAAGTCTTGCTGCTGGATGAGCCGTGCTCAGCCCTGGACCCTATCTCAACCGGGCGTATCGAAGAGCTGATCACCGAGCTGAAGCAGGATTACACCGTGGTGATCGTGACCCACAACATGCAGCAGGCTGCACGTTGTTCTGACCACACGGCGTTTATGTACCTGGGCGAGTTGATTGAGTTCAGCGATACGGATGCGCTGTTCACCCGTCCGGCGAAGAAACAAACCGAAGATTATATTACTGGCCGCTACGGTTGATTTGCCTTAGTGCATGTGGAGAAACCATGGACAACCTCAATCTTAATAAACACATTTCCGGCCAGTTTAACGCAGAGCTGGAAAGCATTCGCACCCAGGTGATGACCATGGGCGGCATGGTCGAGCAGCAGCTTTCTGATGCGATCACGGCGATGCACAACCAGGACAGCGAGCTGGCGAAGCGCGTTATTGAAGGCGACCACAACGTCAATATGATGGAAGTCGCCATCGACGAAGCCTGCGTGCGCATCATTGCGAAGCGTCAGCCGACGGCGAGCGACCTGCGTCTGGTGATGGCGATCATCAAAACTATCGCCGAGCTGGAGCGTATTGGTGACGTGGCGGATAAAATCTGCCGCACCGCGCTGGAGAAATTCTCCCAGCAGCACCAGCCGCTGCTGGTGAGTCTGGAGTCTCTCGGTCGCCACACCGTGCAGATGCTGCACGACGTGCTGGACGCTTTCGCGCGCATGGATCTGGACGAAGCGGTCCGTATCTACCGTGAAGACAAGAAAGTTGACCAGGAATACGAAGGCATAGTGCGTCAGCTGATGACCTACATGATGGAAGATTCCCGTACCATTCCAAGCGTACTCACCGCGCTGTTCTGCGCGCGCTCAATCGAGCGTATTGGCGACCGCTGCCAGAACATTTGCGAATACATCTTCTACTTCGTGAAGGGGCAGGATTTCCGACACGTGGGCGGCGACGAGCTGGACAAGCTGCTGGCGGGCAAAGATCCGAAAGAGTGATTTTTACCCTCACCCTAACCCTCTCCCACAGGGAGAGGGGACCATTCGGTTTTCTCCCTCTCCCTGTGGGAGAGGGCCGGGGTGAGGGGAAAACTCAGCGAGTAATATCCCACCCGCGCGCCTTCCACAACGCTGGCAGTTGCGCCAGATCGGTAAAGGTCGTCACTTTTGGATGATCGATCGGCTTGTTGTGCGGATCGGCGCAGAAGTAAAACACCTCCATCCCCGCATCAATCCCCGACTGCGCGCCCGCAGACGAGTCATCCACCAGGATGCAGTTCTCCACGTTGACGTTCATCGCCTTCGCCGCGTGGAACATCAATGCCGGATCCGGCTTCCAGCGCTGGATATCGTAGCCGCTGAACAGTTTTTCCGGGAAGTGGTGCAACATATTCAGCTTGCCGAGCGAGTGCTGCATTTTGCTGACCGGGCCGTTAGAGACCACGCAGATCGGCACCGTCATCGCATCCAGCAGCGTGTTAGCGCCAGCGATAACTTCCAGCTCGGCGTCGAAGAGGCGTGCGACCTCGGCGCGGTACACCGGTTCCAGATCCGCTTTCGCCAGATCCACCCCGTGCTCTTCGTTAATGATGTCGATGATCTCGTACAGCTTCACGCCCTTAAAGCGTTTAAACACCTCTTCGAGATCGAGCGTAATACCAAATTCCTGGAACATGGCGACATACGCGCGGGAACAAATGACCTCACTGTCGACCAGCGTACCGTCACAGTCGAAAAATACCGCTTCAATTCCGGACATGCCTTTCCCTTTTAACAAGTTTAACGTTTTCGTACGGCAGTTCACCGGGACGCAATCGTTGCCGTATAAGCAAAATCAATGAAAAAAGTATCCCGTAACCGCCACTATTGTCGCATTTTGGTATAGGATAGCGACGAATTTTCCCTCCTTGTTCGGAAATTGATGATGAGTCAACAACACACTACCCAGACGTCTGGTCAGGGGCTGCTTGAGCGCGTGTTCAAACTGCGCGAGCACGGCACAACGGCACGCACCGAAGTGATCGCCGGTTTTACTACCTTCCTGACGATGGTCTATATCGTTTTCGTTAACCCGCAAATTCTGGGCGTGGCTGGCATGGACACCAGCGCCGTCTTCGTGACCACCTGTGTGATCGCGGCGCTTGGCAGCATCCTGATGGGCGTTTTCGCTAATCTGCCCGTGGCGCTGGCCCCGGCAATGGGTCTGAATGCGTTCTTTGCGTTCGTGGTGGTTCAGGCGATGGGCCTGCCGTGGCAGGTCGGGATGGGCGCTATTTTCTGGGGCGCGGTCGGCCTGCTGCTGCTGACCATCTTCCGCGTGCGCTACTGGATGATTGCGAACATTCCCGTGAGCCTGCGCGTGGGTATCACCAGCGGTATCGGTCTGTTTATCGGCATGATGGGGCTGAAAAACGCTGGCGTTATCGTGGCGAACCCGGAAACGCTGGTGAGCATTGGTAACCTGACCTCTCACAGCGTGCTGCTGGGCGTGCTGGGCTTCTTTATCATCGCGATCCTGGCGTCGCGCAACATCCATGCTGCGGTGCTGGTCTCTATCATTGTGACCACGCTGCTGGGCTGGATGCTGGGTGACGTACATTACAACGGTATCGTCTCTGCGCCACCAAGCGTCTCTACCGTGATTGGCCACGTTGATCTGGCGGGCTCGCTGAACCTGGGTCTGGCCGGGGTGATTTTCTCCTTCATGCTGGTCAACCTGTTTGACTCCTCCGGTACGCTGATTGGCGTGACCGACAAAGCGGGTCTGGCGGATGAAAAAGGCAAATTCCCGCGCATGAAGCAGGCGCTGTATGTGGATAGCATCTCGTCCGTCGCTGGCTCTTTCATCGGCACCTCGTCTGTTACCGCTTACATTGAATCCTCTTCCGGTGTGTCCGTGGGCGGTCGTACTGGCCTGACGGCGGTAGTTGTGGGTCTGCTGTTCCTGCTAGTGATCTTCCTCTCTCCGCTGGCGGGGATGGTGCCACCATACGCGGCAGCTGGCGCGCTGATTTACGTCGGCGTGCTGATGACCTCAAGCCTGGCGCGCGTGAAGTGGGAAGATTTGACGGAAGCCGTTCCGGCGTTTATTACCGCGGTGATGATGCCATTCAGCTTCTCGATCACCGAAGGTATCGCGCTGGGCTTTATCTCTTACTGCGTGATGAAGATCGGTACCGGCCGCTTCCGCGAACTCAGCCCGTGCGTGATTATTGTTGCGCTGCTGTTTGTGTTGAAGATTGTGTTTATTGATTCACACTAAGATGCTGGTGGTGTCAGGTGGCGCTTCGCTTACCTGACCTACGGGCAAAGTTCCCTCTCCCTGTGGGAGAGGGTTAGGGTAAAGGCTTACGCCTTCACCCGCTTAATATAATCCCCAAACGCGGTCAGCTGGCCAGAGAGATGGTCACGCGTACTCTGATCCACCACTTCACCCGTCTGCGGGTCGACCTTGTTCTGAATCAGGCCGCCCATAAATTCCGGCTTGTTCATCACCATCGCATCCAGGAACACCAGGATCTGACGCAGGTGATACTGGCAGCGCGCGCCGCCAATGGCGCCCATTGAGCTGGTCTGGATCAGCACAGGTTTACCAGACAGCGGCTGCTCCGGTAAACGGGACAGCCAGTCAATGGCGTTCTTCAGACCACCCGGCACCGAGTAGTTATACTCAGGCGTCACAATCACCACGCCGTCAGCCTGACGGATCTGCTCGGCTATCGCTTCCACGCTTTGCGGGAACCCTTCTTCCTGCTGAACGTCAGCATCATAAAGCGGGATGTCGCCAATGGACGGCAGGGCACTGATCTCCATTCCCGCAGGCGCCAGCTGCGGCAGCGTACGGGCAACCATCCCGTTAAAAGAACCTTTGCGCAGGCTTCCCAGTAACGTAACAACTTTCAACGTATCAGACATGATTACTCCTGTTTCATCATGATGACCCTGGACGGATCAGCTATGGGTGTATGCTTTTTCTGCCGGTAAACTGGTTAATCGCATCAGGCGCGCGGCGGGCTCGTTGGCGCGCTCAGGGACATCCGGAAGACTACGCCAACCGCGAATACTGTCAAATTCCCAGATTTTCAGCCGTTCGATGGCGGGGCTCACCGCAACGGACCAGATCAGTACGTCCTCAGCGTCGCTGAGCGCCTCTACCAGCGAGGCTTTTGTCGCGCGCAGGCGTCCGGAGCCGGGGAGCAGCTGCAACAGGCTGGCGTCGTCTGACGCCGCGCCGTTCAGTTTGCGGATGCTCTGGCGAAGGGTGATGAGCTGCGCTCTGGCTTCAACAGGGTCGTTCTGGTTACGTATCCACAACTTTTCATTGCTGGAGAGCGGGTATTCATCGAGCGCGTTAGCACCATGGAAGCTACGCGTGACGCGTTGCAGCTCCATATCCAGGCCACAATCACCTTCAGTCGTCAGCGCGACGCCAACAATGTTGCCGGTGTACGCAATGGAAAAATGGGGGAGTGCCGGGTCCGCAAAAACCGGGCGACCTTCTGGCTGGGTGAGTATGTCCGGTAGTTCGCTAGTGCCGTAGAGCATAAAAAGCAGTTCTGCGAGGAGCGCTCTGGAAGCTAAAAACCGCGTCCTGCGGTGTTCAGGTAGTTTGAGCGCCTCACTGTGACAGGCTGAAGAAAGTCTGGCCGATACGAGATGCCCTTCCGTTAATGTTCCTCGTGCAAAGTGCGTAGCCATTTTTCGCTCCTTGATAATGGTCGTAGTCGGTTAAACGGTTACATGATTATCGCTTAACTTAGCTTCTGTTTTAATCAGTAAATGGAAATAAGAGAAGCCTGAGCACCGAACTTTACATTATCTTAGGCAAAAACCTGATCTGGTGCGGTATACAGCGCTTTAATCGTCTCACGCAGCCAGAGGATTTTCGGATTATGGCTGTTCCGTTTATGCCAGATCAGCGTGAAGGGTACGGTGAGGTTTTCTGCCTGCGCCTCATCGATGGGAATGGGCAGACAGACCAGATTACGCTGGTGGAGTTGATTGTAGTGATGGCAGTAGTGCGGCGCAGTGGCTATGTAGTTGTGATCCGGCTGGGCCGCCATAAACATCGACTGTTCAAAACCGGGCAAACTCATGGCGATGTTACGCTCCCGGCCCATCTCCCTTAGCACCTCGTCGAGCGCCCAGGTGTCACTGCGTTCCCAGAAGATGCTGATATGCGGGTAGCGCAGAAACGTCTCCAGATCCCACGCTTCCTGGAGCGCGGGATGATCCTCGCGCAAATACACGCACGGACGGTCACTGAACAGGATTTCGTAGTCGATAAACCACGGCATCAGCTTTAGCAGTTCGCGCGAGCGAGGGTGCGTTTCACGCCCGGTGAAGCCCAGATCCACTTCTCCGCGCGTAATGGCGTCCAGCGAATCGTAATCCCATTGCCGCAGCTTCACCGTCGCCTGTGGGTAGCGCTCGTTCACCTGCTCCAGCAGGGTATTAAAGCGGATCAGCATCAGCGGTGTTTCGGCGGCGAGCACAAACTTAAGCCCGCCTGGAGAGCTATGGTGGAATTTATCGAGGATCTGGTTGCCAATCTGCATCCAGTCGGCCAAATCCTTTTCCAGACTCACCGTCAGAGGCGTGGGCAGTAGCCCTAAAGGCGTTTTCACAAACAGCGGATCGTCGAACCAGTCGCGCAGCTTCGCCAGCGATTTACTCACCGCTGACGGCGTCACGTTCATCCGCTTCGCGGCTTTGGTGACGCTGCGCTCCTGCAACAAAAGTTGCAGGCAAAGTAAAAGATTAAGATCGAGACTGCTGATGGGCTTCTTCATAGTGCGCCGCGGGCTGGATGACCATAAGTAAGGTAATGCAGAGTATGCTACAGCCAATCAGAACCCCGATCAGCATATTCAGCGCGTTAAGGCCGATCACCGCCGCCAGCCAAATCCATAGCGAAGAACCGCAGACCTGCGCAATGCCCAGCACCGAGCTGGCCACGCCAGCCCGCAGCGAGAAGGGGCCAAGCGCCTGACTCATCGCCACACCAAAGCCGACGGAGAATCCGGCGCAGATCAGAGTAATGCCCACCAGCATTACAGCGTGTGAGGTGGCGGTCGCCAGGATCACGCCTGCGGCGAGAAACAGCGTCTGTGAGGTGAGCATCAGCGTGCGCTGGCGGAAGATGTTGAGCGCAAAGGGCGTTGAGAATGAAACCGCCATGCTCACCATCGCGGTTAGCGCCATCACCGTCGAATACTCACCGCGATCGAAGCCCATCGTCTCCATCAGCAACACCGGGGAAACGTTTACATAGGTGAGGATCACCGCCACGCTAAGCGTGGTGATTGCCAGCCGACTCAGGAAAAAGCGATTCACCAGCTTTTCAGCCGGATGGAGGGTTGCGGTGTGATATGGCTGTTGCGAACCGGGATGGGTCTCTTTCAGCACCGTCACGGACAGGATAAAGACGATGGCGCCCATGGCTGCCATGGTCCAGAAAAGACTCTGCCACGGAAATTTAAGCATAATCAGGTAGCCTACAACCGGTGCCAGCACCGGGATGATGCAGGTAATGCCGTTCAGCATCGACAGCACCTTGGCGCGGCGCTGGGCGCTCAAGGTATCGCGCAGAATGGCAAAGGCCACCACGTAACAGCCGCCTGCGCCAATGCCCTGGATAAAACGTCCTGACAGGAACATTGTGCTTTCCTGAGCCACTGAACAGAGTACTGATGCCAGCGCAAAGATAACTGCACCCGTAATCGCGACGGGCTGGCGGCCTGCTTTATCCGCGATTTTCCCGGCAAATACCATCGACGACGCCATTCCCGCGAGGTAGGCCGAAAACGCGATGTGCAGTTGCGCCTCGCTGGCACCCAGATCGCGGGCAATATGCGGTAGCCCTACCAGATACATATCAATGCCGGACGGATAAAGCAGAACTAATGCGAAACTACAAAACAGAAAACGCGCCATAAACCCCCCATAGATGCAGGCATGCAGGATAGGGGGTGAAAGGGGATTAGGCGAGTTGCCATTTGGACAATGGTGATTTCCCTGGAGGAAATCACCCTGTATTAACGTGAATTACTTACCGATGCAGAAGCTCGAGAAAATCCGTCCAAGCAGATCGTCCGACGTAAACTCCCCGGTGATCTCGCTCAGATTCTGTTGCGCCAGACGCAGCTCTTCCGCCAGCAGTTCACCGGCCCACGCGCCGATCAGCTGGGCTTTACCCTGCTCAAGGTGGCGAGCCGCCTCTTCCAGCGCCTGCAAGTGACGACGACGCGCCAGGAAGCCACCCTCCATGCTGGTGTCGAACCCCATGCTCTGTTTGAGATGGCTACGCAGGGCTTCCACGCCTTCACCGGTACGGGCCGACAGGCGAATAAGTGAGTGACCATTCACATCGCTGATGCCCAGCGTTTCGCCGGTCACGTCGGCCTTATTGCGCACCACGGTGATCGGCAGTTTAGCCGGGAGACGGGCGATAAAGTCTGGCCAGATTTCAGCCGGGTCAACGGCGTCGGTTGTGGTGCCGTCCACCATAAACAGCACGCGGTCGGCCTGCTCGATCTCCTGCCAGGCGCGTTCGATACCGATACGCTCGACTTCATCGCTCGCATCGCGCAGGCCAGCGGTGTCGATGATGTGCAGCGGCATTCCGTCGATGTGGATATGCTCGCGCAGCACGTCGCGGGTGGTGCCGGCTATGTCGGTGACGATCGCCGCTTCACGGCCCGCCAGGGCGTTCAGCAGGCTCGATTTCCCGGCGTTGGGGCGTCCGGCAATGACCACCTTCATGCCTTCACGCAGCAGGCTGCCCTGGCGCGCTTCGGCGCGGACGGCATCGAGATCGTTCATCACCTGGTTGAGCTGAGCTTCAATTTTACCGTCTGAGAGGAAGTCGATCTCCTCGTCCGGGAAGTCGATAGCCGCTTCGACATAGATTCGCAGGTGAGTAAGTGCTTCCACAAGGTGATTCACGCGTGCGGAAAACGCGCCCTGCAACGAGTTCAGCGCGGAGCGGGCCGCCTGTTCGGAGCTGGCGTCGATCAGATCAGCAATCGCCTCGGCCTGCGCCAGGTCGAGCTTATCGTTGAGGAAAGCACGCTCGGAGAACTCACCCGGCTTCGCAATGCGCAGGCCAGGCAGGGTCAGAATACGTTTTAACAGCAGGTCGAGGATCACCGGGCCGCCGTGGCCCTGAAGTTCCAGCACATCTTCGCCGGTAAAGGAGTTTGGGCCGGGGAACCACAGCGCAATGCCCTGGTCCAGCGGTGTGCCGTCGGCATCCTTAAACGGCAGATAATCAGCGTAGCGCGGCTTTGGCAGTTTACCCAGCACCGCTTCGGCCACCTCACGCGCCTTCAGGCCGGAGATACGCAGAATGCCTACACCACCGCGTCCCGGTGGGGTTGCCTGGGCGACGATAGTGTCGTTATGGCTCATGGTTGCTCTCGTTCAATACAAATAAAAAAGGCGGTCAATCGACCGCCCTTATTTTAGCGTTAAGTTACCGAATCAGGACTTTTTCTTTTCGCGGCTATGCAGGCCACGTTTTTCCAGACCACGGTAAATCAGCTGCTGCTGGATGATGGTCACCAGGTTGCTGACGATATAGTACAGCACCAGACCTGACGGGAACCACAGGAAGAACACGGTGAAGATGACCGGCATAAAGGTCATGATCTTCTGCTGCATCGGGTCGGTCACGGTGGTCGGAGACATCTTCTGAATGAAGAACATCGTCACGCCCATCAGGATCGGCAGGATGTAGTACGGGTCCTGTGCGGACAGGTCATGGATCCACAGGGCGAACGGCGCGTGGCGCAGCTCAACGGAACCCATCAGCATGTAGTACAGCGCAAGGAAGATTGGCATCTGAATCAGCAGCGGGAAGCAACCACCCAGTGGGTTCACTTTCTCTGCTTTATACAGGGCCATCATCTCCTGGCTCTGACGCTGTTTGTCATCGCCCAGACGCTCACGCATAGCCTGAATCTTCGGCTGTAGCATACGCATCTTCGCCATGGAGGTGTACTGCGCTTTAGTCAGCGGGTACATGATGCCACGAACGATAAAGGTGATAACGATGATGGAGAAGCCCCAGTTACCCAGGAAGCTGTGGATGAACTTCAGCAGCTTAAACAGCGGCTGAGAGATGAACCACAACCAACCGTAATCCACGGTCAGATCCAGGTGCGGCGCAACGGCAGCCATTTTGTCCTGGATTTCCGGGCCGACCCACAGGGTGCTTGCCAGTTTACCGGTTTGACCCGGCTGCACCAGAACCGGCTGAGATTTGTAGCCGATGGCTGCAATACCGTTGCCGAGGTTCGCGGTGTAGAAGTTGTTCGTACCGTCGTTATTCGGTACCCACGCCGTCGCGAAATACTGTTGCAGCATTGCGACCCAACCGCCTTTAGAGCTGACGTTCAGGTTTTCGTTATCGGCAATGGTGTCGAATTTGTATTTCTCGTACTTGGTATCTGGCGTGGAGTAAGCCGCGCCACGGAAGGTATGCAGCGCAAAGTTGCTGCTTCCGGTATCACGGTGAGACGGCAGATTGATGGACTGCTTCAGCTGACCAAAGGTAGAGATTTCCAGCGGTTTCGCACCGGCGTTCTGTACGCTGTAGCCCACGTTCACCGCATACTCACCGCGTTTCAGGGTGAAGGTTTTGGTGAAGGTGTTGCCTGCCGCGTCGGTGTAGGTCATCGGGATAACCAGTTCGTTCTGACCATCAGCCAGTACAAACGTGTCATTCTCGACGTTATACAGTGGACGCGCACCGTTAGCCGGATTATCCGGGCCATCACGACCGGTCAGGCCGCTCTGCGCCTGGTAGATAAATTCAGGCGTGGTTTCCAGTAACTGGAACGGTTCGGTAGACTTCAGTTCTTTCGGGTAGGTCAACAGCAGCGCCTGCTCAACATCACCACCACGGGTGTTGATAGTCAGCTCAAGCACATCGGTCTTAACCGTAATCTGTTTCCCCTGGCCACTGGCCGGTACGCCCTGGTCGGCGGCGCTACCCGCTGCGGTGGTCGTGGTCTGCGTGGTCTGCTGCTGGGGTTGAGGATTTTTATCCTGCTCCCATGCCTGCCAGATCATGAAAGACACGAACAACAAAGCGATGATAAGAAGATTGCGTTGCGAATCCATCGTTAGTGTTCTCTGGTATCAAAAGGTCCTGGAGGGACGGGGTCGTCTCCACCTGGGTGTAAAGGGTGGCATTTTAATACGCGTTTCACCGTCAACCAACTGCCTTTTATCACTCCAAACCTGCGCAATGCCTCAATTCCGTAGCTTGAGCATGTTGGCGTGAAACGGCAGTGTGGCCCGAGTAGCGGACTAATCAGGCGTTGATAGACCCGAATGAGGGCTATCAGGACCCGCGAGCCAGGCGACAGTGGCGGCGCCATAATTTTTCCAACGCTTCCGAGAGAGCACGGTTATCGAGGTCGGCAACCCCTTTTTTCGCCACCACCACGAAATCCATTGAAGGCAGTTCGTGCTGACGTAAACGGAAACTTTCACGCGTCAGACGTTTAATCCGGTTGCGTTCATGCGCACGCTTAACGTTTTTCTTGGCGACTGTGAGACCGATGCGGGGATGCCCCAGCGAATTTTGGCGGCCGAGGATGGTGATTTGCGGCGTGCCAGCCCGTTGTGGCTGCTGGAAGACGAAAGTGAAATGAGTGGGAGTTAACAAACGTAACTCCCTGGGAAATGCGAGCTTAACCACTCAGGGGTTAGCTTTATTACTTGGAAACGGTCAGACGAGCGCGGCCTTTAGCACGACGACGTGCCAGAACCTGACGACCATTTTTAGTAGCCATACGAGCACGGAAGCCGTGAGAACGGTTGCGCTTCAGTACAGACGGTTGAAAAGTGCGTTTCATGGCGATTTCTACCTAAACTTGAATAAATTCACTGACTTTTGCGTATACCCGAACGAGATTCGAACGACTAACGCCTCAGCGTGGGTGATTAAAGAGGCCGGATTGTAATAATTGTACACTCCGGAGTCAATTCTCTTTCCTTATTTCCCGCGTATTTCCGCACGATTTCGCGTGGAAAATGAGCAACGGACGACGCAGGAAGATGAGCATCACGCGCCGGGTCGAGGATTATACGGGCTCGCCAACAAAGCGCAAGGATCGTCCCGGATCTTCGTTAGATCATTTAAGCCAAAAATTGTCTGTGCTCATTAAATTTTCCAATATGCGGCCTAAATCGCGAGGCACTCGCGTCAGGATCGTTTACACTTACCCGATTCCGGATCTTCCTGTGGATAAATCGGGAAGAATCTGTGAGAAACAGAAGATCTCTGGCTCAGTTTAGGCTATGATCCGCGGTCCCGATCGGGATCCAGCGATCCTGGTCGGGCATAAACACAACATCGTTCAGGCTGTATCAACGATAGCGTGTATAACCGCAGATAGCGGTTCGCACATCACCCTGATGGGGTCATGTCGATGTGCGCCAACAATCATGAATATTCAATAGTTTTCTTTTATTGTTCGAGTGGAGTCCGCCGTGTCACTTTCGCTTTGGCAGCAGTGTCTTGCCCGATTGCAGGATGAGTTACCAGCCACAGAATTCAGTATGTGGATCCGCCCGTTGCAGGCGGAACTGAGCGATAACACGCTGGCTTTGTATGCGCCAAACCGTTTCGTGCTCGATTGGGTAAGGGATAAATACCTTAATAACATCAATGGACTGCTGAACGATTTCTGCGGGTCAGATGCCCCACAGCTGCGTTTTGAAGTGGGCACAAAGCCGGTCACCCAAACCGTTCGTGAAGTTGTCAATGTGGCAGCCCCTGCACAGGCGGCGCCCGCTCCAGCGCCTCGCGTTGCACCGGCTCGTCAGGGTTGGGATAACGTTCCGGCCCCCGCTGAGCCTACCTACCGCTCTAACGTTAACGTGAAACACACGTTCGATAACTTCGTTGAAGGTAAGTCGAACCAGCTGGCGCGCGCGGCGGCTCGCCAGGTTGCCGATAACCCCGGTGGCGCTTACAACCCGCTGTTCCTGTATGGCGGCACGGGTCTCGGTAAAACGCACCTGTTGCATGCGGTGGGCAACGGCATTATGGCGCGTAAGCCCAATGCCAAAGTAGTGTATATGCACTCCGAACGCTTCGTTCAGGACATGGTAAAAGCCCTGCAAAACAATGCGATCGAAGAGTTTAAACGCTACTACCGTTCCGTTGATGCGCTGCTGATCGATGACATTCAGTTCTTTGCCAATAAAGAACGATCGCAGGAAGAGTTTTTCCATACCTTTAACGCCCTGCTGGAAGGCAATCAGCAGATCATTCTGACCTCGGATCGTTATCCAAAAGAGATCAACGGCGTTGAAGATCGTCTCAAATCCCGCTTCGGCTGGGGCCTGACCGTGGCGATCGAGCCGCCGGAACTGGAAACCCGCGTCGCGATCCTGATGAAAAAAGCCGACGAGAACGACATTCGCCTGCCGGGTGAAGTGGCGTTCTTTATTGCCAAGCGCTTGCGTTCCAACGTGCGTGAGCTGGAAGGGGCGCTGAACCGCGTTATCGCTAACGCCAACTTCACCGGTCGTGCGATCACCATCGATTTTGTGCGTGAAGCGCTGCGCGATTTATTGGCTTTGCAGGAAAAACTGGTCACTATCGACAATATTCAGAAGACGGTGGCTGAGTACTACAAGATCAAAGTGGCAGATTTACTGTCTAAACGTCGTTCCCGCTCGGTGGCGCGTCCGCGTCAGATGGCGATGGCGCTGGCAAAAGAGCTCACCAACCACAGCCTGCCGGAAATCGGTGATGCGTTTGGTGGCCGTGACCATACGACCGTGCTGCACGCCTGTCGCAAGATCGAGCAGCTACGCGAAGAAAGCCACGACATAAAAGAAGATTTTTCCAATTTAATCAGAACATTATCATCGTGACGCTATGAAATTTACCGTTGAACGTGAACATTTATTAAAACCGCTGCAACAGGTGAGTGGCCCATTAGGCGGCCGCCCTACGCTGCCTATTCTTGGAAACCTGCTGCTTCAGGTCGCGGACGGTACGCTGTCGCTGACCGGCACAGATCTGGAAATGGAAATGATCGCGCGCGTTACGCTGACTCAGCCGCACGACGCGGGCGCGACCACGGTTCCGGCACGTAAATTCTTTGATATTTGCCGTGGGCTGCCGGAAGGCGCTGAAATCGCCGTGCAGCTGGAGGGCGACCGCATGCTGGTGCGCTCTGGCCGCAGCCGTTTCTCCCTCTCCACGCTGCCCGCTGCGGACTTCCCGAACCTGGATGACTGGCAGAGCGAAGTTGAATTTACCCTGCCGCAGGCGACGATGAAGCGTCTGATTGAAGCCACGCAGTTCTCCATGGCGCATCAGGACGTTCGTTACTACTTAAACGGCATGCTGTTCGAAACCGAAGGTGAAGAGCTGCGTACCGTGGCGACCGACGGTCACCGTCTGGCGGTCTGTTCCATGCCGATTGGCGATTCACTGCCAAACCATTCGGTGATCGTACCGCGTAAAGGCGTAATTGAACTGATGCGCATGCTCGACGGCGGCGATACCCCACTGCGCGTGCAGATTGGCAGCAACAATATTCGTGCCCACGTGGGCGATTTTGTCTTCACATCGAAGCTGGTAGACGGTCGTTTCCCGGATTATCGCCGCGTATTGCCGAAGAATCCGGACAAAACGCTGGAGGCGGGTTGCGACATCCTCAAGCAGGCGTTTGCGCGTGCCGCTATTCTCTCGAACGAGAAATTCCGCGGCGTACGTCTGTACGTGAGTGAAAACCAGATCAAAATCACCGCCAACAACCCGGAGCAGGAAGAGGCAGAAGAGATACTGGACGTCACCTACGCCGGGGCTGAGATGGAAATCGGCTTCAACGTCAGCTACGTGCTGGATGTGCTGAATGCACTGAAATGCGAGAACGTTCGCATCCTGCTGACTGACTCCGTTTCGAGCGTACAGATTGAAGATGCCGCATCACAGTCGGCTGCTTATGTTGTCATGCCAATGAGACTGTAATGTCGCTCACCCGTCTGTTGATCCGCGACTTTCGCAATATCGAAAGCGCGGATCTCGCTTTATCCCCTGGCTTTAACTTCCTGGTTGGCGCGAACGGCAGCGGCAAAACCAGCGTGCTGGAAGCCATCTATACGCTCGGCCACGGCCGGGCGTTTCGCAGTTTGCAGATTGGTCGCGTGATTCGCCACGAACAGGATGCGTTTGTGCTGCATGGGCGTTTGCAGGGCGCAGAGCGGGAAACCGCCATCGGCCTGACCAAAGACAAGCAGGGCGACAGCAAGGTGCGCATCGACGGCACCGATGGCCACAAGGTGGCGGAGCTGGCGCTGCTGATGCCGATGCAGCTGATTACGCCCGAGGGGTTTACTTTACTCAACGGCGGCCCCAAATACAGAAGAGCGTTCCTCGACTGGGGATGCTTTCACAATGAAGCCGGTTTCTTTAACGCCTGGAGCAACCTGAAGCGTCTGCTTAAACAGCGTAACGCCGCATTGCGCCAGGTCACGCGCTACGCCCAGCTGCGTCCGTGGGACATGGAACTCATCCCTCTAGCGGAACAAATCAGCCGCTGGCGTGCCGAATACAGCGCAGGTATCGCCGAAGACATGGCCGACACCTGCAAACAGTTTTTACCCGAGTTCTCTCTCACCTTTTCTTTCCAGCGCGGCTGGGAGAAAGAGACGGATTATGCCGAGGTGTTAGAGAGAAGCTTCGAGCGCGACCGCATGCTGACCTACACCGCGCACGGCCCGCACAAGGCGGACTTCCGCATTCGTGCCGACGGTGCGCCGGTGGAAGACACGCTGTCGCGCGGGCAGCTGAAGCTCCTGATGTGTGCGCTGCGCCTGGCGCAGGGGGAGTTCCTCACCCGCGAAAGTGGGCGACGCTGCCTGTACCTGATAGATGATTTTGCCTCGGAACTTGACGACGCGCGGCGCGGGCTGCTTGCCAGCCGCCTGAAAGCCACGCAGTCGCAGGTTTTCGTCAGCGCCATTAGCGCTGAACACGTTATGGACATGTCGGACGAAAATTCGAAGATGTTTACCGTGGAAAAGGGTAAAATAACGGATTAACCCAAGTTGAAATGAGCGAGAAACGTTGATGTCGAATTCTTATGACTCCTCCAGTATCAAAGTCCTGAAAGGGCTGGATGCGGTGCGTAAGCGCCCGGGTATGTATATCGGCGACACGGATGACGGCACCGGTCTGCACCACATGGTATTCGAGGTGGTAGATAACGCTATCGACGAAGCGCTCGCGGGTCACTGTAAAGACATCGTGGTCACGATCCATGCGGACAACTCCGTGTCCGTTACCGATGACGGCCGTGGCATCCCAACCGGTATTCACCCGGAAGAGGGCGTATCTGCTGCGGAAGTGATCATGACCGTTCTGCACGCAGGCGGTAAGTTCGATGATAACTCCTATAAAGTTTCCGGCGGTCTGCACGGCGTAGGCGTATCCGTAGTAAACGCCCTGTCGCAGAAGCTGGAGCTGGTTATCCAGCGCGAAGGCAAAATTCACCGTCAGATCTACCAGCACGGCGTGCCTGAAGCGCCGCTGGCCGTCACGGGCGATACCGAGAAAACCGGTACCATGGTGCGTTTCTGGCCGAGCCTTGAAACCTTCACCAACGTCACCGAATTCGAGTACGACATTCTGGCGAAACGCCTGCGTGAACTGTCGTTCCTGAACTCCGGCGTGTCGATTCGTCTGCGCGACAAACGCGACAACAAAGAAGACCACTTCCATTACGAAGGTGGTATCAAGGCGTTCGTTGAGTATCTGAACAAGAACAAAACGCCAATTCACCCGAATATCTTCTACTTCTCTACTGAAAAAGACGGTATCGGCGTGGAAGTGGCCTTGCAGTGGAACGACGGTTTCCAGGAAAACATTTACTGCTTCACCAACAACATTCCACAGCGCGACGGCGGTACGCACCTTGCGGGCTTCCGCGCGGCGATGACCCGTACCCTGAACGCTTACATGGACAAAGAAGGCTACAGTAAAAAAGCGAAAGTCAGCGCCACCGGTGACGATGCCCGTGAAGGCCTGATTGCCGTGGTCTCCGTGAAGGTGCCGGATCCGAAGTTCTCCTCACAGACCAAAGACAAGCTGGTCTCTTCTGAGGTGAAATCGGCGGTTGAACAGCAGATGAACGAACTGCTGAGCGAATACCTGCTGGAAAACCCGTCCGACGCGAAAATCGTGGTGGGTAAAATTATCGATGCGGCGCGTGCCCGTGAAGCGGCGCGTAAAGCGCGTGAAATGACCCGTCGTAAAGGCGCGCTGGACCTGGCAGGCCTGCCGGGCAAACTGGCTGACTGTCAGGAACGCGACCCGGCGCTGTCTGAACTGTACCTTGTGGAAGGGGACTCCGCGGGCGGTTCTGCAAAGCAGGGCCGTAACCGCAAGAACCAGGCGATTCTGCCGCTGAAGGGTAAAATCCTCAACGTTGAGAAAGCGCGCTTCGACAAGATGCTCTCTTCTCAGGAAGTGGCGACGCTCATCACCGCGCTCGGCTGCGGCATTGGTCGCGACGAGTACAACCCGGACAAACTGCGTTATCACAGCATCATCATCATGACCGATGCGGACGTCGACGGCTCGCACATCCGTACGCTGCTGTTGACCTTCTTCTATCGTCAGATGCCGGAAATCGTTGAGCGCGGCCACGTCTACATTGCGCAGCCACCGCTGTACAAGGTGAAAAAAGGCAAGCAGGAACAGTACATTAAAGATGACGACGCGATGGATCAGTACCAAATCGCGATCGCCCTTGATGGTGCGACCCTGCACGCAAACTCCAGCGCGCCAGCGCTGGCCGGTGAGCCGCTGGAGCGTCTGGTCTCCGAGTTCAACGCCACGCAGAAAATGATTGGCCGTATGGAGCGTCGCTATCCGAAAGCGCTGCTGAAAGAGCTGATTTACCAGCCGACCCTGACCGAAGCCGATCTGAGCAACGAGCAGACCGTCACCCGCTGGGTGAACACCCTGGTGAGCGAGCTGAACGAGAAAGAGCAGCACGGCAGCCAGTGGAAGTTCGACGTTCAGCAGAACGCTGAGCAGCAGTTCGAGCCGATCGTCCGCGTGCGTACCCACGGCGTCGATACCGACTACCCGCTGGAGCACGAGTTTGTTACCGGTCCGGAATACCGCCGTATCTGCACCCTGGGCGAGAAGCTGCGCGGTCTGATCGAAGACGATGCGTTCATCGAACGTGGCGAGCGCCGTCAGCCGGTGGCAAGCTTCGAGCAGGCGCTGGAATGGCTGGTGAAAGAGTCCCGTCGCGGCCTCTCTATTCAGCGTTATAAAGGTCTGGGCGAAATGAACCCGGATCAGCTGTGGGAAACCACCATGGATCCGGAAAGCCGCCGCATGCTGCGCGTTACCGTTAAAGACGCGATTGCAGCGGATCAGCTGTTCACGACCCTGATGGGCGATGCGGTTGAACCACGTCGCGCCTTCATCGAAGAGAACGCCCTGAAGGCGGCGAATATCGATATTTAATCGTCGCTTTACGACAACATAACTGGCCGCGCTTTAGCGCGGCTTTTTTATGGACGCAGGAAACTCCAGCGACATCACTGCCGGTAAACGTTTGACCAGCATATCTATGGCAATTCTTACCCTTAGCGGCAGGTGTGGCGTCTGCTGCCAGACGGCATGAACGTCGAAGCGTACATCCGGGGCCTGCTTAAAGAGCGGGACAAGATTTCCCTGATGAATTTCTTTGATGACCATCCAGCAGGGTAACCATGCAATACCGTGGCCGGCCTGCGCCGCGTCGCAGATCGCCTGCAAATCATCCATATTGAGGGATGAGCGGGGAATAAACGTGCGCGACGTGCCATCGTAATCCATCAGCTGCCAGGGTAAGACTCTGCCCGCACGCGTGTAGTTAATGGCCGTATACTGGCGTAAATCATCAACGCTTTGCGGCTGGCCATTCTTAAGCAGATAATCCGGCGCGGCACACAGAACCATTCGGTGCACTCCCAGCCTTCTGGCGACCAGCACGGCGCTGTCAGCCAGGGTGCCATTGCGCACCGCCATATCAAACCCTTCTTCCACAAGATCCACGATGCGGTCGCTAAAGGACATTTCAAGCTCAAGCCCGGGATGCTCCTGCGCCAGCTCTATTAGCAGCGGGGCGATACACTGGCGACCAAACAGCACCGGCATGGCAACACGCAGCCGACCGCTGACCTGATGTTTTCCGGTTTCAAGCTGCGATTCAGCGCCACGGATCTCTTCCAGCGCGCGCAGGCAGCGTTCATAAAAAAGCGCGCCGTTATCGGTCAGCCTCTGGCTGCGGGTGGTCCGATGAAACAGACGAACCCCCAGCCTCTCTTCAAGACGAGCAATGCTTTTTCCTACCGCCGAGCGCGACAAATGCAGACGGACGGCGGCCTGGGCAAAACTTCCTGCCTCAACGGAGGCAACGAAAACGGGAATATCTTTCAGCGTATCGGTCATGGATGAATTGTATCAATTTGGTCATCAATGAAGGGAAAACTTATCGCCACTGGTGACGCTGAGTCAACGGTAGACTGTCAGAACTGAACAATCATCTGATGACAGGAGAAAAAAATGACAGCAACAATGCAACGCTGGTCAATGGATGCCCTTGGTCGTGAAAGCCTCAGGCTCGTTCAGGAGCCTGTTCCACAGCCAGGCCCGGGTGAGGTCCGCGTACGGGTAAATGCCGTTGCGCTCAACTACCGGGATAAAATGGTGATTGAAGGC
Organism: Enterobacter cloacae complex sp. IR5402; assembly: GCF_049238125.1. Taxonomy (NCBI): domain Bacteria; kingdom Pseudomonadati; phylum Pseudomonadota; class Gammaproteobacteria; order Enterobacterales; family Enterobacteriaceae; genus Enterobacter; species Enterobacter cloacae complex sp. IR5402. The sequence goes on from NZ_JBMKHO010000005.1 coordinate 57,884, forward strand.
ACGATGCCGATTCCGCTTTCCTTCCCGTTTACCCCAGCATCTGACATGGCAGGCGTGGTGGACAGCATCGGTGAAGGCGTTACGCGTTTCAAACCTGGCGCACGCGTCATCTCAACCTTCTTCCCGGAATGGATCGACGGCAAGCCGCAGGCAGACGCGCGCGATTTGCCCTATAAAACGTCCGGTGGATACTTCCAGGGCATGCTGGCCGAATATGTGATTGTGAGTGAAAACGCGCTGGTGGCGTCCCCGGAAAGCCTGGATGACGCTGAGGCCAGCACGCTTCCTTGCGCGGGGCTTACCGCATGGTTCGCGCTGGTGGAGCGCGGTCATTTACGCGCCGGGCAATCGGTGCTGGTACAAGGGACGGGCGGTGTGGCGCTATTCGCTTTGCAGATAGCAAAAGCGCACGGCGCAGAGGTGTTTGTCTCCTCGGGAAGTGATGAAAAACTGGCGCGGGCCAAAAAGCTGGGGGCCAGCCAGGGCATCAACCGACTGAAAGGCGACTGGGCTGAAAATACGCTGGCACTGACGCAGGATCGCGGCATCGACCATATTATCGAAACCGTGGGTGGGGAGAACCTGAGACATTCCCTGCGCGCCGTTGCCGTTCATGGGCGGATATCGGTCATTGGCGTGCTGGCCGGGACAGAAATTTCTCTGCCTGCAAGCGAGCTGTTGCTGAAATCCCCCGTCATTCAGGGGATTGGGGTTGGACACCGCCGGGCGCTGGAAGATTTTGTCCGTGCTGTTGATGTCACGGAGTTAAAACCGGTGATTGAGCATCGCTACCGCTTTGACGAGCTGGAACAGGCGCTTGAGCATCTGGATCGCGGTGCGTTTGGCAAAATCGTTCTCACCCGCGAGTGAGTTCCCGTTCCCGGGATAAACGTAAAAGGGGCTTTTTGTTGCGCAAGGTAGCTCTATTTTTGTGTGCTTAATCGCGTTAGCATGAGGTAGCACTCATTTATCCCGGGGACCCCATGGCCATCAAACTCATTGCAATCGATATGGACGGCACGCTGCTGCTGCCAGACCACACTATCTCTCCTGCCGTTAAAAATGCGATCGCCGCCGCACGCGAAAAAGGCGTGAACGTGGTGCTCACCACCGGACGCCCGTATGCCGGGGTGCACAGTTACCTGAAAGAGCTGCACATGAACCAGCCTGGTGATTACTGCATCACCTATAACGGCGCGCTGGTGCAAAAGGCAGCCGATGGCAGCACGGTGGCGCAAACTGCACTGAGCTATGATGACTACCGTTTCCTGGAAAAACTCTCCCGCGACGTGGGCTCTCACTTCCACGCGCTCGATCGCAATACGCTTTACACCGCCAACCGCGATATCAGCTACTACACGGTGCACGAGTCCTACGTTGCAACCATTCCACTGGTATTCTGCGAAGCGGAGAAAATGGACCCGGCGACCCAGTTCCTGAAAGTGATGATGATTGATGAACCTGCGGTTCTCGACAAAGCCATTTCACGCATTCCGGCTGAGGTAAAAGAGAAATACACCGTACTGAAAAGTGCGCCGTACTTCCTCGAAATACTCGATAAACGCGTCAATAAAGGCACGGGCGTCAAATCGCTTGCCGATGCGCTGGGCATCAAGCCTGAGGAGATCATGGCGCTGGGCGACCAGGAAAACGATATCGCGATGATCGAATATGCAGGCATGGGCGTGGCGATGGATAACGCGATCCCGTCGGTAAAAGAAGTGGCGAACTTCGTGACCAAATCTAACCTGGAAGACGGCGTTGCCTGGGCGATCGAGAAATTTGTCCTGTCCTAGCAGCTGTCTGTAATCATCAGCCTCGGTTATCTACCGGGGCTTTTTTTGGCCCTGAATTTATCGGATTGTTCTTTTTGTGATCTGGATTGTAGTACAACATTAACTGATTGTACTACATTGTCACCACGGCAAAGACGAAAGGCCTCACGTTTGTACTGCAAAAGTGAGGCGAAATTCAGCGGTCGCGGTAAAGTAGTGATGGACTTACAGAGCACAAGGACTCTCCATGACACTCAATAAAACCGATCGCATTGTCATCACGCTGGGCACTCAGATTGTGGGTGGCAAATACGTTCCCGGTTCGCCGCTGCCAGCAGAGGCGGAACTGTGCGAGGAGTTTGAAACCTCGCGCAACATCATCCGGGAAGTGTTCCGCTCGCTGATGGCGAAGCGGCTGATTGAAATGAAGCGCTATCGCGGCGCGTTTGTGGCGCCGCGTAACCAGTGGAACTACCTCGATACCGATGTTCTGCAATGGGTACTGGAAAACGACTACGACCCACGGCTTATCGGCGCGATGAGCGAAGTCCGAAATCTGGTGGAACCGGCCATTGCCCGCTGGGCGGCAGAGCGCGCAACGTCAGGTGACCTGGCACAGATTGAGTCGGCTTTAAACGACATGATCGCCAATAACCAGAATCGGGAGGCGTTCAACGAGGCGGACATTCGCTACCACGAGGCGGTATTGCAGTCGGTGCATAACCCGGTGTTACAGCAGCTTAGCGTGGCGATCAGCTCGCTACAGCGAGCAGTATTTGAACGTACCTGGATGGGTGATGAGGCCAACATGCCGAAAACGCTTCAGGAACATAAAGCGCTGTTCGATGCGATACGGCATCAGGACGGCGATGCGGCAGAGCAGGCGGCGCTGACCATGATCGCCAGCTCGACACGAAGGTTGAAGGAAATCACATGACATCACGCTACATCGCAATTGACTGGGGATCGACCAATCTGCGCGCCTGGCTCTACCAGGGTGAGCAGTGCCTGGAACGCAGGCAATCAGAAGCAGGTGTGACGCGCCTGAACGGTAAATCCCCAGCAGCGGTGTTAGTAGAGGTGACACAAAACTGGCGCGACGGTACTACGCCAGTGGTGATGGCCGGAATGGTCGGCAGTAACGTAGGCTGGAAGGTTGCGCCTTATCTGTCGGTTCCGGTGCATTTCACTGCCATTGGCGAGCAGTTAACGTCCGTTGGCGACAATGTCTGGATTATCCCCGGTTTATGCGTCTCTCGCGACGATAACCATAACGTGATGCGCGGTGAAGAGACGCAACTGCTCGGGGCGCGCACGCTTTCTCCTTCTTCTGTCTACGTCATGCCCGGGACGCACTGCAAATGGGTCCAGGCGGATGCTGAGCAAATTCATGACTTTCGCACCGTAATGACCGGCGAATTGCACCACTTGCTGCTTAAGCACTCGCTGGTGGGGGCCGGTTTGCCGGAGCAGACCCCTTCGCCGGAAGCGTTTGCCGCCGGGCTGGAGCGCGGGATCGCATCCCCTGCCGTTTTGCCGCAACTTTTTGAGGTTCGCGCCTCGCACGTGCTGGGAAATCTTCCGCGCGAACAGGTCAGCGAATTTCTGTCCGGCCTGCTGATTGGCGCAGAGGTCGCCACCCTGAGCGACGCGTTCGCCGGGCAGCAGGCCATCACGCTCGTCGCGGGTTCATCGCTGACGTCTCGTTACCGCCAGGCGTTCCACGCTATCGGACGGGATGTTGCTGCGGTGGAAGGCGACACGGCATTTCAGGCAGGCATAAGGAGCATCGCTCATGCAGTGGCAAACTGAACTTCCCCTGATCGCGATTTTGCGCGGTATCACGCCCGGTGAGGCCTTAGCGCACGTTGGCGCGGTGATCGACGCCGGGTTCGACGCGGTGGAAATCCCGCTCAACTCCCCGGAGTGGGAAAAAAGCATTCCGGCAATTGTGAAGGCGTTTGGTGATAAGGCGCTGATTGGCGCTGGTACCGTATTACAGCCGGAGCAGGTGGATGAACTGGCGAAGATGGGCTGCAAGCTTATCGTCACACCGAATATCAACCCCGAGGTGATCCGCCGGGCGGTGGAGTACGGCATGACCGTTTGCCCGGGTTGCGCCACGGCTACAGAAGCCTTTGCCGCCCTCGATGCAGGCGCACAGTCTCTCAAAATTTTCCCGTCGTCGGCCTTTGGTCCGGATTACATCAAAGCGCTGAAAGCGGTCTTACCCGCCAGCGTGCCGGTCTTTGCCGTGGGCGGCGTCACGCCGGAAAACCTGGTGCAGTGGATAAAAGCGGGCTGTGTGGGCGCCGGGCTGGGCAGCGATCTCTATCGTGCCGGACAGCCCGTTGAGCGTACCGCACAGCAGGCGGCAGCATTTGTGAAAGCGTATCGAGAGGCAGTGCAATGAAAATAACCAAACTCACCACGTACCGTTTACCCCCGCGTTGGATGTTCCTGAAAATCGAAACCGACGAAGGCGTGGTTGGCTGGGGCGAGCCGGTGATTGAAGGCCGTGCGCGCACCGTTGAAGCCGCGGTTCACGAGCTGGGCGAATACCTGATTGGCCAGGATCCGGCGCGCATCAACGACCTGTGGCAGGTCATGTACCGGGCGGGATTTTACCGTGGCGGTCCGATCCTGATGAGCGCCATCGCCGGTATTGATCAGGCGCTGTGGGATATCAAAGGCAAAGTGCTGAATGCCCCGGTCTGGCAATTAATGGGCGGCCTGGTGCGCGACAAAATCAAAGCCTACAGCTGGGTGGGCGGTGACCGCCCTGCGGAAGTGATCGACGGTATCCGGCAACTGCGCAACATCGGTTTTGACACCTTCAAACTCAACGGCTGCGAAGAGATGGGCGTTATCGACAACTCGCGCGCGGTAGACCGGGCGGTGAATACCGTGGCGCAAATCCGCGAGGCTTTCGGCAACGAGATTGAGTTTGGCCTGGATTTCCACGGCCGCGTTAGCGCGCCAATGGCCAAAGTGCTGATTAAAGAGCTGGAGCCGTATCGCCCGCTGTTTATCGAAGAGCCGGTGCTGGCCGAGCAGGCGGAATACTATCCGAAACTGGCTGAACAGACGCACATTCCCATCGCGGCGGGTGAACGCATGTTCTCGCGCTTCGAGTTTAAACGCGTGCTGGAAGCGGGCGGCATTGCGATCCTGCAACCGGACCTCTCCCACGCGGGTGGCATCACCGAATGCTACAAAATTGCCGGAATGGCAGAAGCCTACGATGTGGCGCTGGCCCCGCACTGTCCGCTTGGGCCAATTGCGCTTGCGGCCTGTCTGCACGTCGACTTCGTCTCGCGCAATGCGGTGTTCCAGGAACAAAGCATGGGCATTCACTATAACAAGGGCGCGGAGCTGCTCGACTTTGTGAAAAACAAGGAAGACTTCAGCATGGAAGGCGGTTTCTTTAAACCGTTAACGAAGCCGGGCCTTGGCGTGGAGATCGACGAAGCCAAAGTCATTGAGCTGAGTAAAAGTGCGCCGGACTGGCGTAACCCACTGTGGCGTCATGAAGACGGTTCCGTAGCCGAGTGGTAAATGCGCGTCATACTTCGCGCTGGTGATGCGTTGGCTGCGTTTTCTTACCCCGGTCACATACTTTTGTATGCTCCCGGGGATGCGAAAACTTGCCGCCTTCCCCCAGCACGAATTATTTAGCGTATTCCGTTTACGTTTTTAATTAAAAAAACCAAATACACCCTCTGTAAATTACAGGGCATGGTGAGCGGCTTCGCTATGCCCAAAATCTGGAGACAGATTGCGATGGATATTCCAGTTACTGCTGCAAAAACCGGGCGTCGTCGTTACCTGACGCTGATCATGATCTTTATTACCGTGGTCATCTGTTATGTCGACCGCGCCAACCTTGCCGTGGCATCGGCTCATATTCAGGAAGAGTTTGGCATCACCAAAGCGGAAATGGGCTACGTCTTCTCGGCGTTTGCCTGGCTGTATACGCTCTGCCAGATCCCGGGCGGCTGGTTCCTTGACCGCGTGGGGTCGCGTCTGACCTACTTTATCGCTATTTTTGGCTGGTCCGTGGCGACCCTGTTCCAGGGCTTCGCCACCGGGCTGATGTCACTGATTGGCCTGCGCGCCATCACCGGGGTGTTTGAAGCGCCCGCGTTTCCGACCAACAACCGCATGGTGACCAGCTGGTTCCCGGAACACGAACGCGCTTCCGCTGTTGGTTTTTACACCTCCGGGCAGTTTGTTGGCCTGGCATTTCTGACGCCGCTGTTAATCTGGATCCAGGAGCTACTGAGCTGGCATTGGGTGTTCATCGTCACCGGCGGGATCGGCATTATCTGGTCGTTAATCTGGTTTAAGGTTTATCAGCCGCCGCGCCTGACCAAAAGCATCACCAAAGCCGAACTGGACTACATCCGCGACGGCGGTGGCCTGGTGGACGGCGATGCGCCCGTGAAAAAAGAGGCGCGCCAGCCGCTGACCAGAGCGGACTGGAAGCTGGTCTTCCACCGTAAGCTGGTGGGCGTATATCTGGGCCAGTTCGCGGTGACTTCCACGCTGTGGTTCTTCCTCACCTGGTTCCCGAACTATCTGACCCAGGAAAAAGGGATTACCGCGCTGAAGGCGGGCTTTATGACCACCGTACCCTTCCTTGCGGCGTTTTTCGGCGTCCTGCTCTCGGGCTGGCTGGCGGACAAACTGGTGAAAAAAGGCTTCTCACTGGGCGTTGCGCGTAAAACGCCGATTATCTGCGGCCTGCTGATCTCTACCTGCATCATGGGAGCGAACTACACCAACGATCCGGTGTGGATCATGACCTTGATGGCGGTAGCGTTCTTCGGGAACGGTTTTGCCTCCATCACCTGGTCGCTGGTGTCGTCGCTGGCGCCGATGCGTCTGATTGGCCTGACCGGCGGCGTGTTTAACTTCGTTGGCGGCCTGGGCGGGATCACCGTGCCGCTGGTCATCGGTTACCTGGCGCAGGACTACGGCTTTGGTCCGGCGCTGGTGTATATCTCTGCCGTGGCGCTGATCGGGGCGCTCTCCTACATCCTGCTGGTCGGCGACGTGAAACGAGTAGGCTAATCCCTTCGGATGTTTTACCCTGATGCGATAACCGCGCATCAGGGTATTTTCATGAAACAAATCACCTTCGCTTCCCGCAACCACCAGCTCACCAACATCAACACCTGGACGCCAGACAGCCAGTGGCTTGTCTATGATGTCCGCCCGTCCGGCGCGTCGTTTACCGGTGAAACCATTGAGCGGGTCAATGTTAGTACGGGCGAGGTTGAGGCGATCTACCGTGCGACTGACGGCGCGCATGTTGGCGTGGTAACCGTTCATCCGGCGCAGGACAAATATGTTTTTATCCACGGCCCGAAAAACCCGGATGCAGACTGGCAGTATGATTTTCACCATCGTCAGGGGGTGATTGCGCACAATGGTCAGGTGAGCAATCTTGATGCGATGGATATCACCGCGCCTTACACGGCAGGTGCGCTGCGTGGCGGCACCCACGTTCACGTTTTTAGCCCGAACGGGCAGTTCGTCAGCTTTACCTATAACGACCATGTGCTGCACGCGCGCGATCCGCAGCTGGATTTGCGTAACGTCGGGGTGGCGGCGCCTTTTGGCCCAGTAAACCCACAGGGGAACCATCCGCGGGAATATGCCGGCACCTTCTGGAGCGTACTGGTAAGCCGTACAACGCCGAACCCGAAACCGGGCAGCGATGAGATCAACCGCGCCTATGAAGAGGGCTGGGTGGGCAACGACAGGCTGGCGTTTATCGGCGATACGGTGTCTGCGAAAGGCGAGAAAGTGCCCGAACTGTTTATTGTCGATCTTCCCAAAGACGAGCAGGGCTGGAAACGAGCGGGCGATGCGCCGTTGCAGGGAACGCCGGATACAATGCCCGCGCCGCCTGCGGGCGTCATGCAACGCCGCCTTACCTTCACCCATCAGAAGGCGTATCCGGGGCTGGTGAACGTGCCGCGCCACTGGGTGCGCAGCAATCCACAGGGGACGCAGGTCGCGTTTTTAATGCGGGACGATAACGGCGTTGTGCAGCTGTGGCTTATCTCCCCTGAGGGCGGCGAGCCGCGCCAGCTGACCCACACTGAGCGTGATATTCAGTCGGCTTTTAACTGGCATCCTTCTGGCCGCGCACTTGGGTTTGTGCTCGAAAGCCGCATTGCCTGCTGCGATGCGCAGACCGGTGAGGTGACGTTTTTGACCTCCGATCATGGCAATCCGCCGTCTGCTGACGCTGTGGTGTTTTCCCCGGACGGACGATTTATTACATGGATGGAAGCGAAGGACGGTTTCCGCCAGCTGTGGCTAACGGAAACCGCACAGAATTAGCGTGGAGGCATCGCTGCGGGCGGGATGACGGAGTTGGTTGCCAGCGTCTCCTGCTCGCTTTTCTCAACGCGCGAACGCACTGAGCTGTCGGTGCGGAACATATCCCACGGCAGCAAAAGCGTATCGGCAACCGCCGTAAACGGCATATCAAGAATCGCCAGAGATTTGGTACCCCAGTTTGTCTCATCATCAGAGATCATTGCGGCACTGGCGCGCGTCCCCGGATATGTTCCTTCTTTACCGCCGGTGTGCGACATCACGCTCGAACACCCGCAAAGTAAAACAACCCCGCTGAACGTCGCCAGCTTAATCAGAACATTTCTCATCATCACTCAGTCATCATTAGTAGCACGGCATTGACCTGCAACTCAGGGTTATAGCGAGGCGCGTCCAAAATGGATAGCTCCAAACTCCCGCACTGTGGTCGCCATCGCAATTTAACCCTTTGTGCTGTGCCCCTGAGTCTATGCGACAACCAGCAAAGTGCAAAAAAATCTCACATCAACAGGCTTGAAAAGGCCGTATCCATACCCATTTTAAGAATGTAACCCGATAACGGACACGCCTGATGGGTGTTCGGGGAAGCAGAAGCCTGTCCATGGTGGAAGGCTACATTTTCTCGCTGATTTCAGGAGCATTTATCTATGCGTAATTTCGATCTCTCTCCGCTATACCGTTCTGCCATTGGTTTTGATCGTCTGTTCAACCACTTAGAAAACAACCAGAGCCAGAGCAACGGCTATCCTCCTTACAACGTTGAACTGGTTGACGAAAACCACTATCGCATTGCGATTGCTGTTGCCGGTTTCGCAGAGAGCGAACTGGAGATCACGGCGCAGGACAATCTGCTGGTGGTGAAAGGCTCCCATGCGGGCGAGCAGAAAGAACGAACCTACCTCTACCAGGGTATCGCAGAGCGTAACTTTGAACGCAAGTTCCAGCTGGCTGAGAACATCCACGTCAAGGGCGCGAACCTGGTGAACGGCCTGCTGTTTATCGAACTGGAACGTGTGATTCCGGAAGAGAAAAAACCGCGTCGTATCGAAATCAATTAATTAAGCGGGTCGCGGCTGCGGCCCACCTGAAATTGCTTGCCGTAAAGGGAGCATATGCGAATCCGCAAGGGTTTGCAGGTACAACTGTGCACAAAATTAAACTGTGCCGAACTCGCTTCTCAGAAGGAGATTTAGTATGCGTAACTATGATTTTTCCCCTCTGCTGCGTCAGTGGATCGGTTTTGACAAACTGGCTAACGCGCTGCAAAGCGCAACCGAACAGCAGACCTTTCCGCCGTACAACATCGAAAAAAGCGATGATAACCACTACCGCATCACGCTTGCGCTGGCCGGGTTCCGCCAGGAAGATCTCGACATCCAGCTTGAGGGTGCGCGCCTGACCGTGAAAGGGTCACCGGAAAAACCAGACACCGAGACCAAATGGCTGCATCAGGGGCTTGTTACTCAGCCGTTTAGCCTGAGCTTTACCCTGGCAGACCATATGGAAGTTTCTGGCGCGACGTTCACTAACGGGCTGCTGAACATTGACCTCACCCGTAACGTGCCGGAAGCCATTGCGCCTCAGCGCATCGCCATTAGCGAACGCCCGGCGTTGAATAGCTAATCGTGTGCGGGCTGGTGCCCTCACCCCGACCCTCTCCCTGTGGGAGAGGGTGCAAACACTAAAAACGGTCACCTTCGGGTGACCGTTTTGCGTTTACCTTCGGCTTTTATGTGCGCCATCGCCCATACAACCGCCGCCAGTTCTGAGAGAATCCTTATCATAACTAAGGTTATACACAGGATGTGGAACATGAGTGATATCGCGTTAACCGTCAGCGTGTTGGCCCTTGTCGCGGTAGTGGGGCTATGGCTGGGGAATATCAAAATCCGCGGCGTCGGGTTTGGGATTGGCGGGGTGCTGTTCGGCGGGATTTTTGTCGGCCATTTTGCCGACCAGCTTGGGTGGGTGCTCAGCGCCGATATGCTGCATTTCATCCAGGAGTTCGGCCTGATCCTCTTTGTGTATACCATCGGTATTCAGGTGGGGCCGGGCTTCTTCGCTTCCCTGCGCGTCTCCGGTTTACGCCTTAATCTCTTTGCCTTCGGCATTGTTGTGATGGGTGGGCTGGTCACCGCGATCCTGCATAAACTCTTCGCTATTCCGCTGCCCGTCGTGCTGGGCATCTTCTCCGGCGCCGTCACGAATACGCCCGCGCTCGGGGCGGGCCAGCAAATTCTGCGCGATCTGGGTATCCCTGCTGATGTCGTCGATCAGATGGGGATGAGCTACGCCATGGCCTATCCGTTTGGCATTTGCGGTATTTTGCTCTCGATGTGGCTGGTGCGCGTGCTGTTCCGCGTTAACGTCGAGCAGGAGGCAAAAGAGCATGAAAGCACGCTGACCAACGGCCATGCGCTCATTAAAACTATCAATATTCGCGTCGAAAACCCTAATTTGAACAATATGGCGATTCAGGATGTTCCCATTCTGAACAGCGCGACCATTATCTGTTCCCGCCTGAAACGTGATGAAACGCTGATGGTGCCTTCACCGGATACCCTTATTCAGCACGGCGATCTCCTGCATCTGGTAGGGCAACCGGCGGATTTAAACAATGCCCGGCTGGTGATCGGTCAGGAGGTGGATACCTCACTCTCAACCCGTGGAACGGACATGCGCGTGGAGCGCGTGGTAGTGACCAATGAGAAGGTTCTGGGCAAGAAAATACGCGATTTGCAGGTTAAAGAGCGTTATGACGTGGTGATCTCCCGGCTTAACCGCGCCGGTGTCGAGCTGGTGGCCAGCCAGGATGCCAGCCTGCAATTCGGTGATATTCTCAACCTCGTCGGGCGTCCTTCATCTATTGATGCCGTAGCGGACATGGTGGGCAACGCCCAGCAAAAACTCCAGCAGGTGCAGATGCTGCCGGTCTTTATCGGCGTCGGGCTTGGCGTCATGCTTGGCTCCATCCCCCTGTATGTGCCCGGCTTCCCGGTAGCACTGAAGCTGGGTCTGGCAGGCGGGCCGCTCATTATGGCGCTTATCCTCGGGCGTATCGGCTCCATCGGTAAGCTCTACTGGTTTATGCCGCCGAGCGCTAACCTGGCGCTGCGGGAGTTGGGCATCGTGCTGTTTCTGGCGGTGGTGGGGCTGAAATCCGGCGGCGATTTTGTCGATACTCTGGTGAACGGCGAAGGGATGAGCTGGGTAGGATACGGCATATTTATTACCGCTATCCCACTGATAACTGTCGGATTATTGGCGCGTATGTTCGCTAAAATGAACTATCTCACGCTGTGCGGCATGCTGGCCGGTTCCATGACCGATCCGCCCGCGCTGGCGTTCGCCAATAACCTGCACGCCACCAGCGGCGCGGCGGCGTTATCCTACGCCACGGTTTATCCGCTGGTGATGTTTCTGCGCATCATCACCCCGCAGCTACTGGCGGTGCTATTCTGGGGGATGGGCTAATAAGTCTTCCGGGTGGATACGCCGCAGATGGTAGTCCACCTGGTAATCGCTTGTGTTCCGGAACATCACGGAATAATTGAGGAACTCGCCGCTGTCGCTGTAGGAAAGGGAAGTGATGCGCAGCAGCGGCGTCTGTTCCGGCACATTCATATAACCGGCCAGCTGTTTATCTGCCAGCACCGGCGTCAGGCTCTCGTAGTTGCCGCTGATGGTGATCCCACACTCCTTCTCGATGTAATCAAACTTAGACCCTTCGAGATGCGCCAGGGAAAGATTGCGGAACAGCTTCACCGGCATAAAGCTGTCCTCCAGCATCAGCGGTTTTCCGTCCACGTAACGCACCCGCCTTGAAAAATAGATCCGCTCATCAACCTGAATCCGCAGCTGGCTGGCGATGGCGGGCGGCGCGGGCATCACTTCAAACTGCAACACCTTGCTTTGCACTTCTTTCCCCTGCTGGCGCAATACCTCCACCAGCCCAGTCAGGTTAGTCGTTTCATGATGAACGTCTTTGCGCGCCACGAACGTCCCGCTGCCGTGTCGACGTTCAACCAGCCCCCAGCTTACCAGCAGATCCAGCGCCTTGCGGACGGTCATCCGGGCTACGCCAAACTCCTTTGCCAGCGCTTTTTCTCCGGGTAACGGACTGCCAATGTTGTAGTCCGAAGAATTCAGCCGCAGCCGTAGCCGATCGGCAATTGATTTGTAGATCACCAGTAGACCTCTCTGCGCACATCATGGCGTGGAATACGTCTTAACTTGTCCATGTTTGGTTTAAAAAGTAGACCTGATTGGTCAAATTAAAACCATGAATGCGATCACGAATCGCAGCGGCACGCCATGTTCCCGCATCAGTAACTTCTTATGCTCACCTCAGGCCAGTAAAAAACCATAAAGGCCTCTATCCCCTACAGGTTGTTTCATGAGGATTTAAAAATGCTCAGTCAAATACAACGTTTTGGCGGCGCCATGTTCACCCCGGTTTTGCTGTTTCCCTTTGCCGGGATCGTGGTTGGGATCGCCATCATGCTTCGCAATCCGCTGTTTGTCGGTGAGGCCTTAACCGCGCCTGATAATCTGTTCGCGCAAATTGTTCACATCATCGAAGAGGGCGGCTGGGCGGTGTTCCGTAATATGCCGCTGATTTTTGCTGTCGGCTTACCGATTGGCCTGGCAAAGCAGGCGCAGGGCCGCGCCTGTCTGGCGGTGCTGATTAGCTTCCTGACCTGGAACTATTTTATCAATGCGATGGGGATGACCTGGGGTCACTTCTTTGGCGTCGACTTCTCTGCTGAACCCACTGCCGGCAGCGGGCTGGCGATGATTGCCGGAATCAAAACGCTTGATACCAGCATCATCGGGGCGATTATCATTTCCGGGCTCGTCACCGCCATCCACAACCGATTTTTCGACAAGCCGTTGCCGGTCTTTCTGGGGATTTTCCAGGGCACCTCGTTTGTCGTTATCCTCGCGTTCTTCGTGATGATCCCCTGCGCCTGGCTGACGCTGCTGGGCTGGCCGAAAGTGCAGATGGGCATTGAGTCGTTGCAGGCCTTTCTACGTACCGCTGGCGCGCTGGGCGTATGGGTTTATACCTTCCTGGAACGCATTCTGATCCCAACCGGATTACACCACTTTGTCTACGGTCCGTTTATCTTCGGCCCGGCTGCGGTAGAAGGCGGCATTCAGGTCTACTGGGCACAGCACCTTCAGGAATTCAGCCAGAGCACTGTGCCGCTTAAAACGCTGTTCCCGGAGGGCGGATTCGCGCTGCACGGCAACTCTAAGGTGTTTGGCTCAGTCGGTATTGCGCTGGCTATCTGGTATACCGCGTCACCGGAGAACCGCGTCAAAGTGGCAGGTCTGCTGATCCCGGCCACGCTTACCGCCGTGTTGGTGGGCATTACCGAACCGCTGGAGTTCACCTTCCTGTTTATCTCGCCTTTGCTGTTTGCCATCCACGCCGTGCTGGCCGCAACGATGGCGACGGTGATGTATATCTTCGGGGTGGTGGGGAACATGGGCGGCGGTCTGCTGGACCAGTTCCTGCCGCAAAACTGGATCCCGATGTTCCATAACCACGCCTCGACGGTATTCACCCAGATTGGCATCGGCCTCTGCTTCACCGGGATCTACTTCGTGGTCTTCAGAACGCTTATCGAACGTCTGAATCTCAAAACGCCGGGCCGGGAAGAGAGCGAAATCAAGCTCTACAGCAAGGCCGACTATAAGGCCGCTCGTGGGCAAACCACCGCCCCGGCGGCAGCCAGCCAGCAGGTCGGACAGGCCGCTGGGTTCTTACAGGCGCTCGGCGGCGCAGCGAATATCGAAAGTATCAATAACTGCGCCACCCGCCTGCGTATCGCCCTGGTGGATATGACGAAAACCCAAAGCGATGACGTATTCAAAGCCCTGGGCGCACACGGTGTGGTGCGGCGCGGCAACGGCATACAGGTGATTGTCGGTCTGCACGTTCCTCAGGTGCGCGACCAGCTGGAATCGCTGATGAAAACCCCTTTAACAAACGAACAAACCACTCTGACAGAGGCTATATCATGAAAAAATTCTCAGTTGTTATTGCAGGCGGCGGCAGTACATTCACGCCTGGTATCGTCCTGATGCTGTTAGCCAACCGTGACCGTTTCCCGCTGCGTGCGCTGAAGTTCTATGACAATGACGGAGCACGTCAGGAGATCATCGCCGAGGCGTGTAAAATCATCCTTAAGGAGCAGGCGCCGGAGATTGAATTTAGTTACACCACCGATCCTGAAGCGGCCTTTACCGATGTGGATTTCGTGATGGCGCATATTCGCGTTGGCAAATATCCCATGCGTGAAAAAGATGAAAAAATCCCGCTGCGCCACGGCGTGCTGGGCCAGGAAACGTGCGGGCCGGGCGGCATCTCCTACGGCATGCGCTCCATCGGCGGCGTGCTGGAGCTGGTGGATTACATGGAGCAGTACTCCCCGAACGCGTGGATGTTGAACTACTCCAACCCGGCGGCGATTGTCGCGGAAGCCACGCGCCGCCTGCGTCCGAACGCGAAAATCCTCAACATCTGCGATATGCCGATCGGCATTGAAGGGCGTATGGCGCAAATCGTCGGCCTGAAAGACCGCAAAGAGATGCGCGTGCGCTACTACGGTCTGAACCACTTCGGCTGGTGGACGTCGATTGAAGATCAGAACGGCAACGATCTGATGCCGAGACTGCGCGAATACGTGGCGAAAAACGGTTATGTTCCGCCTTCGGAAGATGTGCATACTGAAGCGAGCTGGAACGATACCTTCGCCAAGGCCAAAGACGTACAGGCGCTGGATCCGGACACCATGCCGAACACCTACCTGAAGTATTACCTGTTCCCGGACTATGTGGTCGCCCATTCCAATCCGGAGCGTACCCGCGCCAATGAAGTGATGGATCACCGTGAGAAGCATGTATTCAGTTCATGTCGGGCGATTATCGAAGCCGGTCATTCTTCTGCCGGTGAACTGGAAATTGACGAACATGCGTCGTACATCGTCGATCTGGCGACCGCGATTGCCTTTAACACCCAGGAACGCATGCTGCTGATTGTGCCTAACAATGGGGCTATCCATAACTTTGATGCTGACGCGATGGTAGAAATCCCTTGTCTGGTCGGCCACAACGGACCGGAGCCGCTGACCGTGGGTGATATTCCGCACTTCCAGAAAGGGCTCATGAGCCAGCAGGTGGCGGTGGAAAAACTGGTGGTGGACGCCTGGGAGCAGCGCTCGTATCAGAAACTCTGGCAGGCGATTACCCTGTCGAAAACCGTACCGAGCGCATCGGTGGCGAAGGCGATTCTGGACGATCTGATTGAAGCGAATAAGGATTACTGGCCAGAGCTGCACTAATCTTTCTGACCGGCATCGCCTGATGCCGGTCTCCTTGTCCTGGCTGAATTACGCTATGCTGAAGCCTGCATGCAGCACGACAAGGAACTTTCATGAACATTTCCCGCCTCGGTGAAGCACCGGACTACCGCTTCTCACTGGCTAACGAACGCACGTTCTTAGCGTGGATCCGCACCGCCCTGGGCTTTCTGGCCGCAGGCGTCGGCCTTGATCAGCTCGCCCCCGATTTTGCCACCCCGTTGATTCGCGAAGTGCTGGCCCTGCTACTGTGCCTGATTGCCGGCGTGCTGGCGATTTATGGCTATCTGCGCTGGCTGAGAAATGAAAAGGCGATGCGTCTGAAGCAGGATCTCCCCTACACGCGCGGCTTGCTCATTATCAGTACGATTTTGCTGATGGTTGCGGGCGTAGTGATGTTACTGGTGCTGTATGCCGGATAGCCGCAAAGCGCGGCGGGAAGCGGACCCCGGCCTTCAGCCAGAGCGAACCTCGCTGGCCTGGCTGCGCACGCTGCTGGGGTATGGCGCGCTGATCGCTCTTGCCATTAAGCACAACTGGCACCGCACGGGGGCGCCATTCTGGATCTCCATTGTTGTGCTGGCGCTGGTAGCCATCATTTTATGGCGCTACACCCGCAGCCGTAACCTGATGGACGTGTCGCAGAACGACTTTGCGCAGCCGAAAGCGGTGCGGGATAAGTTCCTCATCGCCCTGGCCGTGCTGTCGTTGTCACTGCTGTTTGCGGTAACCCACATTCAACAAATTTTGCACCTGTAGGCCGGGTAAGGCGCAGCCGCCACCCGGCATAATTACTTCCCTTTCGCTAAATATTTCGCCATCTCGTCTTCCGGCACCATGCCGCCGCCGGTCGCCCACACCAGGTGGGTAACGTTCTCATCGGCATCGACGCGCAGCGGCCCGGCCATCCCCGCCAGCGCCGACGGCTCCAGGCGAATCCTTTCCTCCTGCGCCAGCCAGCCGAGCATGTCGTACATGCTTTGATCGGAGAGGGTATAGAACCCGTCGAGCAGGCGCTCCATCGCGCGGCCCACGAAGCCGGAGGCACGTCCTACCGCCAGTCCGTCCGCCGCCGTCACGTTATCAATACCCAGGTCCTGCACGGCGATTTCATCGTGCAGCCCGGTATAAACGCCCAGCAGCATGCACGGTGAGTGCGTTGGCTCCGCAAAGAAGCAGTGGACGTTATCGCCAAAGGCCAGCTTCAGGCCAAAAGCCACGCCGCCGGGGCCGCCGCCGACGCCGCACGGCAGATAGACGTACAGAGGATGATCGGCATCCACCACGCGGCCCTGTTCGATAAACTGCGCCTTCAGGCGCTCGCCAGCAACCGCATAGCCCAGGAACAGCGTGCGTGAATTCTCATCGTCAATAAAGAAGCAGTTCGGATCGCTTTCCGCCGCTTTGCGTCCCTGCTCCACCGCCACGCCGTAATCCTGCTCATATTCCACGACGATCACGCCGTGGCTGCGCAGTTTGGTTTTCTTCCACTCGCGGGCGTCGGCGGACATATGCACCGTCACCTTAAAGCCAATGCGGGCGCTCATAATGCCGATGGACATCCCCAGGTTGCCGGTTGAGCCCACCGCGATGCTGTACTGGCTGAAGAAGTTCTTAAAGCGCGGCTCCAGCAGAACGCTGTAGTCGTCTTCAAGGCTCAGCAACCCGGCGTCCAGCGCCAGTTTCTCCGCATGAGTCAGCACCTCATAGATGCCGCCGCGCGCTTTGATCGAGCCGGAAATCGGCAGATGGCTGTCTTTTTTCAGCAGCAGCGTGCCTGGAATGGCCTTACCGGACTCTTTCTCCAGCCGCGCCTGCATCGCCGGGATCGCGACCAGGTCGGATTCGATAATCCCGCCCGTTGCCGCCGTTTCCGGGAACGCTTTCGCCAGATACGGCGCGAAGCGTTTCAGGCGCGCGTGCGCGTCGTCCACGTCGGCTTTGGTCAGCCCGACATACGGCAATCCTTCCGCCAGCGTCGTGGTGCGCGGGTTAAGCCAGGTGGTTTCTTTCAGGGCAATCAGATCCTCAACCAGAGGAAACTGTGCGGTTAAAGTAGTGATAGTTGCGTTTTCCATAATACGTCTCTTCGCGCTCAGATAATGAAAGAAAGCAGGAATGTGCCGCCAAGTGCAAGCACCGAGGCGATAAACGTCGCCGTCGTATAGTATTTGAAGGTCTCATTCAGGGTCGCGCCGCAGTACTGCTTCACCAGCCAGAAGAGAGAGTCGGTCACGATCGTGCAGCCAATAGCGCCGGACCCGATGGCAATGGTGATGATCTCCGGGCTTACGTTCGGGTAGAGCGGCAGCATCGGCGCCACTATCGCCGTGGCACCCATCATCGCTACCGTTGCCGAACCCACGGCGGCGTGCAGCACCAGTGCCACCAGCCAGGCGAGAAGGATAGGGTGCATATGCAGGTTCGAGAGAATATGCGCCAGCGTCTCCGCCAGACCACTGATTTTAAGGATGGCGTTGAACGCCCCGCCCGCACCGATAATCAGCAAAATGTTGGCGATAGAGCCAAAGCCGTGCTCCGTATGGATCAGCATTGCGCCCATGCCCATGTGCTGGCGGATCCCCAGCAGGTAGTAGGCGACAAACACGGCGATAAACATCGCGGTGATGGGGTTGCCGATAAACTCCAGCAGGGTATACAGCGAGCCTTCTTTTGCCATGTTCAGCTCGGCAATGGTTTTCACCAGCATCAGGGCAATCGGCAGCAGCACGGTGAACAGCGTGGCGCCCAGCGACGGCAGAGTGTGCTCTTCCCGCACCTTCAGGTCTGAAAATTCCGCCGGAACCGGCTTATAGGGCAGACGGTTGCCGAGCAGCTTCAGGAACAGCGGGCCACCAACCAGAGACGCCATCAGGCCCACCATCAGACCGTAGACAATCACCGTCCCGACGTCCGCCCCTAATTTGTTGGTGACAAATAGTGCGGCCGGATGCGGCGGCACCACGCAGTGCACTGCCATTAGTGCGGTACAGAGCGGAATGGCCAGCTTGAGCAGCGACGTGTTGGTCTTTTTGGCGATGGAAAACGCCAGCGGGATCAGCAGTACCACGCCCACTTCAACAAACAGCGTAATGCCGCAGATCAGGCCGACCAGGACCATAATCACGTCCGCCGACAGCCAGCGGCAGCGCTGCAACGTAATCCCGATGCGCTCTGCCGCGCCGGAGACTTCCATCATTTTGCCGAGAATAGTGCCAAGACCGATAACCGCCGCCAGGAAGCCCAGCGTACCGCCAATCCCGCTCTCAATGGCGTTAACCATATCCAGCGGGCTCATTCCCATCATCGCGCCAACGAAAAAGCTTGCCAGCAGCAGCGCGAGGAACGGGTGAAACTTCAGTTTTACGATGGTTAAAACAATCAACACGATGCTGACAAGCAGCGTTGCCACAACCCAGACCTGAGATCCCATATCTCACCTCACCCTTATGTCATCTGGGCATATTGGACGAAAAAACGGCTTGGGCTGACAAACGATATAAATTGGCGTTCAGCTGAGCCAGATTGGATCAACTGAGTGACTGGACTCTAAAAAGCGCACTTATTTTGCCGCTGGTTCACATAAATTCATTCTTGAGCGGTATGCTGAACGCAGAAATTACGTGTGGGAATTGTGATGACCGATGCGAATGAAGGCAGAAACCGGCTGTTAAACGGCTGGCAGCTGTCGAAAATGTACACCTTTGAAGTGGCTGCCCGGCATGAGTCCTTCGCCCTGGCGGCGGCGGAGCTGTCGCTCAGCCCCAGCGCGGTGAGCCACCGCATTAACCTGCTGGAAGAGGAGCTGGGCATTCAGCTGTTTGTCCGCTCACACCGTAAAGTGGAGCTGACGCAGGAAGGCAAGCGCGTTTACTGGACGCTGAAATCGTCCCTCGACACCCTGAATCAGGAGATCCTGGACATTAAAAACCAGGCGCTGTCAGGTACGCTAACGGTGTACTCCCGGCCGTCGATCGCCCAGTGCTGGCTGGTGCCGATGCTGGGGGATTTTACCCGCCGCTACCCGTCGATTTCACTTACTATTCTGACTGGTAATGATTACGTCAACATGCAGCGAACCGGCATCGATCTGGCGCTCTATTTCGACGATACGCCGCCAAACCACCTTTCTCATCACTTTTTGATGGATGAAGAGATTTTGCCCGTCTGCTCGCCAGCGTATGCCCGGGAGCATGAACTGCTGAAAAACCCCCATAACCTCAGCCACTGCACGTTACTGCACGACCGTCAGGCCTGGAGCAATGATTCCGGTACGGATGAGTGGCTGAGCTGGGCGCAGCATTTCGCGGTGAATATGCCGTTATCATCGGGTATTGGCTTCGATCGTTCTGATTTAGCCATTATCGCGGCCATGAGTAATGTCGGGGTGGCGATGGGGAGAAAGCGGCTGGTGCAAAAACGTCTCGAACGGGGGGAGTTGATCGCACCCTTTGATGGGGAAACCCTCAAGTGCCATCAGCATTATTACGTCTCAACGCTTCCCGGCCGTCAGTGGCCGAAAATTGACGCCTTTATCGGCTGGCTAAGAGAGCTGGCGGGTTGAAGAATTATTACGCTTTCGCTCTACACCAAATGTGAAAAAGCGTGCTAAATACAGGTAATGCTTTTGATTTTTCCAGGGTAAACCGTGTTAAAGCCTTTTATTGCCACTGCGATCTTACTCTCTTCCGGCTGGGCGACTGCCGCTGAGCCGCCGCTGACGGCTGCCCGTTATGCGCAGCAGCTGGGCGTCGGGATGGATGTGGACTGGGCACGCACCGAGCGCGGTATCCGCGAATTCGACCCGCTGGTGGTCCGTGATTTTCAGGCGAAAGGCATACACCATGTCCGTATTCGGGTGGCGGGCGAACCGACGGAAGCGCGGCTGATTCACCTGCGTAAGCTGGTGGAGGCCTGCGAGCAATACGGCGTCATCCCCATCATCGCTTATCAGGCCGATGAATATAAAAACGACCCGAAAGCGGATACCGAAAAAGAGGTGATTAACTGGTGGATTGCCGTGGCGCACTATTTTGGTCAGCGCTCGCCGTTGCTGGGCTTTGACCTGATCTACGAACCGGCGGACAAGCTCAACCACAACGTTGCTTCGCTCAACCGGGTGTATGAGAAAGCGATCAAAGACATTCACGCCATTGATGCCAGCCGCATGATTTTTATCGCCCCTCGTCTGCGCGCCGCGCCGGAGGATTTATCCAGCCTGAAGCTACCCGCGCACAGCCAGAATTACCTGCTGGCGGAGTGGCATATTTTCCCCTGGGGTCCGCTGAAAACGAACGGTAAATACCCGTGGACGTCCGGAACTGCGGCTGAGAAAGCGGCTATCCGTAACCGAATCAACGCCGCGCTGCACTGGCAACAAAAAACCGGGCATGTGAGCTGGGTTGGCGGCTGGGGGGTGGGCGAATCGAAAAGCCTGACGCCAACCGCCTCGCAGATGGCGTTTGCCACGTTTATGGCGTGCGAGCTGCAACATGCCAACATCCCGTATGCGATAAACGCCGATGTTCAGTTTTATGACGGGGAAGAGGGGGCGTGGCGGCCTGCCCCAGAGCGGCTATTGCAGGCGATGATTGCGCCCGTCTGTGAAAAGCCCGGCGAGAAGCCGGGCCATCATGCGGTTAAACCGGCTGTTCGTGATGCGAGACACGCGACGCCAGCGGCAGCCAGCACAGCAAAATCAGCAGCCCCATCAGGGTCATCAGCAAGCCTAAACTCGCCTGCCCGGTCTGCGGCATCATAGCCGAAAGCCAGGCCAGCGCGCCGGAACCGATGTTCTGCAAACCGCCCACCAGCGCGCCTGCCGTGCCTGCGAGGAACGGGAACGGCTCCATCGCGCCGCTGGTGGCGAGGGGAAACAGCATGCCCGCGCCGAAGAAGAACAGCGCTGCCGGGATGAGCAACGTCCAGACCGACATTACGTCAAACAGCCCCGGGATCCACATCATCAGCCCGGCCAGCAGACAGCTGATCACCGACTGCCACATCAGGGTGGAGAAACGCTTGTTCGGACGTCCGGCGAACCATGCGCCGAAGAACGCCGCCGGGATCGGCAGAATAAACAGAATACTCACCACCATACTGCTCAGGCCAAGGCCCGCGCCCAGCAGCACGCCGGAACAGGCTTCAAACACCGCAATGCCCGCCAGGCCGCCGATTAGCATCAACAGATAACAGGTAAAGGACCCATTACCGAACAGCGTTTTGTAGCTGGCGATGAGCTTCGTGCGCGGCGCGTCTTTTGGGCGGGTTTCCGGCATCCAGCGCCCCATGCTGAAGGTGACAATAATGCACAGCACCAGCAGGAAGGCATAACAGGCGCGCCAGGACCAGACGGTGTCCAGCAGACCCCCAATCAGCGGGGCCAGCAGCGGGCTGACCAGAATACCCATATTTAACAGACTGTTGGCGTGGCGAAGCTGTGTGCCCTGGTACATATCACGCGGCAGGGTACGCGCCATAACCCCGCCGACGCCGGTGCCCACACCCTGAAGGGCGCTGGCGGCAATCAGGACGGTCAGGCTGTGAGTGGTAATGGCGATCATCGTCGCTACCATGAAAATGCTCATGCCCACCAGAATGACCGGACGACGCCCGACGCGATCGGACAGGGGACCATAAACCAGCTGTGAAACGCCATAGGTTAGCAGATAGGCTGCCATCACGCTCTGGACTGCACCTTCGCGGACGCTCAGATCTTTTGCCATATCGGCAATCGCTGGAATGTAGATGGTTTGCGCCATCTGCCCGACGGCCACCAGTAACACCAGCATCAACAATAAGTTCACGTTCCGTTGCTTTTTCATGTCGCTGAATACTTTTGCCAAAAGAGATAAATGAAGAATAAGTGACTATGCATTCCCATAAATGCGCGAGGAATCTACCACAGAGAGATGACAATTTAAGCATTACTGTGATGAATGACAGAAGACGTGAAGTCATGATTTGTAAACAAGATCGGCAACTAATGTTGCCAGCGAATTACGCCAGGCGCAGCAGGATCGCACCGGCAGCAATACCCAGTGCCGCCGCGATGCGCAGGCCGGCAACCTTCTCTTTTAAAAGCACAAATGCGATTAATGCGCCGAAGAGAATAGAGGTTTCACGTAGTGCGGCGACCACAGCCAGCGGTGCCTGGGTCATCGCCCAGAGTGCCAGACCGTAAGATCCCATCGTCCCGACGCCGCCGAGCAGCCCTTTTTTCCAGTGCAGGCGCAGGTAGCTGGACGCTTCGCGACGCCGCGCCACCATTGCCCAGCTCAGCAGACAGAAACCGTTCATGAAGAAGGTCCAGAGCGTGTAGCCCAGCGCAGTGTCCGAGAGTCGCACACCGGTGCCGTCCACCAGGGTATACCCGGCGATAAAACAGGCGTTCAGCAGCGCCAGCCAGATCCCCTTGCGTGACTGCATGCGGCCGTTCATCGCCATCGCCAGAATCGAAAGACAAATGACCCCGATGCCGGACCACGCAAGCCAGGAGAGATGATCCCCGAGCACCATTACGCTGATCAGCGCCACCAGCAGAGGGGCCGTCCCGCGCATAAGGGGGTAGGTCTGGCTCATGTCGGAGACCTGATAAGTTTTTGCCACCAGTACCGTATACACCACCTGTAACGCACAGGAGACGAACAAATATGGCCAGCTTGCGGCAGTTGGCTGAGGAGAGAAGGGCAGTAAAATCAGGGCAATAAGCGCGGCTGAACCGCTGACTCCGATCGCCGAGTAGAGTTTATCCGTTCCGGCTTTAACGATGGCGTTCCAGCTGGCATGCAGCAGTGCGGCGAACAGTAAAATGCAGAAAACGGTGATGGTCATGGCGTATCGGTTGGTGAAATGTCATCCAACTGTAACATTCACCCGTCGATGCTGCCAGCCGCTTACACTGCGCAAAAAAGGCGGTGCGTCACCCGGGGTTCGTCTGACACCAGCCTGAAGCCCGCCCGATGGTAAAATCCGTACGCGGTTTCCGGCGCATGGGTATTAAGAAAATCAAACCAGATGCTGGCATCCGCCATCACCACGGTCAAAAGTTGTTTGCCAATGCCCTGCCCACGGCACTTTTCGCTGACATAGAGATGACGAATACGTCCGGCGCGCGGCTGCTGGCTGAACGGATCGCGGTTGAGGCCGCACACGCCCACCAGCCTGCCGTTAAGAAACGCCCCCAGCAGCTTTTCACCCGGCGCGTTAAAGCGATTCTCACCGCGCTGCCAGTTCTCTTCCAGCCTGCGCAGCATATTGAAATTCAACGCGATACTCTCGGCCTTCAGGGCGATATAGCCCGGTTCATCAGGCGTAACAGGCTCAATTAACAGACGCGACATAGCATTCCCTCGTTATTAAAGAGGGGCGGTTGCCCGCCCCTCTCAGGTGCGACTTGAACCTGAATCACTTAACGTATTTCAGGACAGCATCAAGCAGTTGCAATACAGCAACAATGAGTTTGAGGACAAGTATGACCATATCCACGACGCTCATACGCGTCTCCTTTTGGTTAAAAGGAGCACGATGCTGGCGTACCTTTCCGCCGCCTGTGGCCAGCACCTGGATTGACGTAACACAGTGTGCTCACTTCAGGGGTTAAGGCACTGACGGCACCACCCGTTTCAGCCAGGACTTCGTTGCGCCGGTAAACTGCGGCCCCCTCGCTCACTGCGAACACCCTCAGTATAGATAAATACTGTATGCATGAACAGTATTTTATGGACAAATTTTGGAAGGCGATCCATACTCAAAAACGTCAAAATCCGTGCCGGAATTGCGCGTTCGTCTTCGATCGCGTATACTTTTCGCGTTGACGTAACACAGTGTGTTCTGCGGCAACCAACCGCAAAACCCTGATAAAAACCTCGCTTAGGCGGGGTTTTTTGTTTTCTGGTCTGCCCATAAAAAGACTGCTGTAAAAGCGAGGTTTCTGCTATTTAGCTTCGTTGTGAACGGGATAGCATCGCTTATGCAACTCTCTTTATAGAGATAGGTATTAGACTCATTTTGCAATGATTAAACTAAAAATGTGTGAACTAATAAAAACCGCTAATGCCCTTCAAGTAATTAAGTTGTTTCGTATATAACCTAATAAATAAAATCGTACTGACTTATTTTTTATGTGAATGTTTATGTAAAGCAATTTTACTGGTTTGAATTTCTGGACTTTTCAATGTATATTTCTATAGCCGCAATCATTGTGTGGACACATTATGCAAGCATCTGATTATTTAAAGATGAAGTTCCAGAGTGACAGGCAGTTGACTATTTATGGACAGCAAGGTGTTGCAGGAACATGGAGAGCATTAAAGGGGATCGGCTCTGATATTTACTCAGGAATTGAGCGTGTAAGTTGGTACTCATCATGCTTAATCCCCAGCTATCACGATGTATGTGACGAGCTTCTCTCAGAAGAAAAGAGAATGTACCTCTCAATTCTCTCGCTTTACCGTTATCGCGATGTAATAGCACACATGCTCTATCTTTATTTTGAACGTGTTATTTCCGATTCAGAAAATGGGAATGAACACAATCGCGTTCGTAAGATAGATTCAAAAGTAACAGGGCTTGTTAATAACATACCGACCAGCAAGGCCGCGCGTTTAGCAATAGCATGGGGTCTGGCCAAATCCCTGTCCGAATCAGGCCTGCTGTCTGAAATCGTCGTCGAACGGCTTGCACGCCGCGTACCTAACGTTGTCATGGCGCTTCAATTGATTGGAACGGAACAGAAGTGCGCTCTTGCTGCTCGCCGCCTGAAAACATTGGACCCTAAGTATTACGCCACCCTCTATGCCGCACAACTGGAGATGCTTTACTACTTTTTTGAGCCTTTCCTGTCTGAACTCATTAAGAAGGTGCAGTTGGGATTCTATAAGGATTTCGATGCAATTTATAAAGACTTAAAGGGCAAGGAGCATGTTTAAGAGTCTGTTATCAATTCTATTTACGGATATTTTATTTCCTGTTTATATTTTTGCGTGCGCCTCCTTGTTCCTGTGGTTGGTGCCTGACCACTGGGTATTACTAACATTCATTTCTATCATTGTATTTATTATTGTACATCCGATAATTTTCGGCCACTTTGATAAGTACGATTAAATAATATAAAAAGGATTTTTTTATGTCAAACCCAGCTTATTTGTTTTTAACAGATGAAAATGGTTCTCCCATGGTTGGCTCTTGCCTTGTGTCAGGGCGTGAAGGTGCAATTGAACTCAAATCGTTCACTCATAATGTCAACATTCCAGTCGACGGAAATACCGGAAATTAACGGGCACGCGCATACACATGCCCGTCATGTTTCAGAAGAAATTTGATCGTGTAACCCCGATTTTATTTCGGGCGCTGAGTACGGGAAGAATGCTCAAGTCAGCCACTATTAAGATGTATCAGATTAATGAGGCGGGTTTAGAACAGGAATATTTTAATATCCTCCTTGAGAATGTGAAAATAACCTCAATCACACCAGACCTGTATCCCGGCGCAAACACCGGAACACATCTTAAAACGGTTCTTATACGCTACGAGAAAATCACCTGGAAGTATTGTGACGGCAATGTCATCTATAGTGATGCCTGGAATGAGCGAGCAACTTACTGAAACGTGATCCCTGACGCATTTTTGCGCAGATGAAAATATTTCCATTGTCACGCCCGAAAACCTGTGTTTGTATAAATTCAATCAATGATTCCAAACACAGGTCCCCAATGACTTCATCCATCTTCACTTCGACCCTACTAAAAACTGCGCAACCTGCCGCAGTGGTCGTCGTGCGTGTGGTGGTGGTCGTCGGCAATGCGCCGTAGGGACTGGATCAACACACGAATCCAAAACCCCGCCGGCGCAAACCGGGCGGGGTTTTTCGTTTAGGGCCCCTCCCGGATACGCTAAGTAGTTCGGGTTGCAGGAAGGCGGCAAGTGAGCGAATCCCCAGGAGCGTACATAGGTACGTGACTGGGGTGAGGGAACGCAGCCAACGCATCTGCAACCTGAACTACGACGCGTAAAGCTGGCTCAGAAGAAAAGGACTGGAGCATGGCAAGTTCGGGCACAACATCCACCAAGACGCGTTTTACAGGCGCGCAGCTGATTGTTCATTTACTGGAACGACAGGGCATCACCACCGTTGCGGGCATCCCGGGTGGGACCGTGCTGCCGCTGTATGATGCGTTAAGCCAAAGCACACAGATCCGCCACGTGCTGGCGCGCCACGAGCAGGGCGCAGGCTTTATCGCCCAGGGCATGGCGCGTACCCAGGGTAAACCAGCGGTCTGTATGGCCTGTAGCGGGCCGGGCGCCACTAACCTGGTGACCGCCATCGCCGACGCGCGTCTCGACTCCATTCCGCTGATCTGCATTACCGGCCAGGTGCCGTCCTCGATGATCGGCACCGATGCGTTCCAGGAAGTCGATACCTACGGCATCTCTATCCCCATCACCAAACATAACTATTTAGTTCGCGATATCAGCGAGCTGCCTCAGGTTATCAGCGATGCGTTCCGCATCGCGCAGTCTGGCCGCCCGGGCCCGGTGTGGATAGACATTCCTAAGGATGTCCAGACCGCAGAGATCGAGATCGACATTCTGCCGGAGCCGGGCGAGCGTGCCCCCGCGCCGGAGTTCAGCGCTGAGAGCGTGCGCGATGCGGCGGCAATGATCAACGCCGCCAAACGCCCGGTGCTGTATCTGGGCGGCGGGGCGATCAACGCCGCGGATGAAATCCGCCAGTTTGCGGAAAAAGCCAACCTGCCGACCACCATGACCCTGATGGCGCTGGGTATGCTGCCCAAAGCGCATCCATTGTCTTTAGGGATGCTGGGCATGCACGGCGCGCGCAGCACCAACTACATCCTGCAAGAGGCGGATTTGCTGATAGTTATGGGGGCGCGTTTTGATGACCGGGCGATTGGCAAAACCGAGCAGTTCTGCCCGAACGCCAAAATCATTCACGTGGATATCGACCGCGCCGAGCTGGGTAAAATCAAGCAGCCGCACGTGGCGATCCAGGGCGACGTGGCCGAGGTGCTGGCGCAGCTGATCCCGCAGACGGTGGCAACCGACCGCGCCGACTGGCGCCAGCTGGTGGCCGATCTGCAACGCGAGTTCCCGGGCGCTATCCCAACCGAGGGCGACCCGCTGAGCCACTATGGTCTTATCAACGCTGTTGCCGCCTGCGTGGATGACAGCGCGATTATCACCACCGACGTCGGCCAGCATCAGATGTGGACTGCCCAGGCGTATCCGCTGAACCGCCCGCGCCAGTGGCTGACCTCCGGCGGCCTTGGCACCATGGGCTTCGGCCTGCCAGCAGCGGTTGGCGCGGCGCTCGCCAACCCGGACCGTAAGGTGATCTGCTTCTCCGGTGACGGCAGCCTGATGATGAATATTCAGGAGATGGCGACGGCGGCCGAAAACCAGTTAGACGTCAAAATCATTCTGATGAACAACGAGGCGCTGGGTCTGGTACACCAGCAGCAGAGCCTGTTCTATAAGCAGGGCGTGTTTGCGGCGACCTATCCGGGGATGATCAACTTCATGCAGATTGCCGCTGGTTTTGGCCTGCACACCTGCGATCTGAACGCCGAAGAAGATGCCCACGCGGCGTTGCAGGATGCGATTTCTCGCCCTGGCCCGGCGTTGATCCACGTGCGTATCGACCCTGAACAAAAAGTGTATCCGATGGTGCCGCCGGGTGCGGCAAATACTGAGATGGTGGGAGAATAAGCCATGCAGAAACAACATGATAACGTCATTCTGGAACTCACCGTCCGCAACCACCCTGGCGTCATGACCCACGTCTGCGGGCTGTTTGCCCGCCGGGCATTTAACGTGGAAGGCATTCTCTGCCTGCCGATTCAGGGCAGCGAGCACAGCCGCATCTGGCTACTGGTCAACGACGACCAGCGTCTGGAGCAGATGATAGCGCAGATCGACAAGCTGGAAGACGTCACCAAAGTGGCGCGCAACCAGTCCGATCCCACCATGTTTAACAAAATTGCGGTGTTCTTCGAATAGATCGCTTAAGGTAAGCGTCTTTCGCTCTTGTAGGCCGGATAAGTGCAG
This sequence comes from Enterobacter cloacae complex sp. IR5402, assembly GCF_049238125.1. Taxonomy (NCBI): domain Bacteria; kingdom Pseudomonadati; phylum Pseudomonadota; class Gammaproteobacteria; order Enterobacterales; family Enterobacteriaceae; genus Enterobacter; species Enterobacter cloacae complex sp. IR5402. The sequence continues at coordinate 86,451 of NZ_JBMKHO010000005.1, forward strand.
CGCCATCCGGCTTTTTCAGACCGCAGGAACACACATGACCACCATCGCCCTTATTGACGACCACCTTATCGTCCGCTCTGGCTTTGCCCAGCTTCTCAACCTCGAACCGGATTTCCAGGTCGTGGCCGAGTTTGGCTCCGGTCGCGAGGCGCTGGCGGGCCTGCCGGGGCGCGGGGTTCAGGTCTGTATCTGCGACATTTCGATGCCGGATCTCTCCGGGCTGGAGCTGTTAAGCCAGCTGCCGAAAGGAATGGCGACCATTATGCTCTCGGTCCACGACAGCCCGGCGCTGGTCGAGCAGGCACTCAACGCGGGCGCACGCGGCTTCCTCTCTAAACGCTGCAGCCCGGACGAGCTGATTGCCGCCGTGCGCACCGTCTCCACCGGCGGCTGCTACCTGACGCCGGAAATCGCCATCAAGCTGGCGGCTGGACGACAGGATCCGCTCACCCGGCGCGAGCGTCAGGTGGCAGAGAAACTTGCCCAGGGCATGTCGGTGAAAGAGATTGCCGTAGAGCTGGGGTTGTCGCCAAAGACCGTTCACGTTCATCGCGCCAACCTGATGGAAAAACTCAACGTCAGTAACGATGTCGAGCTGGCGCGCCGTATGTTTGACAGCTGGCAATGAACTCCCTTTTTTCGCGGCTGATCGCCGTTGTCGCCAGCTTTTTTATCTTCTCCGCCGCGTGGTTCTGCCTGTGGAGTATCAGCCTGCATCTGGTGGAACGCCCGGAGCTGGCGGTGCTGCTGTTCCCCTTTGGCCTGCGTCTGGGGCTGATGCTGCAATGCCCTCGCGGCTACTGGCCGGTGCTGCTGGGCGCAGAGTGGCTGATGCTGATCTGGCTGGCGCAGGAAGTGGCGCTGGCGCATCTGCCGTTATTGATAACCGGAAGCCTGCTCACGCTTATCCCGGTCGCCCTCATTTCCCGCTACCGTCACCAGCGCGACTGGCGCACGCTGCTGCGTCAGGGGGCGGCACTAATTGCCGCCGCGCTGTTGCAGTCCCTGCCGTGGGTGGGTGAAAAGGAGGTGCTTAACGCCCTGCTGCTGACCCTTACCGGCGGCCTGACGCTGGCCCCGACCTGCCTTGTGATCTGGCATTATCTTACAAGCACTGTCTGGCAGCCGCTCGGCCCGGCGCTGGTCTCCCAGCCGGTGAACTGGCGCGCCCGGCATCTCATCTGGTATCTGCTGCTGTTTGTGGTGAGCCTGTGGCTCCAGCTTGGTCTCCCAGCTGAATTATCACGCTTCACGCCGTTTTGTCTGGCGCTGCCGATCATCGCCCTTGCCTGGCACTACGGCTGGCAGGGCGCATTGATCGCCACGCTGATGAACGCCATCGCGCTGATTGCCAGCCAGACCTGGCACGATCATCCGGTAGATTTACTGCTTTCCCTGCTGGCCCAGAGCCTGACCGGGCTGCTGCTCGGCGCGGGCATACAGCGCCTGCGCGAGCTGAACCAGTCCCTGCAAAACGAGCTGGCGCGCAACCGCCGTCTGGCGGAGCGTCTGCTGGAGACGGAAGAGAGCGTGCGGCAAGAGGTTGCCCGCGAGCTGCACGACGACATCGGCCAGACCATCACCGCCATCCGTACCCAGGCGGGCATTGTTCAGCGCCTGGCGGCAGAAAACGCGGGCGTGAAGCAGGGCGGGGCGCATATCGAACAGCTTTCGCTGGGCGTCTATGATTCCGTTCGTCGCCTGTTAGGGCGGCTGCGCCCGCGCCAGCTTGACGATCTCTCCCTGGAGCAGGCGGTACGCTCCCTGATGCGCGAGATGGAGCTGGAAAGCCGCGGCATTGTCAGCCATCTCGACTGGCGAATTAACGAATCTGCGCTGAGCGAAGGCCAGCGCGTAACCCTGTTCCGCGTCTGTCAGGAGGGGCTGAACAATATCGTCAAACATGCCAGTGCCAGCGCGGTCACGATCCAGGGCTGGCAGCAGGACGAGCGCCTGATGCTGGTAATTGAAGACGACGGCTGCGGCCTGCCGCCGGGCTCCGGCCAGCAGGGCTTTGGCCTGGCGGGCATGCGCGAGCGCGTAAAGGCGCTTGGCGGCACGCTGAGCCTCTCCTGCACCCACGGGACGCGCGTCAGCGTCAGTTTGCCGTTAAGGACGCATCATGTTTAAAACCCCCGCCAGCGCCGCCCCGCTAAGCAACAAAGCGGAAATCGACTCCCGCTACCGCTACTGGCGTCGCCATATCCTGATTACCATCTGGCTCGGCTACGCGCTGTTCTACTTTACCCGCAAAAGCTTCAACGCCGCCGCGCCGGAGATCCTCGCGAGCGGCGTGATGACCCGCACCGACATCGGCCTGCTGGCGACGCTGTTTTACATCACCTACGGCCTGTCGAAGTTCTTCTCCGGCATCGTCAGCGATCGCTCCAACGCGCGTTATTTTATGGGCGTCGGGCTGATCGCCACCGGCGTGGTGAATATTCTGTTTGGCTTCTCCACCTCGCTCTGGGCCTTCGCCCTGCTGTGGGCGCTGAACGCCTTTTTCCAGGGCTGGGGCGCGCCGGTCTGCGCCCGCCTGCTGACCGCCTGGTACTCACGCAACGAGCGCGGCGGCTGGTGGGCGATATGGAACACCGCGCATAACGTCGGCGGGGCGCTGATCCCGATGGTGGTGGGTGCCGCGGCGCTGCACTACGGCTGGCGCGCGGGGATGATGATTGCCGGTGGCCTGGCGATTGTCGCCGGGCTGTTCCTCTGCTGGCGCCTGCGCGACAGGCCGCAAACCGTCGGCCTTCCACCGGTGGGCGACTGGCGGCACGACGAGATGGAGATCGCCCAGCAGCAGGAAGGGGCCGGGCTGTCCCGCCAGGAGATCCTCACCAAATACGTGCTGAAAAACCCCTACATCTGGCTGCTGTCGCTCTGCTACGTGCTGGTCTACGTGGTGCGCGCGGCCATCAACGACTGGGGCAACCTGTACATGTCCGAGACGCTCGGCGTGGATCTGGTGACCGCCAACTCGGCGGTGACCATGTTTGAACTGGGCGGGTTTATCGGCGCGCTGGTGGCGGGCTGGGGCTCGGACAAGCTGTTCAACGGCAACCGCGGCCCGATGAACCTGATTTTTGCCGCCGGGATCTTGCTCTCCGTCGGCTCACTATGGTTGATGCCGTTCGCCAGCTACGTGATGCAGGCGGCGTGCTTCTTCACCATCGGATTTTTCGTCTTTGGCCCGCAGATGCTGATCGGCATGGCGGCGGCGGAGTGTTCCCACAAAGAGGCGGCCGGCGCGGCGACGGGCTTTGTCGGGCTGTTTGCCTATCTTGGCGCATCGCTCTCCGGCTGGCCGCTGGCGCGGGTGATCGACATCTGGCACTGGAGCGGGTTCTTCGCGGTGATCGCCATCGCGGCGGGCATCTCCGCCCTGCTTTTACTGCCGTTTTTGCACGCGCAGGCGCCGCGCGAAGCGTGACGCGCCTCACCTTTTGCTGCCGAGACGCGCAAAACTAAGAAATTTTCCCGGTTTCACCTGGACGCTGTCTCAGGCATCTCTCCTGGCTGGTTTTTACAATGCTGCAAAAATCAGCTCAGGAGTAAACCAACCATGCTGGCCTTCTTAAACCAGGTGCGCAAGCCGACCCTGGATCTGCCGCTCGACGTGCGGCGCAAGATGTGGTTCAAACCGTTCATGCAGTCTTATCTGGTGGTCTTCATCGGCTACCTGACCATGTATCTGATCCGCAAAAACTTTAACATCGCGCAGAACGACATGATCTCGACCTACGGGCTGAGCATGACGCAGCTGGGGATGATTGGCCTGGGCTTCTCCATCACCTACGGCGTGGGGAAAACCGTTGTCTCGTACTATGCAGACGGCAAAAACACCAAGCAATTCCTGCCGTTTATGCTGATCCTCTCCGCCATCTGTATGCTCGGCTTCAGCGCCAGCATGGGCGCGGGGTCCGTTAGCCTGTTCCTGATGATCGCCTTCTACGCCCTGAGCGGTTTCTTCCAGAGTACCGGCGGGTCGTGCAGCTATTCCACCATTACCAAATGGACCCCGCGCCGCAAGCGTGGTTCCTACCTCGGCATGTGGAACATCTCCCACAACCTCGGCGGGGCGGGCGCGGCTGGCGTAGCGCTGTTCGGCGCAAACTACCTGTTCGACGGCCATGTGATCGGCATGTTTATCTTCCCGTCGATTATCGCCCTGATCGTCGGCTTTATCGGCCTTCGCTACGGCAGCGACTCCCCGGAATCGTACGGCCTCGGCAAAGCCGAAGAGCTGTTCGGCGAGGAGATCAGCGAAGAGGACAAAGAGACCGAAGAGAACGAGATGACCAAATGGCAGATCTTTGTTGAGTACGTGCTGAAAAACAAAGTGATTTGGCTGCTCTGCTTCTCAAACATCTTCCTCTACGTGGTGCGTATCGGCATTGACCAGTGGTCAACCGTGTATGCTTTCCAGGAGCTGAAGCTTTCTAAAGAGGTGGCGATTCAGGGCTTCACCCTGTTCGAAGTGGGCGCGCTGGTCGGCACGCTGCTGTGGGGCTGGCTCTCCGACCTCGCCAACGGCCGTCGCGCGCTGGTGGCCTGCATCGCGCTGGCGCTGATTATCGCCACGCTCGGCGTTTACCAGCACGCCAGCAACCAGTACGTTTATCTGGCGTCCCTGTTCGCGCTCGGCTTCCTGGTGTTTGGCCCTCAGCTGCTGATTGGCGTGGCGGCCGTAGGGTTCGTGCCGAAAAAAGCGATCGGCGCCGCCGATGGGATTAAAGGCACCTTCGCCTACCTGATCGGCGACAGCTTCGCCAAGCTGGGCCTGGGGATGATCGCCGACGGCACGCCGATTTTCGGCCTCACCGGCTGGGCGGGCACATTCGCGGCGCTGGATGCGGCAGCGATCGGCTGTATCGTCCTGATGGCGATGGTAGCGGTGCTGGAAGAACGTAAAATTCGCCGTGAGAATCGTGCGCAGAAATTAAAAGTAGCCTGAGTGTGCAGGTAACTTCTTTGCCCGGTGTGTGATGCCGGGCTTTTTTATCATGTAACTTATGAAAGCTCTATCTATTCTATTAACATCGCTAACTCGCATAAATCATGGTAATCCTTTAATGATATTGGATTTTCCTCAAAAAATTTGTCTATATAAATATCAGTTGCTTGGTTTATTTTGTATTGTTTCCCATCAAAATAATATGTTTGCTTTTCAATTGCATCGTAATTATTTGGGGAGTGTAAAATATCATTAAGTATTTTATCTTTCTTTTGTTTATGGTTATGGCTTATTCCAAATTTACTCATAATTATTGAAATTAAGTATATTGGGTTTATTTTTTCAGAAAATACATAGTCATGTATGGGGTAAGCAGAAAATGTAAAAGATGTTGTGTTTAATAATATGTCTTTAGTTGATGTTTTAGTAGTGAAGTTTGTTTGGGGTTTGAATATGGAAAATATGGTTTTTTTACTGTTGTTGGAGAATATGTCTATTCCAGACAACATATCCTTATAGTATGTGTTATGACATGTATAGATAGCTAGCATAAAACTTAATGATATAATCTCAATGTTTTTATTTGTGTGGCTATATATGGATTCAAGTCTTTCAAACCACAAGTTTACTGTCCTTAAATCCATTGAAAAACCATCTGCAATAGTGGTTAAAATTTCCTTCACTAAAAGAACTTTATCAGTTTGTTGATCATGTATAATTAATTCTTTAGTGAGTATTGTTTTGTTAAAAGTAACAGAGTTGCTTATTCTTTTATCTATGAAATCAAATAAACTTCTCTTTTTTAAGGTGACAGAACGTATAAAAAATCGATCAAGATATCTAGTGGCATCAAATCCGGAGCCATAAACAGAACAAATTGAGTGAGACAATTGTTCTTTATCAGTTGCAATGACGAAAACAACATTATTTATGTCAAAGAGATGCTTTATAGTTTCAAGCATATCGATGGCATAGTTCGGTCGACAGCGATCCAGTTCATCAATGAAAATAAAAAGTGGGTATGCATATTTACCTTCATTCGTATCTATTACTGCTTCGAGCCATTCATGTATTGATTTTTTGAAATTTTCGGCTGAAGAGTTTGCTTGCTCATGAGATTTTAGTAATTCATCTACTATTTTTGAACCAAGATCAGCCTCAGAGTCGAGATCAAGATCCTCAGTATCAATTCCAAGTTTGTTTTTAATAAAACACTTGGTTACTTCTGGCGCAATTGATTTCATCAATCGCCATGTGCCTTTAATTACATTGTTTTCTAAAATAGAGAGTTCTGTTTTAGTTGTTAGCGATGATTTAATCTCTGAAACAACTGTCAGAAAAGGATCCCCAGAGTGATCATTTTTCCATGCATCAATATAAACTGTCGGATAGGTATTGGATATTTCATGCATCCACCTACGTATAAACCATGTTTTGCCTGCCCCCCATTGTGCGTCTAAGTTTAAAACATAATTACCATCTGTTCCTTTATCTACTAAAAAAGATGTTAAGAATCGAGCATATTCACTACGTTCGAGAGTATCAGGTGGTAAGTCTTCAACTTTATCAGACCAATTAAAAGGTAGTTCTAAATGCTTTGTCATTTTTCTATCCTGTGTATTGACTTAAACAAAGAAAAATAAACCTAAAAAATTTCATGCTATGTTGGTGATGAATTTCGAACAATATATATCTTTTTTATGTATTTTCTCAAGATTTTGGAAGCCGCTTCGTAAAAATGAAATTGCTTCACCTGTCATTAGCTAAACCCCTTTACCAACTCTTTCTCAAGGCATAAATTGCCCTCGTTGCAGCACACCTGCAACCGGGCGTAGGAACCCGAATAAATGCACAAAATGACGATTTTTTTTGTCAGGGCAGCGCATATCTGGATAGAATCATGGTGGCGCTGACGGAGCAGCCGAAAGGCTGGCCGGTTTCTTTGTGCATCGGTACTTCCTACCTTCGTCAGCGTCACCACCCTCGGGCGTAGGAACCCAGGTGGTGATAATTACCTAAAATTGCGCAAAGAGGCTGCCTTATGGCTACTGTTCCAACCCTTAATTTTTCAAATCATCACGACGAATTTATCTATCAGCTAATCTCTCATCCGCTTCCCTCTAATGCAGATCTTTTTGATGTTGCAGATTTCAGCGCCGCGTTTGCGAGCGTGCTTGTCGAAACGGACGATGCCGCAGAACGCAATGCCATATGTGGACGCTTACTAAATGCGCTTATCCATATGGAAAGTCTTTGCGAAAATGATCTGCCAGTGCATTTAATCGACAAGCTTTCTGCGGAAGAAATACCCGTCTCCACTATGCCTGAATGCTGGCAGGAGACTGACATTCCCGTTTCTTACGCCGTTGCTCTTACACAATCGTTGCTAACTAATAATCTGCCTGAGGCAGTAGCGAAAGCGTTAACTGGGCTTTTGCATGATCTCGTCTACTTGTTGGCTGATTTTGTGAAGGAACCCTATATTCAGCGACAGAAAATGCTCTGATTTAATTGAAGATAAGCGGCAGGCCATGATTTCTGCCGCTTCAATAGCTCCAGCAATAATCTGTAAAACTCACCAGTATGAATTAACAGAGGCTCTACCTTTACCCCGCTTTACACACCCATTCCTCTCCTTGCTCTACAGTGTTTTTGCTGCCGCCTTTCGTGCAGCCTTAGCCCCTTTTGCTAACGGAGAGCTTGCATGTTAACCCGACGATTGTCCTGCCTGGCGCTGCTGATGGCGCTGGCCTCCCCCGCAATGGCCGCGAATGCACCTACCTACGGCGAGAAGCTGGAAGGTTTTGACTACGGCTGGCTGGTAAAACACTTTACCTTTACCTCGCAGAACCAGCCTCTGGATATGGCTTACCTGGACGTGAAGCCGGAAAAACCCAACGGCCGCACCGCGGTGCTGATGCACGGCAAAAACTTCTGCGCCGGTACCTGGGACGGCACGATCCGCACGCTTTCAGCCAGCGGGTATCGCGTGATCGCACCCGACCAGATCGGCTTCTGCAAATCCACCAAGCCGGAGCATTATCAGTACACCTTCCAGCAGCTGGCGGATAACACCCACGCGCTGCTGAAAACGCTGGGCGTCGATCGCGTCACGGTTATCGGCCACTCGACCGGCGGCATGCTGGCGACCCGCTACGCGCTGATGTGGCCGCAGCAGGTGGAGCAGCTGGTGATGGTCAACCCGATAGGCCTGGAGGACTGGAAAGCGCGCGGCGTGCCGCATATTACGGTCGACCAGTGGTACCAGCGCGAGCTGAAGGTCAGCGCCGACGGCATTCGTCAGTACGAGAAAAACACCTACTACGCCGGGGAGTGGAAGCCGGAGTACGAGCGCTGGGTCACCATGCTTGCCGGGTTAAACAACGGGCCAGGCAAAGCGCGCGTGGCGTGGAACTCGGCGCTGCTCTACGACATGATTTATACCCAGCCGGTCGTCTATGAATTTAACGAGCTGAAGATGCCGGTATTATTGATGATCGGCACGAAGGACAACACCGCCATCGGGAAAGATCTCGCCCCGCCTGAGATCCGCAAAACGCTCGGCAACTATGCGGTGCTGGGAAAGGAGACGGCGAAGCGCATCCCGCACGCTACGCTGGTGGAATTTAACGACATGGGCCACGCGCCGCAGATGCAGGATCCTGAGCGCTTCCACGAGGCGCTGCTTAAGGGGCTTCAGGCCCGCTGACTGGTTTGCAGCAACAGCCCGCGCAGCCACGCCTGCGCGGGATTGCGGTGCGTTCTGCCGTGCCAGGCCATGCTCTTGGTAAAGCCTGGCACGGGAACTGGCGTCTCGCAGATGAACATCCCCGTCTGATTTTCCGCGATGCGTGACGGCACGACGGCAATCATATCGCTGAGGGCCAGCACGTCCGGCAGAACCAAAAAGTGGCTCACCGAGAGCCCCACGTGCCGCGTCCGGCCAATTTTCTCCAGCGCGCTATCGGTTACCCCGCGAAAGCCGTCTCCCTCGTAAGAGACCAGCACATGCTCAAGGGCGCAAAATCGGTCTAACGTCATTGGCTCTCCGGCGTTTGGATGATCGGCGCGCATCATGCATACGTACCGTTCATCATAAAGCGCACGGCTGTGAAGCTCATCGGGCGTGGTGTGGGGGGTGATAAGCGCTACGTCAATAGCGCCCTGCTCAAGCTGGCTGACAAGGCTACCGGGGGTAACGGGCACCACGCGCACGCGTATGCCAGGCGCCTGTGTTTTAAGGGCGGCGATAAACGGCACAACAACCGCCCGAAGTGCATAATCCGTAGCGGCAAGAGTGAAGGTGAGGCGAGCGGTATTTGGGTCAAAGGCAACGGGCTGAAGCAGCACGTCGATATCCGCGAGAATGCGCTTCACCGGAGCGGCCAGCGCTTCCGCGCGCGTGGTTGGCACCATGCCGTGCGGGGCGCGGATAAAGAGCGGATCGTCGAAGTAGTCCCGCAGGCGGTTGAGCATGCCGCTCACGGCGGGCTGGGTCAGAGCAAGACGCGCCGCCGCGCGGGTGACGCTGCGTTCATCCAGCAGAGCGTCAAGCGTTTTCAGCAGGTTTAGATCCAGCGTGCGCAGATCCGCTTTCATGATGTTTTGCTACCTCTTTTCCGTTCACTATTATGGCGCTGCCCGCTGTCGACGCGTTGCGTTTCCCGCTATGATGGGCGGCTAGTCTAAGGAGAACGCATGGTCTGGATAATGCTGGCAACGCTTGCCGTGGTGTTTGTAGTTGGGTTTCGTGTCCTGACCTCGGATTCCCGCCGCGCCATCAAACGCTTGAGCGAACGGCTGGGTATCACCCCGATGCCGGTAGAATCGATGATCGACCAGTTCGGTAAAACGCCGGGCAATGAGTTTATCCGCTACCTTGAGCGCCCAGACGAAGCGCACCTGCAAAACGCCGCCCAGGTCCTGCTTATCTGGCAGGTCTGCATCGTCGACGGGAGCGAAGAGAATCTGCATACCTGGCACCGCATGCTGCGTAAAGCCCGCCTGGCCGCACCGATCACCGATGCGCAAATCCGCCTCGCGCTCGGCTTCATGCGCGAGATAGAGCCCGATCCGCAGGAGCTTGACGCCTTCCAGCTGCGCTATAACCAGCTTTTCCTCCCGGAAGAGGGCGTGTTTTATCTGCACTGATATCACGAAACGTGATGAAGAGTATAAAGCATCGTCATTAGATTTATATCTGCCGCAGGCGCACCATCACTTCATCCACTCGCTGCTGAGGTGAACCATGAAACAATCCGCCATTATCTGGCCAAACGACTACCTGCCAGGCACAACCGATAACTTTGCATCCAACGAAATCATCGTCGCCGGGCTGAGCGCAAAAGAGATTTGGGCGCAGCTTAACGACACTACCCTGTGGCCGAACTACTACAGCAACGCCGAAGATATTCGTTTTCACGACGGCAGCGGTCCGGAACTGAGCGCCAACGCCCGCTTCCGCTTTACGACCTTTGGCTTCCCGGTTGAGGCGCAGGTCACGGAGTATGTTCCGCCCGTTGACGGCGAAGCCGCACGGATCGCCTGGCACGGCTGGGTGGAGGGCGATGCCAGCTCGCGTCTGGATGTGATCCACGCCTGGCTGTTTGAAGACTTGCCGGGAAACCGCGTCCGTATTCTGACTCAGGAGTCGCAGAAAGGCGTTCCTGCACAGGAACTTGCTCGCACCGTGCCGAATCCGATGATCAACGGGCACCAGGAGTGGATCGTTGGGCTGGCGAATGCAGCGATGCAAGAAAAGTTGTCGAAACGTTAAATTCGTCACACTTTTGATGATAAACTGCGCGACTTTTCCGCACGTTTTTATCTTCAGGTGATGCCATGACAGAACATACCCAGCCCACGACCACACCGCAGACCAAAGAGGTGTCGCGCCCCAACTGGTCGGCGGTTTTCTCCGTGGCGTTCTGCGTCGCCTGCCTGATTACCGTTGAGTTTCTACCGGTGAGCCTGCTGACGCCGATGGCGCAGGATCTGGGCATTTCCGAGGGCGTGGCGGGGCAGTCCGTTACCGTCACCGCGTTTGTGGCGATGTTCGCCAGCCTGTTTATCACTCAGGCGATCGGCACCATTGACCGTCGTAAAGTGGTCATTCTGTTCAGCGTGCTGCTGACGCTCTCCTGCCTGCTGGTCTCTTTCGCTGAAAGCTTCACCCTGCTGCTGCTCGGCCGTGCCTGCCTGGGGCTGGGATTAGGCGGCTTCTGGGCGATGTCCGCCTCGCTGACCATGCGCCTGGTGCCCGCGCGTACGGTGCCGAAGGCCCTGTCCGTCATCTTCGGCGCGGTCTCCATCGCGCTGGTGATTGCCGCGCCGCTGGGCAGCTTCCTCGGCGGGATTATCGGCTGGCGTAACGTGTTCAACGCGGCGGCGGTGATGGGCGTGTTGTGCATTATCTGGGTGTGGAAAGCGCTGCCGTCCCTGCCGGGTGAGGCGGCGCACCACAAACAGAACATGTTCGCGCTGCTGAAACGTCCGGGCGTGCTGGCGGGGATGACCGCCATCTTCATGGCCTTTGCCGGGCAGTTTGCTTTCTTCACCTATATCCGCCCGGTGTATATGACCATGGCGGGCTTTGACGTGGACGGCCTGACGCTGGTGCTCCTGAGCTTCGGTATCGCCAGCTTTGTCGGCACCTCACTGTCGTCTCAGTTCCTGAAGCGCTCCCTGAAGGTGGCGCTGGCGGGTGCCCCGCTGGTGCTGGCGATCAGCGCCGCGGTGCTGGTGTTGTGGGGCAGCGATAAGTGGGTGGCGTCTGCCATCGCGATTATCTGGGGCTTTGCCTTTGCGCTGGTGCCGGTGGGCTGGTCGACGTGGATCACCCGCTCGCTTGCCGATCAGGCGGAAAAAGCCGGGTCGATTCAGGTAGCGGTGATCCAGCTGGCGAACACCTGCGGCGCGGCGGTGGGCGGCGTAGCGCTCGACCATCTGGGGCTGACGTCACCGCTGGTGATTTCCGGCACGCTGATGCTGCTGACGGCGCTGCTGGTGGCGGGGAAGGTTAAGGCGAAGTAGTGCTTTTCTCCCTCTCCCGTGGGAGAGGGTTGGGGTGAGGGCATCAGGCTACGCCGATGCCTTAACCCTTCTGCGTGAATCCATCGAAATCAACACCACCGACGACACAATCAACAGCGTCCCCAGCCAGTCCGGCAGGGTGAATGCCACCCCCAGCAACACCACCGACAGCAGCGCGCTGCTCAGCGGTTCGGCGCAGCTCAGAATGCTCGCTTTCGGCCCGCCGATCATCTGTGCGCCTTTCAGATACAGGCTGAACGTCAGCGCGGTGCCAATCACCACCAGGTAGAAAAACGCCAGCAGCAGGCCGCCGTCGATCACGAAGGTGGTGCCGCGTCCGGCGTAGAACGGCGTCAGCATTAATCCCGCAATCAACATACTCCAGCCGACAATCGGCAGCGTGCCGTAGCGGGCAATCAGCGTCGATGGATAGGTGGTGTAAAACGCCGCGGCAAACGCTGAGGCGATACCGAAGAACAGCGCGGCAGGCGAGATGGAGAGCGACGTCGGGTCGCCGTGGGTGACCAGCAGGAAGGTACCCACAAGCGACGTGAAAATCGCGGATAAGACAAATATGCCGGGACGCGTTTTCCGCGCCAGCGCAAACCATGCCACGATAATGGTCGGCGACAGAAACTGGAGCACGGTGGCCGTCGCAGCGTTGGATTTTTCAATCGTCAGCAGGAAGGTGAGCTCCACGGTGAGCGCGCCAACCAGCGAGAAAAACAGCAGGCTGAGGGCGTCTTTGCGGTTTTTGATGACCGAGAAAATCTTGTCGCCGTGAACGAAGGAGAGCGTCAACAGGATCACGCCGGTAAACAGCAGACGAACCATGGTCAGGTAAGGCGAAGAAATGTGGCTTTTCTCCATGATGTACTGCGCGCAAACCCCGGAACTGCCCCATAAAACGGCGGCGATCAGGACGTTGAGCATCCCTTTGCGTGTGGAACCCATGTTCTCCCCTGTTATGTTGTCGTTAATTCGGTCAACAGCATAGCATGGTTGTGTGCGGCCTGATGCCCTCACCCCGGCCCTCTCCCACGGGGAGAGGGAGCGAACATTAAAAACGGCAACTTTCGTTGCCGTTTTGCTTTTACTTTAGAACCACGCCTCCCACATCGCGCCGACGTTGAAGTCGTCCAGCGTCTCATCTTTGGTGTTGTTCACGCGCGCGGTGCGTTCGTTATCCACCTTGCCGCCGGTCACGTAGAAGCGCAGCATCGGGCGGAACTCCGGCCCCATGGCGATAGACATGTTCTGCGACAGGGTCAGCTTCCAGCCCTTGTTGTCGCCGCCGTTGTCGTAATCCACGTGCTGCCAGCCCGCTTCCAGCCAGGTGGAGTGAACGTCGTTCCACCAGTGCATCGGGCGCACGATGGCATTGTAGTTCTTGCGGTTGTCGGTCTTATCGCGGCTATTGTCGTAATCGTGGAAGGCGAGGATGTACTCCACCTGCGTCGCCTGGGTGAATTTGTACAGCCCTTCGAAGCTGGCGTAGACCGTGGTCAGGTCTTCGGTTTTATTGAACACGCTGTTGTCAGAATTATCGGAGTAGCGGGCGATCACCTTGTTCACGCCGCTGTCGTTGGTGTGGCTCAGCACCACGCCGCCCTGCCAGGCGTTCAGACGCTCGTCACTCTCTACCGCTTTTGAATCAAAGCCGTAGTTGGCGTACAGCTCCAGATCCAGCGGACCGAGCTTCATGCCGTGGATTTTAGAGGTGGCCGCGTAGTTACCTTTGTCGCCCGTGCCGGACCCGCCGGTACAGGTGATGCGTGACGGGTTCGCTTCGTCTTCCATCACTTCCGGGCTACAGGATTCCACTGCCGCCACGGCAGCGACGTCAAACTGCACGCCGCCGATATCGAAGTTCTTCACCCCGGCGCCCTGACCGTCGTGGTTCATCCAGAAGTAATCGTTGATGCCCTGCTGCGGACGCTGGTGGAAGTCGCGACCCGCCCAGAAGTAGGCGTTCGGGTTGGAGGCCATAATGTTGGTCACGCCGGCGTAGGCTTTCTTGAGGTTAACTTCGTCGCCCCAGTGGTCGATCATCACGTTGATGTCCCAGATGGCGCCGTTTTCGCCCTTGAAAGCTTTGGAGAGCTGGAACTCGCCGCCGTTGCCTTCGTTACCCAGACGACCGATCGCGGACGCGCCGTTGTAGGAGCCATCGACAGCCACGTATTTCTGATCGGCAGCCTGGAAGTGCGCGCCGTAGCGGGCGTAGCCGGTAAATTTAACCCCGAACGGGATCGCCATATCCGGGGATTGCGCCGCGCTCTGCGGCTCGGTCACCACGTCCGCTTTTTTCGCGACCGCCGCATCCATTTTAGCCTGACGCTCGGCCAGGGCTTTATCCACCGCTTTCGCCACAATGGCGTCGATTTGCTCCTGAGTGAATTCCTGAGCGAGGACGGAAATTGGGCAAAGCGCGGCGATAACCGCCATGGTTAATGGAAGTTTTTTAATCGTATTCATGGTTATCTCAATATAGTTTAATTTTATTCAGACAATAACCATCCCGCTCCGATCTGACAGAATATGTCGCTATCATCAGAACAAGTGGATTTCTAGTTTTAGGTACAGAGGTATTACATTAAATTATTTCGCCATAGACTATCTCTGATATAAATGAATAATCTCTTCAGATAATTCACGCGCTAATAGCGAATTCATTAAATGATCCTGCGCGTGCACCATAATTAATGTCATCGGCTGGCGGGCTTCGCCCGCGTCCTGCTCAATCAGTTTGGTCTGCATCTTGTGCGCCTGGCGCGCATAGCCGTCGGCTTCGCGCAGCAGGCTTTTGGCCTCGTCAAGGTTGCCCTGACGCGCCGCGTGCAGGGCTTCAAAGCACAGGCTGCGGGACTGGCCGGCGTTGACGATAATTTCCATTACGGCTTCTTCTAGTGCGATCATCATCATTACTCTTTATCAAAACTATTATTTAAGGCGGTGGCGGCAAACCACTCTCCGCTTTTTTTAATGGTGCGCTGCTGCGTCTCTACATCGAGCTGAATAAAACCGTAGCGGTTTTTATACGCATTACACCACGACCAGTTATCAATAAATGTCCACATATGGTAGCCAAGACAATTGCAGCCTTCGCTAATACCTTTGTGCAGCCACGATAAATGCTCAGAAATAAAATCAATGCGGTATTGATCGTTAATCTGGCCGTTTTCAATAAAGCGCTGCTCATTTTCGACACCCATGCCGTTTTCCGAAATAAAGCAGCGGGGGTTGCCGTAATGGTCGCGCAGGTTAACCAGAATATCGTAAATACCCGGCTCGTAGATTTCCCAGCCGCGGTACGGGTTCATCTTGCGGCCCGGCATCTCGTAATTATCAAAGAACCACTCCGGCATAAACGGCGCCTGCGGGTTCACCGCGCTGTCGCGACACTTCACGCGACGCGGCTGATAGTAGTTAATGCCGAGCAGGTCGATTTTCCCTTCCGCAATCAGGAAACCGTCTTCCGGCTTGCAGGCGGGCAGCTGGTCGTAAGATTTCAGCAGCGCCACCAGATCCGCCGGGTATTCGCCGCGCAGGACCGGGTCGAGGAAGCTGCGGTTAAACATTAGATCCGCAACGTGCGCCGCCTTCACGTCTGCCGGGTTCTGCGAACGCGGATACGACGGCGTCAGGTTCAGCACGATGCCGATCTCCCCCGCGTAGTGCCCGGCGCGGTAGGCCTGAACCGCCTTCGCATGGGCCAGCACCGTGTGATACGCCACGGTGGCCGCCCGGCGGAAATCCACTACGTTGGGGTAGTGGAAGTCATACAGATAACCGCCTTCCACCGGAACAATCGGCTCGTTGAAGGTAAACCAGTGCAGCACGCGGTCCCCGAACAGCTCGAAGCATATCTGCGCATAGCGGGCGTAAGCGTCCACTACGTCACGGTTTTCCCAGCCGCCAATTTCCTGCATCGCCATCGGCATGTCGAAATGGAACAGGGTGATAAACGGCGTGATGCCCTGTTCATTCAGCTCATCAATAACCTGATTGTAAAAATCGACCGCGTCCGGGTTCACTTCACCGATGCCGTCGGGGATCAGGCGCGCCCAGCTAATCGAGGTACGAAAGCTGTTGTGGTTCAGCTGTTTTAACAGCTGAATGTCCGTTTTCCAGTGCTGATAAAACGTGGAGGTGTGCTGCGGCCCCACGCCGTTGTGAAAACGGTTCGGCTCGCGGGCAAACCAGTAGTCCCACGTGGTTTCACCCTCTCGTGTCCCTTCCGTCTGGAGAGCGGAGCTTGCGCTGCCCCACCAGAAGTTATCGGGAAATGCGTATTTCATGACCCTTCCTCTTTGACTTAATTGCTTGTGGCTTCAGCGGCACCCACGGTTGCAGCCTGGGCTTTCTGCTCTTCGTTTTTAATCAGCGTACGCTCATAGGCGCGCAGGAACGGCAGGTACATCAGCGCCGACATCACCATGCAGACGAGGCACATCACCACCGGGCTCAGCGCCCAGTTCGCCGCCCACGAGGCGCCAATCGGCGCGGGCGTGGTCCACGGGGTTAACGAAACCACCTGAGCCAGCCAGCCGAGTTTAGTTGCGCCGTACGCCAGGCAGGCGTTGACCAGCGGAACGAACACGAACGGGATAAACAGCATCGGGTTCATGATGATCGGCGCGCCGAACAGAATCGGTTCGTTGATGTTAAAGAAGCTTGGCACAACGCCCATTTTGCCGATGGTGCGCAGATGGGTAACGCGGCTACGCAGCAGGAGGAACGCCAGCGGCAGGGTCGAGCCTACGCCGCCAATCAGCAGGTAGTGATCCCAGAAACCTTGCAGATAAACGTGCGGCAGCGCCGCGCCCGCCGCCAGTGCCGCCTGGTTTGCAGAGAGGTTCGCCATCCAGAACGGGTTCATGATGCCGGTGACAATCAGCGACCCGTGGATACCCGCGAACCAGAAGATCTGGCACAGCAGCACGGAGAGCAGAATCGCGGGCAGGGAGTCAGACGCCGAGACCAGCGGCTCCAGCAGGTGCATGATCGCCTGCGGGATAATCATGCCGGTCTGCGCTTCAATGAACAGGTTCAGCGGGTGCAGCGTCCCGATCACCACCATCACCGGGATCAGGATCTCAAACGAACGCGCCACGCCGGTCGGCACCTCTTTCGGCAGGCGGATGGTGACGTTGTTCTGCTTCAGCCACGCGTACACGCGGGTGGAGTAGATCGCGGTGATAAGCGCAGTGAAGATCCCCTGGCCGGAGAGATACTGGGTCGAAATTTTGCCATCGGCATAGGGTGCTGCGACCAGCAGGAAGGCCATAAAGGCCAGCAGGCCGGACATCACCGGATCGAGGTTAAACTGACGCCCCAGGCTCGCCCCAATCCCCACCGAGATGAAGAAGGTCATCACGCCCATGCTGAGGTTAAAGGGCAGCATCAGCTGTTCGCGGTAGGTCTCGGAGAAATCCAGCCAGCCGCGGGCGAAGCTGTTGGTGGTATCCGCCGAAAACGGCGGGAAGATAAACACCAGCATAAACGAGCCGATGATCATAAACGGCAGCGCGGCGGTAAAGCCGTCGCGGATGGCAATCACATACTTTTGCTGACCCAGCTTCGCGGCCAGCGGGGTAATTGATTGCTCAATGACCGCGACCATAGATTGATATAACGAACTCATGTGAACACCTTTTAGTGTGCCGCTTCGATAAGCGACAGAGCATAGTCCAGTACTTTATCGCCACGCTGCATGCCGTAATCCATCATGTCGATGGGCTGCACCGGAATGCCTTGCGTCGCTGCCTTGTCTGAGAGTGTCTTTAACATGTATTTCACTTGCGGTCCGAGAAGCACCACCTGATAGTGCGGAAACTGCGTATCAAATTCGGATACGCCATACGCATCTATCTTCACGGGTAAGCCCCGTTCTTTTGCTACATCGATCATTTTGCTGACCAGCAGGCTGGTGGACATCCCGGCAGAGCAGCACAGCATAATCTTGAACATCGACAACCATCCTCAAAATGTAAAAAGTTATTGCGAGGATGATTGGACATGATACGGAAACCGGTTTCCATTTATAAAAGACAGAAGTGTGACAACCATCAAGATCCATTACTTATGAGGCTAATTAACCGGATGTGGGTCACATAATTTGGCTGTTTTGGCATCAAATTGAGTGGAAACGGAAAATCGGTTTCCATGGAAAACGGAAACGGATATACTCCGTTCTGGCTATAATGTGAGCCGTAGCGGTGATGGAAATTACAGACGCCAGTTGCGTCTGACAGGGGAGAGAGATGTCTACAATCAACGATGTATCGCGTCTGGCCGGGGTGTCCAAAGCCACGGTATCACGGGTGTTGAGCGGGTCGCGTGGCGTTAAAGAAGCCAGCCGCCAGGCTGTTCTGAAAGCGGTGGACGAGCTGAACTATCGTCCCAACGTGATCGCCCAGTCGCTGCTCAGCCAGTCGACGGGCTGCATTGGGGTGATTTGCGCGCAGGAAAACATTAACCAGACCACCGGTTACCTGTACGCGCTGGAAAAACACCTCAGCCAGCATCAAAAACATCTGCTGCTGCGTTTCGCACACACGAAAACAGAAGTGATGAACGCCCTTGAAGAACTCTCCTGCGGCTTATGTGATGACATTCTGGTGATTGGCGCGCGTTTCCCGCTGGACGTGGACATGGACAACGTGATTCTGGTCGACTGTATGGAAGCCGATAACGCCAACAGCATTCAGTTCGATCACGCGTTCGCGGCTGAAACGGCCTGCAACTATCTCACCAGCCAGGGGCGTCGCCAGATAGCGCTCATCCACCCGCACGGCAGCGGCTTTGCCGATCAGGTGCTGTTGGGTTACAAACATGCGCTGGAGAAAAACTTCCTGCCCTTTAATCGCAACCTCGTGTTTATGGACGCAACTTCATCGTCCGTTGCGCTTCAGGAATTACTCAACAACGCGTCCACGCTGAACTTCAACGCGCTGCTGGTGGCGGATGAGCAGGAAGCCCAGCGGGTGATCCCGCAGTTACAGGCGTTTAATAAATCGGTACCGGAAGACATCATGGTCTTTAGCCTCGGCGGTTCGCTGCATCTGCCGGGTATCCCAGTGATCCCGGCCATTGAGTATTCCATGGACGCCATGGCGGCGCGTATCGTGAGTTGGCTGACAGAGAAAACGCAGATGCTGGGGTCCTACGTGCTGCGCGGGGATTTAATTATTCCGGATGTGCGGAAGCGTTAAACGTGTAATGTAGGCCGGGTAAGCGCGGCGCCACCCGGCGCTCAACCCTCAGTAATCTTCCATACAATCCACCTGACTGACTGCATCCCAGTAGGCGTCCAGGTTGTCACGCTTCACGGCGGTGATGGCGTTTTTGATCAGCAGCTGATTGGCCTCAGACGACAAAATCATCGCCTGCCAGGCCTTATCGCTCTGCTTTTTCTGCGGGGTACAGGTTTTCTTTACATCTTTCAGGACCTGCTGTTTTATCTGGGCCTCTTTCTCCGGAGCGCTCTTCTCCTGCGCGTGAACAAACGCAGCGAAAATCAGGCAAACGAGCAGGCAAACCAGGTGTGCAGATTTCATCGAAACCTCCTTTGAAAGTCACATGCTTCCCCTGAAATATATCGTTACATTCATCAACGCGATTCAAGCCAAAAGTATGAATTTACGCATTCTGCGTGCGGGATCCGATCGCCAGTGCAATGCCATAGCTTACTAACACCGCGAGACTCATTTTCAG
Organism: Enterobacter cloacae complex sp. IR5402; assembly: GCF_049238125.1. Lineage (NCBI taxonomy): Bacteria > Pseudomonadati > Pseudomonadota > Gammaproteobacteria > Enterobacterales > Enterobacteriaceae > Enterobacter > Enterobacter cloacae complex sp. IR5402. The sequence continues at coordinate 106,159 of NZ_JBMKHO010000005.1, forward strand.
CATCGTTTCTCCGCCGATACCCGCGAGAGGCGCTGCGATCCCGCCGAATAAAAACATCAGCATGCCCAGAATGGCTGACGCTGTGCCGGACTCCTTCGTGTCGACTGCGCTCATCGCTTCTGAACCCGCAATGGTGCTGATCCCGCTGTTAAATGCGACGGTGAAAAAGAGTGCAACCAGTGCCGGAACGGAAAGCTGCATCCACGCAAAGAGCAATGTCAGCCCCGCGCAGGACAACGCCAGAACGAGGCCTGTTCGCATCAATCTTTCCGCCAGATGGCGGCGTGCCAGACGGGAGAAAATCAGCGCTGAGACGATCAGGCCGATACCGTTCACACCGAACAGCAGGCTGAACTGCATGGCGCTCAGGCCATACTCGTTTTGCATCACAAAGGAGGATGCCCCGATATAGGCGAACAGCCCCGCCAGCATGAAGGCCTGGATCAGGCAGTAGCGCATAAAGCGACGATTTTTAAGTACCGTCCTGGCGGTTTGCGTCAGCGATCCCCTGCCCTGTTTCTCTGTGAGGGACTCGCGGATAAAAAGCTGGCTGGCGATCAGCAGCGCCAGACCCGCCCCTGCCATTACCCAGAACAGCATCCGCCAGTCGAAATGCGACGCGATATAGCCACCGAGTACCGGGGACACCACGGGCGCGATGCCGTTGACCGTCATCAGTAGGGCAAAAAACTGCGTTAGCATCGTGCCATGATAGTTATCGCGGGCGATGGAGCGGGCAAGTACGGAGCCGCCCGCCCCGGCAACGCCCTGCACAAATCGCCAGCCGATCAGGGCGTAAATATTCTGCGTGCTGGCGCAAAGCACTGAAGCCAGTACAAACAGCAAAAGTGAGAACAGCAGCGGCGTTTTACGTCCGATGCGATCGCTTAGCGGGCCGAAAAAGAGTTGTCCCAGCCCCAGGCCAATCAGCGCCGAGGTAAGAGAAAGCTGCGTCAGCGTTGTGGAGGTGTTGAGCTGGGTGGCGATCTCCGGCAGCGCCGGAAGATAAAAATCGGAACACAGCGGCCCGATCGCCGTCAGCAGGCCAAGGATGGCCGCGAAAGAAAAAGAGACTTTTGCCATAGGTATTTACTCTGATGGCCGGGCAACGTTGCGCCGCCCGGCAGTGATGTTACTGAATCCCGCCGCCCAGCGATTGCCACAGCGTGATGCGGTTTTCCAGGTCGGTTTGCTGCAAGGCAATCAGTGATTCCTGCGCCGACCACAGCGACCGCTGCGCGGTGAGCACCGTCAGATAATCGCCCGCGCCAGCCTTGTAACTGCGCGTCGCCACATCCAGCGTTTTTTGCTCCGCCGCCACGTATTCACGCTGGGCATCAAGCTGTTCACTCAACGTTTCGCGCCGGGCCAGCGCGTCGGCCACGTCCTTGAACGCGCTCTGGATGGTTTTCTCATAGGTCGCAATTAACCCTTTTTTCTCGGCTTCCGCATAGCGCAGCTGCGCCATATTGTTGCCGCCGCTGAACAGCGGCAGGGTGATGGAAGGGGCAAACGACCAGACCTTCATCCCGTGGCTGAACAGGGACGACAGCGAATCGCTGCCGACGCCCGCGCTGGCGGTGAGCGAGATGGTCGGGAAGAAGTTGGCGCGCGCCGCGCCGATGTTGGCGTTGGCGCTCAGCAGGTTGTGTTCCGCCTCCTGAATGTCCGGACGACGCAGCAGCGCGCTGGAGCTAACGCCCGCCGGGATCAGCGTGATGGCGTTGTCGCTCAGGCTCTCCAGCGTGCCGGGTAGCAGGTTCTCGGGCACCGTATCGCCCGCCAGCAGGTTGAGAGCGTTTTTGTCCTGCATCACCAGCGTCTGGTAGCTCGCCACGCTGGCGCGCGCCTGCTGGTAAACCGCCATCGCTTCACTGACGTCCGTTGCCGCTGCCACGCCTACTTCCTGCTGGCGCTTCACAATCTTGAGTGAGTTTGCGGCGCTCTCCAGGGTGGACTTCGCCAGCGCCAGATTGCTGTTATCCGCCGCCAGCGTCACCCAGGCCGTGGTCAGCTCGCTGACCATCGTCAGGCGCGTGTTCTGCGCGGTGAATTCGCTGGCAAGCCAGGTTTCACGCGCGGCACGCGACAGGCTCTGGTTGCGGCCAAACAGATCCAGTTCGAAGCTGGAGACCGCGCCGTTGGCTTCGTCACTTGTCGCGACACCGCTCGCCAGCGTGCGGCTGCGGGTGTGGCTCAGTTCCGCGTCCACCGTCGGGAACAGGGACGAGCGCGTTTCGCCATACTGGGCACGGGCGGCGTCGATATCCGCAATCGCTTTTTGCACGTCGCGGTTGCTGTTGAGCGCCATCGTCACCACGCTTTTCAACCGCGCATCATTCATCACCTGCTGCCACTGGCTCACCACGGCGTTGGCTTCGCCATGGGCGCCCGGCAACGTCGTCGGGACGGGGGCGTCCGGGCGCTGATACGTTGGGTCTAACGACACACAGCCTGCGCTCAGCAGCGCTAACGTTAATACGGTTACACGAAACATTATGACCTCCGGTTTGCGTGCTTACCGGAGAACAGACGTTTCACCAGTACAAAGAATAAAGGAACAAAGAAGATGGCCAGCAGCGTCGCGGCCAGCGTCCCGCCGATAATACCGGTACCGATCGCCACGCGGCTGTTGGCCCCGGCGCCGGTGGCAATCGCCAGCGGCGTCACGCCTGCGATAAACGCCAGCGAGGTCATGATGATCGGACGCAGACGCGTCTGGGCGGCCCGCAGGGCGGCGCGCGTCAGGGAGTAGCCTTCGGCCACTTTGGCTTCGGCAAACTCGACAATCAGAATGGCGTTCTTCGACGACAGACCGATGGTGGTCAGCAGCGCCACCTGGAAATAGACGTCGTTGTTCAGGCCGCGCAGGGAGGCGGCAACCGCCGCGCCCAGCACCCCTAGCGGGATCACCATGATGACCGAAATCGGTACTGACCAGCTCTCATACAGCGCTGCCAGGCACAGGAACACCACCAGGATCGAGAGGGCATAAAGGCTCATCGCCTGGCCGCTCGCCAGTTTTTCCTGCAACGACAAACCGCTCCACGCCCATGTGCTGCCGGACGGCAGGCTGTTTGCCAACTGCTCCATTTTGCTCATCGCCGTGCCGGAGCTGGCGCCACTGGCGTTTTCGCCCTGAATCTCATACGCCGCCGAGCCGTTGTAGCGCACCAGGCTTTCCGGGCCGTACTCCCAGCGGGTGGTGGCGAAGGCGGAGAACGGTGTCATGGTGCTGTCGCTGCCGCGCACATACCACTTGTTGAGATCCGACGGCACGGCGCGATAGTCGCTGTCGCCCTGGATGTAGACCTTTTTCACGCGGCCGCGATCGATAAAGTCGTTCACGTAGGTCCCGCCCCAGGCGCTGGAGAGGGTGTCGGTGACGTCGCTCAGGGACAGCCCCAGCGACACGGCTTTGTTGTTATCGATATCCACCTGAAGCTGCGGCATCTGCGGCAGATCGTTGGCGCGCACGGCGTGCAGCGAGTTGTCCTGGTTGGCTTCGCCAATCAGCTGGTTACGCAGTTTCAGCAGCGCGTCGCGGTCGGTGCCGCCGCTGGCCATCAGCTCAAAGGTAAAGCCGTTGCTCTGGCCTAAACCATCCACCGCCGGGGGCGTCATGGCGAAAATTGTGGCATCCCGAATGGTGCTCAGCTCCTGCGTGGCGCGCAGGGCAATGGCCTGGGCGGTATTCTCATCGCCTTTGCGCTCTGACCAGTTTTTCAGGGAGACGAACGCCATCCCGGCGTTCTGGCCGCTGCCGCTGAAGCTGAAGCCTTCAATGGTGAAGATCACGTCGGTATTGGCTTTCTCTTTGGTGAGGAACCACTCGCGTACCTGGCGGCTTACCTCGGCGGTACGCACCGCGGTTGCGCCGGCAGGCAGGGTGTACTGCACCATGATTTCACCCTGGTCTTCGGTTGGCAGGAAGCTGCCCGGCAGTTTTAGCATGGCGAACCCCATCGCGCCGCAGAGCAGGGCGTAGATCACCAGCATGCCACCGGAACGGCGCAGGGCGCGCAGCACCTTGTTCTGATAGCTGTGCTCGGTCTTACTGTAGAAGCGGTTAAACGCGCCGAAGAAGCCCTTTTTGTGCGGAGCGGTGTGATTCAGGATCGAGCCGCACAGCGCGGGCGTCAGGGTCAGCGCCACCACCACGGAGAGGAACATCGCCGAAATAATGGTGACCGAGAACTGGCGGTAAATGACCCCGGTAGAGCCGCCGAAGAAGGCCATCGGCAGGAATACCGCAGAGAGCACCAGCGCAATGGCGATCAGCGCGCCGGAAATTTCGCCCATCGATTTTTCGGTCGCTTCCCGGGCGGGCAGCCCTTCGTCGCGCATAATACGCTCGACGTTTTCCACCACCACGATGGCGTCATCCACCAAAAGCCCTATCGCCAGCACCATCGCAAATAGCGTCAGGGTGTTGATGGAGTAACCGAACAGCGCCAGCACGCCGAAGGTGCCCAGCAGCACCACCGGCACCGCCAGCGCCGGGATCAGCGTCGCACGGATGTTTTGCAGGAACAGGTACATCACCACCACCACGAGGATAATGGCTTCGAACAGGGTCTGAATCACGTCCTCAACGGAGATCTTGATGAACTCGGTGCTGTCTTTCGGGTAGGCCACATCGTAGCCTTCCGGCATCGACTTTTTGAACTCGGCGATCTTATCTTTTACCGCCGTGGCGGTGTTAAGCGCGTTGGCGCCCGGTGAGAGCATCACCGCCATACCCGCCGCCGGGTGGCCGTTCAGCTTCGCGGTGGCGGTGTAATCTTCGCTGCCCATCTCCACGCGCGCGACGTCGCTGATGCGCACCACCGCACCGTTGGACTGGCTCTTGACGATGATCTTTTTGAACTCATCGACCGTTTGCAGACGCGACTGAGCGCGGACGGTGGCGGTCAGCTGTTGGGCGTTCGACGAGGGCAGCGCGCCGATTTTACCGGCGGAAACCTGCACGTTCTGCGCTTCAATCGCGCTCTGCACGTCGGAGGGCATCAGCGAGTACGACGCCAGCTTCGCCGGGTCGAGCCAGATGCGCATCGCGTATTCTGCACCGAACACCTGTAGGCTACCGACCCCATTCACGCGCGCCAGCGGATCCTGCATATTACTCACCAGCCAGTCGGCGATATCCGAGCTGCTGGCGGTGTCGGTTTTGTCATATACGCCCATGATCAGCAGGAAGTTGCTCTGGGATTTTTCGACGGTGATCCCGGACTGCTGCACCTCGGTCGGCAGGCGCGATTCCGCCTGCTGGACTTTGTTCTGCACCTGTACCTGAGCGGTGTCCGGATCGGTTCCCTGTTCAAACGTGACGTTAATACTCACCGACCCGTCCGAGCTGCTGGTGGAGGTGAAGTAGAGCAGGTTATCCAGCCCGGTGAGCTGCTGCTCGATCACCTGCGTCACGCTGTTTTCCAGCGTCTGTGCGGAGGCACCGGTATAGGTGGCGGAGATTTTGATCGACGGCGGAGCCACGTCCGGGTACTGCGCAACGGGCAGCGTGCGGATCGCCAGCATTCCGGCGAGCATGATGAGAATGGCGATAACCCAGGCAAAGACCGGGCGACGCACGAAGAAACGGGAAAACATCAGGCGTTTCCTCCGTTGGTTTTCATCTCTTCAGCTTTCACTTCCTGCCCGGCGGTGACTTTATCGGTGCCTTCCACAATCAGCTTATCGCCAGCCTTCAAACCGCTCAGCACCAGCCATTTGTCGCCGTAGGTGTCACCCGTCTCCAGCTGACGCTGTTCGACCTTGTTGCTGGCGTTCACCACCAGCGCGGTGGCGGTGCCTTTGGCGTCGCGAGTGATGCCCTGCTGCGGGGCGAGGATCGCGTCATTCATGATGCCTTCATCCACTCTGGCGCGGACGAACATGCCCGGCAGAAGCTGATGCTGCGGGTTCGGGAAGACGGCGCGCAGGGTAACTGAGCCGGTAGACTCATCCACCGCCACTTCGGTCAGCGCCAGGCGGCCTTTTTCGCTGTAGCTGCTGCCGTCTTCGAGAATCAACGACACGTTCAGCGTATCGCTGTTGCTGGCGAGGGTTTGCTTGCGTAAACGCAGCAGATCGGCGCTGGAACGGGTTAAATCGACGTACATACTGTCCAGCCCGCGAATGGTGGCCAGCGCGGTATCCTGCTGGGCGGTCACCAGCGCGCCAGGAGTCACAGAGGAGATGCCGATACGTCCGGCAATCGGCGCGGTGACGGTGGTCCAGTTGAGGTTAATGCGGGCGCTTTCCAGCGCGGCTTTCTTTGACTCGACGCTGGCCTTGTCCTGCGCACAGGTGGACTTCGCGTCTTCCGCATCCTGACGTGATACGCCGTCGTCCTTCACCAGCTGCGCATAGCGTCGGGCTTTCTGGCAGTCGGCCTGCACCAGCGCCTGCGCCTGTTTCAGTGCGGCGGCAGCTTCATTATAAGCGGCGCGGTAGCTGGAAGGATCGATCTGATACAGCGCCTGCCCGGCCTTGACCGTATCGCCTTCGGTGAAGAGCCGTTTCTGAATAATGCCGCCCACCTGAGGGCGCACTTCGGCGCTCATCGCGGCGGCGGTGCGGCCGGTCAGCTCGCTAACGACGGACACCGGCTGGCTCATGAGTGTGACAATCCCCACTTCCGGAAGAGGACGTTGAGGAGCAGATGTTTGCGCATTATCGCACCCTGTCAGGAGGAGTAATGCTGCGATGGAGGTTGTTATGGTTTTCATAATCTTTTTCCAGGGTGAACGAAGCCTGCCCTGTTAATCGCTTAACAGGGAGGAGGGCTAATTAAAAGCACAGCGATCCCGCATCTCTGGCTGAGCCAGAAATGAAAAAAGGGAAATTACTTATTTCCGCTAATTATTCACATGCGATTACTTCGCAGAGAAAAGCATATTTAAAATATTCTGGTATATGGGCTCTAATTGTTCTGACGGTACTTTTAAAGGCGTGAGTCGACGGTAAATCGTGCCTTCGATCATCACAGCGGTAATCTCCACGCAGCAGCGAATATGCTCATCGCTCAGGTGGGGGAACTGCTTTTTAAGGTGCTCACAAGCGTTGGCGAACATGCGGGCTTCGGCTTCGATCAGCATGTTTGCCACCAGCGGATTGCGCGTGGCCTCTGCGGACATTTCGAGCATTAGCGCGTCATCATCTTCGTTAAGCGTCTGGCGCCAGGCAAGCGCCTGCGGCATCCCTTCAACCAGGGTTTTGCCCTGCATCTCCTCAATACGTGAGTCGATAATGCGCCGGATCATCTCTTCAATGATCGCGTCTTTGTTACTGAAATAGCGATAGATTTGTCCGACGCTGAGCCTGGCTTCGCTGGCGATCTGCGACATGCTGGCAGCGTGAAATCCACTGGCGCGAAAGCAGCGGCGCGCGGCGGTGATGATTTCGTCCTGCCGTAGTTTTTGTCGTTCTTCCAGCTTTGTGCTCATCGTCGGCTACCGTAAAAAGTGAGAATGATCGTTCTCATTATACGTTTTCGGAGCCTATTGGAAAGGTTTTTTTTATTTACATATTGAATGAATATTTCCTTGTTTAAACAATGGAGGAAATAAGGAGTTTTTATGAAGGTTAAGCTGTGAGATATTCAGATTGCGCTGAAAATAAGGAGAGATTTATGCACCTGAGCATTACAGATAAAGTCACGGCTGAAGAAAAAGAAGAATTATTAACGGGGCTAAGAGCCTATAACGCGCAGTATTTAGATCTGGCGACGTTTAGTGGCGATATTGGCGTATATATGCGAGACGACAATGGCGTCATGCTGGGCGGGTTAATCGGCGTACGGAAAGGCGACTGGCTGAACATCGACTATCTGTGGGTCAGCGACAGCGTGCGGGGAACGGGCGTGGGAAGCCAGCTTATCAAAACGGCTGAAGAGGAGGCCCGTCGCAAAGGCTGTCGTCACGCGCTGGTGGATACGGTCAGCTTCCAGGCGCGTCCGTTCTATGAAAAACAGGGTTATCAGGTGCAGATGTCCTTGCAGGATTACCCTTATCAGGGAATGCAGAGACACTATCTGTCCAAAAATCTTTAACCGCCGATCCCGGTGCCTATCACGGCTAACACGTGGCGCACCACGATCTCCGGCGAGAGGGCGCTAAGCCTCTCGTCATTGCGCATGCGGGAGAACGGCACCAGCACCAGGCTCAGCAGCGTAGTGAACAGCAGTTCGGGGGCCAGCGCCGGATTCAGCTTTCCTTCCTGCTGCCAGCCTTTGATGGTTGCCAGCGTGGTGTGATATTTCTCATCGCCAAAGCGTGCCTGCAAATGGGTGCGCAGTACCGGCATCTCGCCAATCACCTCCTGCATCCACAGCGGGGCAAACCAGCGATACTTTTCAGCCAGTTCGGCCAGCACCCTGACCATTTCCGTCAGGGCATCCACCGGCGAATCCCGGTTGTCGGCGAAAATCGCCCCGATCCGCTCGCGTAACGGCAGGAAGCGCTCCTCAATCATCGCATCCAGCAACTGTTCTCTGGAGTTGAAGTAGTAGTGCAGCATGGCGGGCGTCACGCCTGCTTCGCGGGCAATAGCGTTCAACGACGTATTGGCGATCCCCTGGCGGGAAAAGAGATTCAGGGCGATATCCAGCAGCTGTTCACGGCTGGCGGTAACGCGCTTGCCGCCGCGTGGCCGACCGGGGCGGCGGGGTTCAGAATTGTCCTTTTGTGCTGACATGGTCACCGTATCTCTTGATCTTATTCATCACTTCCACAAATATTAATTATACGATTAATTAATTTCAAGTGATGTCTTATGGAGTCCGACGTAATGACTCAACCTGCGAAAAAGGCGCCGTCGATTAAGCTGCTGTTCAGCGCACTCCTGCTGGTGATGCTGCTCTCGGCGCTGGATCAAACCATTGTTTCCACCGCGCTGCCGACTATCGTGGGTGAGCTGGGCGGGCTGGATAAACTCTCGTGGGTGGTAACGGCCTATATCCTCAGTTCGACCATCGTGGTGCCGCTGTACGGCAAATTCGGCGATCTGTTTGGCCGAAAAATCGTTCTGCAAATCGCGATTGTGCTGTTCCTTGTGGGGTCCGCGCTGTGCGGTCTGGCGCAGAACATGACCCAGCTGGTGCTGATGCGCGCCCTGCAAGGGCTGGGGGGCGGGGGGCTGATGGTGATCAGCATGGCTGCCGTGGCGGACGTGATCCCGCCTGCCGATCGGGGTCGCTATCAGGGGCTGTTTGGCGGCGTGTTTGGCCTGGCGACGGTGATAGGGCCGCTGATCGGCGGGTTTATCGTTCAGCACGCATCCTGGCGCTGGATTTTCTACATCAACCTGCCGCTGGGGCTGTTTGCGCTGCTGGTGATTGGCGCGGTTTTCCACGGCAGCGCGCGGCGCAGCAAGCATGAGATTGATTACCTGGGGGCGATTTACCTCAGCATGGCGTTGCTGTGCATCATTCTGTTTACCACCGAGGGGGGGACGATCCGCCAATGGAGCGACCCGCAGCTGTGGTGCATTCTGGCCTTCGGCCTGACGGGGATCGCCGGGTTTATCTACGAAGAGCGGCTGGCGTGGGAGCCGATTATCCCGCTGTCGCTCTTCCGCGACCGCAGCTTCCTGCTCTGTAGCCTGATCGGTTTTATTATCGGCATGTCGCTGTTTGGCTCCGTCACTTTCCTGCCGCTCTATTTACAGGTGGTAAAAGACGCCACGCCGACGCAGGCCGGTTTGCAGCTCATCCCCCTGATGGGGGGGCTGTTGCTCACCTCCATCATCAGCGGGCGCATCATCAGCCGTACCGGGAAATATCGTCTGTTCCCGATCCTCGGCACGCTGCTCGGCGTGGTGGGGATGATGTTACTGACGCGCATTTCAATCACCTCTCCAACCTGGCAGCTTTACCTGTTTACCGGCGTGCTGGGCATGGGGCTGGGACTGGTGATGCAGGTGCTGGTGCTGGCGGTGCAAAACAGCGTGTCAGCCGATCAATACGGCGTCGCGACGTCTGGGGTGACGCTGTTCCGCTCCATTGGCGGGGCGATTGGCGTTGCGCTGTTTGGCGCGGTGTTCACCCATATTCTGCAATCAGGTCTGATCGACAGGCTGCCGGAAGGGGCGGAACTGCCGCGCGAACTTAATCCCGTTGCCATACACCATCTGCCTGATGCCCTGCGTCTGGACTATCTGGATGCGTTCGGCTCGGCGATCCATGCGGTGTTCATGCTGGCGGCGGGGATTATGGTGCTGGCGTTTGTGTTGTCGTGGTTTTTGCGCGAAGCGCCGCTGCGTCGGCAGGCGTGAGGTTAGCGGTTCTGCTTGCGCCTGGACTACCGTAGCCTGATGCCCATCGCCCGGTGGCGCTACGCTTACCGGGCCTACACTTCCCCCGTCACGTAGGCCGGGTAAGCGCAGCGCCACCCGGCAACAGGCCGCATATAACTTAACCGTCTTACTGATTCCTTTTCGTTTTTTAGCCTGCCGTCTCGTTGTCGATATAGTCTTCAAAACGTCTTTCAAAAGGAACTGTCTCGTGAAACTTCGAATGGGTGTGCTTCTCCTGACTGGCCTGCTGCTCGCGGGCTGTGACCAGGGCGGCAATGATGCCAGACACATTAAAGTCGGCGTAATCAATGGCGCTGAGCAGGACGTGGCGGAAGTCGCCAAAAAGGTGGCAAAGGAGAAATACGGTCTGGATGTTGAGCTGGTGGGCTTTAGCGGCTCGCTGCTACCCAACGATGCCACCAACCAGGGCGAACTGGACGCCAACGTCTTCCAGCATCGCCCTTTCCTTGCAGAAGATAACAAGGCGCACAATTACAATCTGGTCGCCGTGGCCAATACCTTCGTCTTCCCGATGGCGGGTTACTCCCGAAAGATTAAATCGGTGTCTGAGCTGAAGGACGGCGCAACCATTGCGATTCCAAACGATCCCACCAACCTTGGTCGCGCGCTGTTGCTGCTGCAAAAAGAGAAGCTGATTACCCTTAAACCGGATGTTGGCCTGCTGCCAACGGCGCTGGATATTACCGCGAACCCGAAAAACTTACAGATTATGGAGCTGGAAGGGGCGCAGCTGCCGCGCGCGCTGGACGATCCGAAAGTGGATGTGGCCATCATCAGTACCACCTATCTCCAGCAAACGGGGCTGTCTCCGGTACACGACAGCGTCTTTATTGAAGACAAAAACTCACCCTATGTGAATATTGTGGTCACGCGTGAAGACAACAAAGACGCTGAAAACGTGAAGGAATTTATCCAGTCCTATCAGTCGCCGGAAGTGGCGAAAGCGGCGGAGACCATTTTTAACGGTGGCGCGGTGCCGGGCTGGTAAGCCCCGGTAAAAAGGCCAGCGCTCCGCTGGCCGTCAAAGCGTTACGCGGGCATCGGTTCGGCTTTCGGGCCACAGAAAACCCTGACCAGACTGTGCGCCGGACGTGCGGGCGCGCGCCAGATCCCGCGAATTCTCGATGCCTTCGATAAGAATTGATTGCGCGATACCTGTCCTGACCTCCTGCACAAACGGGGCAAGCGGCGCGCGCTCGCGCAGTGCTGAACGGTCAATTTTTACCCCATCCAGCGGTAGCGCAAGCCGCGCGAACGCCTCAGCCAACTCCCGGGTTAAATCGTCCAGCCAGATTTGCCATCCCGCCTCTTTTAACCGAACAAGCGTGGCATGAAAACGACGTTGCTCAGCCTCGCTCAGCCGTGTGATGGTCAGGGGATCCTGAATTTCAATCGTTAACCGCTGCTGATGGCGTAACGCCAGCAACAACCGGATAGCGCGTTCGTCGAGAAGGTGTTCTGCCGGAAGGTTTAGCCAGTAAGCGTCCCGGGCGGGTATCTGTAACAGGGTGTTGGCCTGCCAGAAGAAGATTTGCAGCGCGCTGCGCGAGGGCAGCGAGGCAAACAGCACCTCAAGATTGACGTTATGGATCTCCACGAGAACTTCATGCGCGAACACCTGGCCCGAATGAAGATCGACAAGCGGCTGGAAGCGCAGCCCTGAGATACGTTGCAACAGGGGAGAGGGAAGAACGGTATACATGGAACAGCCTTCAGGAAATGAAAAAAAGGTTCCCGCGGACACGGGAACAAAAGGCAAACGACACACGGTCAAATTCTTAATTCAGGATCCAGCGAATGCTCTGGTAAAACGAGGGGCCACGCACGGCTTTAAGCTTGTTCATGGCGTTGTTCTTATAAAAGTAAACCAGCCTGACGTTACACCCCAGCTGACGGGCGATTTGCTTGGTTTTGAGATTACAGGAATAGCCGCGCAATACGCTGGCCTCCTCGCTGGACAGCCTCGCCTGGGTGCGTAAGCGGGTCGTCATGCCTACGTTGTAACGGCCAGACTCTTGCGGCGTCTGGCTCATCAGTATTTGCCACAGCGCTTTGATATCCCCCAGGGAGACTCTTTTGCTGATGACCCCATCAACATGTTTGAATTTCAAATAGCCGGCGGATAACGAATAGATATAGATCTTCGCCGTCACTTGTTTCTGTTTAATGCAGAGAATGTCGTCATTTGTCGTCACCCGGAAATGACGCGTATTCAACGGATCATAAATGATGATATCAAAGAGTTGTTCACTCATAGCAAGTTCTTCGATATGGGTAAACCCATGGAAAATAACGTCGTGTTTTTCATCAGGCTCACGCTTTCCAAGCGATTGCAGGCCAATCATCGTGAATTCGCAGCTGTCAACAACGGCAACGTGAATTGTTTTTTTATTTTGCATTGGCATTCTCCTTTCGCTGAGTAAACAGTCCATATAAGAGAAAATGGCGGTTCGCACTCTCTTATTAAAAGAATAGCGAGCACTTTTTTAAATAACGCGATGCGATGGCATCAATGTAAGCCAATACAAACCGGCGAGTAAAGCTGATGCCAATTATTAGAAGAAGATAAAATTGAAAAATGGTTTTAATGGTATATGTAATTGTTTTAATCTTCTTATAATATTCATGACAGGTTTTTATTCTGTAAAGGAGTGGATATTAAGTGTCAGGTAGTTGATTAATGGAGTTGATACACTGTTTTATCAGTGGGTTATTGCTGTTTCTGTGAGAAAAGTTGTGATCGTGGCAGGATTATCGACAGGGCTTAATCTGCGAGAGGAAACGGCGTGCAGAATAAAATAGAATTTTTTCTATAAATTTAATGTCCTTGTTCAGATTTTTAGGCCTGAGAAGGATAAAATCCTGGCGCGAAGAGGTTGTGAGTGGTGAGTACATAAACTATTATCATTTTCCTCCGGTCACGAGAATTTAGAAAAGACATGAATAATACTGAACGTATCGTAAGGGTAATGGTGTTTTATAAAATAAATATATTTAAAGAGATAATATTCCGGGCGCTCCAGGATCTTTTACCCGATTACGTACTGAACATTACTCAGGTCGATTCCACAGAACAGGCGCTGGCGGCGGTGGCGGATAATAGCGTGGATGTTTTCTTCACTGAATTTAATTATCTGCTTAATCATAAAGAGTGGAGTGCGGAGGTCAGCAGCCGTTTTACATCTTTATGTAAAACCCATCACGTCAGGCGTGTTCTGTTGGTGCCCAGCTGCCTTACGGGCTGTTAAAAAAAGTTCTGGAGATGAAATTTGAATTAACCATCAGTCAGCAGGATGAATTGACTGAACTGAAAAAGGAATTACCCGCGTTGCTCATGGCGGACGGGCAAAAACCGTCGATCTCTTCGTGGCTCAGGCGGGTAATGCGGTCCGGCTCCCGGGCGCGCTCCATCCTCTCGGCCAGAGAGTGGGAGGTGCTTCATCTTATTGTGGAAGGATTTTCAACGACGGAGATTGCCCGTCATCGAAACCGTTCGGTCAGTACCATTGCGACGCAGAAGCATAATGCGATGAAAAAGCTGAATCTTTCCAACCACAGCGAACTGATTAAGTATGTGCAGACGGTTGGAAAGATGGAGGAATAGTCCACATCAGGGGTAGATAATATTCAGCGTAGCCGATGTATTGATCTTACCCTGGCTCACCTGGGCGGGTGCCCACACGTAATAGTACGCCGCCATCGGAAGGGTGAAATGTTCGTCCAGCGCCGCGCCAGCCGCCACGCTGAAGATCATTGTGGCGTTGCCACGGCTGGTGGTCGAGGTAGAGAAGGTCACCGGCGTTTGCGGGGCGTCACGTTTTATCAGGCGGAGCCCCACGCCCTGCGCCGCGCTACTGCTGCTGTCGATCAGCACCGAGCTGTCGGTCGAAAGCAGCTGCGTGCTGGACAGAAACATCTCAATTGCCCGATCGGAATTGCCATTAACCCCGACGTTCTGACAGCTCATGTTCAGTGAAAAAGGCGTCAGCCCCGGCTGTGAGGATGCACTGAGCTGGGGAATGCCGAGCGTCGGCAGCGCCACGGTCAGCCCCGCATTATCAAAGGAACAGGTAGTCAGTTTTGGCGCGTATTTGATGATCATCGGCTGACCAAACATATCGCGGTTGTCGTAAGGCCACTTGAACCCGCTGAATAACCACTGCGCTATCTTGATGACCTGATTGATTGGCCAGGTGATGATTTCCCAGATAGATAACCCGCTCATGTCGCTGACGAACAGAACGTCGCTCATGTTCGCCGTATCCCCCGTCAGGGTGGTGCCGCTCTGGTTAACGAGGGTGAAGCGAACCGTAAACGGTGTATTCAGCTCAGACGCCGTATGGCTACCGCTGGCAGACAGGGTTTTATTGGCCGGGGGATTGGTGATCTCCGCCCGCACCATATACTTGTTGTTGCTGAATCCGAGGATGGTCGCGTATTTGCTGTCGGTCGAGAGGATCGGCGTGTAAGAAAATTCGCTATTACCCGTCGTACAGTTGAACGAGCCGCTGTACTGGGTGGTGAAGCTGCCGGTCCATGTGGGCGTGGCCGGGCTCAGCTTATCCGATAAATCAATGGTAATCGGTGTGCCATAAACGATGCTGCTGCCGGAGCAGGTGGCATAGCTCATCCCGCTAACGCTGGTGAGGAGCAGGAACATGAATGATCGTAACATTTTGATAATCCGTAATTAATGGCAAACCGATGAGGGGCTGTTCAGCCCCCAGGCCGGGGAGGAGATTTCGCACTTTCCGCCGCGGAGATGCACGTTGAGCGCGCGTGGCGGCTGTTCAGCACGGATATACAGTACGCTGGCCTGTCCGACATACCCGACAGATTCACCATGTTCATCCAGCACTTCGGTGCCAAAGGGCAGCGGTTTGCCGTCGGCGCGCGTCGCATGAAGTACCCATGACTGGCGCTTGTCGGTTTCAAAGCGGATATAGCTCACCGCCCCGTCGTAAGGAGCCACGTTAGCCATATTGCCGATCACCTCCGCGCCAGCGCTGTTTTCCGTTTCAGTTAACGTAATGGCGTTTTTGCGATACGGGGTGGCGTAAGGCACCAGCGCCACGCCATCGCGGTTCGTCATAATGCTTTCATCGCCGTTCACCATCAGCCCCTCCGCCTTTGGCGCATCGACGATAGTCATGGTTGTGCCGGTTTCGTTTGAGGCGAGAACGTGCCACGGGTAGGCCACCAGGCTGCCGCGTCCGCTGAGCCCGGTCTGGCGGTAGTCGGAGGATTCGCTGTAAGAGCCACCGAGTGTCGCGAAGTTCGAACGGTACGCGGCGTTAACGCTTGCCGCATTTTTCCCCCCCCGCGCATTACTGCCGGAGAGGGTGTAGCTCAGTCGGTTCGACGCCAGCGCGTTCCCGCTCATGCTGATATTGCTCTGCTCGTAATGCGAATCGCTGGCCGTCAGGCTGGAGGTGATCCACGCATTATTATCAAACAGCGAGAACGGCAGGCTGAGGGAGAGGTAAAGGCGCGTCTCTTCTTCACTGTCCCTGTTCCGTACCCGGCTGGCCGACAGGGTATAGCTGGCGCGGCCGATGGCGTTGGAATAGCCCATCTGGTATTCGCGCGTGGTTTGCTGTGAGTTCCAGTAATCGCGCTGTGTGCCGGAGACAAACACCGTGCCCCAGTTATTGAGCAGGCGCTGATTAAGGTTAAGCGTAAAGGTATTCTTGGGCTGCGCCGCGCGCATGGCGTCCCAGGTGCTTAGCGACATGTCGGGCGCAACGCCAAACCGATCTTCATAGTCGTCGTACTGCGCTCTCAGGCGCTGATACCCTTCGCGCGAATAGAGCGCGTCGCTGAAGCTGTAATAGCCTTTAGTGGAATAGCGATAGGCCGCCAGGGTGAAGTTGGTGGCGGTGGTATCGATAAATTTGCTGTACGACACGCGATAACTCTGACCGCTGCTGGTGCGATCCTGTAGGGTGGTTTTGGCGTGGGTGACATCAAACGAGACCGCGCCAAAGGGAAGGTTCCACCCGGTACCGACAAGCCCGGCCTGGTAGTTATCGCTAATAATCGTCCCGGTATACCCGGTGATGAGGTTATTAAACCCGTAGCGCAGCGTGGCCTGCATGAATGCGGGTTCGGCATCGAGCGTGTTCTGATGCACTTTACCCGCCACCACGCTGTACTGACTCACCCCTTCTTTTAGCATCCCGGGTACGGCGGAAAACGGCACCGTGAAGGACTGCTGTGAACCGTCCGCTTCACGCACCACCACCAGCAAATCGCCCGCGGAGCCGGTAGGCTGAATGCTGTCGAGGGTAAACTGGCCCGGCGGCACATTCTCCTGATAGATCACGTTGCCATTCTGGATAACTTTCACCAGGGCGTTCGTCCGTGCCACGCCGTGAACCACCGGTGAAAAACCCTGCTGTGAATTTGGGCGCATCTTCATGTCCGACGCCAGCGACACGCCGCGCACGCGCAGGGAATCAAACAGATCGCCAGGAATATAAAAGTCACCCAGCGTCAGGTTGGATTTCAGCGAGGCCAGGGGACGGCGCAGGTAGCGGGTATTATTCTGCCAGCTACTCTCTCCGCTGGCCGTTTTCCGCCAGGCGCTGCTGTCGCGAAACTGCCAGCCGAACAGGTTGGCGCCGGAATCCAGCCCGGCATAAAAATCATCATTTGTGTCTTTCGCAGCGCCTTTCGCGCGGGTGTTGTACCAGGTCGTGTTCCACGAGAGCATCAGCGCCGGTATCCCCTCGTCCCAGAACTGGGGGGCAATGTAACCTTCTTCAGTACGCAGCACGGCCGCCTGCGGAACGGTAAGCGCCAGACTCAGGGTGCTGGTATCGGTTTTGACTTCACCGCCCTGAACCAGATCGCGCAGCTGAACCTGCCCGTGCGCAATGGCGGGCGCAGGCACGGACGTGGTGTTGATGCCAAGCGACCGGGCATCTTTCCAGGCAATGCGGATGTCGTCACGCTGCTCGCCGTAGATGACGGTATAACGTCCCTTCCAGCTGCCGTTTACGTAGATATCCATCTCCTGACTGCCGGCAGGCATGGCGTTGTTTTCGGAAAAGCGAGACAGATCGGACTCACCGGATGCGCCAGCAAGCAGGGAGGGATCAAACGAGACGGCCCCTGATTTATGCGAAAGCAGAAGCGTGCAGACTGCCAGCAGACAGAGTCTGTTTTGTTTCATTTTCATGGTGAGTCTTTCCGATCACTGACTGGTGAAAGTCCGGGTTTTATACGCGCCAAGATCGTCCACATACATCAGCTGGAAGGTCTGTCCGCGCTTAACCGTATTTTTTGCGGCGACCGTCAGCTGCCCAAACGGGGAAACCATAGGGGACTCCTGGAGCAATTTCGTTTTACCCAGCGAAATATTGGCGACCGTAATATGGAACGGACTGTTATTTGTAATGCGAAAGCGATCGCCTTCGGCGGCGAGCGCCAGTTTCGCCACCGCGTCATCCAGCGTGCCTTTCAGCGCAGCGGGCCGGTAAAAAAGTTTGATACGGGATTTAATCGCCAGCTGAACGGTATTCTGATTTTGCAGATTTTCAGGTCTGGGCGGAATGTCGAGAACATTCAGGAAAAAGACGGATTCGCGATCCGCAGGCAAGCTGGACGGCAGCTTTTTAATACGAAGCTGTTGGCCATTATGTTCGTTAACCTTTATCACTGGCGGCGACAGCAAAAACGGCACATTGGCTGTTTCCGGCGTGGAATTAATATCACCGTCATCTATCCAGGATTGCACCAGAGCGGGCGCATCGCCCGTATTCATTAACTGGACGATCACCTCTTTGTTATTTTCAGGATAAAGGACACGGGTGCCATTAATGACAATATTGGCCCATGAGTGACCGGTGCTTAGCAGTAAGCCTGCCAGCAAAATTGCCTTGCGCATGATTGCAACCTTAAATACAGGCTCTGCGAAAACAGAGCCTGAATAATCATTATTACAGGTAGGAAATGGTATACGTTACGTTGGAGCTTAACTCGCCCACGGTGGCGGCAGCGGCGTTCGTTTTATAATAATAAACATCCAGCGTCAGCGTCTCGGAATCTGGCGCGGTCGCTGTACCCATAATATCTGTGGTGTAAGGCTGGTTCAGGGTAATTGGCGTAGACGAACCTGGCTCCACTAACGCAAAACCGACATTACGTGCCACGCTGGCATCGCTTTCGTTCACGCTGTTATTCAGCAGGTATTTACCGTCAGTGGAAATATTATCCGCGCTGGAGAAATACACTTTCAGCGGGGTGCCGGTCGTTCCGGCTGCTGGTGAACAACCTGAGAAAGTCAGCGCAATAGATTTTTTATTCTTAGTGATCAGGCCAACCGTCGTGCCTGCATCTTTTACCGAAATAGGGGAAAGCGCAACGGTAAAGTCTGCGCTTTTACCGCCGTTAATGGTACAGGTTGTATCGGTAATAGCGCCGGTAAAGTTAATGATACCACCCGCTGAATTGTCTGCGGCCACTGCGCTGGTAGAGGCAATAGCGGCGGCCAGCAGTGATACGGTCATGATCGATTTGAACATGATAAACTCCATGAAGATTTGTGTTATTTAAAATGAATGTTAATCGGCTACACATGTCCCTGATGTACCGGCTAGACGCATGGCGACTCGGGAGAATGCTTTGACGATATTATGTTGCACTAAAAAAGTACATAACAAAACATTATTCCAACAATTTCTAAAGTTTAAGATTATAATCTTGTGTGTTAGTTTTTTTTAATGTTTTAACCTAAATGCGTTGGTTCAAATATTTTTATTAATGATTTAATAATTGTTAATTAATGAAGCTTTATGAATTCATCTCTCAATTAATATCACGCGACTTGACCACACAAACTTTAGACTTATTATTGCCTGGCAAATGCACATAATTTTAACAATGGCGTAATAATAATATGAAGTATCTCATTGATCTTACAATGCTTTATGAAGTCGACACCGGTATGATCATGATTAATGGAGAGGAAGAGTCATCCATTAAGTTATCTAACCAGGCGGGTCGTCTGCTTTATGAACTTATCATCAATAATGGTAAAACTCTCGACAGAGACGACCTGATAAAGAAGGTCTGGGAGGATCATGGTTTCTCTGGTTCTTCGGTGAGTCTGAATGTTGCCATAAGTGAAATCAGAAAAGCATTTCGTACATTAGGATGCGACCCTTTACTGATAAAAACGATACGTGGCAAGGGATTTAGCCTTGCCGCGCATATTGAACACCACACGGTCAGGCCGCCGGTTGTTTCAACGCTTAGTGAACAATCTGCCTCTGAATCATTCGATACGCTAGCGCATAAGAAAGATGCCGATCCGCCTAAACAATTAATATCGCTGCACAGACTCTTTATTTCTCTCTGCACCTTATTACTGATTACCGTTATCGGCACCGCTGTTTTACTGTTGCACCAAAGGGATTCCTATGCCGAGAGCCTGAAAGATTCTGATATGCATCTGCTCGGTAAAGTGGACCGGTGTACGGTATACCTGATCGATAAGAATATGTATCAGCCGCGACAGCACTACTTTAATCACGTAAAAGAGGTCATCGCCAGTCAACATATCGACTGTCAACATCAGGTTGCAGATGCTTACTATTCCAGGTTTAAAAAGTCGCAGATAGAAAATTATTTCCTGGCCATCTGTTATCAGCAGGACAGTATCGACGATTATAAGAACTGCATTTCTTACAGAAGCCTGACCGGGAGTTAAAATATGTCAAGGACTAAAATGAGTGTACTGTTCAGTATCGTACTGGCGCTGTCTGTCATCGCGTTGTTATGGATCTATTTTACCAGAACGCAGGATGAGGGGTTTGGCTGCCAGTCAGATACCATTTCCTGGAAAACCTATTCCACGGGTGAGTCAACCGATATGTCGCTAACCACGCTTTTCCTGTTTAACAACAAAGATGTTGTGACGGTTATTCATAAAGGCGTGCTCAAGAAAGAGGGCAAAAGCTACCTGATTGACCGAAATTACACGCTCAGCGTGGAAAAAGTCGATGGAAGCAATATCTTTTATATTAAGGATAAAAAGCTGAATAAGTCTGAAGATGATGCGGCGCCGGATGGCGTTGTAAACGAAATGTTACTTGATAATATCAACTTCTTCTATATTACCAGCGTAAAAAAACATGCGTGGTTAATTAAGGGGCTGGTGTTGCCTGTAATGATGTGTGTGGCTGTCCCGACGTCCTGATATTTCTCTTTATTAAAAAATCGATATTTATCTATTACTCGGGAAAGTGAGTAATTTACTCAATACGTAACAATAAGATACGAGAAATTTATTTATATTTTTATTGTTGCTCTCCGTCGAGTGAATTTTTCTGTATTGCCTCGTTATTTTGCGGCTGTCTATACTCCGCCTCGAAAAAGGGGCTCCCCTTTTTATACACGTGGATTCTTTTTTGAAGGACTAAATAAATGAACAAACTGAACGCTATCGTTCTGGGCTCCCTGCTGTCTGTTTCTGCCCTGAGCGCAGTTAATGCAGCAGAAACGACGGCTTCTGCCACATGGCAGGCAACCGCGACCAAAGACAGCGAATCCGATCTGGTTGTTACGCCAACGCGTGCTCTGAACTTTGTTTACAGCGCCAACACCAAATCTTTCAACACCGACACCGGTCTGTTTGATGTGGCTATCCGTGGCGATCACTCTACGGCGACCAGCTTCAAACTCGAAGCTATCCTCGACGATTCAAACAACACGCTGTTCAGCGTGGGTGGTGAAGCGACCAAGCTGAAAGTGGGTGCGCGTTGGGGCGGTAACGACCTGGGCTCTATCGGTGGCACCGTGGGGGCGAAATCAACCGCATGGACCACGCTGGTTGATTCCTCTTCTAACACCGGCGTCTCTTCTGGCCTGTGGAACCTGACCACCAGCGCAGGCGCGGCGGCAGATACCGAAATTACCGGCCAGGACAAATTTGTCTTCTACGTTGACTCCGCTCAGGACAACGCCGGTACGGCGAAAGAGTTCAAAGACCTGACCAACAGCCTGTGGGAAGGGACCGTGTCTGTTGCGTTCCGCGCAACCTGGGGCTAAGGCCTGATCGATCCAGGGGCGCAAGCCCCTGTTTAGGGAAATAGCATGTTTAACCTCAAATCCGCCTTCTTATTTTTATTATTTATCTCTTCCTCCGCGCTGGCCATTAATGTGGGAAAAGTCACCACCATTATTTCTGCGGATGCTGACTCCACCGCCAAGGAAATAAAAAACGAAGCAGACAGCGTGCGCATTGTTTCTGTTCGCGCACAGCGGATCAGCAGCCCAATGGATGAAGGGATCGTCATCAATCCGGAGAAAGTGGACGAACTGTTGCTGACGCCCACGCGCATGGTGATGCCCGCCGGTACCAGCAATATCGTCAAATTTTACTATCACGGGAACGCCGATAACAAAGAGCGTTACTACCGCATTACCTTCACGGATGAAGGGGTAAGCGAAGAGGTGGACAGCGGTTCGCCAAAAAACGGCACCGGGATGACGCGCGCGGTGGTGAGCACCATTCTGGTGGTTCAGCCCCGGGATAAGAAGATTGATTTCGTCTATGTGGCGGGAAAAATAACCAATAAAGGGAACACCTCGTTTCGCGTCAATGCGACCGGGACCTGCCTGAAGCCGAATCCGGAATCCCCCGGCACGCCGTGTAGCAAAAACTTCTACCTGATGCCAGAGACCTCGCGCGCTATCGAGGATATCAACGTTACGGATAACCATTTTCATCTCGGAATATGGGACCTGAAACAGTTCATTCCTGTTAAGTAAGGATGCATGGTGAAAAATAAATTAGTGTTGCCGGTGATGATGGCTTGCGCATCCGGCACGCTGCCCGCGCTTGCGCATGCAGCCTCAAGCTCCGTGGTTATCGCTAATTACCGTTTTCCCGACTCGCTTTATGCACTGCTGGAGCAGGGGATCAAAATTCCCGTCTATCTGGTGAATACGCGTCCACACTCAGCACAACAAGGGAACCACGAAGGCACGGCGAGCGAATATGTTCGTATCGGTGACGTGACGCTCTTTGCAAAAGATCTGAAGCTGGGGCTGAGGGACGTTCAGGTCCAGGAGTCTGATAACGGCATTCGTCTGTCAAAAGAGATGAGAACGTTATTGCAGAGCATTAACGATAAGCAGTTTGATGACCAGATGCGCATTCCGGTAAGTACGGGGTCCGCGTTCGAGCTGGATCAGAAAAAAATGCGCCTGTTGCTGAATCTGTCGCAGAGCGACTACGGGGTGAATATTCGCCCGCGTGAGGTGGACATTGATGCGCCGGAGTCTGACGACCTGAGCGGCACGTTCTCCTACAACCTCGGGGCGTATCACACCGAGAGCGGCTACGGTGACAGCTGGTCGTCGGGCTATCTGAACGCGAGAAACTGGATCTCAATGGGCGTCGATCATGTGCTGATCGACGGCTCTGGCTACGTCAACGAGAGCAGCAGCGATACCCAGATGAATGCGGTTATGTGGGAGCGCGACTATCAAGGGATGCGCTACGCCGCAGGCATGCTGAACGGCTGGGCGATGCAGTCTCTGGCGAGCGTCAGCGGGATTTCCGGCGGTGAAGTCTACGGCGTTTCCATGGGCAACCAGGCCAACTCCCGCAAACGCGATAACACGCTCTCTCTGACGCCGGTGGTGGTCTATTTCCCCACGGCGGGCGAGGCCCGTATTCGTCGTGACGGGCAGCTTATCGGCATTCAGCGCTTTGACGTCGGCAACCATGAAATTGACACCAGCAGCCTGCCCTACGGGATCTACAGCATCGAAGTTGAGGTGGTGAGCGGAAGCCGCACCGTGTCGCGTAGCATGTACACCGTAAATAAGCCGTTCTCCAGCAACGTGTCGGAAACGCTGCGCTGGCAGATGTGGGGCGGGATGTATAGCCGCGATAAATCCGTCGTCAATTATAAAAAATACGCGAAACGCAAAAACGAGCAGGACAACACCTACTACTACGATTACGACACCAAACATAAAGACACCATGTCGCTGGTGGGAGCCTCGTTCAGCAAGCGCAGCGGGATGGTCGACTGGAACGCCTCCACCTACATGATGCGGGAACACATCGTCAGCGAGCTGTGGGCCTCCCTGAACCTGACGGGCTATTTCTCGGTGAATACCCAGACCATGGCCGCCTCCGACGGAACCTATCGCGCCAACTATGGGGCGAATCTCAGCCTGCCGTGGCAGATCGGCTCGGTGTGGTACTCCCATGAACAGCTCTCCAGTGGCAAGTTCCTCGATATCTATGAGAGCAAGGGCAATACCTGGGGCGCCTCCTTTAGCCTGCCGTCGTTCGGTCTGCCCTCGGCGGGCAACCTGAGCCTGATGCGCCAGGAGGACGACCTCTATCGCTATAAACGCTATCAGCTGGACTACTCCCAGGGGTTATACGCCGGTCGCTACGGTACGGCGCGCCTGCGGGTGGGAATGTCGCGCAACAAATACGACGGGTATTACGAAGAGAAAGATCGTTACGTGATGCTCGATTTCGCTATACCGCTCGGCAATACCGTGTCGGTTGGCGTTTCCCACAATCGCGATACCGGCACGGCGCTGAACGTCAGCGCCAGCCGCCAGTTTGAAGGCGATTACCTGAAATCGGCTACCGCCAACGTCTCGAAAGCCTTTAACAGCCGCCAGGATCGCAGCGTAAGCGGCGGCGGCAGCGTGAACTTCGACACGCCGTGGAACAGCAACATCCTCAGCGTCCAGAGCGGCATGAGTAAAGGCTGGAACTCCACGCTGACCAGTGACGGCAGCGTGGGCTGGTCCAAAGAGGCCATCGCCGCCGGGAAAGGCACCGAAAGCGCAGGGGTGATTGTCAGTACCGGTCTCAAATCTGATGAAGCGCTGACCCTGAAGCTTAACGGCCGGGCAGAACGCATCAAAGGGGATAAGACCTGGCTGTCGCTGCCGGCATACCAGGCTTATGACCTGGAAGTGATGAACAGTGAAACCGGTACGGAAAGCTATGAGATTGGCGCGAATGCGCGTCGCCATATCACGGTTTATCCGGGCAATACCGTGGTGATGAAGCCGCAGGTGAAGAAAATCGTCACTCTGTTTGGTCGTCTTGTGGATGCAAACGGGGCCCCGATTGGCGCCATGCAGATCAAAAACCACGTCGGGCTGACCCGGACGGAAAACGACGGACGCTTCGTGATCGACGTTGATAAGAACAACCCTGTCCTGAGTATCGCCACGCCGGACGACAGCGTCTGCGAAGTGCGCCTGGACATCGAGTCTAACCGCGGTGCGCTGTGGCTTGGGGACATCTCCTGCGACAAAGGCGATTTCGTCTGGCAGGAAGCAAAAGGAACGCAGGAACGTGACGATGAAAAAGATATTCGCTCTTAATTTACTGCTGATGAGCGCGGCGGCCCAGGCGCAGGAGCTGCCCTATTTCGCCATTAATAACCCGGACAATAACGGTACGGGAAACAGCGCGGGGCTGTTTAGTCTGAACAGCACGTCGACCGCGTTTTTACACGGTTCGCGCGAGTGGCCGACCCTGAGTGCGAAAACGAATAACGGTATCGCCACTTACATCCCGGACAACAGCTTCAACGGCCCGGCAGGCAGCGCGTTAACTATCGACTTTTCGGTGACCGGTTCCAGCGCTTCTCCGTTCTTTAAAGGGACGGCGTGTTCCTCGTCCTGCGGCAACACGGGGTACACCCCGACGACCAGCTATACCGACACGTCGATGGTGGTTAAGCCGCCGGTGATGGAGCCCGGCACGTCATACGGGCGCTGGGTACTGGGCGATCCGTTCTTTAACTATTTGCTCAACGCCGCGCCAGGGGATGAAGTGACCATCACCTCCACGCCGCAAATCAGCTCCATCAACAAAGTGACCACCACCAATACGCTTCACAAGGTGGGCACGCTGACCATGACCAACTCCAGAGCGCTTAACCTGGGTATTGACCCGATCAGCGGCGAGGTGACGATTGTCGATGGATCAACGGGGGCCACCTGCACCAAGTACACCCGTAACACGGTCTCTGGCGTCCTGTGCGACCTGCTCGAATACACATTTGTTGGGGAAGATATCTCCGGTTACAACGGAGGGCTGGCGCTCACCTCTTCCCGCGTCAACAGCGTGCTGCAATCGCACATGAGCGGCGGCACCGGGCTTGCCGCCGAGCTGACCTTCGATGAAAACACCTGGTACAGTATCTCCGGCGGTATCCTTAGCGATACGCGTGTCCTGGCGAACACCTTCCTTGCAGCGCCGCAGAAAAAGGGCGGCAAAGCGTACCTTAAAATCTTTTTGCCGAAAGCGTTAATTCTGAGCGTGGCGCAGGCGAGGGACGGCAGCAACATTGGCAATATCGTCAGCCTGTGTCTGACGCCCGGCAACAGCTCGCTGGCGGCGGATTTCTGCTTCCAGCCGGGGGGCGGCCTGGTGATTAACCCGATCGAACCCGGGCTGGAAATTGTGCCAGACAACCCGGATTACACCCTCGATCCTGACGGTCTGGGCGGCTCAGGGAAAGGCATTATCGGCGAAGCGCCCATTGAGATCCCCTACACCATCACCTACAGCGGGGCGCAAAAAGATGCGGCGATTGCGGTCACGGTAAAAGTCACCGGGCCTACCCAAAGCCTGAATGGGGTGGACTACTGCGCCTTTAGCGGCAACGGCTTTACGGTTCCCATTCCGGGCAACGTGCTGGTGGGGAAAAGCCAGACGCTGATGGCGCACAACTGTAAAGGCGAAGTACTGTCGATCCCGGCGCCGGCCACCCATGCGGAAGAGTGGGACAAAATGAGTTCCGGCGTGACCGATATGTGGCTCTGGAAAACACCGCTGATCCTCCAGTTCGTTATGGATAATCCGGTATCGAAAACCACCTATGACGGAAATAGCTGGTTTGGTGAAGTGACCGCGCAGGGAAGAATAGATGTTAGCGCATCCTGGAATTAATCAACCATGACTGGAAAATTCCTGGCTATTTTTGCAATAAATTGCTTCATTTCCACAGGGGCAAATGCTTTAATTATCGAAAGTCTGAATATTGATTTTCTTCCCGAAAGAGAAGTTGTTTTTCAGCCGATAAAAAACGATACCAGCGAGCGTCAGAATTATACCGTGTCGCTTATTCAGGTAGACGTTCCTAAAGAGAAGGGAAAAGAAACCGAAATAAAAGACGGCGAAGTCATGTATTCGCCTAAGCAATTAACGCTGGGGAGCGGTGAACGCGCGGGTTTTAAATTTTATTATACCGGCCCGCATGACAACAAAGAGCGATACTATCGCGTAAAATTCACCGAGACGCCGCTCCAGGCAAAGGTTATCACGCGCAAAGGCCAGCGCATCCAGTCGGATGTGGTGGTCTCGCTTGAGGCTATTTTGATTGTCCGCCCATGGACACGACATTTTGATTATGCGTTTAGCAACGGGGTGGTGAGTAATACCGGGAATACCTATTTTAAATATGTTTCCTCGGTCGGGTGCAGTACGCAATACAACAATTCAAAATATATTCCACCGGGGCAACGGCTGGAAATAGATAATGCCGGGCAGGCTGCAAGGCGGATGATTATTTATGGCAATAAAATCATTCCGCTGACCACCTGCCCGTAGCAACCGCTTTCCTTCATAAAAGGAAATTAGCCTTTAGCATCATGCTAAAGATCCATCACTACAGGAGATAAAAATGAAAGCGATTTCATTCGTAGAAGCGAAAGACATTATTGGCGGCGCGTTAAACCCGTTCGCTGGTCTGGTTAAAGGTGCACAGCTGGGTTACGACACCGGCGCCAGCATCATGGGCATGGTTGGCGGTGTGGTTGGCGGAGTTCTGGGTGGCGCAATGGGCTTCCTGGGCGCGCTGGTTGGTAGCTACAACTAATTCACGTTAACAGGAAAAGTATCATGCAAGTTATCGATTTCAAAAAAGCACAGGCCATCATCGGTGGTTGGGATCCGTTTGCTGCCGCTATTCAGGGCGCAAGCGCGGGCTATAACGCGGGCAGCCAGATGTTAGGCGCGCTGGGCGGCACCATCGGCGGCGTATTCGGCCTGGTGGGCGGCTTCATCGGCGGTTTCTTCAGCGCCTAAGCGAGAAGCACGTTGTACGCATGGCCCGCATTGCCGGGCCATTTTTTTATTTCAGCCACGGATCATTATGTTTTCGCTCTTTCAGTATAAAAAACAGGGTAAGACCCCTGTTATTCGCCAGCATGAATTTACCGAATGTGGACTGGCCTGCCTGGCGATGGTGTTGGGGCACTACGACCACCATGTCTCCGTCAGCCAGCTGCGCCGGGAGATTTCCGTTTCCGCCGATGCGGGAACCTCAATGGCGGAATTGATGACCCTTGCCAGCGATAAAAATATGTCTGGCCGGGTGCTTAAAGGCGAAATCACTGAAATAGAAACGTCTGAGCTGCCGCTCATCGCCTTCTGGCGCGGCAACCATTTCGTGGTCATCGTGAAGATCGACAGCCGCAGCGTGACCGTTCACGACCCGGCCAGCGGCGTGCGTCGTTACCGTCTGAAAGAGGCGGAAAAACTCTTTTCCGGCTATGTGCTTGAGCTTAAGCCCACGCCGTGCTTCGAAAAGAAATCCCCGGATGAAAAGCTCACGCTTGGCCGTTTAGCCAATAAATCTCCGAGCCTGTTCCAGCGCCAGCTGCTGCTGTTTGTGCTCTGTATTTTTACTCTCATCACCATGCTGGCAAGCCCCACCTACGTGCAGCTGATTATGGATGAAGCCATTTCCCGCAGCGACAGCGATCTGGTGATCCTGCTCACCGCGATCTTCGCTATCGTCTTTATCTTTGAAGTCATCGGTAAATTCCTCAAGCAGCTGCTTGAGATCCTGATGCGTAACATTGCCTATGACGATTTAAGCCAGTCCGTGCGCCACTACATGCTGCGCACCCAGACCAGCTGGTTCCGCTCGCGCCCGCCGGGCATCGTGCTGGCTATTGAGAAATCGCTCCACGCCTGCGCGGAGTTCATCAGCAATGGTTACGTGCAAATTCTCTTTTCCAGCCTGATCGCCGTCACCAGCCTGCTGTTTATGCTGCTGTATAACGTCAAAATTGCGCTGCTGACAATGCTGCTGATGGGCGTGTTTTTTCTGATCCGCTTTTCGCTGATCGGCCCCTATCAACGCGCGGTGGATGACTCCATCGAGCGCACCGCCCAGTATGAGTCTCTGCTGGTGGAGACGCAGAAAGGGATCATAACGCTCAAAGCGAACAACATGGAGCAGGCCCGGGATGCGGTGATGGACAAATCCCAGCGCGAGCACATCGCCGGGCTGATGCGTAAAGAGCGGCTACTGGCCCGCTTTGACGTGGCTTCGCTGCTGGTGATCAATGCCGAGCAACTGCTGGTGGTCTGCTTTGGCGCGTGGCTGATCCTGGAAGGGCAGATGAGCATCGGGATGCTTTACGCCTATATCAGCTATAAGCGCTATTTTTCCGATGCCATGGTGCAGGTGGCGCAGAAGCTGCTGGACAAAAATGCCCTCAAGGGGCCGCTGGATCGCGTGGGCGACCTGCTATTTGCCCCCTCTGAAACCAGCCAGTTTGGGAAGCGGATTGTCACCTCGCCGGTCTGTCTGCAATTTGAGGATGTCTCATTTGCCTATCCTGGCCGGGAGGCCACGCTACAGCATATCAACATGACCCTGAAGCAGGGCGAAGAGGCGGTGATTGTGGGCCAGAGCGGGTCGGGAAAAACCACGCTGCTGCGTCTGATCTCCGGCATGCTGCTGGCATCGTCTGGCACGCTGCGGATCAATAAGATCCCCATTGAGGAGTGCGATCTTTCCTCACTGCGTCAGCACATCCGCATCGTCCATGCGGACGATATTCTCTTCACCGGCTCGATTCTGGACAACATCGCCTGCTTTGACAGCGCACCGGATAAAGAGCAGGTCATTGCCGCGTGTCGGCTGGCGGAGGTGGACCACGTCGTCGCCCGGCTGCCGCACGGCTACGAAACGGAGATGCTGCCGGGGAACACCTTTTTCTCTGCCGGGGAGATGCAGCGTCTGGTTCTGGCGCGCGCCCTGTACAGCCAGCCTAAGCTTCTGCTCTGTGACGAAGTGACGGCGAACCTGGATAAAACGACCGCGCAGAAAGTGCTGGCGAACCTGCGTAGCCTGGGGATTGGCCTGGTGTTTGTCACCCACTCGCCGGACGTGGTGGGCTGTCAGGGGCGTCTCTATACCATGGAAAACGGCACCCTGCGGGAGAGTGAGCAATGATGCTTTTGCCGCGTCTCTATGCGCGACTCTGCGCGCGCCAGGCCGGGCGCACGCTGCTGGCAAACCGGATCACGCAAAACTACAGCCAGTTTATGCGCTGCCCGGAGGCCGATGTTCCGGCTGATTTTCTGCATCAGAATGCGCATGAGCTGAGCGGGTTTAACTTCGTGGAGCAGATCTTCCCGCCCGCGCTTTGGGCGCGCAACGTTCGTTTTGATCTGCACGGGTACGTGGCGCAGTGGACGCGGGAGCAGGCATTTTACAGTTCATCTCGCACCCTGCTACTGGGCATGCGCTGGGCGGGCTTTGGTCTGATCGTGGATGCGCTGCTCGCCACCGCGCCAGCCGATGTGCGCTTTCAGTTTATTACCCGTCACCCTGCGCTGCATAAGCTGATGGCCGCGCACGAAGGCCGACGCGCCAGCTCGTTTTTCGCCCCTCACCGCCTGGTGACGGTGCTGCTGATGGACGAACGCCTGCCGGATGCGCCGCTGTTCTCCACCCAAGCAGGGGATCAAAAGGCGTGGTTAACGGACGTCTCAACGCGGTTTTTATCGCGCTATGGCTACAGCGTCCGAACGCTGCTGCCGATCTGTTCGCTGCACGCGGCGGAGTTTGGGCTGGAGAGTCAGGCGTATGCGCCGGAGGATTACCGTCAGGCCGCCGCCGACACGCTGAACGCGCTGCGCAAAACCCCCACGCTCTGGAGTGCATGGGATGATCTTTCAGTGATTTATCATGGATGACATATCGTGAAATTAAAAAACCGAAGCGGACAGCGGCGGGCGCTGATCCCGCATCACTTCTCAAAAAGCTATCACATCAACGCGCCACGGCTGAAAGCCGTGCTGACCTTGTTCATCGCCTTTTTTCTCTGCCTGCTGGTCTTTGCGATTGTCTTTAATTTTTCGGAAACCACGCTGGCACGCGGGGTGTTGATCCCGGCGCAGGGCGATGTGGAAGTCCGCGCCAGAGAGTCCGGTACCCTTGTCGATTTTGCCGTCCGGCCCGGTCAGTACGTGAAGGAAAACGATCCGCTGTTCACCGTGTCGCAGGACTATGGCGGCAAGCAGGGCTCGGTGGTGCAGTTTGACCGCCAGCAGATGGAAGCGGAGAAGAAGCGCAGCGAGCAGCGCATTCAGGCCATTGAGGACTCGATTGCGTCGTATCGCAAAAATCTGGCGCAGCAGCTGGCTCTCACCGACAAGCAGATCGCCGTTTCCCGCGATAAGGTGAAGAAGCTGCGCGCGCTGTTAAAAAACAGCACCGACACCTACGAGGCGTGGAAATCCGTCTCCGGGAAGGGCTATGTCTCTAGAGTGGATCTCGATAAAAGCCACAATGATGTGCTCAATGCGCAGCTCAACCTGACGCTGGAGGAGAGCACTATTCTTGAGCTTGAGGCACGCAAAACCAGCCTGACCGACAGCACCCAGTCGCAAATTGACTCTCTGAGCGAAGAGCAGCTGTATGTGAAAAACCGCATCAGCGAAATCGATCGCAACCTGTCCAGCCGGGGAAGTTCCACCATGGCGATGCTGGCCCCTTCCGATGGTTACGTGGTGGCGATTAACTTCCCGCCTGGCCGGGCCATTACGCAAAATAGCGAGGTGGTGGTGGTGATCCGTAAAAATACCGCGGCGACGATGGAGGGGTACCTGTATGTTCCGGCAACGGGGGTGGGGCGCGTGGCGAAAGGCGATAAGGTTAAGCTGCGCTTCGACTCCTGGCCCGTGGACAAATACGGTTCGGTGGAGGCGACGCTGTCCGATTTCTATGAGGTAAACATTGATGCCCATTCGGCGCTGATCCCGCTCCAGGAAGGGCAGAACTACTACCTGGCTAAAGTGCGCGTCCCCTCCTGGTTTACCGACCCGGACAAGAAAAAGCGCATGCTGATGGGCGGGATGACGGTGAACGCCGATATCGTTATCGATCGTAAGCCGCTTATCAATCTGCTGATTGCCCCGCTGGAAAGGGTGCGCAAGCGGTTTATCGATTGACCCGATTTCATCGATCATCGCCCTTTGGCCCACATTCTTAACGGCACCCTGGGGCTATTCTCCTTCTCATACCAACCGGAGGATAGCCCATGAACATTACGCAAATTCGCAATGCCACCCAACTGATCACTTACGCGGGAAAACGCTTTTTAATCGACCCAATGCTGGCGCCAAAAGGCACTTATCCGGGTTTTCCCGGCACGGCGCGGGCTGATATTCGCAACCCGATGGTCGAGCTTCCCGTTGACGTTCAAACGCTTCTGGATGCTGACGCGGTGATCGTCACCCATACCCATGCCGATCACTGGGATCAGTACGCCGTTGAGCTGATCGCCAAAGGCAAGCCGATCTACGTGCAAAATGATAGCGATGCCGCGCTGCTGCGCAGCCAGGGATTTACCAACCTGACGATCATGACCGGGGAAACAACATACGGCGATATCCGGATAGTGAAAACCCACGGCGGCCAGCACGGTACTGACCGCGCTTACGCCGTGCCGGAGCTGGCAGAGTTTCTGGGGGAAGCCTGCGGCATGGTGTTCCGTCATCCCGATGAGAAGACGCTTTATATCGCAGGGGATACCATCTGGCGCGATGCGGTGGCGGCCGATCTGCAAAAGCACCAGCCGGATATCGTCGTGCTCAACGCCGGTTACGCTCATGTCATTGGGTTTGGGCCGATTATCATGGGGGAAGAAGATCTGCTTAACGTGCATTTCCTGCTGCCGCAGGCGAAAATCGTGGCGACCCATATGGAAGCTATCAACCACTGCCTGCTGACCCGCCGCGCGCTGCGCGAGTATGTTGACGCCAACGAGATAAGTGACGCGGTGAGCATTCCTCAGGACGGCGAAACCGTTATATTCTGAGTGTTAAAGGGGAAAGGAGAGACAGATGCCGCTTGTTAACGTTGCTATTGTCGCGGTGGACGGGTTTAGCCCGTTCCACTACTCCGTCCCCTGCATTCTGTTTGGCGATACGGTATCCGGGGAAAAGCGCTTTAACGTTACGATCTGCGCTGAAAAACCGGGATTCCTGACCTCGAAAGACGGTTTTGCCCTGCATGCGACGCAGGATTTTTCTGCAATCGCATCGGCTGAAATTGTGGTTGTACCCTACTGGCAGCACGTGCTGGAGCGCCCGCCTCAGACGCTGCTCGACAGCCTGGTTCAGGCCAGAGACAACGGGGCGGAAATTGTTGGGCTGTGTCTGGGATCGTTTGTACTGGGCTATGCGGGCATACTCAGCGGCAAACGGGCCGCCACCCACTGGGAGTTTGAACACCAGTTTCAGACGCTGTTTCCGGACGTTCGACTGGACATCAACGCGCTCTACGTGGACGACGGCAATGTGATCACCTCGGCAGGTACCGCCGCCGCGCTCGACTGCTGTTTGTATATCATCCGCCAGCGCTTTGGCAGCGTTGTCGCCAATCAGATTGCCCGCCGGATGATCGTCCCGCCGCACCGCGAGGGCGGGCAGGCGCAGTTTATTGCGCAACCTGTGCCGAAAGATACCCGCGACGGGCGGATTAACTGTCTCATTGACTACCTTCAGCAGCACATTTCCGAACCGCATAACCTGGATTCGCTGGCGGACGTGGTGTCGATGAGCCGACGCACGCTGACCCGCCATTTTATCAAGGCGACGGGCATGAGCGTTGCCGACTGGCTTACCGCCGAGCGCCTGCGGCGCAGCCAGATCCTGCTGGAGTCCGGCAGTCTGCCAATCGAAAGCGTCGCTGAGCAGGTGGGGTTTTTATCAGCGGTGACGTATCGGCAGCAGTTTAAGGCGCGCTTTGGTGTCAGTCCGGCGGAGTGGCGTAAGACGTTTCGCGTTAAGCCGTATGCAGCGAAAAATAATGCTGGCGCGATGGAATAAAAAAACGTGGGCGGCTTCTTTGCCTTTAAAGCTGGCGGCAATGGATATGCATAAGACGGGTTACAAGCACTTCTCTTCCGGTTAAGATAATCCACGTTACTTTCCAGAAGAAAAGGTAGTGGCATGAACAATATTGAAACGCAGTTACTTGAATCAGGTTTCACCGTAAAAGAATTAGCGTATCTGAACCGAAACATTAGCCGTTATGGTTCATCCCTGCTCGAGGTAGTGCTTGAGTTAGGTAAGCGATTTATCATGGTTCTGTGTATTACTGCGACTGTGGCCCTGATTTTCCTGGCGCTTCTTTTTTTCGCTGAACATTATAATATTGTTTCCGGTGGCATTTCTCTTTTCATCGTATTGATTATTGCCTGGTTTTTTCAACCCCCGATCATTACCTACAAAGCCTGGCGCTTCAGAAAGAAATACATTAGTTCTGTCCAGACGCATTAGAAATTAAATCAAACGAGACTTTTGCAGAGACACCCCAGCCGACAATTTTCATAGTGAGCGCTGCGCGATTCATTCCGTCGACTTTGCGGTAGAAATCCAGCGGGAGATAACGAAACAGACGCCATGATTCGGGTTTCCGGATGGCGCCAAATACCGTATAGACGCTTGCTGCCAGGCTTACGCTATTAAATACCCCAAGTGCTGATTCACGTTTAAATCCCATAAACTGAGCGATATCCATGACGCCATCTGCCAGCATACCTTCGGAGTTTGGTTGATGTTGAAGCGTTCTGTTAATTTCTTTTGAAATGGCATTTGCACCATCCATAACCAGAATCGCTCCTGCAAGCGCACCCACTGGATTCATTGTCATCATTGCACCAACACCTGCAACAATCTGTAACCCTGAAAGCACAACCTTAATCGATGAGATAACGTAACCGACGACTTTGTTATTTTCTTTAACCAGTTCAATCTGAGCAAAAAGCTGAGCTGTACGGGAGCGAAGCATTCTGCTTTGCTCAAGAAGACTTTCGTTCTCAGCCCGGATGTTTTTCAGGCATTCCATGCACTCCTCATCACTTCTGGCTGCCCGGGTAGCACTAAATTGTTGCATCACAAACTGCCGAATATCATCCATAAATTTAATCCGTGCGAGTCCGTCGCTGAGATGTTGCCCTCCGACAATATTCGCAGTATTGATGAGCTTGCGGGCTTCAAGATTTATCATTGTTTCAGCCCATGCGCGGGCGTTCTGACCAGGGAAAAGTACAATATCCATTTTAATTTTCTCATCTGATAACCAACGTTTACAGATTATCCTGGCATCAGAAACTGGCAACAATAAATTGGATAATCTGTCGCGAGCGCAGAATTCGCCGAAGGTATATACCGACGGAAATCATCTTCGTCGTTGATGGCGACCTTGAAAGTGGTGACAGCATAAAAGAAGTGCATTACCCCAGCCGCTCCATCCGTGTCTCCCCCTCCGCCATCGACAGCTGATACAGCGAAAACGATCGGTGCTTCTCAATCAAATGCGCCAGCTCCGGCGAGTGGCTGGTGAGCCAGATTTGCGAGTAGCGGCTGGCCTCGGCAATGAGGCTTGCCAGAGCGGGCAGCATCTGCGGATGCAGGCTGTTTTCCGGTTCGTTGAGGGCGATGAATGCGGGAGGGCGCGGGCTTAACAGCGCCACCGCCAGGCATAAAAAACGCAGCGTGCCGTCGGAGAACTCTGCCGGTTCCAGCGGTCTGCTCAGCCCCTCGCGCTGCATCATCATGCGGAAGCGCCCGCCGGTGTTGTCGCTGTAAAACACGCAGCCGGGGAAGGCCTGGTCGAGAATGCGCATCAGCAGCAGCTCGTCGCCAATTTCGACAATGGTCTGAAACGCGGCGGCCAGGTTCGCGCCGTCGCTGGCCAGCACCGGGGAGCGGAAACCCACCTGCGGCGCGCGGATCGCCGAGCCGGATGAAACGGAAAACTCATGATAAAAGCGCCAGTTACGCAGGGACTCGCGCATCTGCGACACTTCGGGGTAGAGGTGCGGTTCGCCGAGCTGCCCGAACACTGACTCGTTCTCATACAGCGTACCGCTGTGGGTCACTTTTTCGTGATGTACGTTGTTCAGGAATACGGCCTGATTCTTACGCTTCATCAGCTGTGACGACGGACGACGGTGCTGGCCGCTCAGCCAGATAGATTCCTCTTTGATCACCGGATCGAGCTGAAACTGTGAGGGGTAGGGCAGCTTTTCCACGAACCCGACCTGAAGCTCATATTCATAGGTTTCCGTTTCCACCGCCAGGTTCATGCGCCGCAGCTGGTCGCTGCGGGTTTTGCCCGCCCAGAACACTTTCAAAATGCCGCCCTCGTTTGCCAGCGCCTGGGAGAATTGCCCCTGCGCCGCGCTGTGCATCAGGTAAATCGCTTTATAAATATTGGATTTTCCGGTGCCGTTGGGGCCGAACACGATATTGAGTTGTTCCAGCTCAAGCGACATATCGCGAATTGAGCGGTAGTTTTGAATATGCAGATTTTTGATCATCGGGGTACTCCGCTGTGCACGCTTAACCTGTACAGAATTACAGTATTTTACGCTGGGTGCAAAAAAAAAGACGACAGTGAGGGTGTCGTCTAAACGGGGTACAGCTTTGGGCCTCTGTGGGTCAATGGGGCCTTCGCTTCTTTCTTATCAGGTAACGGCCAGACGCAGACCCAAATCATCAGGATAGGGATCAAAGTAGTTTTGCGTCATCAGATACCGGTCAGGGTATTCAGCCAGATAATGCTTAAGCAGCGTCAGCGGCGCGAGGATCGGCAGCAGTCCGTCCCGGTAATGCAGGATCACATCACGCAGTTCTCCGCGCTGGCGGCTGTTCAGCTGGTTACGGAAATAGCCCTGAATGTGCATCAGCACGTTAGTGTGATTCTTCCGCGAAGCAGGTTTTTTCAGGATGGTCATCAGTTTGTCGCGATAGGCCACGAAAAACGCGTCCAGATCGTCCCACTCGTGCAGTGATGCCACGAACGGGCCAATTTCACGGTAGCCTGCCTGATGGTGCGCCAGAAGCTGAAGCTTATAGCGGCTGTGAAAGTCCAGCAGAGCACGGCGCGTCAGGCCATTTTTACGCATTACGTTCAGTTCGTGGAGGGCAAAAACGCGCTCAACAAAGTTTTCCCGCAGTACCGGATCGTGCAGGCGACCGTCTTCTTCGACGGGCAGCCAGGGGAAAGTTTCAAGGAGGGCGGCGGTGAACAGCCCGACACCCTCCTTGCGGCCCCGGTTGCCGTTTTCGTCGTACAGCCGCACGCGCTCCATGCCGCAGCTGGGGGATTTTGCACAGACGATAAACCCCGACAGATCGCCGATTTTCGGCAGATAATCTGCCGTAAATGCGGCCATCTTCTGCGTGACGTCATCGTGGGGCGCTTTGCTGAACCGCATTTCTGTCTCGCCGCCGGTGGTCATCACCAGGCGCAGCGCCGGACGAGGCGTGGGCAGGCCGATAGCCATTTCAGGGCATACCGGGCGGAAAGCGACCCACTGCGCCAGCTCATCCATCACAAAGCCCATACGCTTATGCCCGCCGTCAAAGCGAACGGCGGAACCGGTCAAACATCCGCTAATACCCAGCACAGGTTTTGTTGTCATGGTGTGCACCTCCCGATCTCATATCTAAAAGTTACACAACAATGCGAGTTTGTCCAAGTATTGGCGGGATTATTTTTTAATCGTCTTTAAAATCAAGAGCAATCAGCTGCCCTTGTAGGTTGAGTAACCGTACTGGCTGAGCAGAAGCGGGATGTGCAGTTTTTCATTGGTGCGGGTGACGGTGAACAGCACCGGCACTTCCGGGAAGAAGGAGTCCAGCTTTTTGCCGTGGAAGTAATCGGCGGTTTTGAAGGTCACTTTATACACGCCAGGTGCCATATCCTGATCCTGCGGATAAAGCGATTTAATGCGCCCGTCGTGGTCGGTTTTACCGCTGGCAATCGGGGTCCACTTGTCCTGCTCCTGCTTCTCCAGCGTAACGGTCACATCTGCTGGCGGCATACCGGTTTGCTGGTCCAGAACGTGGACGCTCAGGGTGCCTGCCGGGGCGCTGAATGCGGCAGGCGCGAAAGCCATGGCAGCCAGCATCATCAGAGGGAGTGTCTTTTTCATCGTGTTTTCCTGTTGAGTTGTCGGTGACAGGAAAACGTTAGCACTCGCTGCGCGAAAAAATATTCAACTTTTCGTGAAGATTGCCACAGCAGAAAATAATCAGAGGATAATTACCTCAAGGGAAACCTGCTGCTGCCACTGCGCAACCTGCTTTTTCCGCGCGGCGGTGAGTTTGCCGCTGGTGACCAGCAGCCATTTGCGATCCGGGAAAATTTCCGGGGCCAGCGCGGCAGGGGGAACCGGCAGGATGTCGATGCGGTGGCCCTGGCCGGTGCGCGTTAACGCTTCGAGCCAGATTTCACACGGGTCGTTGAGGTACCAGCCGCTGATGAGAACGTTATCGCCCGGCGCTTTTTTATCGCCCTCAAGGCAAAACGAGGTATAGGCGATGAGGATGCCGTCGAGGATCTCACGCAGCGTCATGGCGGCGGCGACGTTGGCCGATATCTGGCTGCGCAACGGACGCAGCACGTTAGTGACCAGCTCTGGCCTTGGGTATTCGCGTCCGGCGTCGTAAATCATCTGACGCAGGGATTCAATTTTCCCCTCCTGCAACTTTTGCATCATGGCCTGTTGCAGGGTTTGCCAGTTATTGGCGCGGCGCGGCGCAGGGCGTTCCAGCAGTGATTTAACCTGACCGATGGGTACGCCTTTTTTTACCCAGTCGAGGATTTTCAGCGCCTGCTGAACGTCCTCATCGCTGTACAGGCGGTGACCGCCGTCCGTACGCTCGGGTTTGAGCAAGCCATAGCGTCGCTGCCACGCCCGCAGCGTGGTGGCGGTGATGCCGCTGAGTCTGGCGAATTCGCCGATGGAGTAAGCCATGTCTGCATCCGAAGAGAAGGAGTTGTCTCAATATACTACGAATATTCCCCGACGGGATGAAGCGCCGCACGGGTGCGCTACACTTAACGTCCAACCGCGTAAATGAAAGGAGTTCTCATGAGGCTATGGCCTGTAGTTACCGGTGTCGCCATTGCGCTGACTCTGGTTGCCTGTAAATCTCCCACGCCGCCGAAAGGCGTGCAGCCCATTACCGGCTTTGATGCCAGCCGCTATCTCGGCAAATGGTATGAAGTCGCCCGACTGGAAAACCGCTTTGAGCGCGGTCTGGAACAGGTCACCGCGACGTACGGCAAGCGCAGCGATGGCGGTATCAGCGTACTGAACCGCGGCTATGATCCGGTGAAGAACAAATGGAATGAGAGCGAAGGAAAGGCGTACTTTACCGGCGAACCGACTACGGCTGCGCTGAAGGTATCGTTCTTCGGCCCGTTCTACGGCGGCTATAACGTGATCAAGCTGGACGATAAGTACCAGTACGCGCTGGTCAGCGGCCCGAACCGTGACTACCTGTGGATTTTATCGCGCACCCCGACCATTCCGGATGCGGTAAAACAGGACTACCTGAACACCGCACGCGGTCTGGGCTTCCGGGTCGATCAGCTGGTGTGGGTGAAGCACTAACCTACTGATACGAAAAGGTGATGCTTGCCAGGGCATTGGCCGAGCCGGGGACCAGGTCTCCGGTTCGGATGTACTGCGCCTGGAACGGCAGGGATAGCGTTTGTGCTGCGCTGGTGGTCTGGATGAAAAACTGTCCCGTCGTGCCTGCGGCCGAGCTGTCTGGCCCCATCATCAGCGGCCCGGTACCGTTATAGAAAAACTGCACGCCAATGCCGGAGGCCGTGGAGTCCCCGGTCAGCGTCACGACCGACGAGATATTTGACGGTGTGGTCTGATCGGTCATCACTGCGTTAACCGCCACGTTCTCATCGCAGGTCAGGCTGACGTTAAACTCCCCCGACGGCGAGGTGCTGCCTACGCTGGGCAGCGTGTGAACATCAATGGTGCCCAGGTCGACGTTGGCGCTTTTTGTGC
This sequence comes from Enterobacter cloacae complex sp. IR5402, assembly GCF_049238125.1. NCBI lineage: Bacteria > Pseudomonadati > Pseudomonadota > Gammaproteobacteria > Enterobacterales > Enterobacteriaceae > Enterobacter > Enterobacter cloacae complex sp. IR5402. Next base: position 145,612 of record NZ_JBMKHO010000005.1, read on the forward strand.
CTACCGTGCAGCCGCTTGCCGTCACCGTGATGGTGGTGGGGTTGATGATCACCTGCGCGGTTTTCACTTCGTTGTTATAGGCCGTCAGGATCGCCGCGTTAATGGTCGGGGTCTGGTATACGCCGGATTTCAGCGGAACGCCGGTCTTGATAAACGTCACTTTTGCCGACCAGCCCAGTGCGGTGGCGTAACCGTTAGTCCCATCGGCCGGATAGCTCTGCGTAATGCCCGTCTGCATCGGCACATAGGTGGTGCCGTTATAATCTTTGAGCCCAAGAATGAAGCCGATGCCGGGCACGCCCGTTTCAAATACCATGTAATTTGCGCCATCAAGAATAACCGTGATGCCGGTGGCGGTTATACTGCTGCTCGGCTCCAGCGTCCCTTTGGAGCAGGTAAATACCAGGCCGCACCAGAACACTTCCGAGACGCTCGCAGAGGCGCTCCATTCAGAGCCGATCGTCTTTCCAGGCACGATGGAGTCTGCCGGGCCGGACCATGACATGGGTGTTGGCGAAAGGGTGATATCCGATGTCCAGGAGAGGGCAAGTGCCTGAGAGGACATAAAAAACAGGGCTAAAAACAGTAAACGCATTATTGATACTCCGTCGTCCAGGTCGCCACTGCCGAAACGTCTCCGGCATTGACCGGCGCACCCGTGGCGGCCAGTCGCGCATAGAAGGTCATTTTTACGCTGTCATCCCCCGCCGCGCCGTAAGCAGCGGTTTGGGTGTCCAGCGGGATAAGTACGCTGTCTTTATCCAGAATCTGCACTGCCACGCCGGTCGCGCCACCGTCAGCGACTTTCAGAAGCTGCGGGTTTTCGTCATCCGGCGTACCGCTGAAGCGGATTTTCACGCCAGCAAAGGTGGGGCCGCACGCTTCAAGGGTGAGCGTGAAGGGCGTTTTGATATTGCTGACCGCCCCCGCCTCGCTAAATTGCTTCACGCCGAGGGTGCCCAGCGGCACGTTTTGCTCCTTCGAATCTTCCGAGACAATGCAGGTATTGCCGATCACGTTGCCGGTCACGGAAACCAGCACGTCATAGCCGCGCGCGGGGACGGTGATGACCATCAGCAGGATCAGGGGGAGGAAACGGACGGTTACTGACATATGGCCTCCTGGGAATAAAGCCCGGTGCGGGCGTGATAATTCTGCGGGTTCAACGCATAGCGGATCGTGCAGCGCTGGGCGCTGTCGCGTCCCCATACGGCATGCAAGGTTCCCTGCGCTGACAGGCCGGTCAGATACACGCTGCCGCCGTCGCCGACGATACCGCTGGCTTTGTCATCCTCTGACGAGACCAGCGTGCCGAAGGGGAGCACGTCTTTAGCGTGACGTACGATAAACATCGCTTTTGCTCCCTGACGCGTGGTGAGGGTGGCGCGAACCAGTGCCCCGTCGGTGGGAATTTTATTGGCGATGGCGTTCTCAAGTTCCACGTCATTGCCCACGGTGGTGACATCCAGCGCAACCTGATTAACGCGATACGGCGTGGCGTACGGGATCACCGCATAGCCCCGGCTGTCGGTTTTGATGCCCTTGTGGTTGAGCACGGCGACATGGCTGGCGCCCGGGGCTTTCACCAGAATATTGGTGTTCCCGAGCGGCTGGCTCAGCGTCAGACCATCCTCATGCAGCACCGCTCCGCCGCTCATCCCGTAGCTGAGGTTGCGGGAGTCACCGGCGTAGCTGTAGCCCAGGTTATAGTCTCCCCACGCGCCCTCGTATTGCAGCGCGGCATCGCCGCCGTAGTGCTGCTGCGCGCTGTAGCGCTGGTTGACGCTATAGAAAAGATTCTCCTGCCCCGGCAGATAACCACTGACACCGGTACTGGCGGTGGTGCCAGCGGGATCCGCATGGGTAGCGGTAAAACGGAGACGGGTCGACAGCGCCGGGTTACCCAGCGGCACCGACAGGGACAACGCGAGGATATTGTCTTTCTTGTTGTCGTACAGGCCAGAGCTACGCTGGGCGCTGATGCCAAGCGACAGGTTACGAAACGTCGCGTTCCACGCGAACTGCAAACTTTGCGTGGTTTTTGACGTATTCCAGTAGGTTTGTTGATCCCAGGACAGCGACAGCGCGCCGTATTCGCCCATCGGCTGCGACAACAGCAGCTGATTTTTTGCCTTACGCGACATATGCAGGTTGTAAACCGTGTCGTAGTGAGTGGTGACGGTGCCATCGTCTTCCACGGTCTGTTCTGGCGCTCCGCCCGCCATGCCTTTGTAAGTGGTATCGCTGAGAGTATAAAACCCTGCCGTTGAGTAACGCAGCGAGAAGAAATTGACCCGCGTCCCGATATCGTTCAGCAGCTTGCTGTACCGCAGGCGCACCGAATCACCGGTGTAGTGCTGGTTATCAGCCAGCTGGCTGCGGGCATGGGTGAGGTCGAGAGAGTAGGCGCCAAAGCGGCCGAGATTCTGCCCGATCCCGAAGGCCAGGCCGGTGTAGCGATCGGAAAACTGCGCCCCGCCATAAAACGTGAGGCCGTATCGCCAGCCCAGGAACAGCTCGCCCTGCGCGAAGGAGGGCGAGATCTGATTGCCCGCAGGGCGGTATTTCCCCGCACCCAGAGCATATTTGACCTGACCGTTACGCACCAGATTCGGCACGCTGGCAAAGGGCAGGGTGTATTGCGTCTGGCTACCGTCGCTCTCCTGAATGGTGACCGCGAGATCGCCGCCGGAAGAGGTCGGATAGAGATCTTTCAGCACAAACGCCCCCGGCGGAACGGAGGTTTGATAGATGACGTTACCGTTCTGGCGAACCGTCACCGTGGCATTGCTGCGCGCGATGCCGCGCACTTCAGGCGCGTAACCGCTCAGGCTGGCGGGCAACATATTGTCATCGGTCTTCAGGGCAATCCCACGCAGGCCAACGGCGTCAAACACCTGCGAGGAGGTGAACGTTTCACCGGCATAAACCTGGGCACGCAGGGCGCGGATATCCCGCTGTAGCCAGGTCTGGACGTGGGTGAGCTCGTTACTCTCTTTGGTCCACGTGGTGAAATCACGCAGCCGCCATGCGCCCAGGTTGGCGCCGCTGTTCAGGCTCACAAACAGCTGTTGTTCCCGCGTGCGCGTCTCGCCCCGGTAGTCATTATTCGCGCCATTGACCACATAGTTCAGCCACGCGGCAGGGATGCCGGACTCCCAGCTCTCCGGGCTGACGTATCCGCGCGGCAGAGCGCGCATCGCGCTTTGCGGTACGGTGAAGTTGAGGGTAAGCGTCCTCTGGTCAAAATCAAACCGGGTATCGGCGAATGACTGGGTTAAAAAAATGCAGCGCTGCGCAGGCGGCAGCTCACCCCCTTTAGCCTGACGGCTGTCGATGCCAAGTGCGGCGAATTGTGCAGGCGTAAGGCACGGCAGGGCTTCACCGGCGGTGCTTTCAGCGACGCGAAACGTGACGTTACCTGTGAACGCGAACTGGGTATTGATATACACGTTAAGATTGTACTCGCCCGGCGGCAACGCGCTCCCGGCGTTGACCCAGGCGAGATCGGCGCTGTTGGCGCGCTCGCCGTTGAGAAACGCAGGATTAAATTGCAGCTCGCTTTCGGCAGCCACGGCTTGCCGAATCACCAGGGCGATCGCCGTGGCGCACAGGATTTTAATTTTCATGTGGTCACGCCTTACTGTTTTTATTATTGGGACAATGACGTGCGGGTGACGGGCGTCCAGGCCCCATAATCGTTAATCGTCTGGTAGCTCATGCTGCTCGCATGGCTGAAGGTGTCTGCCAGCGTCACGCTGGCTTTCGGCGGTACCATGACGGGCGATACCGGCCTGCCATCAATTTTCACGTTAATGGTGGTGAGGTAATACGGCGTTGGGTTGGTCAGCGTGACCTTGCCCGCGCGGTAGGCGCCGGCAAGGTTTTTCCATGCCTCCCCTGCACCTTCCCTGAGCCGCTCCGGGCGATAAAAGACCTTGATGCGGTTGGCAGAGGCGAATTGCAGCGAATTGCCGGAACCGTTTTTAACCTGCTGTGGGATAGCTTTGACCGTCATCCAGTACAGCGTCTCGCGATCGGCTGGCAGGGCGTCACCGCTGAACATGATTTTCACCGCGCTTTCGCTGGCGGGCTTCATGACGTACAGCGGCGGCGTGATGACGAAGTCGTTGGTACGGCTCCCTTTCTCGTCTTCCATCCATGACTGGATCAGGAACGTGGCATCAGGGTGGGTATTTCTTACCTGCATCATCGTCTGCGTAGCCGCGCCGGTGTAGATCAGCCGCGTTGCGCCTAACCCCACGCCGCCTGCATACACGGCGGATGAACATAACGTGCCAGCCAGACAAATCCATGTGTTTACGCGCATAGTGCGTCTCCTGAAAGCTGAGTCAGACCCGGCCAGCAGACCGGGCCTGAAGATTACGAATAGGTCACGGTGTAGGTGGCGACCGCGCTGGCATCACCCGCCGTGGCGTTGCCCAGTGGGGAGTAATATTTCGCGCTGAAGTTCAGGGTGTTCGCCCCCGCACGCAGGGGGATCGCTGCTGCCGGCTCACCCAGCCTGACGACGTTGCCCTGTTCGTCATAAAGACGGATAGCGACATGCTGCGCCGAGCCCGCGCCGCCGTTTACTCCCGCGGCCAGGCTATTGACATCGGTACTGTCCGGCGTACCGGTGAAGGTGATAGCCACGGTCGTTGCGGCGATGGGGTTATTTTCCGTGGACGCGGAGGTATCGGCGATTTCGCAATCTTCCAGGGTGATGGAGAAGGCTTTTGCGGTACTGGCTTCACTGCCTGCGGCAGCCAGCGTGGCGGTACGCACTTCCCCCATGTCGACGTCGATATTGGCGCTACCGGCGCTGATGGCACAGGCGGAGGTCACCACTTTACCGCTGAAGTTAACCGTGCCGCCGCTGGTGGTGGCTGCCAGTGCTGAGCCCGCTGGCAGCAGGGCGGCAATGCTTAATGCCAGCAGAGAATGGCAAGTAAGGCGTGCTTTCATTTCATAATTCCTTGATTTTTTTATTACGAGATTTGCTCTGAAAGCGGCAGGTCTAACTGGTTAAAAAGACCAGCAAATCTGTCTTATTCCTGAGCCCGAGTTTCCTTATCGCTGAGCTTTTTAAGGCGCTCACGCGGCGATAAGAAAGTTTCTCCAGTTCTGCGATGTAACGTATATCCAGTCCGTTCCTGAGTTCCTTTAATACCCTCCTTTCTCCAGGCGTCAGCGATAACGCCGCTGGCTGCTTTTGGGGCCGATAATGGCTATCGACCATTTTTGCTAGCTTTATCCGCCACTGATAAACCGTGTTCTGTAGCGAGATATAGGCATCAATATCTTCCCGGACCCATAACAGGGAATGGGCAGAGGTTGAGTACAGGCAGATCATCACTTCAGGCTGCGTGGCTTTGATTTTTTTTAAATATTTCAGTGAGTCATACCCTGTATGGTATTTCTCTGCGCCAGATATAAATAAGATATCGACACGAATCGACGACAGCGCCTTATCCAGTTCCTGATAACCTCCTTCGATGATAATGATGTGAAGGTCGTCGCGGATGCTGCTTAATAATGTTTTAATGCCGTTTCTTGCATAATGATCGCCGCCCATCAGTGCAACAGTTATATGCTGTGTTATTTGGCTATTGTTCGTCATGTTATTCCTCGATTTATAATAGTAAACAGGCGAATTATTTATAAGGTTATCGCCAGTATTCTCGAAGCAATGACGTATTGCATAGTGTAGGCCTACTATACGTCGGCCAATAAAGAGGTAATCTGAATTAATCTAAAATTGTATTAATTACTAAGATCGAGACCGGTTACGACGCTTCCCTCTGATTGGTCTTATTCCGCTTCGCTTTCTGTAAATTATGATAGCTTCTATTTTTAATGAAAATTTAGCTTTGATAAATGTTTTGTAAGGAGTTTGTCGTCTGGTGTCAGTGCGGGTGTGAAGTTGCTGACGGGGAATAACAATTTACGAATGTTATCATCGATAAAAACTGATAGAACGGTGGCTGAAAAGCATACAAAAACCATATAAGTTATTGATATTGTTCTGGTTGAGAAAAGTTAAGGCTTAAGGGTGCTGAATATTTCAGACACGCATGTCCGTGGCGTACAATGTTTTTTTATGTAGGTATTTGTCAATGTCAAGAGGCGAGGAGTGCGCCAAAAGGTGAGGCTCTGATAAATGAGATGCTGCCGGTAGTGAGATACTTCTGTGGAGCGGAAATTCACTTCACAAAACATCAGAATGAGGATGATCGCGGATGAAGTGGCTCTGCAAGCCGCATTCTACAAGGGTTGAGTTCTTATGCAGGTTCAGTGAAGCTTAAGGGATGAAATATAAATTAAGATTTTTCGCCAATGGCGAAGATATACAGCATGCCGTTAATCAGTCACATTAATCCCGACGTGAATGTCATCCCATACATGCGGTGACCCAGGTTCAACATCTGTTAACCGGAGAATTCATACTGCCCCTATGCATAAGCATTACATTATAAATAATATCGTCGAATTTCATCCTGCGGCCAGCACGTTACGTGATATCAACAATCCTGACCGTGTGGTTGTGTTAAATTCGCCAGCAGGCCGATGCCTGTTGTTATTAATCGACAGAGCGGGGTCGATTGTCACTCAGCAAGAGTTCCTTGATATTGTCTGGCAAAGCCGCGGCATGCTTGTCTCCTCCAATACCTATTACCAGAACATCTCCATCCTGCGCAAAGGGCTCAAAAAGATTGGTTTTGAAACTGACCCTATCGTTACCATTCCGCGGATTGGGTTGACGCTGGCAAGCGACACGCAAATAACCGTCAGAGAGTCTTCACCTGTCGCGCCTCAACCCGCAGAGGAACAATGTGTGGAGGCGCCAGCGATCGAGGAGGTCTCTGCATCCTCCGCGCCAGCAACGCCCGTTGCCAGGAAGCCCACGCGCTGGCTGGCTGTTGTCATGGGGCTATTGATCGTCCTGGCCGGGGCAGGCGTGACGGGATATATGAACGCCACAGAAAACCGTTTTGTTGAGGATTACCGTTTTGCGGCATCCGTCGGAGCCTGTCGCGTTTATCTTGCGAACGACATTCAGACTCACGCTGAACGCGCTTCCGCGCTGACCTATGTGGAACAATTCAAGGCTGAATGCGCGCAATATCCCTGGGTTTACATCAGCTGGTACGCTCTGCTTCCTCGTGCGTCGGTTATTCGCTGCGACCGGCCAATGAAAGAACCGAACCGCTGTATATCTGATTATTTCCTGAAGGATAGCTAGCATGACTCGTTTTCGGCAGATGCTGTATATCATCGTGACGGGCCTCGTCACCGCAGGCGTGCTGACGGGCTATTACCTGTGGCACCGAACTTACGTTCAGCCTTTTTCATGCAAGGCTAATCTGGTCCAGCACCATCCGGATGAGACGCTGACGGTCTGGCTGAATTACACCTTCGACGGGAAATTCGGCACCCTGAGCATGAATGGCCGGGCAAAGAGCGATCCGGGTAAAACCATCGACAGGAAAATTTCCTTTCGGGTGGAGAGGCAAGATCATCTCTATTTGCTGACGTCAGAAAAAAATATGACGTTCCCGGACGATAATGTTGACGACAGCTGGCTGGAAAAATATGAACCGCAATTTTTTGTCTATCCGGGCAAGAGTATTTATATGCGGATCAATGAACAACATAATGGTAACTATATCTTTACCTTAGGAACATTACCGACATATGTGTGTCGTGGTTCAAAAAAAGAATGATATAAACGAGAAAAACATTATATTTTCCTCCCTTCTCATTTATGCTTGATTTAAAATATCAGGAATATCTTAGAAATATAAAGTGCGACAGATCATGTTGCGATAATGTAATTAATTTTAAATTTGGCAAGCAAATGAAAAGTGTATTTGACTCCTCCGATAGGGGGAAATCAGTACCGGAAAAGTGTCTGCATATTGGGTTGATATTATGGCCCCGTTATTCACTCCTGGCCGTCTCCGGATTGCTGGAGGCGCTGCGTTATGCAGCGAAAGCTCAGGATAAATTAGCATTTAAAATCAGCCTGATAAGTGAATTTCCTGATATCCCGATTATCAGCAATGCGGGGATTATCATGAGACCGGATTCCACCCATGCGCCGCCGGACAGTTTTAACTACCTTGCTGTTATCGGCGGTGAATTGCAGTATCTGGACTTAGGGTATCAGGGGGATAAAGCGTATCTGGCACATGCCCACCATGCCGGGGTTCCGCTCATTGGCATTGGCACCGGCAGTTTTGTCCTCGCACAGGAAGGATTGCTGAATGAACGACGAGCGTCCATCCATCCTTTCCACCTTGATGCATTTCGGCAGGCTTTCCCGCTGGTTTATGCTGAGCAAGGGTATGATTTCATCGACGATGGCGATGTGCTGACCTGCCCGGGCGGTATTTCCACCCTGACGCTGGCAACTGAGCTTATCCGCGCCCATGCCGGGGATGATATCGCCAGCACCACCTGCCAGCGTTTGTCGCTCGTTCCGCATGAAATTGCCACCCCACGTCCGGCGAATCTTGCGCTTATCCCTGACTCGCGGTTGCGCCGCGCCGTCATGCTGATTGAACAGTTCCTGACCCGGCCGCTCACCACCGCCGGGCTTGCGCGAGAAGTGGCATTGAGTGAACGCCAGCTCAACCGCCTGTTCCACGCAGAATTCGGCAAAACGGCCCGCGAATTTATCCGCAGCGCCAGGCTGCGCTATGCTTGCTGGCTGCTGAAGAACTCACAGCAAAGCGTGACGGATATTGCGCAGCGGATGGGATTCAGCGACTGCGCGCACTTTATTCGTCATTTCCAGACGGAGTATGGTTGTACGCCTGGCGTGTGGCGCACGTCGCAGAGCTGAATATCATTACATTGCTGCCCTGAAACTTTACTCAACCGGAATATCACCATGAAAATAGAAGCCGCACACCCCTCGCAATTTGAACGCCTCGTCGCAGTCTGGGAGTCGTCAGTTCGCGCCACGCACCGCTTTTTGCAGGAAAGCGATATCGCGGCGCTGCGTCCGTTATTGCTCAACGCATATTTGCCTAATCTCAGGGTTGTGATTGCCCGGGATGACGTGGGTATTATTCACGGCTTTTTGGGCGTGGATAAAAATCGCATTGAAATGCTGTTTGTGGATGATGCGAGCCGGGGGAGGGGTATCGGGAAAATGCTGCTGCAATATGCCATCGCAGAATTCGGCGTAAATGAAGTGGATGTGAACGAGCAGAATCCGCAGGGGGTGGCGTTTTATCGTCATATGGGGTTTGAGCAGGTCGGGCGCTCGGCACTGGACGGGCAGGGGAATCCGTTTCCGCTGTTGCATATGAAGCTGAGCAGAAATACCGGGATTAGCGCTTAGCCTGCTTATCCCATTTTAATAAGCCGACAATATCTTTCTCACCTTCGGCCTCTTTCAGCAGGCGCTGCTTTTTTTCAAACTCAATGTATTCTGAGCACGCCTTTTCATCAGCCGCTTTCTTGCTGATTTTTCCTGCGCCTTCTAAAACGTCCCGGTCGTTGAATTGCAGGAACTGATCGAGCTTGGTTTGCCAGTCTCGTAAAAATACCTGCTTGCGGCGTTTGGCCTGATCTTCGGCAAAATCGAGCCACATATTAACGACGCGATTAAGCTCGCTCACCTCATCCTGAGACAGATAATTTTTTGCGGTGGTGACATCGCTTTTACGGACTTCTTCGCCTTTATAGCTGGTCAACCCCATATGCGGTTGAGTGGCGTCCGCACGTTGGTGAATCAACTCAGCAGCGGTGTGCCCAGTGCAGGCAAAATGCAGTTTATTCTGGATGGTCTGAAAGAATTGCGTGGTTTCTTTGAGCGACGGCTGATAGTCAGCGGCTAATGCGAAAATCTCCCTCACGCGAAGATAGACCCGGCGTTCGCTGGCTCGTATATCGCGAATGCGTTCCAGCATTTCATCGAAATAGTCAGGTACGGCGGAAGATCCCACAGGCGGATTTTTCAGGCGCTCGTCGTCCATAACGAAGCCTTTAACCAGGTATTCCTGTAGCGTTTGGGTGGCCCACTGGCGGAACTGTGTACCTCGCGTGGATCGGACGCGATAGCCGATGGCGAGAATGACGGGCAGGCTATAGTGAAGTGTGTTGCGATTGACCTTGCGCTGACCTTCTTGCTGAACTTGTAAGTAAGCCTTACAAGTTGCTTTTTGTTCAAGCTCACCTTCTTCGTAAATAGCTTTAATATGCTGAGTAATAGCTTGAGGGGTGACCTGGTAAAGAGACGCAATGGCTGCTTGCGACAGCCAGAGTGTTTCATGTTCAAAGCGACATGTGATGCGAACCGTTCCATCATCACTGGCAAACATAACAAATTCGCCTGCCGGGGATTGGATTACGTCTTTATCTGCCATGTCGCCTCCACATCTAATGCACCAGGCAGGTAGTATGCCAGAAACAGCCGCTAAGCCAGGTGGTTTGTATTTGATTTTGCGAGGCGCTTTCCAGCATGTGGAATTTGGATCGCTGCAAGCGCTTTCTCTATCTCAATAAGCTTTGCTTTCGTCCGTTTATAATCATCCTGCAACCTCTGCTCCTGCTCGTTATACGCCACCAGAACGATGCATCCTTTCATGACCTTTACCGTGACCTGCTGTCCGGTATCAAACCCCGCCGCGCGCAGCCACTTGCCGGAAAGGATGATTTTCGGCGTAGATTTGTCGAAAACATTCGGGCGGTATCCCACAATTAACGAACGCTCGGTTCCGGATTGGTCGGTGTCTGGGGTAGAATGCGAATCAGCCATAATCAACTCCTTGATAGTTGGTGAGGTTAGCTCTCGTCCGGTATTGCGAGTACTTGGCGAGGGCGTTTCAATGTGAGGTTTTCGTATGTTAAGGTACGTACCTCGATGATGATATTTTGCTCTTTTAGGTACGTACATGTCAACAGCTAAACGCGACCCTAACAAATCTAAATCCGGCAAAGCACCGACGTTTCAGATTCGTATTACGCCGGAATTGAAGGCGCAGTTTGAGGAAGCAGCAAAAAATGAAGGGATGAGTTTAGGGAACTGGCTGAAAAGTTTGGGTAGAAAAGAGTTGTTAAGATTAAGTGAATTTTCGCATAAATAATTGCGGAGATGTTGTTTAAATTAATCTAGCATTTTAATTATATATGATGAAAATTACCAACAGAACCGCTGAGAGCGCGATCCTGTTGTAGGTATCTTAATTTTATTTATCAAAATCAGGAATAGATTGTTTACCCAACTTGCTTGTTACCTCTTTAGAGATTCTTGTTTCATAAGAAATATAACTATCCAAATATATAGGGTCAACATGTGGAGAGTTGGTTATTTCATAGTTCTTGATTTTGCCTTCTTCTTTTCTTATTCTACTTATTTTGAAAAATGACTCGTACCGAGAAGGCGATACGCCTTCAAAGTTGCAGAATATTACTTTTTGGGTGCTCTCGGTATCTGATTGAGTGATTGCATCATTGTGTAAGTCTAATGCAAGACTCTTTTCATAAGGCTCAATATAAATAACTTTCTTGATCCCTGCGGCCACAATATGTCTAGCGCAATTATGACAAGGGAATGTCGTACAATACATTATTTTGTCTACAGAGCTTATGTTTGTATTTCTAGCTAATGCCATAATGGAATCCATTTCAGCATGAATTGCTCTAGAATATTCTATAATAGATTTTGCTTTAGTTTCAGACATTATTTTTTTGCAATTGTAGCTGATGATTCAACATTTAGCTTGTTGAGAAGTACTTCAATTTCCTTACAAAGGATGTCTTTATGCTTATCGTTAAAACAAGTAGAACGGTTATAACAACGCATATCAGTATTCGTATTAGAAGTATAAAGTCCTCCCCCTGCTTTTGGTACGTCATTGCATCCTGTAGCCAATATATTCCCGTTATCATCCATTATACAAGAACCGACTTGCCTAGATAAACATGCCGAACGAAACGATGCGGAATGAGCAGTAAATATACCGGTCTCATCATGAGTGGGCGTTAGATTTCCAACGCCATGTATTAACTTTAAAAAACGACCTACGGAAGCATTTATATCTGCTACTTGATCAATGTTTTTTATGAAGTAGTCCGCTAAATAAAGTGTTTTTTCAACTTGTTGTCCTGAATCTACCGATTTGCCATTAACATCTTTACTGCTTCTATCTCTTTCCATCAGAATATTTGCTTGTTCTAATGACATAGGTTCATCGCGAAGGTTTTGGACTCTTTCTTCTTTATTTCTTAATAGACCAATGAGATAAAAGTTATTTCGGTAGACTGTTCTGAATAATTCAACCTCGGCCGGGTTTTTGAGCTGATCTATGACGTAAGCTACCTTTTTTTTCGTTTTAGCTAAGCCACCTTTAGTTGTTTCATCTTTAAACTCTGCATTACGTAAAGTGACAATCTCTCTAATAGCCATCTCAGCTACGACTGTCATATTATTTTTATCTGTATTTCTAAGTTGATCTCCTAGGTCCTGCAATACTTTATATCTTTCAAAACCAGTTAGTGATTTTATTTCTCTGGCTTTATCACCTTGCGTATCTGCTATTAAATCGCTAAGTCTAATGTGGCATACTTTATAGCCCACCCCTTTTAATTCGCTTATAACAGAATCTTTAAGTTTTTTTACCCCAGAACCTATTGCCCCACATAAACCTATAATTAATTCTTGTGATCTTCTATCTTTTATTTTTTCATCAATTCTACGGTTGTCCTGTTCATAAACATCACTGTCGTTTGCATTCGATATAATAATAACTTCAGCGGGTTCAGCCATGTAATATCCTCATAAGAGTTCTGAATTGCTGGTTAAATATAAAAAAACCACTCAGAGAGTGGCTTTCAAGTTTGATTGGTTTTACCAATCAAATTCATCTTCAGCAGCTGCAATCCTTTCCATTGCCTCAATGTAATCTTTCTTTTTAAGCTCAACTTCAAAGTCGATGACTGAGCATTGATGCGATGAGTGAGAGGTATTGAAGCCACGGGCAACAGTGTCATCGAGATGATTCATGTCATAAACGTCATCGTTCGCCATTGTCAATAGTATGCCCATACTCTAATCCATCGTTATAGTAAATTTCGCGCGAAATTATACATCCTAAAAAAACTATCGCCAGTATCTTGAGCACATCAAGACAACTTTTCTATAGCAAAGAAAAGCAACTTAGTAAAGTTTTGAGGTTTTGAGGGTTGAATTTATTTTGGCGGAAGATCACAGGAGTCGAACCTGCCCGGGAACGCTGGCGCCCCCAACTGGATTTGAAGTCCAGCCACCTCACCGGAGATGACGATCTTCCGCGCCTGCATTGCTACATGGAGGCGGGGCGCATTATAGCTACTTTCAGGCATTTACCACATACCCCACACCACTTTTTTCACCTCTCTTTTGACCTGAATCCCCCTGTTTCAGCTAATTCTTAAGAAAATCCTCAGGTTAGCATTTCGTGCTCACCAACTTTTATCCCGATCACAAAAAACAAGAAACGTAATCTCTTAACCAGAAAACGCAATACCCGCCCCTGAAACAATGGTTTAAAAAACGGTAACCGGTCTCAGCGCCCCCTACAGCGTGAAGGATAAAAATATGAGCGAAGTCCTGTCAGTAAAAGAGAAGATTGGCTACGGCATGGGAGACGCCGCCAGCCATATCATTTTTGATAACGTCATGCTTTATATGATGTTTTTCTACACCGATATTTTTGGTATTCCCGCCGGGTTTGTCGGCACCATGTTCCTGCTGGCCCGCGCGCTGGATGCGATCTCCGACCCGTGCATGGGCCTGATTGCCGACCGCACCCGCAGCCGCTGGGGCAAGTTCCGTCCGTGGATTTTGTTCGGCGCCATTCCGTTCGGCATCGTCTGCGTGCTGGCCTACACCACGCCGGACCTGAGCCTCAACGGCAAAATGGTTTACGCCGCCATCACCTACACGCTGCTGACCCTGCTCTATACCGTGGTCAACATCCCGTACTGCGCGCTGGGCGGCGTGATCACCAACGACCCGACGCAGCGTATCTCCCTCCAGTCCTGGCGCTTTGTGCTGGCGACGGCGGGCGGCATGCTCTCTACGGTGCTGATGATGCCGCTGGTGAACCTGATTGGCGGCGACGATAAAGCGTTCGGCTTCCAGGGCGGGATCGCCGTGCTGTCGGTGGTCGCGTTCCTGATGCTGGCGTTCTGCTTCTTCACCACCAAAGAGCGCATCCAGGTGCCGCCGAGCACCACCTCCATGCGGGAAGATCTGCGCGACATCTGGCAAAACGACCAGTGGCGTATCGTCGGCGTGCTCACCATCCTCAACATCCTCGCCGTCTGCGTGCGCGGCGGCGCGATGATGTACTACTGCACCTGGATCATGGGCTCGCCGGAGGTGTTCGTCGCCTTCCTCACCACCTACTGCGTCGGTAACCTGATCGGCTCCGCGCTGGCGAAACCGCTCACCGACTGGAAGTGCAAGGTGAGCATCTTCTGGTGGACCAACGCCGCGCTGGCGGTGGTCAGCGTGGCGATGTTCTTCGTGCCGATGCATGCCACCGTGCTGATGTTCGGCTTCATCTTCGTTATCGGCGTGCTGCATCAGCTGGTGACGCCGATTCAGTGGGTCATGATGTCCGATACCGTCGACTACGGCGAATGGACTAACGGCAAACGTCTGACCGGCATCAGCTTTGCGGGCACGCTGTTCGTGCTGAAGCTCGGCCTGGCGCTGGGCGGGGCGATGATCGGCTGGATGCTGGCAGGCGGCGGCTACGACGCGGCGGCCAAAACCCAGAACAGCGCGACCATCAGTATCATTATCGGCCTGTTTACGCTGGCACCAGCGATCTGCTACGTGCTGAGCGCCATCATCGCCAAACGCTACTACACGCTGAAAACCCCCTTCCTGACCAAAATCCTGCGCGAGCTGGCGCAGGGTGCGCGCCGCAATCAGCAGGAGTTTGAAAACCTGCCGGTCAGTAAAGAATTGCAGAACTAAGAGGACGAAAGCATGAAAATCAGTGATGGAAACTGGCTTATTCAACCGGGCCTGAACGTGACGTATCCGGTTCAGGTGTTCGACGTGGAGCAGCAGGGCAATGACCTGGTGGTGTATGTCGCGCCGCGTGACGTGCGCGAACGCACCTGGCAGCTCGACACGTTGATGTTCACGGTGCGCCTGTTTGCCCCGCAGTAAGGGATTGTCGGGGTGCGCATTGAGCACTTCCAGGGCGCGCTGAATAAAGGCCCGCACTATCCGCTGAACGTTCTGAAAGACGTGAAGGTAGAGATTGAAAACAACGCCGAGTTTGCCGAGCTGAAAAGCGGCAGCGTCAGCGTGCGCGTCACCAAAGGCGAGTTCTGGGCGCTGGATTTCCTGCGCAACGGCCAGCGCATTACCGGCAGCCAGCTGAAAAACAACGGCTACGTACAGGACAGCAATACCGATCGCAACTATGTGTTTGAACGTCTGGATCTGGGCGTGGGGGAAACGGTCTACGGCCTGGGCGAGCGCTTCACCGCCCTGGTGCGCAACGGTCAGACGGTCGAAACCTGGAACCGCGACGGGGGCACCAGCACCGAGCAGTCCTACAAAAATATCCCGTTCTACCTGACCAACCGCGGCTACGGCGTGCTGGTGAATCACCCGGAAAACGTCTCGTTTGAAGTCGGCTCCGAGAAAGTGTCCAAAGTGCAGTTCAGCGTGGAAGGGGAATATCTCGACTACTTTGTGATCGACGGCCCGACGCCGAAAGAAGTGCTGAACCGCTATACCCGCTTCACTGGCCGCCCGGCGCTGCCGCCTGCGTGGTCGTTCGGCCTGTGGCTGACCACCTCCTTCACCACCAACTACGATGAAGCGACGGTGAACAGCTTTATCGACGGCATGGCCGAGCGCGACCTGCCGCTGCACGTCTTCCACTTCGACTGCTTCTGGATGAAGGCCTTCCAGTGGTGCGACTTCGAGTGGGACCCGGTGACCTTCCCCGATCCGGAAGGGATGATCCGCCGCCTGAAAGAGAAAGGGCTGAAGGTCTGCGTGTGGATTAACCCGTACATCGGCCAGAAATCCCCGATTTTCCGCGAGCTGAAAGAGAAGGGCTACCTGCTGAAGCGCCCGGACGGCTCCCTGTGGCAGTGGGACAAATGGCAGCCGGGGCTGGCGATCTACGACTTCACCAACCCGGACGCGTGCCGGTGGTACGCCGACAAGTTGAAAGGCCTGGTGGAGATCGGAGTCGACTGCTTCAAGACCGATTTCGGCGAGCGTATCCCGACGGACGTCCAGTGGTTCGACGGTTCCGATCCGCAGAAGATGCACAACCATTACGCCTACATCTATAACGAGCTGGTGTGGAACGTGCTGAAAGAGACGGTGGGAGAAGAAGAGGCGGTGCTGTTTGCCCGCTCCGCGTCCGTGGGTGCGCAACAGTTCCCGGTACACTGGGGCGGCGACTGCTACGCCAACTATGAATCGATGGCCGAAAGCCTGCGCGGCGGGCTGTCGATTGGCCTGTCCGGCTTCGGGTTCTGGAGCCACGATATCGGCGGGTTCGAAAACACCGCTCCGGCGCACGTCTACAAACGCTGGTGCGCGTTCGGGCTGTTCTCCAGCCACAGCCGCCTGCACGGCAGCAAATCCTACCGCGTGCCGTGGGCGTACGATGACGAGTCCTGCGACGTGGTGCGCCACTTCACGCAGCTGAAATGCCAGCTGATGCCGTACCTGTATCGTCAGGCGGCTCTGGCGCGTGAGTTCGGCACGCCGATGCTGCGGGCGATGATGCTGGAGTTCCCGGACGATCCGGCGTGTGACTATCTTGACCGTCAGTACATGCTGGGGGATTCAATGATGGTGGCGCCGGTGTTCTCCGAGGCGGGCGACGTGCAGTTCTGGCTGCCGGAAGGGCGCTGGACGCACCTGTGGCACAACGACGAAATCGAGGGTAGCCGCTGGCATAAGCAGCAGCACGATTTCCAGAGCCTGCCGGTCTATGTGCGCGACAACACGCTGCTGGCGCTCGGCAATAATAACCAGAAGCCGGACTATGCGTGGCATGAGGGGACAGCCTTCCAGCTCTTCAACCTGAGCGATGGCGCAACGGCGGTGAGTGAAGTGCCTGCGGCGGACGGTTCCGTGTTGTTTACGCTGAAGGCGTCACGTCAGGGCGACGTCGTGACCTTTACCGGCACGGGAGATGCGCAAAACTGGTCGGTGTGCTTGCGCAACGTGCAGAAGGTCGGCGGCGTAAAAGGCGGTTCACATGCGGGCAGCGAGTGGGGTGTGGTGGTGAAAGCCGAGGGGGATGAGGTGGTGGTTCACCTCTGAGCTGGAAAAATGCCCGGTGGCGCTTAGCTTACCGGGCCTACATGAGATCGTAGGCCGGGTAAGGCGAAGCCGCCACCCGGCTATTTACTGTGCCGGAGCCACCGTCGACACCACACCACCCGTCATCGTCTGTTGCACCTGCTGTTTATCCATATTCACCGCGCTCAGCTTCCCGTTCACCGTCGGCTTCAGCGGCGCATTCGCCTGCACGCTGCCGCTGGCGGTGAGCTGAATATTGCCGTCGCCCGTAATCGGCAGCGCTGGCCAGCCCCACTGCTGCAAGACGTTGAGTGGTACACCGCGCCCGTTCAGGCTCACGGTGGTTTGTCGCTGTGGCAGCTGTGACACGGTGGCGGTCGCTTCCAGGATCCCTTTCTCGGTAAAGGCGCTCAGGTCGGTAATATTTACCGTTGCGGCGTTGGCATTCAGCGCCAGCGACGGGCGACGCACGTCGACGCGGTTAAAGGTCGCTGCCGCCCCGTTGAGGGTTGCGTTACCGCCCCACACGCCCCACTTGTGATCCTGCGCCAGCCGCAAATTAGCGCCATAACCGTCGAGGGAGGTGATCTGCCACGGGAACGCCGGATCGATGTCGATCACCAGGTTGCGGCTCAGGCCGAATTTTTTCAGCGTCACGCTGTTCAGCCATGCCGGGAGCGGGTCCATCCACAGCGTTTTCCAGTTTTCCGGAAGCGTATATTCCAGCCCGGCAATCGCAACGTCGTCCAGCACCAGCGCCTGACCCTCGCGCAGCCAGTTGCCGGAGGTGCGCACCATGCCCCCTTCCCAGCGGGAGGTGAACTGACGCAGCGCAATGCCCTGCGGGGAGAATTCCGCATTCAGGATAGGGTCAAACAGATGCAGCGAGCCGTAGATAAATTCGCTGGCGTTCATGGATAACCGTCCCTCCTGGCTTTGCCAGTCACCTTTACTCAGGGTGAGGTTACGCAGGCTGAGATCGAGGTCGGTTACCGCCCAGTCTGGCCCCTGTAGACGGGCATCGGTCACTTCCAGCCGCCCAATCTGTAACGAAGGCAGGGTGGAGAGAGGGGCGAAGAAATCCAGCAGCGATTTGTCGCTTTGCAGGCGGATCTCATTCAGACGCAGGGTGTTGATAACCCAGCCACCGTCGGCATTACGCAGAGCCGAGCCCGTAAGCGAGCCGCGCGCCATATCGGCACCGATGGTATTCAGCGCCACCTCTTTGCCGTTGAGTTGTCCCTGAATCAGCACGTTGTTGGCCGGTATGCCGTTGAGGGTGAGCGACCCGGCGCTCATCTGGATTTGCGCATTTTTCCCCAGTACGTTCCCCGCCTCGGGCTGCCACGGGCTGACGCCGCCGGTCACCTTTTGCGCACTGAGATCCCACTCCGTATTCGGGCTGTTAAAGGCCATGTTATTCAGTTGCAGACGGTCGGCCTGGAACGGCAGCGGCGCCGTCTGCGGCGATAAATTCAGCGTGCCATCGAACAAGGTGATGGCATCCATATGCAGCGGGTCGGTGATCTGGCGGCTGCTTAAGCCAATATCCACTTTTTTAGCGACCAGCGTGGCCGGTTTGCCATCTCGTCCGAAGGTAACGTTTTCCAGAAGGATGTGAGAAGGGGATGAAAAGCGGTGATCCATCAGGTCAAAGTTGAGCTCGTAATCGGTATTCACCGTGATCCAGCTGCTGACCTGCGATGCGCCCCAGCGGGTCTGGAGCAGAAAATAAAAGGCTAGCACTACAATGAGCAGGGCTACCAGAAGATAGATAAGCAGCTTTCCAATAAATTTCATGGTCTTCCCTCCCGCGAAACGCACATAAGGGTGTTATGCACGAATTATGCGCAATGCTCAAGGCGGGAATGGTGTAAAGAGATGTCACGGCAGGCATTGACAGCCTGCCGTGTGGGGATCAGTTCTTTTCAGGCGGGAAAATGAGATTCAGCACGATAGCGGTAATACCGCCCGCGGCGATGCCGGAAGAGAGCAGGTTTTTCACCCAGTCCGGGGCAAACTGCAAAATCATCGGCTGCTGGGAGACGCCAAGCCCTACGGCGAGAGACAGCGCAATAATCATGATTGCGCGGCGGTTCAGCGGCTCGCGGGAGACGATACGCACGCCGGAGGCCGCGATAGTACCGAACATGACCAGCGTCGCGCCGCCCAGCACCGGCTCGGGAATGTGCTGTACAAATCCGCTTACCGCCGGGAACAGGCCGAGGACCACGAGCATCAGCGCCACCACGAAGCCCACGTAGCGGCTGGCCACGCCGGTCAGCTGGATCACGCCGTTGTTCTGGCCGAAGCAGGAGTTCGGGAAGGTGTTGAACACCGCCGAGACAAACGAGTTCAGTCCGTTCGCCAGCACGCCGCCTTTAAGACGTTTCATGTACAGCGGGCCGGAGACCGGCTGCTCGGACACGTCGGAGGTGGCGGTGATATCGCCAATGGTTTCCAGCGAGGTAATCATAAAGACCAGCATCAGCGGCAGGAGCAGACTCCAGTCAATGCCCAGGCCATAGTAGAGCGGCGTTGGCACGGTAATCAACGCGCTGTTGGTTGGGGTGGTGTTCTCCGGGAGCATACCCAGCGCCCACGCCAGCAGGTAACCGGCCGCCATGGCGATCACCAGCGATGCCACGCGCAGGTACGGGTTACGCTGACGGTTAAGCAGAATAATGATCGCCAGCACCACGCCTGCCAGCAGCAGGTTTTTCGGCGCGCCGAAGGTATGGTCGCTCATTGCCGCGTAGCCGCCCCCGATGGAGGTCAGACCCACCTGAATCAGCGACAGGCCGATAATCATCACCACCACGCCGGAGACCAGCGGGGTGATCACCCGGCGCGCCAGGTGCAGAACGCGGGAGATGAACATCTCTGTGCAGCTTGCCAGCATCAGGGTGCCGAAAAGCGCCGCCATCATCGTCGGGACATCTGCGCCGCCGGTTTTCAGTGCCGTACCGCCCATGATCAGCGGCGCCACAAAGTTAAAGCTGGTGCCCTGAATCGACAGCAAACCTGAACCCACCGGACCCCAGGCTTTAATTTGAATGATGGAGGCCACGCCGGAAGCGAACAGAGACATACTGATGATGTGTTGCGTATCCTGCGCCGGTAACCCTAGCGCCTGGCAAATCAGCAGAGCCGGCGTGATGACCGCAACGAACATCGCCAGCAGGTGCTGGCAGGCGGCAAACAGGGTTTGAGGCAGCGGGGGACGATCTTCAAGGCGGTAAATCAGTTCGCTGTTTTGCTTCTGCGCAATCGGTTGCGCATCAGCAGACTCCAGAGTGTTAACAGACATCGGCGGCAATCCCACGGTGGAAAAGCGGGCATTTTAGCTGACCACCTGGTAAAAGCAAACGATTGCCAGCAAAAAAAAGAGAGAAAATCTGCCGGTGTGAGCAGCTTTTCTACAACGAACAGCAAAAAAAAATTACACTTTTCGCGCCGGCGGCTCATGACGAGCATCACCCGGCCCAGGATAACGCCGCGTGTGTATGGAATACGCGCATAACAGGAGCCTTTTATGATTCATCTCGATACGTTGTCGACCCTTGTTGCCGCAACGCTGGTTCTTCTGCTTGGTCGCAAGCTGGTACACAGTGTTTCCTTTCTGAAAAAGTACACCATTCCTGAACCCGTCGCCGGTGGTTTGCTGGTGGCGCTGGCCCTGCTGGTACTGAAAAAAAGCATGGGCTGGGAAATCGATTTTGATATGTCCCTGAAAGATCCGTTGATGCTGGCCTTCTTTGCCACTATCGGCCTGAACGCTAACCTCGCAAGCCTACGTTCGGGTGGCAAGGTGCTGGGCGTGTTTCTGATTGTTGTGGTGGGCCTGCTTCTGATGCAAAACGCCATCGGCATCGGTATGGCGTCATTGCTGGGGCTGGATCCGCTGATGGGTCTGCTGGCGGGGTCGATTACCCTGTCAGGTGGCCACGGAACGGGCGCGGCGTGGAGCAAGCTGTTCATCGAACGCTATGGCTTTGAAAACGCAACGGAAGTGGCGATGGCCTGCGCGACCTTTGGCCTGGTGCTTGGCGGGCTGATTGGCGGCCCGGTGGCGCGCTATCTGGTGAAACACTCCACCACGCCGGAAGGCAGGCCAGACGATGAAATGGTGCCGACCGCATTTGAAAAACCGGACGTTGGCCGTAGTATCACCTCGCTGGTGATGATTGAAACCATCGCCATGATTGCTATCTGCCTCACCGTGGGCAAAATCGTTGCGCAATGGCTGGCGGGAACGGCTTTCGAACTGCCAACCTTTGTCTGCGTGCTGTTTATCGGGGTGATCCTGAGCAACGGTCTGGCGCAGATGGGCTTCTACCGCGTCTTTGAGCGCGCAGTGTCCGTGCTGGGGAACGTCAGCCTGTCGCTGTTCCTGGCGATGGCGCTGATGAGCCTCAAGCTGTGGGAACTGGCCTCGCTGGCGCTGCCGATGGTGGCGATCCTGGCGGTACAGGCCGTGTTTATGGCGCTGTATGCCATCTTTGTTACCTGGCGCATGATGGGCAAAAACTATGATGCGGCGGTACTGGCAGCGGGCCACTGTGGGTTTGGACTGGGGGCAACGCCAACGGCCATCGCAAACATGCAGGCGATCACTGAACGGTTCGGTCCGTCGCACATGGCGTTTCTGGTGGTGCCGATGGTGGGGGCATTCTTCATTGATATCGTCAACGCGCTGGTCATTAAGCTCTACCTGATGCTGCCGATGTTTGGCTGATCGTCAGGCGTTGGAATACCGCTCGGTTTCCGGCATCCAGCGTTCAATTAACGCTGCCGCCTGTTCGGGGTAGCGTTCATGAATATGACGCGCAAGGCGTTGTACTTCGGGGATCATGGCCTGATCGCGCAACAAATCCGCCACTTTAAATTCGGCGTTACCCGTCTGACGCGTGCCCAGCAGTTCACCCGGGCCGCGGATCTCCAGATCTTTTTGCGCAATGACGAAGCCGTCATTGCTGTCGCGTAATACCTGCAAACGCATCTGCGCGGTTTTCGACAGCGGGGCTTTGTAGAGCAGCACGCAGTGAGAGGCGATCGCGCCACGCCCCACGCGGCCTCGTAGCTGGTGGAGCTGCGCCAGGCCCAGGCGCTCCGGGTTCTCAATAATCATCAGGCTGGAGTTCGGCACGTCCACGCCCACTTCGATAACCGTGGTCGCAACGAGTAAATGCAGTTCACCCTGTTTGAACGACTGCATCACCGCCTGCTTTTCGGCAGGCTTCATGCGCCCGTGAACCAGACCGACGTTCAGCTCCGGCAGGGCGAGCTTTAACTCTTCCCATGTGGCTTCGGCAGCCTGCGCTTCCAGCAGCTCAGACTCTTCAATCAGGGTACAGACCCAGTAAGCCTGACGTCCTTCGTGGGTGCAGGCGTTGCGCACGCGGTCAATGATGTCGCTGCGGCGCGTGTCCGGAATGGCGACCGTTGTCACCGGCGTACGACCCGGGGGGAGTTCGTCGATGGTGGAGGTATCCAGATCGGCATAGGCCGTCATCGCCAGGGTGCGCGGAATCGGCGTGGCGGTCATGATCAGCTGATGCGGGTGGAAGCCCTGTTGCAGACCTTTCTCCCACAACGCCAGACGCTGATGAACACCAAAGCGGTGCTGTTCGTCGATAATCACCAGCGCCAGGCCGTTAAACTGCACCTGTTCCTGGAAAATGGCGTGCGTGCCGACAATCATCTGCACCTGCCCGCTGGCTATCGCCTCCTGCTGCGCAAGGCGCGCTTTGCCCTTCTGCTTCCCGGCCAGCCAGCCCACTTCAATTCCCAGCGGGGCAAACCAGTTACGGAAATTGTTGGCGTGCTGCTCGGCCAGCAGTTCCGTCGGTGCCATCAGCGCCACCTGCTTGCCGTGGGCGATAGCGCGCAAAGCGGCCAGCGCGGCGACCAGCGTTTTACCGGAACCCACATCGCCCTGCACCAGGCGCATCATCGGCACATCCAGCGCCATATCGCGTTCGATCTCGGCGGTCACCCGCGCCTGGGCGCCGGTGGGTTTAAACGGCAGTGAGGCCAGCAGCTTATCTTTGAGCTCATCACGCTGGCTTAATGGCTGCGCGTGGAAACGCTGCGCACCTGCGCGCAGGGCCAGCATGCTCAGGTTGTGAGCCAGTAATTCCTCAAGGATAAGACGCCGTTGGGCGGGGTGTTTACCGCTCTCTAAATCAACAAGCTGAAGCGTTGGCGGTGGGCGGTGCAGGGTGCGCAACGCCTCTGGCAGGCTCATCATGCCCTGCGCCAGCTCCGGCGGCAGCAGCTCGTTAATGGCGCAGGTATCGAGCAGCTCCAGCGCCTGGTCGGTGAGCTTGCGCAGCGTAGCCTGCTTAATGCCTTCAGTGGTTGGATAGACCGGCGTGAGCGTCTCCTGTAGCTCAGGTGAGCTGAGATCGCCCTGCACGCGGTATTCCGGGTGGATCATCTCCGCGCCGTATTTGCCCCGTTTGGCTTCACCGTACGCAAGTACGCGTCGTCCAGTGGCAAGGCTGTTTTTCATTGCCGCATTGAAGTTGAAAAAGCGCATGGTAAGAATACCGGTGCCGTCGCTGATCTGGCAGGTCATCATCCTGCGTCCGCCAAAGGTGATGTTGCAGTTCAGCACTTCCCCTTCAACGGTGGCGTAAATAGCGGGCAGCAGATCGCCAATTTTATAAAGCTGAGTACGGTCTTCGTAACGCAGGGGGAGGTGGAGCAGGAGATCCTGCACGGTGTGCAGGCCAATCTTCGCCAGTTTACTGCTTTGTGCCGCGCCCACGCCCGTCAGGCTGTTGAGCGGTATAGCGTCCAGCAGGCGGCCTTTCATGATTTATCCCGCGTACTGCATGGTGGACCACCACTCGGCATCGGCTTCAATTTCGCCCTGCGCGTTGACGTGGGGGTAAGGCAATTTCTTCTGCTTCGCAACGCGAGCCAGCACCGGATAGCCACCTTCAAACAGCAGGCGCTGCTGCTCCTCTTCCGGCAGCATGCTGTTGCTGCGCTCGTACATTCCGGCATTCTGACGCTGGCGCTGCGCTTCATACAGGATCAGCGCTGAGGCGACCGACACGTTGAGTGACTGGACCATGCCAATCATCGGAATGATGATGTCCCGATCGGCCAAATCCAGTGCTTCCTGCGTGATCCCCGTTTTCTCCTGGCCCATTAAAATACAGGTCGGACGGGTGTAGTCGATCTCACGGAAATCCACGGCTTTAGCAGAGAGGTTGGTTGCCAGAACCTGCATGCCACGCCCTTTCAGGTGCGAGACCGCTTCACCAATAGTCTGGTGAGTTTTCACGGATACCCAGCTGTTGCTGCCTGCGGCGGTGGAGGCCATGGTACGCATACGTGCGCCTGGCCAGACGGCGTGGACTTCATGCACGCCGACGGCATCTGCGGTGCGGACGATAGCAGAGACGTTATGAGGTTTATGGACCTGCTCCATGCAGACCGTCAGATCAGGCTGACGCCTGGCGAGCATTTCGCAGATTCGCTCGTAACGTTTTGAATTCATAATGCTAGTTTCGGTTACGGGTGACTTTAATGACATCCGGCATCACGCGGATCTTGCGCATAATATTTGCCAGATGCACGCGGTCACGGGCGGTCAGGCGAATAAAGGCGCTGTAAACGCGGCCATCTTTTTCTTCCGTATTCAGGCTTTGAATGTTGGACGAGGCCGTGTTAATCGCTGCCGTCAGGTTCGCCAGTGCACCCTGGTGGTTGAACATATCCACCTTGATTTCAGTGATAAATTCCTGCGCCGTCTCTTTATCCCACTCGACCGCCATGAACTTCTCAGGCTCTTTCTGATAGCCACGGATGTTACGGCAGGATTCGTGGTGGATCACCAGCCCTTTACCCGGGCTGACGTGCGCAATAATCGGGTCGCCTGGGATAGGACGGCAGCATTTGGCGAAGGTGATGAGCACACCGTCAGCGCCTTTGATCGGCAGGTGACCATGATTTTGCGTGGTGGCAGGAACGGCTGTCGTTTCACCTTGTTGCAGGTTCTTCGCCACGACCACGCTCATGGCGTTGCCGAGACCAATCTCTGCCAGCAGGTCATCCAGCGAGGCGAGCTTCATACGCTCCAGCTCATGCTGAATGTTTTCTGGCGGGATCTCTGCCAATTTGCGGCTGCCACCCAGCGCGTGATTGAGCAGACGACGCCCCAGGCTAACGGAGTCGTCGCGCTTAAGGTTTTTCAGCAGCTGGCGGATTTTTGCGCGCGCTTTTGAGCTCACGACAAAGTTCAGCCAGGCGGCGTTAGGACGTGCCCCCGGCGCGGTAATGATCTCCACCGTCTGTCCGCTGAAGAGCGGCTGCGACAGCGGATAAGGCTGCCTGTCGACGCGGGCACCTACGCAGGCATGGCCGATATCGGTATGCACGGCGTAAGCGAAGTCGACCGGTGTCGCGCCCGCAGGCAGTTCGACAATGCGCCCTTCCGGCGTGAAAACGTAAATCTCATCCGGGAAGAGATCGGATTTAACGCTCTCGATAAATTCAAACGAGCTACCTGCGCTCTGTTGCAGCTCCAGCAGGCTCTGCATCCAGCGCTGGGCGCGGATTTGCGCGGTGGTGCTGCTTTCACCACCGTGCTCTTTATAGGCCCAGTGTGCCGCGACACCCATTTCCGCCATCTGATCCATGTCTTCGGTACGAATTTGCACCTCAACCGGAACGCCGTGCGGGCCAATCATCGAGGTGTGCAAAGACTGGTATCCGTTCGCTTTTGGAATGGCGATGTAATCTTTGACGCGCCCCGGGCGTGGCTTGTACAGGCTATGCATCTGCCCCAGCACGCGGTAGCAGGTGTCCGAGTCGTGGACGATCACGCGGAATGCGTAGATATCCATGATCGAGTGAAAACGCTGCTCTTTGAGCACCATTTTGCAGTAGATAGAGTACAAATGCTTTTCGCGACCGCTCACGCGGCACGGAATGCCCGCTTCCTGCAAACGCCCTTCGATTTCAGAGAGGATCTTTTGAATCATCTCTTTACGGTTACCGCGAGCGGCTTTCACCACCTCTTTAATCACGCGATAGCGGTTCGGGTACAACGCCTCAAAACCCAGCTCTTCCAGCTCGGTTTTAATGTGATGAATACCTAAACGGTGCGCCAGCGGACTGTAGATTTCGAGGGTTTCACGGGCGATGCGGCGACGTTTATCCGGGCGAAGTGAGCCCAGCGTGCGCATATTGTGGGTGCGGTCAGCGAGTTTGATGAGGATGACGCGGATATCCTGCACCATCGCCATGATCATCTTGCGGAAGTTTTCGGCCTGCGCCTCTTTCTTATCGCGGAATTTCAGCTTATCAAGCTTAGAGACCCCTTCCACCAGCTCGGCAACGCTTTTGCCAAACAGCTGTTCCATGTCCTGGTAGGTGGCAGGGGTATCTTCAATCACGTCATGCAGCAGGGCGGCCATCAGCGTTTCGTAGTCGAGTTTCATCTCGGCCAGAATACAGGCCACCGCTACCGGGTGCGTGATATAGGGTTCACCGCTTGAACGTGTCTGGCCCTCGTGAGCGTCACGTGCAACGAGATACGCCTGCTGAAGACGCTTAATCTGGTCTTCAGGCAGGTAGGTTTGAATCAGTTGATTCAGGCTTTCAAACAGATACAAGGGCGACCCGCAGGTTTAATTAACGACGACCTTCAGCAATAGCGGTAACAGCTTGTAATTCAGCGGCTTCCTGCTCTTGCTGCTCCTGGCGCTCACGCACGTCGAGGATCTGGTTGTTGATCAGACCTTCTTCGATTTCGCGAAGTGCAATAACGGTGGTTTTATCGTTTTCTTCCGGTACCAGCGGATCTTTACCGCCTACCTGCATCTGACGAGCGCGACGCGCGGCGACCAGCACCAGGTCAAAACGGTTACCAATTTTCTCTACAGCGTCCTGAACAGTTACGCGTGCCATACTTAAAATGCTCCACAGGTGAAGAAATGACTGGGCATGATACTGAAAGTGGGTTCAGTCTGCCAACAGTTTGGTGATTAATGCGTCATGTCGCTGCTTCTGGCGGCTCATACGCAGGCGTTCTGCGCGAAGGATAGTTTTGAGATCGCTCAGCGCGGCATCAAAATCATCATTCACAATAAGGTAATCATATTCCGCGTAATGGCTCATTTCTGCAACAGCCTGCGCCATACGCTTCGCGATAACTTCTTCGCTGTCCTGGCCGCGACCACGCAGGCGGCGATCCAGTTCATCTTTCGATGGCGGTAAAATAAAGATACTGCGCGAATCAGGCATTTTCTTACGAATTTGCTGCGCGCCCTGCCAGTCGATATCCAGGAACACGTTCACGCCGGTCGCCAGAACCTGCTCAATGGTTTCACGCGAAGTACCGTAGTAGTTACCGAATACTTCTGCGTGTTCAAGAAACGCGTCTCTGCCAATCATCGCTCTGAATTCGTCGTGATTTACAAAGAAATAGTGTTCACCGTGCACTTCACCCGGACGCGGTGCTCGCGTGGTGTGAGAAACAGAAACCTGCGTATCGTACAACGGTTGGGTTTTTAACAGTGCCTGAATAAGGCTGGATTTACCCGCGCCACTAGGGGCAGAAACAATATAAAGCGTGCCTTGAGCCATGAGAGTCTTTTGTATGTGTTAACGAAGAAGTCCTACATACGGGCTTATTATACACGTCGCCGCTGTGTGACGTAGTCTTTGTCACACTTTTTCCCCCGGATGATTAAATTTTGCGTGCCGTTTTCAGCTTTTACCTTCCTTTTGCTGCAACAAAAACAATGCGCTGAAGCGCGCTCGTAAAATGCATTTTTGCAGCTGGTCTGCGGCTCCCGGGCAGGGTATACCCTTCGCAAAACAGGGAGGGGTAATAATGGTGAAATGGATAAGCATACTGATGATCTTCTTAAGCAGCGGGGCGATGGCTATCTGCCCGGTCTGGTCACCGGCTAAAGCCGGGCAGGAGATCGCGGCCCTGAAGGCGCAGCTGACCCGCTGGAATGAAGATTACTGGAAGCAGGGCAGCAGCGAGGTGAGCGACGACGTTTACGACAGGCTTAACGCCCGCTTAAAACAGTGGCAGCGCTGTTTTCACGATGAGCCGCTGCATGACGATCCTCCTGCCGCCAGCGGGACGGTGAAGCATCCCTTCGCCCATACCGGCGTGCATAAGGTAGAAAGCAAGCAGGCGCTTAGCCGCTGGATGGCGACGCAGCAGGATCTCTGGGTACAGCCAAAGGTGGATGGTGTTGCGGTCACCCTGGTCTACAAAAACGGCAAGCTGGCGCAGGCGATCAGCCGGGGCGACGGCTTACAGGGGGAAGAGTGGACGGCACAGGCGCGAATGATCCCCGCTATTCCGCAAACACTGGCCGGGCCGCTTGCCAACAGCGTGTTGCAGGGGGAACTTTTTCTGCTGCGCGAGGGGCATATCCAGCAGCGGATGGGGGGGATGAACGCGCGTGCGAAGGTAGCGGGGGCGATGATGCGCGCGAACGATCGCGCAGCGCTGAAGCAGACAGGCATTTTTATCTGGGCCTGGCCGAACGGCCCAAAAGTGATGAAAGCACGCCTTTCCGCGCTGGCGGAGGCTGGTTTTACCCTGACGGCGCGCTATACCCTGCCGGTTAAAAACGCGGCTGACGTGGAAGCGCAGCGGACGGCCTGGTTTAAGGCTTCGTTGCCCTTCGCCACGGATGGCATCGTGGTCCGCGCCTCGGCAGAGCCGCCGGGCGAGGAGTGGCTGCCGGGGGAAGGAAGTTGGGTCGTCGCATGGAAATACCTTCCTGTGGCCCAGGTGACGGAAGTCAAAGCGATTCACTTTACCGTTGGCCGTACCGGGCGGATCACCGCGATTGCGCAGCTTGAGCCGCTGATGCTCGACGATAAACGCGTACAGCGCGTCAGCTTAGGGTCAGTTAACCGCTGGCAGAGGCTGGATATTGCCCCCGGCGATCAGGTGCTGGTAAGCCTGGCGGGACAAGGTATTCCCCGGCTGGATAACGTGGTGTGGCGCAATGTGGATCGCCGTAAACCACAGCCGCCCTCATCGCGCTATAACGGCTTAACCTGTTTCTATGCCTCCCCGGAGTGCATGGAGCAATTTTTTGCCCGGCTGACGTGGCTAAGTTCCAGGCAGGCGTTAGATATCGAAGGTATGGGCGAATCAGGATGGCGGACCCTCTATCAGGCGCATCGGTTTGAGCACCTCTTCTCCTGGCTACAGCTCACGCAGGCGCAGCTCACCGCGACGCCGGGGATATCGGCATCGCATGGCGCTGCGCTGTGGCATCAGTTTAACCTGGCGCGGGAGCGTCCTTTTATCCGCTGGATCACCGCGATGGGAATACCACTGGCCCGGTCGACGATCAAGGCGGCAGGGGATCGCACCTGGCAGGCGCTGATTCAGCGAAGCGAAGCGGAGTGGCGGATGCTACCGGGTGTCGGGCAGGAGAAAGCCCGCCAGATCGTAAACTGGCTGCATCAGCCTCAGATTGATGCCCTGGCAAAGTGGCTGGCCGCAGAGCACATCGGTGGATTTTAATCTGCGTGCGCTCCTGAACAGACTGGCGAGGGAGGAAAACATTTTCGCTGCCGTGAAATAGCGTATTTATGAGACGCGGTTTATATACGCAGTAATTATGAATATAAATGAATTATTCATGATAAATATATTTTGAGGAAATATTATTCCCGATCCTGATTTAAGGGTTTGCTCTGCTTGTGTTTTTATTTTTCTCGAGAGGTTGGTTTAATTGATCTCAATCATTATTAATCGAGAACACTAGCCGGTAATGAAGGCGTTATAGGTGATGTAGTCTGTGTGCTTGACGTGGTTTTGCTTTTAATTTCAGTTGGTTAAATGTTTAATTAATAATATATTGAGTTTTTTCTGGTTAACAATTGGTCATATTTATTCTGCCGGAAATCATTGCGTCAAATTATTATAAGAATTATCTTATCCAAAATTTTTAAGGTAGTTACCGCTGGGGTGCATTTTGCATCACTTCTGCGTTTTCCTTTCTTTTTGCACCCCGTGAGGGAGTTAACTATCTGAACTCCAATTGAAGCAATTAAGGGTACCGAAATATATCCTGGCGGTTTATGTGCGCTGGTGTTCAGAGCCCAGGGCTTTTACATGGATGATTTTCCGTCCCTGTCGGGCCGGAATTCAGCCCCGGGCTTTATGCCCGTTAACCGGGACCTGGTTTCCAGGTGCTCATATTTTCCTTCATTTGAATGAGGACCAAAAATGAAAAGGACGCTTTGTACAGTGCTGACGGCACTCACGCTGGCGACTGCCTTGCCTGCTATAGGCGCTACCACCGAAGCAGGTAGCACCAGCGCAGCAACAACCGGAACAACAACCGGAGCAACGGTGGGAACTACCGCTGGCACTACGGGGGGACTGGCGGCAGGGGCGATTGGGACAACCGCTGTTGTCACCACCGCTGCGATTGCCGGCGTAGCGACGTTAGCCGTTGTCGCGGCAAGCGACAGTGGCGATGACTCAAGCAATGGTACTTCCACGACGACAGTTACCCGCTAAGGCTGGTGCGCAAGGCGATATAACCTTGCGCTGAACAGCGCAACGACTTGACCCGGCGTCGATATCAAAGCCGGGTATTTAATTGATTTCAATGTTATTTAATCAAGGATTTCTGGTGAGACTGTTTATTCTGCTCATCATGACTCTGCTGATCCAGGGGTGTACGCCGAGCCAGCAGAGCATTATTGAGACCTTTAACGCCAGTCTGGACGGGCGCCAGGATGTGACGGTAACGGACGGGCAGATTCAGGCGCTCCCATACTCAACCATGTACCTGCGACTGGATAATGGCCCGAGGATCCTGGTGGTTCTCGGATACATCGAACAGGGAAACAGTAAATGGTTATCGCAGGATGATGCGATGATCGTCACGCATAACGGTCGCCTTATCCACACGCTCAAGCTTCCTTATAACCTGCTTGAGGTAACCAATCTTGAGCACGATCCGCTGCGCCACACGCCGCAGCTCCGCGACGGCAGCCAGTGGTCGCGTGATGTGCGCTGGCAGGAAAAGGGGCGGTATCGCTCCGCACACCTGACCTCGCGCTTCTCCCTGAGCGGGACGGAAAACCTGACCCTTGCCGGAAACACGCTACGTTGTCAGGTCTGGCAGGAGGCGGTGCAGGCCGACGGCCTCGATCGTCGCTGGCATAACACCTTCTGGATTGATTCCGCTACCGGCCAGGTACGCCAGAGCGAACAGATGCTCGGCGCGGGCGTATTCCCTGTCGCCATGACGATGTTGAAGCCCGCCCCATGAACAGACTCAGAAAATGGTTACCTGGCGTAGGGCTATCTCTCTTCAGCCTGTCCGCCTTATGCGCAAGTGTCGTTAACGTGCATCAGCCGGGCAAAACGTGGTCTGCTGAACCGGCTGATACGCTCTCCCGGCTGGTCACCCAGCCGCAGCTGAACAACGTCTGGTGGCAGGGGGCTGTCATCGCAACCCCTTCCGCCACGCTGCGCGCGCAACAGACGCAACAGCAGGTGCTGGCGTCGCTTTCAGCGTGGCAGAATCGCGCCGATGACGAGCGGATCGCGACCATTCGCGCTGTCGCTGCACAGATCCGCTCGCTGCGGATCGTCGGGCGGCAGTTTGTCAGCCTCGACCCAGATGCCGTGCGTACCGACGCCCGCGGCGATCGCTCCCTTGAGGGCCGTTACGATCTGTGGCTCTCTCCTGCGCCCCGTACCGTCACGCTGATGGGGACGGTCGTCACGCCGGGGAAACGGGCCTGGCGACCGGGCGCAAGCATCCGGGACTACTTACAGGGGCAGTTGCGGCTGGCCGGCGCCGACAGGAATAACGTGACCGTTATCGATCCTGACGGCAGTACGGTTGTTGCGCCGGTGGCGTACTGGAACGCACGCCATATTGAAGCAGAGCCGGGCGCTGTTCTGTGGGTGGGGTTTGATCCCCGGGCGGTACCGGACGATTTTACCGGTCTGAATGAGCAAATCGTTGCGCTCCTGACGCGGCGGATACCTGACTGATGAACAAACTTTTTTTACTGAGCGGCCTTGCTCTGGCGATCTCTTCTGCCTGCCACGCGGAGCTGCGTACCTGGCCCGATCCGACCGGACCGTCACAGTCCGATTTTGGCGGCACCGGCCTGATGCAAATGCCCGACGCGCGCTTTGGCCGGGAAGGGGAATTCAGCGTCAACTACCGCGATAACAACCAGTACCGTTTTTACTCCTCTTCGGTCGTGCTCTTCCCGTGGCTGGAAGGGACAATTCGCTATACCGACGTCCGCACCCGTAAATACAGCAGCGACGAGGATTTCAGCGGCGATCAAAGCTACAAGGATAAGTCGTTCGACTTTAAAGTTCGTCTGTGGGAAGAGGACTATAGCCTGCCGCAGGTGGCGCTCGGCAAGCGTGATATTGCAGGCACCGGCCTGTTCGATGGTGAATATCTGGTTGCCAGTAAAATGGCCGGACCGGTCGATTTTACCTTTGGAATAGCCTGGGGATATCCCGGTAATAGCGACAACGTGGGTAACCCGCTTTGCCATGACAACAATAAGTATTGCACCCGCGGCGAGTCGCATGATGCCGGAGATATCAGCTTTAGCGATATGTTTCGTGGTCCGGCGTCTCTGTTTGGCGGCCTCCAGTATCAGACGCCCTGGCAGCCCCTGCGCCTGAAGCTTGAGTATGACGGCAACAATTATGCCGATGATTTTGCCGGCTCCATTAAGCAGTCGAGCCATATTAACGTGGGGGCGGTCTATCGCGTTGCCGACTGGGCCGATCTCAACCTCAGCTACGAGCGCGGCAATACGCTGATGTTTGGCTTCACCCTGCGGACCAACTTTAACGACCTGCGCCCCGCGCTGCGTGATAACCCGAAACCGGCCTGGCAACCGGCACCGGCAGGCGAGACGCTGGACTATACCTCTGCGGCGAACCAGCTCACCGCGCTTAAGTACAACGCAGGCTTCGATGCGCCGGAGATCCTTCAGCACGGCAATACCTTATACATGACCGGCGAACAGTATCGCTATCGCGATCCGCGCGAAGCGGTGGATCGTGCCAACCGTATTCTGATCAATAACCTGCCCGACGGGGTCGACACGATCGCTATCACCCAGCAGCGTGATCATCTGCCGCTGGTCACGACGCAAACCGATGTCGCCAGCCTGCGCAAACAGTTGGCGGGGCAGCCGCTCGGCCAGGAGGAGGCGCTCAGGCAGCAGCGCGTCGAGCCTGTGGATACCACAGCATTCGGGCGTGGCTACCGTATTCGCGCCGATCGCTTCAGCTACAGCGTTAAACCGACGCTGGCGCAGTCGCTGGGCGGTCCGGAAGATTTCTATATGTTCCAGGTGGGGGTGATGGCCAGCGCCAGCTACTGGCTGACCGATCGTCTGCTGCTCGACGGCGGCGTGTTCGCCAACCTCTATAACAACTACGACAAGTTCAAATCCTCGCTACTTCCCGCTGACTCCAGCCTGCCGCGCGTCAGAACCCATATTCGCGATTATGTCAGCAATGACTTCTACATCAACAACTTACAAGCCAACTATGTCGATGCGCTGGGGAACGGCTTCTATGCCCAGATTTATGGCGGCTACCTCGAAACCATGTACGGCGGCGTGGGAGCAGAGGCGCTCTGGCGCCCGCTGGATAGCGACTGGGCGCTGGGCGTGGATGCGAATTACGTCAAGCAGCGCGACTGGGACGACATGATGCGCTTCACCGACTACAGCGTGCCAACCGGATTTATCACCGCCTACTGGAACCCGGCGAAGCTCAACAGTGTGCTAATGAAGCTGAGCGTCGGGCAGTACCTGGCGAAGGATAAAGGCGCCACCCTCGACGTCGCGAAGCGATTCGACAGCGGCGTGACGGTAGGCGTCTGGGCGGCGCTGACCAACGTCTCGAAAGAGGATTATGGCGAAGGTGGCTTTAGCAAAGGCTTCTACATCTCGATCCCGCTTGATCTGATGACGATCGGCCCAAATCGCAACCGGGTGGTGGTCTCGTGGACGCCTCTCACGCGTGATGGCGGCCAGATGTTAGGCCGTAAATATCAGCTCTATGACATGACGTCAGAACGCGAAACCCCGGTAGGGCAGTAGTACCGGATGAAACAGGCATTACTTAACCAGATGATTTTCCTGAATGAAAAACGTTAAATTTTCCGTGCTGGCGTTGGCTATGATGGCGTTAAGCGGTTGTACTATCGTACCGGGCCAGGGACTTAGCAACCAGGGCAAAGATATTATCGATCTGCCTGACAGCAATTACGATCTGAATAAGATGGTCAACGTCTATCCCCTCACGCCGGGGCTGGTGGAGCAGTTGCTGCCTGGCAAAGTCGACTCCCGCGCGAATCCTGAACTGGATCGCCAGCTTCAGAACTACCAATATTGCATCGGCGTCGGCGACGTGCTGATGGTTACCGTCTGGGACCACCCGGAGCTGACCACCCCCGCAGGTCAGTACCGCAGCGCCAGCGATACGGGCAACTGGGTGAATGCCGATGGCACGATCTTCTACCCCTATATCGGCAAAATCCGCGTCGTCGGCAAAACGCTGGCCCAGGTGCGCGATGAGATCGCCGCCCGGCTGGACTCGGTGATTGAGAGCCCGCAGGTGGATGTCAGCGTCGCGGCATTCCGCTCGCAAAAAGCCTACGTGACGGGCGAAGTGGCTAAGTCGGGCCAGCAGCCCATCACCAACATTCCGCTGACGATAATGGATGCGATCAATGCGGCTGGCGGCCTGACATCTGAGGCGGACTGGCGCCATGTGGTGCTGACCCACAACGGCCAGGACACGCACATTTCGCTCTACGCGCTGATGCAGCGCGGCGATCTCACCCAGAACAAACTCCTCTATCCGGGCGATATTCTCTTCATTCCCCGTAATGACGACCTGAAAGTGTTTGTCATGGGCGAGGTGGGTAAACAGAGCACCCTGAAGATGGACCGTAGCGGCATGACGCTGGCGGAAGCGCTGGGTAATGCACAGGGCGTGAATCAGGATATGGCCGACGCCACCGGAATCTTTGTGATTCGTCCGTTACAGGGCAAGCAGAACGGCAAAATCGCCAACGTCTACCAGCTTAACGCCCGGGATGCCACCGCGATGGTGTTGAGCACCGAATTTCAGCTTGAGCCTTACGACATCGTCTATGTCACCACCGCGCCGCTGGTGCGCTGGAACCGCGTGATCTCTCAGCTTGTGCCGACCATTACCGGCGTACATGACCTGACTGAAACAGGGAGATATATCAGAACATGGCCAAACTAACGTTTAACGCCATCCTGGTGATCTGTACCGGCAATATCTGCCGCTCCCCCATTGGGGAACGGCTGCTGCGCCGGCTGCTTCCCGCTGCCCGGGTCGATTCAGCGGGAACGTGTGGCCTGGAAGGGCGCACCGCCGATTCACAGGCGACAGAGATCGCCGCCGAACGCGGCACCCTGCTTGAGGGCCACGTGGCGCGCAGGCTCACCCCCGCCATGGTGCGCGACTACGATCTGATTCTGGCGATGGAGCTGGAACATATCGAGCAGGTCACGGCTATCGCACCGGAGGCGCGCGGCAAAATGATGCTCTTTGGTCACTGGACGGGCAGAAAAGAGATCCCGGACCCCTACCGTAAAAACCGGGACGCATTTGAATATGTTTATGGGCTGCTGGAGCAGGCCAGTCTGGAATGGGCGAAACGGCTCAGTTAATCACACGGGATAGTTACGTTTTATGTCAACAAATAACCTTCACGCCCATGATGCGTCTGCCGCGAATAACGAGATCGATCTTGTGCGCCTGTTGGGTGAGCTGCTCGACCACCGAAAATTTATTCTCATCCTTACCGCGCTGTTCACGCTGGTGGCCCTGCTTTATGCGCTCTTTGCCACACCGGTTTATCAGGCCGATGCGCTGATACAGGTGGAACAGAAGCAGGGCAACGCGCTACTCAGTAACCTTAGCGAGTTCATCCCTGACTCCTCGCCGGAGTCGGCACCGGAGCTTCAGCTTCTCCAGTCGCGCATGATCCTCGGTAAAACGATTGATGACCTGAACCTGCGCACGCAGGTAAGTGAAAACTATTTTCCCCTTGTCGGACGCGGCTGGGCGCGGCTCACCGGCCAACAGCCTGGCATCGTCGATATCCGTATGCTCAATCTTCCCCCTGTCGCGGGCCGGGCGCAAAAGCTGACGCTGACCGTCGGCGAGAAGGGCCACTATCAGCTGGAAGGCGATAATGTGACGTTACAGGGCGTTGTGGGACAACCCCTGAGCGCGGCGAATATCGCCATTACCATTGCCGATATCCAGGCGAAGCCGGGTACGCAATTTACGATTACACAGCAGAGTGAGCTGGAGGCCATTGACGCGCTACAGCTGCGTTTTTCCGTGAGCGAGCGCAGCAAGGACAGCGGGATGCTTGGCCTGACCATCACGGGAGAAGATCCCGATGAGATGGCTCGCGTGCTTAACTGCATCGCCGACAACTATTTACAACAGAACGTGGCTCGCCAGGCGGCGCAGGATGCGAAAAGCCTGCAATTTTTGAAGCAGCAGCTTCCGCAGGTGCGCAGCGAGCTGGACCAGGCCGAGGAGAAGCTCAACCGCTATCGCCAGCAAAACGACTCCGTTGACCTGAACCTGGAGGCAAAAGCGGTGCTGGAGCAGATTGTAAATGCGGACAATCAGCTCAATGAACTGACCTTCCGGGAAGCGGAAATTTCGCAGCTCTACAAAAAAGATCACCCCACCTACCGGGCGCTGATTGAGAAACGGCAGACGCTGGAGCAGGAAAAAAACCGCCTGAATAAACGGGTATCGTCCATGCCGTCAACCCAGCAGGAGGTGTTGCGCCTGAGCCGTGATGTGGAGTCGGGACGCGTTATCTACCAGCAGCTGCTTAACCGCGAACAGGAGCTGAGCATCGCCCGGTCGAGCGCAATTGGTAACGTCCGCATTATCGATCCGGCCGTGACCCGGCCGCAGCCAGTCAAGCCGAAAAAAGCGCTGGTCGTCGTTCTGGGGGGTCTCCTGGGTCTGTTCGTCTCTGCGGGCTGGATCCTGGCGCGCAGTATGCTGCGTATGGGCATTGAAACGCCGGAGCAGCTGGAGGAGCACGGGATTAACGTCTATGCCACCGTACCGCTGTCAGAATGGCTGGCTAAAAAGATGCGTTTGCGTAAAAAAGACTTTATGTCCCCAGGGCTGCGCCATAAGACCAAACATATCCCCTTCCTGGCGGCGGATAATCCGGTCGATCTCTCCGTGGAGGCGATTCGCGGCCTGCGCACCAGCCTGCATTTCGCGATGATGGAGTCAGCGAACAATATACTGATGATCTCTGGCGCCACGCCTGACAGCGGTAAAACCTTTGTCAGCAGTACCCTGGCGGCCGTCGTGGCGCAGGCGGGCCAGAAAGTGCTCTATATTGATGCGGATATGCGTCGCGGGTATGCCCATGATCTGTTTAAGCTCGACAATACCTGCGGCTTGTCGGAGATGTTGTCCGGTAAGGCGGAGTATACCCAGGGCGTTCAGACCTTCGATAAAGGCGGGTTCGATACCATCGTGCGCGGGCAGATCCCTCCTAATCCGGCGGAGCTTCTGATGCATACGCGTTTCCAGCAGCTGCTGGACTGGGCGAATGAACGCTACGATCTGGTGATTATCGATACGCCACCGATCCTGGCGGTCACCGACGCGGCGGTTGTCGGCCGTCGCGCAGGCACCACGCTGCTGGTCGCCCGCTTCGGGATGAACAGCGTGAAGGAGATGCTGGTCTGTGTACAGCGTCTGGAGCAGAGTGGCGTCAATACCAAAGGAGTGATTCTCAACGGCGTCGTTAAGCGGGCAAGCAACGCTTACGGCTACGGCTACCATCACTACGGTTACAACTATTCGAGTAACTGATTATCCGGCGCCTGCCCGTTCTGACATTAATGCGCATTGTGTTTGTAATGAAAAACGGGCAGGCCCAGCTTCAGGCGCAATGCCAGCATACGCGCGGTGAAACCAAACAGCAGGGTGGAGATAACCACCACATCGTGGCTGGTGACATAGTGCTGCAAGGCGACGTAAAGCACTGCCGCAGCAAAGGAGATGCCGGCATACAGTTCCTTCTGGAAAACCAGCGGGATACGTTTGCAGAACATATCCCGCAGCACCCCGCCAAACACGCCCGTGATCACGGCAGCAATGGTGGCGATAACCGGGCCTTCACCCATATCGAGAGCGATTTGTGCGCCAATGATGGAAAAAACAATCAGCCCAAGCGCATCCAGCACCAGGAACACGCGGCGCAGATGAGGCATCACCGGGGCCACAATCGTGGTTAGCACGGCTGCCGTTGCCACGATAATGACGTACTCAGGGTTTTTTACCCAGCCGAGCGGATAATGGCCAAGCAGGATATCGCGTACGGACCCGCCGCCGAGCGCGGTGGCTGTGGCAATGATAATCACGCCGAAGGTGTCCATACGGCGACGTCCGGCAGCGAGCGCGCCGGTCATGGCTTCTGCGGTAATGCCAATAAGATAAAGAATGTGAAGCAGCATAAACCCTCCGGAATGAAGAGAAGGAGATTAGCGATTTGTGCGGAAGATCACGATTGAGATTTTCTAAGGTGAGGGGGTTTGCCCTACAGAAAATTATCAACGCATGCCAGGCAGGCTTGATATAAGGCGGGATAGAAAGGAAGTAGGGCTAAGAAAGGATTAGAAAAAGTAATGGGTGGTATGCGAGGCAATACCACCCTGAAAGGAATTACTCGATATTCTGGATCTGCTCGCGCATCTGCTCAATCAGGACCTTCAGTTCAATCGCTGAATTGGTTACCTCTGCATTGATAGACTTAGACGCCAGCGTGTTCGACTCGCGATTGAACTCCTGCATCATAAAGTCGAGACGGCGGCCTACCGCTTCTTTCTTCTTCAGAATGTTGTAGGTCTCTTTAACGTGCGCTTCCAGACGATCCAGCTCTTCAGCCACGTCCACACGCTGCGCCATCAGCACCAGCTCTTGTTCCAGACGGTTGTTTTCCAGCTGGACTTCCGCCTCTTCCAGTTTGGCGACAAGACGCTCACGCTGCCATTGCAGCACTTCTGGCATATGAGCGCGCACTTTAGCGACTTCGGCGCTCACGCCCTCAAGGCGTTGCTCAATCATCGCTTTCAGCGCCTGGCCTTCGGTTTCGCGGGCAACGATAAAGTCGTCCAGCGTGCCGTCGAGTGCAGCCAGGATCTCAGCGGTAATCGCGTCCAGATCCTGCTCTCCGGCGGCCATCACGCCAGGCCAGCGCAGAATATCAACCGGGTTGATCTCGCCTTCATCGCTTTGCATTTTGACCCAGTTCGCCGCATTAACCAGCTGTTTTGCCAACTTTTCGTTCAGGATCAGTTCGCCCTGTGCACTGGCATCGGGCTCAAAACGCAGGTTACATTCCACTTTCCCGCGGGTCAGACGCGTACGGATACGCTCACGCACCACAGGCTCCAGGCTGCGGAACTGTTCCGGCATACGGAAATACGTTTCCAGATAGCGCTGGTTTACCGAGCGCATTTCCCAGGTAGCGCTACCCCAGCTACCCTTGATTTCACGCCGGGCGTAGGCGGTCATACTGCGGATCATAGACATTCCCGTTTTTAAAGGAGAGATGGGGGGATTATAGCTTTCAGGGGCTTCTCAGGATAGGAATAAGCGTCCTTTATCCGTATAATGCGCAGCCACATTCGTTTCAAGCCGGAGAATCCATCATGCGTCCAG
Organism: Enterobacter cloacae complex sp. IR5402; assembly: GCF_049238125.1. Taxonomy (NCBI): domain Bacteria; kingdom Pseudomonadati; phylum Pseudomonadota; class Gammaproteobacteria; order Enterobacterales; family Enterobacteriaceae; genus Enterobacter; species Enterobacter cloacae complex sp. IR5402. The sequence goes on from NZ_JBMKHO010000005.1 coordinate 185,688, forward strand.
CAGGTCGTAGCGCCAACCAGGTGCGTCCCGTCACCCTGACCCGTAACTATACAAAACACGCTGAAGGCTCCGTGCTGGTTGAGTTTGGTGACACCAAAGTGCTTTGCACCGCGTCCATTGAAGAGGGCGTGCCTCGCTTCCTGAAAGGTCAGGGCCAGGGCTGGATCACCGCCGAATACGGTATGTTGCCGCGCGCAACCCATACCCGTAATGCCCGTGAAGCGGCAAAAGGTAAGCAGGGCGGCCGTACTATGGAGATTCAGCGCCTGATCGCGCGTGCGCTCCGCGCCGCGGTTGACCTGAAAACGCTGGGTGAGTTCACCATCACGCTGGACTGCGACGTGATCCAGGCCGATGGTGGCACGCGTACGGCCTCTATTACCGGTGCTTGTGTGGCGCTGGCAGACGCCCTGAACAAGCTGGTTGCCGCCGGTAAGCTGAAAACCAACCCAATGAAAGGGATGGTTGCTGCTGTCTCCGTTGGTATCGTTAACGGCGAAGCGCTTTGCGATCTGGAATACGTTGAAGATTCTGCCGCAGAAACCGACATGAACGTGGTGATGACCGAAGATGGTCGCATCATTGAAGTGCAGGGTACGGCAGAAGGCGAGCCATTCACCCACGAAGAACTGCTCACCTTGCTGGCGTTGGCCCGAGGGGGAATCGAATCTATTGTAGCGACGCAGAAAGCGGCGTTAGAAAATTGATTTTAAGGCGACCAATGAGTCGCCTTTTTTTTGCCTGTAAGACTGAAAAGACAAAGGAGCAAATCCATGAAATCGTATCAGCGCCAGTTTATTGAGTTTGCGCTTAACAAGCAGGTACTTAAGTTTGGCGAGTTCACGCTGAAATCCGGGCGTAAAAGCCCGTATTTCTTCAACGCCGGGCTGTTTAATACCGGGCGCGACCTGGCACTGTTAGGCCGCTTCTATGCCGAAGCGCTGGTGGATTCCGGGATTGATTTCGACCTGCTGTTTGGCCCCGCGTACAAAGGCATTCCAATCGCAACCACCACGGCGGTGGCGCTGGCGGAGCACCATGACCGCGACGTACCGTACTGCTTTAACCGTAAAGAAGCCAAAACCCACGGTGAAGGCGGCAATCTGGTAGGCAGTGCGTTGCAGGGCCGCGTGATGCTGGTGGATGACGTGATCACCGCAGGTACCGCGATCCGTGAATCGATGGAGATAATCCAGGCTAACGGTGCAACGCTTGCGGGCGTGCTGATTTCGCTCGATCGTCAGGAGCGTGGGCGCGGCGACATCTCTGCTATTCAGGAAGTGGAGCGCGACTACAACTGCAAAGTGACGTCGATTATCACCCTGAAAGATCTGATTGCGTATCTGGAAGAGAAGCCTGAGATGGCTGATCATCTGGCGGCGGTGCGTCAATACCGCGAAGAGTTTGGCGTTTAATTCAATTGCCCGGTGGCGCTGCGCTTACCGGGCCTACCCGTTCGTAGGCCGGATAAGGCGAAGCCGCCATCCGGCGATGGCGTTACTGTAACTGAGCAGCCACTAACGGCCAGCGGGCGTCAAAATCGTCCGTTGGTCGATATTTAAACTCGCTGCGCACAAACCGGGAGAGCATCCCTTCGCAAAATGCCAGGATCTGGCTTGCCAGCAGGGTTTCATCCGTATTATATCCCTCGCCTTCCCGCATTTTCTTCTCGCGCAGAACCTGACGCAGCTGGGCTTCGATACGCTCAAAAAGCTGGTTTATACGGCCTTGCAGACGATCCTGTTCAAACATCAGCGCGTGGCCGGTCAGAATACGGGTCAGACCCGGGTTACGTTCACCAAAGCCCAGAATCAGCAGCACAATCAGACGCAGACGCGTGCTGGTGTCTTTTTCATCCTTCAGAATCAGGTTGATGCGCGTGATCAGGCTGTCTTCGATAAACTCGATCAGGCTGTCAAACATCCGGGTTTTGCTCGGGAAATGACGATACAGCGCCGCCTCTGACACGCCCACAGAGGCCGCCAGTTTTGCGGTGGTGATGCGTTGACTGCCGTCGCTGGATTCAAGCATCAGAGCCAGAGATTGAAGTATTTCTTCGCGACGATTCCTTTTCGCGGTTTGTTTTTCTGCCATGTTACAAAATACCCCTGAAAATAAGCACTTGTCAGGCTGGCAACCACACAGCGACCCGCAAACTGACGTTTGCGGTTTGTTATTGCATTATGGCGCTGTGAGATGCGTGTTTGTCGGGCGGTTATTTGCGCCCGGAATGGCCGAAGCCGCCTTCGCCACGGTCGGTAGCGTCGAAGTCTGCCACCAGGTTAAATTCTGCCTGCACCACCGGTACAAACACCATCTGCGCGATACGCTCGCCCGGCTCAATGGTGAAGTTGTCCTGGCCACGGTTCCATACGGATACCATCAGCTGACCCTGATAGTCAGAGTCGATCAGGCCGACCAGGTTACCCAGCACGACGCCATGCTTATGGCCCAGGCCAGAGCGCGGCAGGATCACCGCTGCCAGTGACGGGTCAGCAATGTGAATCGCCAGCCCGGTCGGGATCAGGGTCGTTGCACCCGGCGCCAGTTCTACGGCGTCATCGAGACAGGCGCGCAGGTCAAGACCGGCAGAGCCGGAGGTGGCATACGTTGGCAGCGGAAATTGCTCGCCAACGCGCGGGTCCAGAATCTTAACGTCGATTTTTTTCATCATAACGGGTAACGATCTCGTCCAGTAAGTGTTGGCCCAGGAGTTCTTTGCGCTCAAGCGGTAAGACTTTATCTCCATCCTGCCAGAAAAGGTGCAATGCGTTGCTGTCGCTGTTAAATCCTTGCGTGGACAGCGATACGTCGTTCGCGCAAATTAAATCGAGGTTTTTGCGGGTACGTTTTTGCCGGGCATATTCTTCCACATTATTCGTTTCTGCGGCAAACCCAACAACGTAAGGACGATGAGTTTTCAGTGCGGCGACACCGGCAACGATATCCGGGTTCTTCACCATTTTTATTGTTAATTCATCGCCTTGCTTTTTAATTTTGGCGTCAGCAATAGTTTCGGCGCGGTAATCAGCGACGGCCGCACAGCCGATAAAAATATGCTGCTGTTGAGCATGCGCCAGTACGGCGGCGTTCATTTCCAGCGCGGTCGTCACATCAATACGCTGCACAAACGCTGGTGTGGTAAGCGACACCGGGCCGCTCACCAGCGTGACGTTCGCGCCGCGTTTGGCTGCCGCGGCAGCAATCGCAAAGCCCATTTTGCCGGAGCTGTGGTTGGTGATGTAACGCACCGGATCCAGCGGCTCGCGCGTGGGGCCCGCGGTAATCATGATGTTGAGATGTTGCAGATCGTTGACAGGCGAGAAATGGGCGGCGGCCATATCAACAATCGTTAATGGGTCGAGCATACGCCCTGGCCCCACGTCGCCGCAGGCCTGGCTGCCGCTGTCCGGTCCCCAAATCAGCAGGCCGCGCGAGGCCAGCGTGTCCAGATTGTGCTGGGTAGCGGCGTTGCGGTACATCTGCTGGTTCATTGCGGGCACAACCGCGACGGGCGCAGGCGTGGCGAGGCAAATGGTCGTTACCAGATCGTTCGCCATACCGGCTGCCAGGCGGGCAATTAAATCTGCCGTGGCGGGGGCAAGGATAACCAGATCGGCCCATTTCCCCAGCTCAATGTGGCCCATTGCGGCTTCGGCCGCCGGGTCGAGAAGGCTGTCGGATACCGGGTATCCCGAGACGGCTTGCAGGCTCAGCGGGGTGATAAAGGCTTTGCCGCCTTCGGTGATCGCGACCCGTACGTCGGCCCCGCGCTCGCGCAAACGGCGCACCAGGTCTGGCGTTTTATAGGCAGCAATACCGCCGCTGACGCCAAGAACGATTTTTTTACCGGCCAGGCTCATCATGATTCTTTCCTGTTGGGTTTCACCAGAGAGCGGGCATTTTATCACAATCCCTAAAACGGGGTGATGATGTCCTTAATTCACTTTGCGAGGCGTTACGCAAGAACGAAATGCCAGCATCGAACCCCGAATTTGCCTGTGGCAGCATAATGGCAAACAGAAGGAGGCCAGGCATGGAAGAGACTGAACTGCTGCTACCGCGTGAAAAAATGCTGCGTCATGGCGTCACGTTGTTAAAGGACGACGAGCTGCTGGCGCTCTTTTTACGCACAGGCACGCCGGGGAAAACGGTATTTACGCTGGCGAAAGAACTGATAGACCATTTCGGTTCACTGTATGGATTGCTGACCGCTGAGCTGGAGGCGTTTACGCACGTTGAGGGCATTGGCGTGGCGAAATATGCCCAGTTGCGGGGCATTGCCGAGCTGGCCCGGCGATTTTACAACGTGCGTATGGAGGAAGAAGACCCGATCCTCACCCCCGACATGACCCGCGAATTTCTGCAAAGCCAGCTCTCCGATCTGGAGCGGGAGATCTTTATGGTGATCTTTCTTGACAACAAAAACCGGGTACTGAAACATACCCGCCTTTTTTCGGGAACATTGAGCCATGTTGAGGTGCATCCGCGTGAAATTGTGCGGGAAGCGATAAAAGTGAATGCAGCCGGAGTGATCCTCGCGCATAATCACCCCTCTGGCTGTGCAGAACCAAGCAGAGCTGACAAAGCAATTACCGAACGTATTATCAAATGCTGTCAATTCATGGACATTCGTGTGCTGGACCATCTGATAATTGGCCGCGGAGAGTACATTTCTTTTGCCGAACGTGGCTGGATTTAGGCCTTTTCTCGCGATCCATCGGGATCTTTGTCTGTTCGGGACTTGAGCACACCGCCGAGTCAGCGTATACTACGCCACCTTTGAGAATCTCGGGTTTGGCATTTGGGCCTGGCAATCGAGAGTTCAATAGAACTATGCGATGACCGGGCTGTAAAGCCTGACGAGGCGCCGATACCCCATACGAAGCTCGAGCTAATTTGATTTTTGGAGAATAGACATGTCCCGAGTCTGCCAAGTTACTGGCAAGCGTCCGGTGACCGGTAACAACCGTTCCCACGCACTGAACGCGACTAAACGCCGTTTCCTGCCGAACCTGCACTCTCACCGTTTCTGGGTTGAGAGCGAGAAGCGTTTTGTCACCCTGCGCGTATCTGCTAAAGGTATGCGTGTAATCGATAAGAAAGGCATCGATACAGTTCTGTCCGAACTGCGTGCCCGTGGCGAAAAGTACTAAGTACTTAAAGAGGAAATAAATCATGGCTAAAGGTATTCGCGAGAAAATCAAGCTGGTTTCTTCTGCTGGTACAGGTCACTTCTACACCACCACGAAGAACAAACGTACTAAGCCGGAAAAACTGGAACTGAAAAAATTCGATCCAGTTGTACGCCAGCACGTACTGTACAAAGAAGCTAAAATCAAATAATTTTAGTCTCCTTGTATTGAAAAACCCCGCAACTGCGGGGTTTTTTGCATTCTGCATCTCAACGGAGGAACCATGCCTGAATTACCTGAGGTAGAGACCAGCCGCCGCGGCATTGAGCCCCATCTGGTTGGCGCGACTATTCTTCATGCTGTCGTTCGCAACGGGCGTCTGCGCTGGCCGGTGTCCGATGAGATCCACGCGTTAAGTGACAAACCCGTCCTGAGCGTGCAGCGCCGCGCGAAATACCTGCTGCTGGAGCTGCCTGACGGCTGGATCATTATCCATCTGGGAATGTCGGGAAGCCTGCGTATTCTTACCGAAGAGTTGCCTGCGGAAAAGCACGACCACGTTGATCTGGTGATGAGTAACGGCAAAGTGCTGCGTTACACCGACCCGCGTCGCTTTGGCGCATGGCTGTGGACCAAAGAGCTGGAAGGACACAACGTGCTGGCGCATCTCGGACCTGAGCCGCTCTCAGAGGCGTTTAACGCAGATTATCTCAAAGAGAAGTGCGCGAAAAAGAAAACCCCGATTAAACCCTGGCTGATGGATAACAAGCTGGTGGTGGGCGTGGGGAATATCTACGCCAGCGAATCGTTGTTTGCCGCCGGGATCCATCCCGATCGGCTGGCCTCCTCGCTGTCGGCGCAGGAGTGCGAACTGCTGGTCAGGGTTATTAAAGCGGTACTGCTGCGCTCAATTGAGCAGGGCGGGACGACGCTGAAGGATTTCCTGCAAAGCGACGGGAAGCCGGGTTATTTTGCGCAGGAGTTGCAGGTTTATGGCCGTAAGGGTGAGCCGTGCAGAGCCTGCGGGACGCCGATTATTGCCACGAAGCACGCTCAGCGCGCCACGTTTTACTGCCGTCAGTGCCAGAAGTAGGGTTACTTTAGCTTTTCCATCAACGCCTGGTGGACGTTAACCGGCAGGAAGTGGGTAACGTCCCCATGATGGCGCGCCACCTCTTTCACCAGCGAAGAAGAGATGAAGGACCACTCTTTGGAGGGCATCAGGAATACGCTCTCCAGCTCCGGCATCAGATGGCGGTTCATGTGTGCCAGCTGCATCTCATATTCGAAGTCTGCTACCGCGCGAAGACCGCGGATCAGGATATTGGCATGCCGGTCACGGGCAAAGTTTGCCATCAAGTCGCTGAATCCGACGACCTCAACATTCGACAGATGCGAAATCGCATCGGTGGCAAGCTGCACGCGTTCGTTCAGGTCGAACATCGGCTTTTTGCTCGGGCTGGCGGCAATGGCCAGAATCACCTTGTCGAACATACACGCCGCACGGGTGATGATATCAAGATGACCGTTAGTGATCGGATCGAAGGTACCCGGATAAATCGCTTTTGTGCTCATGGCTCACGTTTTCTCTGAGTAGCCGCGGTTCAGCGCCCACAGCTCGGTGTATTTGTTAAAAGTATACTGGGCATTCACTACGGCCAGTAACCAGCCCTGTTTGCCGTCCAGCACGCCGCCACGCAGCAGCAGCGTTTTCAGAAACGCGCCCAGCGTGTGGGTGAAGATGCCGGTCAGCGTGGCCTTCTTGCCGCGCGCATGCCGCTCCTGTGCCCAGGCGGTGGCATAGTTCAGCTGTTTACGCTGGAAGCTGGCGAAATCGCGGCAGGTCAGATGAAGCAGATCGCCCGTCAGGGGGATGACCTGAGCGTTATCGCAGGCCAGAGACTCATGGACCAGGTTATCGTTGTACTGATAACGCTCGCGGGCATAGAGGCGCATCACGCGGTCGGGGTACCAGCCGCTGTGGCGCATAAAGCGGCCCAGGAAATAGTTACGACGCGCGATACTGTAGACCGCGCCAGGCTGTGGCGCGGCAAGCACCGTTTGAATGGCCTGTCGGAGTTCTGGGGTGACGCGCTCATCGGTATCGATCATCAACACGTAATCGCCCGTGGCGTAACCCTGCGCACGCTGACGCTGAATACCGTAGCCCTGCCAGTCGGTGTCGGTAAAGACTTTTGCCCCGGCTGCACGGGCAACGTCCGCCGTATTGTCCGTACTTCCGGAGTCGAGAATGACGATTTCGTCAGCCCAGGCAACAGAGGCCAGGCAATCCGGAAGCAGGTCGGCGGCGTTTTTGGCGATCATCACGACCGACAGACGCGTTGACATTAGTGGCTCCGCTGCGGCAGATAAGGTTGCAGAAGTTGCAGCAGACGGGTCAGTGCGCCCTGGTTCTGATGCAGGACTTCAACGGCGTGACGACCGTACCACAGGCGGTAATCTTCGTCAGTCAGAAGGGTTGAGACCTCTTTGACCACCGAGTCCGCATCGGTCACGGTGATTAAGCCATCGGCTTGCTGCAATTTCGCGCAGATATCTTTGAAGTTAAACGTGTGTGGACCCATCAGCACGGGAATGGCGTGGGCTGCCGGCTCCAGCGGGTTATGACCACCTCGCTCCACCAGGCTACCTCCAACAAAGGCGAGGTCTGCAATGCCGTACAGCAGCATCAGTTCGCCCATCGTATCGCCAATCACCACCTGCGTGCTGCCAGAGGGGATTTCGCCGCTGCTGCGCAGGGTAAAGCTGAAACCGCCTTTTTGCACCATCTCGCGGGCATCTTTAAAACGCTCAGGATGGCGAGGAACCAGAATCAGCAGTAAATCAGGGAATTTTTCCAGCAGCTGGCGGTGAGCCTGAAGAATAATGGCTTCTTCGCCATCATGGGTGCTGGTGGCAATCCAGACCTGGCGACGCGGCGCCCACTGACGACGCAGCGTTACCGCACGGGCGGCGAGTTCAGGGGTGACGGAAATATCGAACTTCAGGCTACCCGTGACCGCAAGCTGGTTGCGCTTCAGGCCGAGGGCGATAAAGCGCGCGGCATCTTCTTCGTTCTGCGCGGCGATCAGCGTGATTTTGCTGAGCAGGCGACGCATAAATTTACCCAGCTTGCCGTACCCTTTAGCCGAGCGTTCCGACAGACGCGCGTTGGCGATAACCAAAGGAATTTTACGGGCATGCAGGGCGGAAATCATATTCGGCCACAGTTCGGTTTCCATGACGATCACCAGTTTAGGGCGCACGGTATTCAGGAAACGGTTCATGGCGCAGGGGAGATCGTACGGCAGGTAGACGTGATGCACGTCTTTACCGAAGGCAGACATCACGCGCTCTGAGCCGGTTGGCGTCATCGTGGTGACGGTGATGGGCAGTGACGGATAACGGTGGCGCAGGGCACGCACCAGTGGAATGGCGGCCAGCGTTTCCCCGACTGACACGGAATGCAGCAGAATACCGTCCGGCGCCACTTTATTGCGGCAGTAGCCATAGCGTTCGGCCCAGCGTTTACGGTACGCAGGCGCTTTACGGCTACGAAGCAACAGTCGCAGCCAAACCAGTGGCTGAATGATGTAGAGCAGGGCGGTATACAACAATTCCAAGCGATTATCCGTTTTTTTAGTTTCGGCCGGGAAATTCTAAGCATTTAAGCGTGCTAAAGCTATCTCTTATGCCAGATACCGTTTTAAACGGAAGTAGCGTCGGCCCAGGCGCCAGCGCAAACGCGGGCTTTTGGCACTTTTCCAGATGAGCTTCCAGATCCCGGTGTCGAAGAACTCTTTGATTATCATTGCTTTCTTCGCCTCATCCTTCATGTTGTCGAAGGTATGAATAATTCCCAGACCCTCTTTGGCGATTTGCCAGTGGCAGGCCGGGATATTTTTCACTTTATCCGGGTAGCGCTGGTTAATGGCATCAAGCATCTTCAGTATCTTCATGTAATGGCGCGCAGAGCGAATCAGCGTGTCGTCATTATCCGGGGTGTGCGATACCGAGGCGGAGTGAATGTAGTAGTCGTAAAAGCGTTCGCTGGTGTACTGAACGCGTTCCGCGGCAAGCAGCACCTCAGTCGTCCACGGAATATCCTGATGGCGCAGGCCAGGCTCGAAACGGAAGCCGTGCTGACGAATAAAATCGTGACGATAGATATTCAGCCAGGTCACATGCAGGAACTTACGTGAATCCAGCGCCTTTTTTAACCATGCCGCACCATTCATGACGCCCGTTGAGGCGAGCTTATCTTCAGGGAAGATAGGGCGAGACGGTTTTTTGTTATTTTCCCAGACGTAGTTGCCATTGCAGGTGGCGACATCCAGGTTCTGCTTGACGGCCATATCCAGCAGACGCTGGTACATGCCGGGTTTGAAGACATCATCAATATCCGGGAAAGAGAGATACTGCCCGGTCGCAACCGCCAGGCCGGTATTACGCGCGATGGACACGCCCTGATTAGGTTGTTCAATAACCTGCATCTGTGGCAGCTTTTCGCGCCATTTTTCGACAATTTGCATCGAGCGGTCAGTGGAGCCGTCATTCACGATGATGACTTCCATACTGTCGATGTGTTGATTTACAAGGCAGGTAAAGAACTGATCGAGAAAAGCTTCACCGTTATAAACGGCAACCACCACGCTTAATAAAGGCGCTGAATTTTGCATATGAAACCTGATTATTTTTGGTTGTCGACCAAAGCAATGTATTGCTGGCAAATGGCGTTAATACCGAACGATGCGATCGTTTCGCGATCAACAACTGGCGGAGAGGCATACAATTCTGCCAGTGTTTTCGCCAGTGATTCGTCGGTTAACGCTGTCAGACCTCGCGCCAGGGGGCCAGTAAGGATCTCAGCAGGACCGCCAGGGCAGTTTGTACTCACCGGTGGGGTCTGACAGATAATGGACTCTACCAGTACATTACCAAAACCTTCGCAGTCGGAACTTAACACTAAAAGGCGTGCCCCTTTGATCCACGGGTAGGGGTTGGTTTCGAACGGGCGGAAGACGATCTTGTTTTCAATTCCCAGCTTAGCGGCAAGCTGTTTGAGCTGGTTTATTTTCGCGTCAGAACCTTTGCCCATCAACACCAGCGATGCGTCGATCTTGCTCAGCGCAAACGCCCGCAGCAGCCGGTCGTGACGTTTGTGTTCATGAAAACGGCCAACGTGGATAATGTAATCCTGCCCCTGCATCTCAAAGGGCGCTTCCGCCAGACGCTGAATTTCAGGGATATCAAAGGGGTTATGGATAACCGCTTTGCGCCGCAGGGGGATCGCGAGTACTTCAGAGAGGTCGTGCAGCACGGCGCCGGAAACCGCCACCACGTTGCGGTTTTCATAGGTATGCCGAATTTTATAATGCTTAAACCAGCGAGAAAGCCCGCTGCGATGGCGCAAATAGGAGAAGGAGAACATCCCGTGAACGCAGAACCAGACCTTATCCCGATCCAGCACGCGGCTGTGCGCCACGATACGGTCGGTTTTATGCAGATGCGAGAACACGACGTCAAATTTACCGCTGCGTTCTGCCTTCTCGATGGCGCGATCCAGCAAACGGGCGCGACGCGGGATCTCGGTCAGCTTCCGCCAGGGTTTTTTACAGGTATCCTGCACAATCTGAAAATCGATGCCTTCCGGAATGGCGTAGTCGCACACCTTCCGTAAGGAGAAAAGGGTGACCTGATGCCCCAGTTCTGTCAGTCCGCTGGAGAGGGTGAGAACCGTTTTTTCGGCTCCTCCACCGGGTAAACCATCAATAATCATTAGGATGCGCATTATTAATCCAGTAATTTTTGATAAAGCGAAATAAGCTGACTTGATAGTTTTTCAGGGGTTGCTTCTCTGACGCGTTCACGCGCCGCAAGCCCCATATTATTATTTTTTTCCAGTGAAGGGATGGACATGACGGCCTCCTTCAATGTGTGGATATCAAGTGCATCACAGTAAAACCCGTTCTGGCCTTGCTCAATAAATTCTGAACCACCGCAACTCTCTGACGTAATGACGGGCAATCCACAGGCCATTGCTTCAAGTATGACGTTAGGGAAAGGATCATACAGCGTCGGCAGCAGTAAACCATCAGAAAGCTGATAAAATGGCAGCGTCTCTTTTTGCATCCCCAGAAAACGGATTTGCCTTTCACAGCCTAATGAACGGGCGAGGTCGCGATAACGGCTTTCCGCTTTATCCTGACCGACCACAACCAGCCACGCCGATGTTCCTGCTATAGCCCGAATAGCGCTTGCCAGCCCCTTGCGTTCAAACCCTGAACCCACGAAGCAGAAAATGACGGCATCAGCGGGTAAGCCAAATTGCTGACGCAGTACAGCGCGTTGTCTCTCTTCTGCCGGAACGAAGCGGCTGGAATCTATTGAATTATAAATCACATGTATCTTTTTTGCGTCAATATCAAAGTCTTCGACGATTTCGCGTTTGATCATCTCCGCATTACAGATAACGGCTTTCAACTCGGGAGCCTGGTACATTTCACGTTCTGCGTTCATCACGTAGCGGTGATAACGATCGTGCATAAGCAGCTTCGCACGCCAGGCGGGAAGAATACGCGTACGCTGTAGCAGCCAGCGTCGATGTACACCATCCCCGGCGCGGTAAATATCGCAGCCCGGAATACGTTCGTGGCTCTGGACAATATCAAACTGCTGTTGCTGCCACAGCGCGCGTGCGGCGTGTGCAAAGCCGCGCTCACGGCTGATGCGGCCCCACTTTCGTGGATCGCAAATATGAATATGCCAGTCGTCCTGCTTTTCGCCCTGCCACTCGCGGGTGATGACGTTGAGCTCAAGATTTTGATTGCTCAGCGCGGTAAGTGCCCTGGAGACAAAACGTTCTGCTCCTCCATCCGGACGATATTTTTGGCGCACAATGGCCAGACGATGAAGCTTCATTGCAGGTATCTCCTTGCGGCGGAGACGACAGCATCAACGGGGATGGCGTCGAGATAACGTTCTGTCGTTTTTGTATCAATGGCGTCAGGGTTGGGAAGCGGGCCGTAGTTACCTGCCCAGATGACCTCGCCGTTAACCTGCCATGGCGACCAGAACGTCAATTTTGACGGGCCAAACAGCGCCACGCAGGGCGTCTGAAGGGCGGCGGCCATGTGCATGGGTACGGAGTCAACGCCAATGAACAGGATCGCGTGATCGATTAGCGAGGCCAGCTGGCGCAGGGTTAACTGCCCTGCCAGCGATACAACACCCGTCTGCGGGGAGGCGGCAAGAATGCGGTCAATCATCGCCAGCTCTTTCTTATCCGGTCCCGCCGTAAGGACGATAGTGTGGCCGTCCTGCTGCAACGCGGCGATAGTTTGCGCCATTTTGCCTTCGTCCCAGCACTTAAAGAACCAGCGTGACGTGGGTTGAATAACGATGTAGCGGTCTCCCACGCCCTTTTGTGTCAGCTTTTGGTGAGCATGGCGCCAGTCATCCGCGCTGTAAGCCATGGTGACGGTAGGGTTGGCCATTACCGGCAGCGCTGACAGTATGGAGAGATTTTGTTCAACGGTGTGCAGCGACTGATGGCTGGCGACCGAGACCAGTTCACTGTGACAAAAACGCCAGAAGGCATTCTTGCGCTTGTTAAAAGCGAACCCGAGCCGAACCGGTGCGCCGGTGAAGCGGGTAACAATCGCGCTGCGCCACTGATCGGCAAGATTGATCACCAGATGATAATGCTGAGCGCGTAAAGCACGAAGCAACTGCCACTCTTTTTGCAGGTGCTTCAGCGTCCCCAGCTGCTTCCATTTACGATCGATACCATAGATCGTCCCGATTGCCGGATGCGCGGCGAGCATGTCTCGCGTCTCTTCATAGAGAAGCACGTCGATTTGGGCTTCAGGCCATTTCTGGCGTAATGAATTGATGACGGGGGTGGTGAGTAACATGTCGCCATGATGGCGAAGTTTGATCAGTAAAATGCGCAAATCAGGCGTGTCAGGTAAGTTATTCATCATCATCTTATCGGCGTTGTACTATTGGCAATTCTAATAGACCTGGTAACGACTTGCACTCTTTCTCCATAATGTCAGGAATTTCCCTGGAAGGGTTTACTCCTGCTTTCGGGCGTGCGTAACATAGCGCTAACTATTTTGTCTTGCGGACTTATTATGAAAAAACCAGCGTTTATCATCACGATCGATACCGAAGGGGATAATCTCTGGCAGAACCACCGGGTGATCAAAACGGAAAACGCGCGCTACCTGGCGCGGTTTCAGGCGCTTTGTGAACGCTTCGGCTTTAAGCCCGTCTGGCTGACCAACTACGAGATGGCCGTCGAACCGGTATTCATTGAGTTCGCGAAAGAGGTCATAGCCCGCGGCCAGGGTGAGGTGGGAATGCATCTCCATGCCTGGAATAGCCCTCCGGAGCACGATCTGACCGGTGATGACTGGCGCTGGCAGCCTTATCTGATTGAGTTTTCAGACGAGGTCATGCGTGAGAAAGTGCTGTTCATGACCCGCTTACTGGAAGAGACTTTCCAGACAAAAATGCTCAGCCATCGCGCCGGGCGCTGGGCATTCGACAGCCGTTACGCCCGGTTGCTGATTGAGCTGGGGTATCAGGTAGATTGTTCCGTTACGCCGCGCGTGAACTGGCGCAACGCGAAAGGTGCCCCGCAGGGTAATGGCGGAACGAATTACCAGCATTTTCCCGATCGCGCCTATTTTTTGGACGTAGACGACATTTCCCGGCCGGGAAACAGCCCTCTCCTCGAAGTGCCGATGAGTATCCAGTATAAACACCCGGCATGGCTGAATTCCCTGAAGCAGGGTTACGATCGTCTGCGCGGTAAATACCGTTCTCCGTCAGTTAACTGGTTACGCCCGTCCGGCGGTAACGCGCAGGAGATGATTAAGGTTGCGCAGCAGTGCCTGGCTCAGGGGAATGACTACGTAGAGTTCATGCTGCATTCGTCGGAATTTATGCCTGGCGGCAGCCCTACTTTTAAAGACCAGGCCGCGATTGAGGGACTGTATCAGGATCTGGAGCAGCTCTTTACCTGGTTATCAGATAAGACCGTGGGGATGACGCTTGCGGAGTTTTACCAGTACAAAAAATAGTTATGCCCGCCAGGCGGGCATATTTATTATTGCTGCTTTGTTTGTGAGAAAGGTGTACTTAACGCAAACAAAATCATAAAGAAGATTAAGGCTTCTGAACTGAGCAGTATGACATCCGTCAGTCCATACAAAAGCAAAAGAAGCATTGACGTTAGCAGCAGCGCGTTTCTGTTTCGTAGGGCATACGCAATCATCGAAACGAAGAAAAAGAGCATTACCGCTACGCCGGGGATCCCCTGCAAAGAGTATTTCTCAATAAATTCATTATGCAGATGAACTTTGATGTATTCGAGTGCACTGCCAAGGTGCGGATGTCCGTCTTTAATATACTGCCGCGTCCACGCTTCACGCTGTTCCAGCGATTGCCCTAACGGATGCGCAAGACCATTCTCGATCCCGACAGTCCACATCGAAAAACGTGCGCCCAATGACGTGCGGTCAAAACCTTGTTGATAACGTTCAACCTCACGTTGGGTTTGTTTAATTTTCGGCGAAATCAATGGCTTGTAGCTAACGATTACAACGCCTGCAACAATGCATAGAAAGATGAGGGCGGATTTAAGATGAATCTTTCTGAAATGATAAAGCGTGAGCACAATTGCCAGAAGCAGATATAAACCCATCGCAGCACGGGTCCCCGTCAACAGTATGACGAAGTAAGAGATTAATATAGTGAAGCCCGCAACAACATACAGCTTCACGTTCTGTTGAAGGTAAAGACTGTATACGAAAGCCAGTGACAGGACAGAATAAACATAGGCTGAAACGGTGGCACGGTTAATTGCCATCTCAACGCGAGTCATACCTTGTGAGGCCTGCCACAAGCCATACCCTGTGGCGAGCACAAACCCTAAGGCCGTTGCGAAGAAGAAAAATTTCCTGAAGGTGTCCTTATCGATATAAAACTTAAAGCGGTCAATATAGAAAATCAGGACACTCGCTAAAATTAATTTTTTGCTGGCACCGAGATAGTCGCTGTAAAGGTTGAGTCCCTCGTTATGATACTCATAGAGTAAATACCAGCCGAGGTTAAGTAATCCAATCAGCAGAATGGGCAGCGCTATAGTAAAAGGTCGCAGAGTGATTTTTTTATATTCGAAAGCCAGGCCAATAATACTGACGTAAATAGCAATATAGAAAAACTCTCTTTGCTTCCCTGAACTGACTAAAGCCAGTATCAAAGAGATGAGGCTCAAAGCGATCGTCAGTTGATAGAGCCGTGGTTTTATTTTTTCCATAATGCCTCAATAACCCTTTTTTTATAGCTAAAACGAACATCGGTGGAGAGGAAAAAAGACAATGTATACATGGCCTTTACGCGTTGTTTCACGAGCTGCAATTGTTGGTCTGTCAGACAGGACCGATGGTTGCTGTAAATATCAAACCAGTGGCAATTGACGAGATGTTTGTAGCGTGACGGAAATGTTCTTTCCATCTGTAACGTGCATTCGACAAGCGTTGAAATTTTGCTGGCGTCCAGAGTGCTCGACAAACTGTCGCGACGCTTGATGTAATAATAATGCCCCTGGCGTTGATAGACTATTTTGTTCGATTGCATCAGCATTCCAGGGAAGACAGCGAAATCCTCATAACATAACATCGGAGGAATAGGGTTACTCTCGTACAGGCTACGATGAATAAACTGGCCAATGAGATGCGCCTGAAAGTCTTTATGGCGCAAGAAACGAGCGACTGCTTCATGTTGTGGCAATGGCACAGGATTAAATCCCTGCCAGTCTGAAGTCATTTTCCGGGGATCGCGAATCTCAAGCAAACGTGTCAGTAACATATCCGGACGTTGCGCTTTCAGGAAGGCTATTGCGTCCCCGAGGCTGCCCGGCTTTAAGCAATCGTCACTGTCGAGCATCGTAATATACTCTCCCGATGCCAGCGCGACAGCGCTGTTTCGTACCCGGCCTACGTTACGAAAGTTCACGGTGCGCGTGATGATCTGAGGAAATTTCGGCGACCACTCTTCAATTATTGCCTGCGTGGCATCCTCAGAACTGTCATTGAAAATAATGACTTCAGTGTCCTGACCGATTGCTGCCAGCAGGCTTGAAAGCGTGGCGTGCAGCGTAGCTTCAGCGTTATGCGCAGCAATAATGACGCTTAAAAAAGCCATAAAAATTAGTTTCCTTGAGCGTCGGTAGCGCTAGCCAGTGAGCGGGCTTTGGGTAATGTACGGACAAACTGCTGAAGATCGTGTAACGCGGAGTCAGTGACAGAGAATAGCGCTTCCCGTTCTTGCGGGAAGTAATAGCGCGTTTCAAACACATAAGAACAAATGTTGTCGTCATTCCCGATCAGCATCACATTGCCAAGCGGACGCTGTTCGTAATGACAACACGGTCCAAACAGCAGGACCACCGGCACGCCGACGGCGTCTGCGATATAGACATTCCCCGAGTCAGACGCGATATAGCAGTCCATCTTTGAAATGGCCCAGGGAAGCTCTTCTAGCGAAATTTTGCCAATAAGATTAATAAAATTAGGGATTTCACCGTAAAGGCGGGTGATATCATCCATCCACGACTGTTCGTTTGGCGCGCCGAAGACATAAAACTCGCAGGGTAAATCAGCGAGTTGATCAACAATCCGCTTCCAGATACCCGGAGGGACGGTTTTGGCTTTATTGCCTGCCGCAATACTGATGCCGATGCGGATAACGTCAGGTTTATCAAGAATAGCCGGCCAGGTCGTCGGCTTGAAGAGCGGCTTTGTGGCGTGCTTGGGAGAGTCTTGCCATGTGAGCGAGCGGTCGGCCAGTTTCAGGTAGTTCGTCACCGAAAGCGTTTTTTTGCCATGCTCAACGGTACCGTCGGCCGCGAGATAGAAAATCCCGTGATACCACCTGCGCGTGTAAATGCTTAAAAATTGTTTGTTTTTGGCATTGCAGACGGCGGCAAAAAAGAGGTTCACGCTGTTGGGCTGTAGCAGGTAGACGTTGTCGTAGCGGTTCATGATCCTGCACGCGAAGCACAGTTTACGCCACAGGTTGCGCTTATGCTGCTCAATAAAATAGATCTGCTCGATAGTCTCATCATGCTTCGCCAGCGCACCAACGCTGCGACTGATCAACACATCGCTTTTTTGCAGCCAGGCCAGAAGAGGCGTCGCATTAATAAAGTCACCGATTTTGGCTGTTTGAATGACAAGGTTCTTGCCCGTGTCCTTTCGAAACAGCTTCCGGATGAGTTTCACCGGAAAGAGTAAAATCAGCAGAAATACATAACTCATGGGTTAAATATCCCTGTTGGAAAGCCGATGGCTGCCCTGTAAAAATGAAAAAATAGCATCTGCGCTAATATCCTTCGTTTGTTGCGTAGGGCTGACCATCTGATGCTGGTTTTTACCGTAACCCCCGATCAACCCCGGATCGGTCGGGCCGAAAATCGTGATATTAGGTCGATCCAGTGCGGCGGTTAAATGGCTTAACCCTGTATCCACAGAAACGACGGCGTTTGCGCCCGCCAGCTGTGCGGCAACTTGCGCCAGCGTGAGTTTGGGTAACACCTCGACATGGGAAAAACCGGCTGCCAGACGCTCCGCACGCTGACGCTCATGTTCAGCGCCCCACGGGAGTTTAATATGGATACCGCAAGGTTGCATTAGTTCAATCAGCCTTCGCCAGTGCGTTTCCGGCCAGTGCTTATCGTCGCGCGTTGTGGCATGCAGGAACACCAGATACGGCGCGGCATGCTCCTCCGTCTCGCGCAAAAAATGCTGTGCAATAGCGTAGTCACCCTGGGCTTCAGGTTTTGCATAGCCCAGGCTTTTCGCGAACAGCTCGCGGGTGCGCTCCACGGCGTGCTGTTGTTTCGCAATATGGTGTCGACGGTTATAGAACAGGCTCGCCAGCGGTTCGCGGGCGGTTTGCCAGTCCATGCCGTGCTTTACGCCATGCGCCAGACGCGTGACCAGCGCGGCGCTTTTCACCAGCCCCTGGGCGTCGACGATCGCGTCGTAACGCCGGGCCTGCACCGCTTCGCGGAAGGCTTTGCGTTCGGCTTTAATCGGTGCGGAGAACCACGCTTTGCGCCAGCGGCGAATGGCCACCGGGATCACGCGATCAACCGCTTCATGCCAGGTGGGGATCTGCGCGAAGCCTTCTTCCACCACCCAGTCAAAACGGATGCCGGGAATGGCCCGCATGGCGTCCGTCAGCGACGGCAGCGTATGCAGAACATCACCCATTGAGGAGGTTTTAACGATCAATACCCGCATCCGTTATCCTTCTTCGCTCAACAGCAATGCGTTGAGTTCTTCAAGGACGCGCTGCGGCGTGATGTCGATCAGGCTCTGATGATAGCCTTCTGCGGCATCGCCTTTACGCACCTTGTGGTAGCCGGTGATTAAACGGATCACGCGCGCCTTGTGCGACAGCGGCGGCGTGAAGTCCGGGCTGCTTGGGCCATACAGCGCAACCAGGGGACGATCCAGCGCGGCGGCGACGTGCATTAAACCGGAGTCGTTCGTCACCACGGCTTTACAGGCGGCAATCAAAATAACCGCCTGCTCGAGCTGCGTTTCCCCGGCCAGGTTTCGGCACCAGGCCTGTTGCTCGGTACTGAGCGTGGCGAGAATTTCATTGCCCGCCTCATGATCTTTCGCCGAGCCAAACAGCACAATCTGATAGCCTTCATCGATAAGCTGTTTCGCCAGCTCTGCATAGTGATAGTGCGGCCAGCGTTTTGCCGGACCAAACTCCGCGCCAGGGCAGAACCCAATCATCGGGCGTTCGGACGAAATGCCAAATGCGTTGCAGGTGTGGGATTTCTCCCCATCGCTTACCTGGAGCTGCGGCCACAGCAGCGGCTGCGGCAGATCTTTCGCGCTGCGCATCACGCCTTTGTCGTAGGCCAGCGCCACGTAGCGCTCGACCATCAGTGGCCAGGCCTCTTTATCCAGCACACGAGCATCGTTCAGCAGGCCGTAGCGCATTTCACCGCGCCAGCCGGTACGATGCGGGATGCCCGCAAAGAAGGGCACAAGGGCAGATTTGAAGGAGTTAGGTAGCACGTAGGCGCGGTCATAGCGTTTCTCGCGCAGGCTGTGGCCGAGTTTGCGGCGTTCACCGATTTCCAGCGCCCCGTGGCCGAGCGGCATCGGGATCGCCTCGTTCACTTCCGGCATACGCGATAACAGCGGACGGCACCATGCGGGTGCCATCACGTCGATTATCGCCTGGGGATAACGCGCCTTGAGCGTGCGATAGAGACTTTGCGACATCATCATGTCGCCCACCCATGACGGGCCGATCACCAGAATTTTCATACTTATGCGTCGCGGTTCAGCCAGGCCATATATTCCGTTACGCCTTCGGCAACGGTCTTGAACGGCTTGTCGTAGCCTGCGGCGCGCAGGTTAGTCAGGTCCGCCTGAGTGAATGCCTGGTAGCGGCCTTTCAGCTTATCCGGGAACGGAATGTACTCGATGCTGCCTTTCCTATGGTACGCCAGCGTCGCGTCTGCCACCGCCTGGAAGGATTCCGCGCGGCCGGTGCCCAGGTTGAAAATGCCGGACACGCCATTTTCCAGGAACCACAGGTTCACTGCCGCCACGTCGCCCACGTAGACGAAGTCACGCTTGAAGCCGTCGCTGCCTTCGAACAGTTTCGGGCTTTCGCCGTTATTTAACTGGGTGTTCAGGTGGAACGCCACGCTCGCCATGCTGCCTTTGTGGCCTTCGCGCGGCCCGTAGACGTTGAAGTAGCGGAAGCCGACAATTTGCGAGTTCGCTTCTGGCAGGATCTGACGCACGTACTCATCAAACAGGAATTTGGAGTAACCGTAGACGTTCAGCGGCTGCTCATATTCGCGGGATTCGATGAAATCTGAAGTGCGCCCACCGTAGGTTGCCGCGGAAGAGGCATACAGGAACGGAATTTCACGCTCCAGGCAGTAGTGCAGGAGCTCTTTGGAGTACTGATAGTTGTTATCCATCATGTACTTGCCGTCCCACTCGGTGGTGGAGGAGCACGCACCTTCGTGGAAGATGGCTTCGATCTCGCCGAACTCTTCACCCGCCATAATCTGGATAAGGAAGTCTTCTTTATCCATGTAGTCAGCGATGTTCAGATCCACCAGGTTCACGAACTTGGTGCCGTCTTTCAGGTTGTCCACCACCAGAATGTCGGTGATGCCTTTGTCATTGAGGGCCTTAACAATATTGCTGCCGATAAAGCCCGCGCCGCCAGTAACGATGATCATAACTGTAACCTTTGAAGTATGAGTCGGGGAGTATCCCGAACGCTAATCTCTTTATCATATCATCACAATGCTCAGGCTTCAGCCATTCACCGATATGCAGCAGGGGTACGCGTGATTTATGCTGCAAAAACGAGAAGAGATACTGCGTCATCTCGTCATGAACTATTGGTTTGGGTAATATGTGCCAAAATTTGCCGAGTCTGGAGAATTGCAATGCGTGGTGATTTTTACAAACAGTTAAACAGCGACCTCGAGACCGCACGTGCGGAAGGGTTGTTCAAAGAAGAGCGTATTATCACGTCTGCCCAGCAGGCGGACATCACCGTTGCCGACGGCAGCCATGTGATCAACTTTTGCGCGAACAACTACTTAGGTCTTGCGAATCACCCTGAGCTGATTGCCGCGGCGAAAAGCGGCATGGACACCCACGGTTTCGGTATGGCCTCCGTTCGCTTTATCTGCGGTACCCAGGACAGCCACAAGCAGCTTGAGCAAAAGCTGGCGAACTTCCTCGGAATGGAAGACGCGATTCTGTACTCATCCTGCTTCGACGCCAACGGCGGTCTGTTTGAAACCCTGCTCGGCGCAGAAGATGCGATTATCTCCGACGCCCTGAACCACGCCTCCATCATCGACGGTGTTCGCCTGTGTAAAGCGAAGCGTTTCCGCTACGCCAACAACGACATGGTTGAGCTGGAAGCCCGCCTGAAAGAGGCCCGTGAAGCCGGTGCCCGCCACGTGCTGATCGCCACCGACGGCGTGTTCTCCATGGATGGCGTGATCGCCAACCTGAAGGGCGTGTGCGATCTGGCGGATAAATACGACGCGCTGGTGATGGTGGATGACTCTCACGCGGTTGGCTTTGTCGGCGAAAACGGTCGCGGCTCCCACGAATACTGTGACGTAATGGGCCGCGTGGACATCATCACCGGTACGCTGGGCAAAGCGCTCGGCGGCGCGTCTGGCGGTTATACCGCTGCGCGTAAAGAGGTGGTTGAGTGGCTGCGTCAGCGCTCCCGCCCGTACCTGTTCTCCAACTCCCTGGCGCCGGCGATTGTGGCTGCCTCTATTAAAGTGCTGGAGATGGTGGAATCCGGCGCTGAGCTGCGCGACCGCCTGTGGGCTAACGCCCGCCTGTTCCGTGAAAAAATGAGTGCCGCAGGATTCACCCTGGCCGGTGCTGACCACGCGATCATTCCGGTGATGCTGGGCGACGCGGTTGTCGCGCAGCAATTTGCTCGTGAGCTTCAGAAAGAAGGGATTTACGTGACCGGGTTCTTCTTCCCGGTGGTACCAAAAGGTCAGGCGCGTATCCGCACCCAGATGTCTGCGGCGCACTCGCCTGAACAAATTGAACGTGCGGTGGAAGCCTTTACCCGCATCGGCAAACAGCTGGGCGTAATTGCCTGAGGACGTGTGATGAAAGCGTTATCCAAACTGAAAGCGGAAGAAGGGATTTGGATGACCGACGTACCGGAGCCGGAAGTCGGTCATAACGATCTGCTGATCAAAATTCGTAAAACCGCCATCTGCGGTACTGACGTTCACATCTACAACTGGGACCAGTGGTCGCAAAAAACTATTCCCGTGCCAATGGTAGTCGGCCACGAATATGTCGGCGAAGTAGTCGGCATCGGCCAGGAAGTGAAAGGCTTCAACATTGGCGACCGCGTCTCCGGTGAAGGCCACATTACCTGTGGTCACTGCCGCAACTGTCGCGGTGGGCGTACCCACCTGTGCCGCAACACCGTCGGCGTGGGCGTGAACCGTCCGGGCTGCTTCGCGGAATACCTGGTGATCCCGGCGTTTAACGCGTTCAAAATCCCGGACAATATCTCTGACGATCTGGCCTCCATCTTCGACCCGTTCGGCAACGCGGTACATACGGCGCTCTCCTTCGACCTGGTGGGGGAAGACGTGCTGGTCTCCGGCGCAGGCCCCATCGGTATTATGGCGGCAGCCGTGGCGAAGCATGTGGGTGCGCGCAACGTGGTGATCACCGACGTGAACGAATACCGCCTGTCGCTGGCGCGCAAAATGGGCGTCACCCGCGCGGTGGATGTCTCGAAAGAGAGCCTGACCGATGTGATGGAAGAGCTGGGCATGACCGAAGGCTTTGACGTGGGTCTGGAGATGTCCGGCGCGCCACCCGCGTTCCGCACCATGCTCGACACCATGAACCACGGTGGTCGTATCGCGATGCTGGGTATTCCGCCGTCAGATATGTCCATCGACTGGAACAAAGTCATCTTCAAGGGGCTATTCATTAAGGGCATCTATGGCCGCGAGATGTTTGAGACTTGGTACAAGATGGCCGCGCTGATCCAGTCTGGTCTGGATCTGTCCCCGATTATCACTCACCGTTTCTCCATCGATGAGTTCCAGCAGGGCTTTGACGCGATGCGTTCCGGCCAGTCAGGGAAAGTGATCCTGAGCTGGGATAAATAATGAAAAAGGGGCCAGCGGCCCCTTTTTTTACTGATTCTTTTTCTCTTCGTCCGTCAGGTAACGCACCTTGCGGGTGTAGTCCTGACCTTTGAACAGCAGTTTGTTATCCGGCGATTCCAGATACTTCTGCCACTCGGAAAGCGGGAAACCACCGTGCGCGCCAATCACTTCTTTCGGCACAACGGCTTCCTGACCGCCGATCTTCTTGGAGACCGGCCAGTTCATCCAGTCGCCCAGGTTAACCGTTTTTACATCCAGCATGTCCAGCAGCGCAGCGAGCGGCAGCTGATCGGTCGGCGGCTGCGTATCGTCCATCAGCTCCCAGGTATCCTGGAACAGCGTCAGCCACAGCGGGCAGATACGGCGCCAGGTCTTTTTGGTGGCCGCAAGAAACGCGCCGTTAACGTGATCGACCAGATACGGGCGCACCGTTTCTTTGTAATATGCCGGCACTTTCTCCGCTGGCGCACCGTCCAGCTTGGCAATCATTTTGCCCTGACGGAAGCTGGAGTAGATGTGCATATCCGCCATGTTGATCTCTGGCATTTTAAGCAGGTTGAGATCGGAGTCGATCATCAGCACCCCTTCACCGCGCGCCTGCAACGGAGCATTAAGCTTCACCAGACGACTGAGGTAGATTTGCTTATAGCGGTAGTCTTCTTCACGTTTTGGAAGCGTGAGGGTCACAACGCGGGTTTTTAGCGGCAGCTCGCCGAAAGCGGATTCAGGCTGATCGCTGACGATAACAATCTCGCTGACGTCGGTGGCGTAACGCTCTGCAAAGGTCGCTGATAATAACGCCTCTTCGACGAAATCCGCGCCCGTACACGGGATCACGATGGAATCAACCGCAACGAGATCGCGCGTGACCGGAAGGGAAGCGTAGGGAATGTTATGACGCCCGGTAATGTGGCGGTAGCGAGCATTCAGGAATTTAAACATGTTCTTCTCGTTTGGTTATTGCGCGCCAAGAACGGCCTCGACACCGTTAACATAGCTTTCAATGGCATACATGTTGCAGACATTCTGGTGTGCGGCAGCGGCGAGCCGGGCGCGCAGAGCAGGATCCTGCCAGATATTATCCAGATGTTGAGCAAGTTGCGACACGTCGCTCCAGGGAAACAGCAGGCCGGTCGACTCATGATCGATCAATTCTGCCGTGCCGGTCACCTTTGAACCAATCACGGGAATATTCAGCAGCATTGCCTCCAGCACGACGCGCGGCAGGCCTTCGCTCTTCGAGGCCAGAATAAATGCGTCAAAGGTGGCGAGATAGTCAAAAGGCGTGTTCTGGAAACCGGTAAAAATGACGTGCTCAGCAATACCCAGCGCGTCAGCCTGTGCCGCCAGTGCGCCGCGCTCCGCCCCTTCACCGACCAGCACCATCTTCCATTTTGCCTGCGGGTGCCTCTGGCTGAACTGTGCCAGCGCCTCCAGCGTATGGTGGTTGGCTTTGCGAGGGATTAGCGAGCCAATGCTGCCGAACACAAACGTGTCGTCATCAATGTTCAGGCGCTGGCGCATCGCGCGTCGGTCAGGCAAAGGCTGGTGGATGTCGATAGCATTGTTGACCGTGGTACACAGCGCTGGCCGGACGCCATGCTGAAGTAGCACACGTTCAACGCCGTGCGAGACGGCGATGATTTTTGTGGCATGGGCATTCACCAGCTTCACCAGCGGCGGGGTCAGCACCGGTTCAATCCGGCAGTGCTGGATTATCCGCGCATGCAGGTTTGCGCCCGCCAGATACCCTTCTTCGTTAGAGCCTGGCTGGTTGTTCATATACAGCGTATCGAAACCACCTTCCCTGAAAATGGTCTCGATCTTGCTGACGTTGGGGCGAATGCGCCACAGGGTATCGATATGTCGCGTAAATGCTTTGCGCGCCGAACGCGAGAAAAACAGCAGACCACGTCCCGCTTCTTTCAGGAGTTTTGCCCATGCCGGTTGCTTACGTTGAGGGATAACGAGTAGAGGTATCCCAATGCTATTGAGCACCTGGCCTATCGTTTCACCTTCAGCACGACTATAATCACTGTAAAAACAACAAGTAATGTCGAATTTTTCGCGGTTGATTCGCTTCAGAAGCTCAAGCATACTGTTGGTACCTCCCCCCCATTCTTTGCCCGTGTCCAGGAGGAGGATTTTACGTTTTTGCGGCATGTCTGAATCCGTATGCTACCCTTCATCTGACCGCATTATAAAGAATTTGTTGAAATAAAATAGATTTTTTGTATTTCTTTGTCTTTTTATAAGAAAACGTTTTAAACGCGCTTATTTTAAAAGTGTGATTTAAGACTTTAATCGCCTCTTCTCAATTAGATACTATTAGCGAAAGTATTTATGTTGTTATTGAGAGAGTGAGAAAATGTTTAAAATAACGGTCTGCTTATTAACGTTTAACTCCGAAAGAACGTTGCACGATGTTATTCCTCCTCTTTTAAAAATAGCGGATGAATTCGTTGTAGTTGATTCCGGAAGTACAGACGCAACGATATATATTTGCCAGAGTTATGGATTGTCGGCCATATTCAAAAAATATAGCTGGCACGGCGAGCAGATGAACCATGCCGTATCCCATGCACACAACGACTGGGTGCTGTGCATGGACAGCGACGAAATACTCGATCAAGAAACCGTTGATGCTATTTTAAAATTAAAAATGGGCGATGAACCCGAATCGGATATGGCGTGGCGGATATGTCGTCACTGGTTTGTTCTGGGAGAAAATGTCCGAACGATTTATCCCGTCTCATCACCGGATTATCCGGTGCGTCTTTTTAACCGTACGCAGTCGCGATTTAATAACCGGCCAGTAGACGATCAGGTCGAAGGTTTTCTCCGTTCTGAACGTATTCCTGGCTATGTCAGACATGATACGTTTTATTCACTGCATGAACTTTTCAATAAATTAAACGGATATACCACTCGCCTGGTTCAATATCAGACGATACGTCCCTCTCTTGGTCGCGGCGCGATCAGCGCTATCGGCGCATTTTTCAAATGGTATCTGTTTAGTGGTGCCTGGCGTCAGGGCAAAGTGGGTGTGGTGACAGGGTTTTATGCCACGGCGTACAGTTTTTTGAAGTATTTCAAGGCCTGGTATCAGAATCGGGAAAAGAAAGAGTCCGTTGCAAAAGAGCAGTCGGACTCTTATCTGGCAGAATAGGCGTTAGCCGATCAGGCTTTTTTTCCCCAACCCTGCCACTGTTGCTGGACGTATTTAACCAGCGTACTGCTGCTGATGCTTTCGCCAATCACCGTGAAGAAGCGGGTTGCATAGACCGGTTCAGGCGGCTGTTTCAGCGTGCAGTTCTTCACGCCGCGGAATGGATTACGTGGCCGCGTTGCGGGTGGTTGCGCGCTACCCGGACGAGAAGTATCCACCTGAGGTTCATTGAGCAGATCGCTCGGACGCACCAGCGTGATATCGGCGGGTAAGCCCGGCAACATTTGCTGCAAAACGCGAACGGTAGATGGATGCGGATGCCCAATGGCAATCGCCGAACCGTTACGGCGCGCCAGCTGTACCGCGCGGTTGAACTGGACGCGGATATCCGCTTCGTTCTGGGAGTCATCCAGGAATACTTTGCGCTTGATGACTTTCACGCCCGTTCCCTGAGCGGCACGCATCGCCTGGCTGTTGCCGATGGTCATGCTGTCGAGGAAATAGAGGTTGTAACGCTCCAGCGCCTGCATCACTTTCAGCATACCGTACAGGCTGGAGGTCATCGCGCTGCCCATATGGTTATTCAGACCCACGGCATACGGCACTTTATTGTACGCATCGCGGATGATGCGATCGATCTCGTCGCTGCTCATGTCCGGGCGCAGGGTATCTTTTTCCAGCGGCTGCTTGCTGAGGGGGGCCATCGGCAGATGGATAAGGACCTGATGGCCGCCATTGTGCGCTTTGGTCGCCATTTCATGCGCGTGAGGCGCATTAGGCAGGACGGCGACAGAGATGGCTGACGGCATCGCCAGCACCTGATTTTCATAGTGTGGTCGATAACCGAAGTCATCAATCACAATCGCGAGTTTGCCTGCATAAACCGGTGCAGCCAGCGCCAGTGCGCTGACTACGGAAAAAACAATTCGACGAAATTGAAGCAAAACTTATCTTCCCAACCACGGCTGTGGATTGACCGCCTGACCCTGACGACGAATTTCGAAATAGAGTGACGGGCGGCCCTGACCGCCACTGCTGCCCACAAGGGCAATGGGTTGACCCGCGCGCACCTGAGTGCCAACGCTGACTAGCGCACTCTGGTTGTAGCCGTAAAGACTCATGTCGCCTTTACCGTGTTCAACCACCACCACGAGCCCATAACCCTGTAGCCAGTCGGCCAGGATCACGCGGCCATCGGCGATGGCTTTCACTTCGCTACCTTCAGACGCACCGATAACGATCCCCTTCCAACGTAGCTCACCCTGCAACTGTTCGCCATAGCGATGCAGGATCGTACCGCGAACGGGCCAGTAAGCCTGACCACGCGGGGAGCCGAGGCCGCCGGTACGGGACATCAGGGAACGTTCATTTTCAGTCGGTTTGTAGGTGGTGCCTTTCCGGGAGGCTTCCTGCTGCTTGTTACGCACCGCCTGCGCTTCGCGCGCTTCTTTTTCGGCGCGCGCTTTGGCCGCGGCTTCTGCCCGGGCAATGCTGTTACGCAGTCTCGATTCGTTGGCGCGCATTTCGCTCAGCTGGCTTTGTCCTGCCTGGATAGAGGACTCCAGCCCGGCGAGCGTCTTCTTACGCTCATTGCGCGCCTGCTCAAGCTTCTCCTGCTGCGCCTGCTGATCGTAGAGCAGCGTTTGCTGCTGGCTCTGCTTCTCTTCCAGCTCGGCTTTTTGCGTGGTGACTTCTTCGCGCGTCTGTTTCAGCTGCGCAATGGTCTCCTGACGCGCCTGGTTAAGATAGCCGAAATAGGCCTGTAAACGCTGGCCTCGCTGGCTCTCTTCACCGCTGAGGATCAGCTGAAGACCTGTGTGTTCACCCTGACGGAAAGCAGCATCAAGCTGTGCAGCAAGGTTCCGCTCCTGGGCATCGCGCTGACGCTCCAGTTTCGCAATCGACGCGTTCATTTCATCGATTTGCTTATTGAGCTGGGCAAGGGTGTTTTGTGTTTCACGCAGCTTACGCGCGGCGGCGGAAATGGCCTCTTCCTGCTTTTTAAGCTGGGCGAGCAGGGTGGCGCGCTGCTGTTGCTGCTGACGTACCGCACGCTCTTTGGCGGCGATATCGGCCTGAATGGATTTAAGCTGATCGCGGTCATCCGCGTGGGCGGATGCGGCGCACAGCAATACGCCAGCGCTGAGTGCGCTGGCGCAAAGCAGAGGTCTGACTGATAACCGAAGCGGCTTCACGACCCATGTGATTGAAAAAATCGCCTTTCCCCTCATGGGGAGCGATTATTCCACGATGAACAGCGGCTTGCCAGTCATCTCTTCAGGGATTTCCATACCCATCAGCGACAACATGGTTGGCGCGATGTCGGAAAGCTTGCCGCCTTCCACTGCTTTCACTGATTTATCACCCACATAAATCAGTGGAACAGGCAGGTTGGTATGGGCGGTATGTGCCTGACCGGTTGCCGGGTCACGCATCTGTTCTGCGTTACCGTGGTCAGCGGTAATCAGCAGTTGGCCGCCTACGGATTCAACCGCTTTCGCAACCTGCTCAACGCAGTGGTCCAGCGCTTCAACCGCTTTAACGGCTGCTTCCATCACGCCGGTGTGGCCCACCATATCGCCATTCGGATAGTTACAGATGATGGTGTCGTATTTACCGCTTTGGATCGCGGCCACCAGTTTTTCGGTCAGCTCCGCAGAGCTCATTTCTGGCTGGAGATCGTAAGTGGCGACTTTCGGTGAGTTAATCAGGATGCGGTCTTCGCCTTTAAACGGCTCTTCTACGCCGCCGTTAAAGAAGAATGTCACGTGCGCATACTTCTCAGTTTCGGAGATGCGCAGCTGCGTTTTGTCATTTTTCGCCATCCACTCGCCGAAGGTGTTTGCCAGCGAGGCGGGCGGATACGCGCATGGGGCTTTGATATCCGCTGCATATTCGGTCAACTGGATGAAATCAATTTTCGCCACTTTCTTACGGGCGAAACCGTCAAAATCGCTGTTGACGAAGGCGCGGGTGATTTCGCGCGCGCGATCGGCACGGAAGTTCATGAAGATCAGCGCATCGCCATCTTCCATGGCGGCATCGGCCTGGCCTTCAGCGCGGATCACGGTTGCCTTCACAAATTCGTCGTTTTCATCACGCGCGTAAGCCGCTTCCAGGCCTTCAACGGCGGTCGGGAACTGGAACTCGCCTTTTGCCAGGGTCAGCAGATCATAGGCTTGCTCAACGCGGTCCCAGCGGTTGTCGCGGTCCATGGCATAGTAACGACCAATGATGGACGCCACGCGGCCTTTGCCCAGTGCGGCAAATTTGTCTTCAAACGCTTCAAGAGAACCTTTTGCGCTGCGTGGTGGCGTATCGCGACCATCCAGGAAGGCGTGCAGATAGATTTTTTCCGCACCGCGCTCAGCGGCCAGTTCTACCATCGCCATGATGTGATCTTCGTGGCTGTGAACACCGCCCGCAGAGAGCAGACCCATAATGTGAACGGCCTTGCCTGCGGCAACGGCTTTATCAACCGCTCCGGTGAGCGTTGGGTTGGCAAAGAATGTACGTTCTTTGATTTCAACGTCCAGGCGTGTCAGGTCCTGATAAACGATACGGCCCGCACCCAGGTTAACGTGACCCACTTCTGAGTTGCCCATCTGACGATCCGGCAGACCCACTTCCAGGCCAGACGCATCAATCAGGGTGTGGGGACGTTTTGCCCATAGCGCATCCATAACCGGGGTTTTGGCGTTGAAAATGGCGTTATCCTGTTGATCTTCACGGTAGCCATAGCCATCCAGAATCACCAGTACCATAGGTTTTTTAGAAACCGACATTGCGACAACCTCATGCTCAAGAGACAAAAAATTTGCGTAATTTTACTACAGCTGAATCGATAAAATAGCCGCAGAAGATCAAAGAAAGCGCGGGGGCAAGGCTGTTCTCAG
Source organism: Enterobacter cloacae complex sp. IR5402 (assembly GCF_049238125.1). Classification (NCBI taxonomy): domain Bacteria; kingdom Pseudomonadati; phylum Pseudomonadota; class Gammaproteobacteria; order Enterobacterales; family Enterobacteriaceae; genus Enterobacter; species Enterobacter cloacae complex sp. IR5402. Next base: position 215,640 of record NZ_JBMKHO010000005.1, read on the forward strand.
GCCATTTTGAGGCTTTTTTTACGTGGCATGCCGCAGAAAATAGATTAGCTTTATGTCGCTGGCTGTATTTGCCACAGCGCACAGGTATACTCCTGTCCTGGTTTTTTTAATCACTTAGTCGGGAGTTGTTACCCCCCATGCAAGAAATTATGCAATTCGTTAGCCGCCACCCGGTTCTGAGCATCGCGTGGATTGGCCTGCTGGTCGCTGTACTGTTCACCACATTTAAAGGACTGACGTCTAAAATTAAGGTGATCACCCGCGGTGAAGCGACACGTCTGATCAACAAAGAGGACGCCGTGGTTGTCGATCTGCGTCAGCGCGACGATTTCCGCAAGGGCCATATTGCAGGTGCTATCAACCTGCTGCCAGCGGAAATTAAAGCGAACAACATTGGTGAGCTGGAGAAGCATAAAGCTCAGCCGATTATTGTTGTTGACGGCACTGGCATGCAGGCGCAGGAATCTGCCAACGCACTGCATAAAGCAGGCTTTGAAAACGTAACGGTGCTGAAAGAAGGCATCTCCGGCTGGAGCGGGGAGAATCTTCCTTTAGTGCGCGGTAAATAAGGAGTTAAGTGATGGCCAATATTGAGATCTACACCAAAGCAACGTGCCCGTTCTGCCACCGAGCGAAAGCGCTGCTGTCCAGCAAAGGCGTAAAGTTCAAGGAACTGCCGATCGATGGTGACGCGATTAAACGCGAAGAGATGATCCAACGCAGTGGTCGCACAACGGTTCCACAGATTTTTATTGATGCGCAGCACATTGGCGGCTGTGATGACTTGTATGCGCTCGACGCCCGTGGTGGACTCGATCCGCTGCTGAGCTAGAGACTTTAGGACAATTAAAAAGGGTTTTTCCATGTCAGAACAAAATAACACCGAGATGACTTTCCAGATCCAGCGCATCTACACCAAGGATGTCTCTTTCGAAGCGCCAAATGCGCCGCACGTTTTCCAGAAAGACTGGCAGCCAGAGGTTAAACTTGATCTGGATACCGCATCCACCCAGCTGGCGGATGATGTGTATGAAGTCGTACTGCGTGTCACCGTGACCGCCTCTCTGGGCGAAGAAACTGCGTTCCTGTGCGAAGTTCAGCAGGGCGGTATCTTCTCCATCGGCGGCATCGAAGGCAACCAGATGGCGCATTGCCTGGGTGCATACTGCCCGAACATCCTGTTCCCGTATGCGCGTGAATGCATCACCAGCCTGGTTTCTCGCGGTACATTCCCGCAACTGAACCTCGCGCCAGTAAACTTTGATGCGCTGTTCATGAACTATCTACAGCAGCAGGCTGGCGAAGGTGCCGAACAACATCAGGATGCCTGATGAGCACTGTTAATGCGTCAATGACTGTGATCGGTGCCGGCTCTTACGGCACCGCTCTTGCCATCACGCTGGCAAGAAATGGTCACGACGTGGTCCTGTGGGGCCACGATCCAAAACATATCGCGACGTTGCAACACGACCGCTGCAACGTGGCGTTTCTCCCGGACGTTCCGTTCCCTGACTCTCTCTATCTGGAAAGCGACCTCGCGACCGCGCTGGCGGCCAGCCGCAATATTCTGATTGTGGTGCCAAGCCACGTGTTTGGCGAAGTCCTGCGTCAGATTAAGCCGCTGATGCGTGCGGATGCGCGTATTGTGTGGGCGACGAAGGGGCTGGAAGCGGAAACCGGACGTCTGTTGCAGGACGTTGCCCGCGAAGCGCTGGGAACAGCGATCCCGCTGGCGGTGATCTCGGGGCCGACCTTTGCCAAAGAGCTGGCTGCGGGCTTGCCGACGGCGATCTCGCTGGCGTCCACCGACCAGGCATTTTCCGACGATCTTCAGCAACTGCTGCACTGCGGCAAAAGCTTCCGCGTGTACAGCAACCCTGATTTTATCGGCGTACAGCTGGGCGGTGCGGTGAAGAACGTCATTGCCATCGGGGCCGGGATGTCTGACGGCATCGGTTTCGGCGCGAATGCGCGTACGGCGCTGATCACCCGTGGTCTGACCGAAATGTCCCGCCTGGGCGAAGCGCTCGGTGCCGATCCGGCCACTTTTATGGGAATGGCTGGGCTGGGCGACCTGGTGCTGACCTGCACCGATAACCAGTCGCGTAACCGCCGCTTTGGCATGATGCTCGGACAGGGCAGCGATGTAAAAAGCGCGCAGGAGAAGATTGGTCAGGTGGTTGAAGGCTATCGCAATACCAAAGAAGTTCGCGAATTGGCGCACCGTTTCGGTGTCGAAATGCCAATAACCGAGGAAATTTATCAGGTATTGTATTGCGGAAAAAATGCGCGCGAGGCAGCATTGACCTTATTAGGTCGTGCGCGCAAGGACGAGCGCAGCAGCAATTAGCCGGGAAGTATCGTCACCTGAATGACCCAGCCAGCGCAGAACTGGCTGGTCATTAACTATCGTCTGGAGCAAGCAATGCCGTGTGAAGAACTGGATATCGTCTGGAATAATATTAAAGCCGAAGCCCGAGCTTTGGCCGACTGTGAGCCCATGCTGGCCAGTTTCTATCACGCGACGCTACTTAAGCACGAAAATCTCGGCAGCGCCCTGAGCTATATGCTCGCCAATAAACTGGCTTCCCCTATCATGCCTGCTATTGCCATTCGCGAGGTGGTGGAAGAGGCCTACGCCGCAGATCCGGAGATGATTGCTTCTGCCGCCTGCGACATTCAGGCCGTGCGTACGCGTGACCCGGCGGTGGATAAATACTCCACGCCGCTACTGTATCTCAAAGGATTCCACGCCTTACAGGCGTACCGCATCGGCCACTGGTTATGGAATGAGGGACGCCGCGCGCTGGCCATCTTTCTTCAAAACCAGGTTTCCGTGACCTTCCAGGTCGATATTCATCCGGCGGCGAAAATTGGCCGCGGGATCATGCTCGACCACGCCACCGGCATTGTTGTCGGTGAAACGGCGGTGATCGAAGATGACGTGTCGATCCTGCAATCCGTTACGCTGGGCGGTACCGGTAAAACCAGCGGCGATCGCCATCCGAAAATTCGTGAAGGGGTGATGATTGGCGCGGGTGCTAAAATCCTCGGCAATATTGAAGTCGGACGCGGCGCGAAGATTGGCGCGGGGTCGGTTGTGCTCCAGCCTGTACCGCCGCACACCACCGCCGCTGGCGTCCCGGCGCGCATCGTCGGTAAGCCAGACAGCGATAAGCCGTCGATGGATATGGATCAGCACTTCAACGGTATTCACCACACCTTCGAATACGGCGACGGCATCTGAACGCCGGAACAGCCAAATAAAAAAGCCCGGTGAGTCAATGCACCGGGCTTTTGATTAGTTGCGGTATAACACTTTGATAATGTGATAGCCGAACTGCGTATGCAGTGGGCCGGTTGGCTCCAGCACCGGGCAGGAGAAAACCACTTTATCAAATGCCGGGACCATCTGGCCCTGGCGGAACTCGCCTAAGTCACCACCGCGTTTGCCTGACGGGCAAATCGAGTGTTTCTTCGCCAGTTTGCCGAAGTCGGCGCCGTTTTTAATCTGTTCGAGCAGATCCTGTGCCAGTTTCTCTTCTTTAACAAGGATATGCAGTGCTGCTGCTGTTTTTGCCATGATCGTGCCTTGAGTCAACGAGTTTACGGTCGGTATACTACCACGCGTTTTTCCTCCTCTCCCGACTTTCATTGAGTGATCATTTATGCGTTTAAACCCCGGACAACAACAAGCTGTCGAATTCGTCACCGGACCCTGCCTGGTGCTGGCGGGAGCGGGATCCGGTAAAACACGCGTGATCACCAACAAAATCGCCCATTTAATTCGGGGTTGTGGATACCAGGCGCGCCATATCGCGGCGGTCACCTTTACCAACAAAGCGGCGCGTGAGATGAAAGAGCGCGTCGGCCAGACGCTGGGCCGTAAAGAGGCGCGCGGGCTGATGATCTCCACCTTCCACACGCTGGGTCTGGATATTATCAAGCGCGAATACGCGGCGCTGGGCATGAAGTCCAACTTTTCTCTCTTTGATGACACCGACCAGGTGGCGCTGCTTAAAGAGCTAACGGAAGGGCTGATCGAAGATGACAAAGTGCTGTTGCAACAGCTGATCTCGACGATCTCGAACTGGAAAAACGATCTGATGACGCCGGCCCAGGCAGCGGCAAGTGCCAAAGGCGAGCGCGACCGCATCTTTGCCCACTGCTACGGTCTTTACGACGCGCATATGAAAGCCTGTAACGTCCTGGATTTCGACGATCTGATCCTGCTGCCGACGCTGCTGCTTCAGCGGAATGAAGAGGTGCGCGAGCGCTGGCAGAACAAAATTCGTTACCTGCTGGTGGATGAATACCAGGATACCAACACCAGCCAGTACGAGCTGGTAAAGCTGCTGGTAGGACAGCGCGCGCGTTTTACCGTTGTAGGCGATGACGATCAGTCGATTTACTCCTGGCGTGGCGCACGTCCGCAAAACCTGGTGCTGCTGAGCAAAGACTTCCCGGCGTTGCAGGTGATTAAACTGGAGCAGAACTACCGTTCCTCCGGGCGTATCCTGAAGGCGGCGAACATCCTGATTGCCAATAACCCGCACGTCTTTGAGAAGCGCCTGTTCTCCGAACTGGGTTACGGCACCGAGCTGAAAGTCCTTAGCGCCAATAACGAAGAGCACGAAGCGGAGCGCGTAACCGGCGAGCTGATTGCCCATCACTTCGTCAACAAAACTGAATACAAGGATTACGCGATCCTCTATCGCGGTAACCACCAGTCGCGCGTCTTTGAAAAGATGCTGATGCAGAACCGCATCCCCTACAAAATCTCCGGCGGTACGTCGTTCTTTTCGCGTCCGGAAATCAAGGATCTGCTGGCCTATCTGCGCGTGCTGACCAACCCGGATGACGACAGCGCTTTCCTGCGCATTGTAAATACGCCGAAGCGCGAGATTGGCTCTGCGACGCTGCAAAAGCTGGGTGAATGGGCGATGACCCGCAACAAAAGCCTGTTCACCGCCAGCTTCGATATGGGGCTGAGCCAGACCCTGACCGGGCGCGGCTATGAGGCCTTAACCCGCTTTACCCACTGGCTGGGTGAGGTGCAGCGTCTGGCTGAGCGCGAGCCTGTGGCGGCAGTACGCGATCTGATCCACGGCATTGATTACGAATCCTGGTTGTATGAAACCTCCGCCAGCCCGAAAGCGGCAGAGATGCGCATGAAAAACGTTAACCAGCTCTTCAGCTGGATGACCGAAATGCTTGAAGGATCTGAGATTGACGAGCCCATGACCCTGACGCAGGTGGTCACCCGCTTCACGCTGCGCGATATGATGGAGCGCGGGGAAAGCGAAGAAGAGGCCGATCAGGTTCAGCTGATGACGTTACATGCCTCGAAAGGGCTGGAGTTCCCTTATGTCTATCTGGTGGGGATGGAAGAGGGCCTATTGCCGCACCAGAGCAGCATTGATGAAGATAACGTCGACGAAGAGCGCCGTCTGGCCTACGTTGGGATCACCCGTGCGCAGAAAGAGCTGACGTTTACGCTGTGCAAAGAGCGCCGTCAGTATGGTGAGCTGGTGCGCCCGGAGCCGAGCCGTTTTCTGCTGGAGTTGCCTCAGGGCGATCTTATCTGGGAGCAGGAGCGTAAAGTCATTACCGCTGAAGAGCGTATGCATAAAGGGCAGGCAAACGTGGCAAACATTCGCGCGATGCTGGCAAAAGCCAAAGAGAAGGGATAACTATTTGTAGGCCGGGTAAGGCGAAGCCGCCACCCGGCACGCTTCAAGGGTCACTTCACATCAAGCGCCCAGTGCACATAGCTCTGCCACTGGTACTCCTGCTCAATCAGTTCCGCCCCAAGGGGATGATCCTCAAGCCAGTTTTCCGGTAGCGTCAGCGTCAGTTTCTCATCGTCTGCCGCCAGCGTAATCGCTGGCAGCAAATCATCTCGACGCCGACTGGCAAACAGGATCGCCAGCCGAAGCAGACGACACAGATGCTCCGCCACGCGCGGCGGCACAGCGTTCTGCTGGTGAAGGGAAGAGAGATCGACGGCGTTAGTCTGATTCAGCAGCAGGGTGGCCAGCAGCTTCTTCTGGGCGGGCGTATAACCCGGCAAATCGAGATTACGCACCAGCCAGGCCGCGTGCAGCGGTGCCTGCTTGTACTCCACGCTGAGACCAATTTCATGTAGCGCACAGGCGCTTAGCAACAGATCGCGGCTTAACGGTTCAATATCCCAGCTTTTTTTCACCTGATCGGCAAACTGTGACGCCAGTTGACTCACTCTCTGCGCCTGGTCGGTATCCACAATAAAGCGGCGTTGAACGTTACGCAGCGTACGGCTACGGATGTCCTGATCGACCGACTGGTGCAGCATTCCGTAGACCAGACCTTCACGCAGCGCACCGCCTGCCAGGGTCATACACTGGATATTAAGCTCGGTGAAAATGGCAATCAGTATGGCGAGCCCACTGGGGAAAACCAGCGCGCGTTCAAGCGTCAGCCCTTCTATTTCAAGCTCTTCCAGACGACCACACTGGATGGCGCGCTGTTTAAGCTGCTGGAGTTTGGCAAGCGTGATCCGCTCGTCCATCCCCTGTGCCATCATGATTTCCTGCAACGCCTGCACGGTTCCAGACGCGCCGACACACACTTTCCAGCCGTGATAGCGCAGTTCGTCCATGACCGGGCGCAGGACCGCACGCGCCGCGTTTTCCGCCTCGTCAAAATTCTCTTTGGCAAGGTTTCGATCGGTAAAGTAGCGTTCCAGCCAGGTCACACAGCCCATTGGCAGGCTGAAGAGCGACGTCGCCTGCGCGCCTGTGCCCGTGACCAGTTCGGTACTGGCGCCACCGATATCGACCACCAGACGACGATCGTCGCCGCCGGTCGTATGCGCCACACCCTGATAAATCAGACGCGCTTCTTCTTCACCGCTGATGACCTGCACCGGACAGCCCAGAATTTCCTGTGCTCTGGCAATGAAATCGCCAGCGTTAACCGCAAGACGTAGGGTCGCCGTGGCAACAACGCGAATTTGACTGAGCGGGATATCCTGTAAACGTTCTGCAAACAGACGCAGACACTGCCAGCCACGTTCCATGGCTTCCGGGGAGAGATGATTATCGCTGCTCAGGCCCGCCGCGAGGCGGACCTTGCGCTTAATGCGCGTCAGCGTTTGTATGCTTCCCGCCACCTCGCGCACAACCAGCATATGAAAACTATTCGAACCGAGATCAATTGCCGCATAAAGCGAGGTGGAGCTGAGCATATTTTCTTAACCTGAACGACGACGATTACGCGGTGCACCGCCGGAACGACGCGGGCCATTGCCGGAGCGTGGACGTGTAAGGCGCTTAGGTGGCGGCAACTCGCTTAACAGCGCTTCCGGATTGTATTTGCTCTGTGGAATAGAGTGACCGATGTAGGTCTCAATGGCCGGAAGGTTCAGCGCATACTCTTCACACGCAAGGCTGATGGAGTGACCGCTTGCGCCTGCACGACCAGTACGACCGATACGGTGTACATAGTCTTCACAGTCATCTGGCAGGTCATAGTTAAAGACGTGCGTCACGGCTGGAATGTGCAGGCCACGGGCCGCCACGTCGGTCGCGACCAGAATATCAAGGTCGCCACGAGTAAATTCGTCGAGAATGCGCAGGCGTTTTTTCTGCGCCACGTCGCCGGTCAGCAGGCCGACACGGTGACCATCTGCCGCCAGGTGACCCCAGATATCTTCACAGCGGTGTTTGGTGTTCGCGAAGATAATCGCGCGATCCGGCCACTCTTCTTCGATCAGGGTTTGCAACAGGCGCATTTTCTCTTCATTAGAAGGATAAAAAAGCTCTTCTTTAATGCGGTGCCCGGTTTTCTGCTCCGGTTCTACTTCCACATATTCCGCATTGTTCATCTGCTCGAATGCGAGTTCACGTACGCGGTATGACAGGGTTGCGGAGAACAGCATGTTCAGACGCTGGTTTGCCGCAGGCATACGGCGGAACAGCCAGCGGATGTCTTTAATGAAGCCCAGATCGTACATGCGGTCTGCTTCATCCAGCACCACGACCTGGATTGCGCCGAGGTTGATATGGTTCTGTTTGGCGTAGTCGATAAGACGGCCGGTGGTCCCAATCAGGATATCGACGCCGCTTTCCAGCACTTTCAGCTGTTTATCGTAGCCGTCGCCGCCGTAGGCCAGGCCAAGTTTCAGGCCGGTGGCTTGCGCCAGGGGCTCAGCGTCTGCGTGGATCTGTACCGCCAGTTCTCGCGTCGGGGCCATAATTAGCGCGCGCGGCTGGTTAACTTTGCGGTCTGCAATCGCTGGGTGAGAAAGTAAATAATGAAACGTTGACGTTAAAAACGCCATCGTTTTGCCAGTACCGGTTTGCGCCTGCCCTGCAACATCGCGACCGGCCAGCGTCAGCGGCAGGGCGAGAGCCTGAATGGGCGTGCAGTTATGAAACCCTTTAGTTTCAAGGGCTTCGATCACCTTTGGGTGCAGGGCGAAGTCGGAAAACTTCTGTTCTGTTAAATGTGTTTTGCTCATAGTGTGGTAGAATATCAGCTTACTATTGCTTTACGAAAGCGTATCCGGTGAAATAAAGTCAACCTTTAGTTGGTTAATGCGACATCAACACGTCGTTGGTGGAGACAAAACCAACGTACCAGGCTTATTCCTGTGGAGTTATATATGAGCGATAAAATTATTCACCTGACTGACGACAGTTTTGACACGGACGTACTTAAAGCTGACGGGCTGATCCTCGTTGATTTCTGGGCTGAATGGTGTGGTCCTTGCAAAATGATCGCTCCGATTCTGGATGAAATCGCTGACGAATATCAGGGCAAACTGACCGTTGCCAAGCTGAACATCGACCAGAACCCGGGCACCGCGCCAAAATACGGTATCCGTGGCATCCCGACCCTGCTGCTGTTCAAGAACGGTGACGTGGCAGCGACCAAAGTGGGCGCACTGTCCAAAGGTCAACTGAAAGAGTTCCTGGACGCTAACCTGGCGTAAGGTTTCTCAGCTGAGCGTCCAGAGCGCCTAATTAACGGCGAGATCTGGACGCCCGGCTTTAGTCGTGCTAAGTTAGCTATGACTACGTTTTAAACATATCTTGTTGTTTGAATCTTGTTTTACCCGATACTTCCCGTTGTTAACATAAACAGTGCGTGAAGTTGCTAGATTCCGGGCTTGTCACTCAATCCGTCTTGTCGTTTCAGTTCTGCGTTCTTTCCCTGTGACCAGACAGCGAACAGACATGAGGTGATGGCCGCTAAACAGGCATGGATGACCCTGCCATACCATTCACAACATTAAGTTCGAGAATCACCCCGAGTTTAAGAACCCACACCATTATGAATCTTACCGAATTAAAGAATACGCCGGTTTCTGAGCTGATCACTCTCGGCGAAAATATGGGACTGGAAAACCAGGCTCGTATGCGCAAGCAGGACATCATTTTCGCCATCCTGAAGCAGCACGCTAAGAGTGGCGAAGATATCTTTGGCGACGGTGTGCTGGAGATACTGCAAGACGGATTTGGTTTCCTCCGCTCCGCAGACAGCTCCTACCTCGCCGGCCCTGACGACATCTACGTATCCCCTAGCCAAATCCGCCGTTTCAACCTCCGCACTGGTGACACCATTTCAGGTAAGATTCGTCCTCCAAAAGAGGGTGAACGCTACTTTGCGCTGTTGAAGGTTAACGAAGTCAACTACGACAAACCGGAAAACTCCCGCAATAAGATCCTGTTCGAGAACTTAACGCCGCTGCACGCGAACTCTCGCCTGCGCATGGAGCGTGGTAACGGGTCTACTGAAGACTTAACCGCGCGTGTGCTGGATCTGGCATCGCCAATTGGTCGTGGCCAGCGTGGTCTGATTGTAGCGCCGCCAAAAGCCGGTAAAACCATGCTGCTGCAAAACATCGCGCAGAGCATTGCTTACAATCACCCAGACTGTGTGCTGATGGTGCTGCTGATTGACGAACGTCCGGAAGAAGTGACCGAGATGCAGCGTCTGGTGAAAGGGGAAGTGGTTGCGTCTACCTTCGACGAGCCTGCTTCCCGCCACGTTCAGGTTGCGGAAATGGTTATCGAGAAGGCGAAACGCCTGGTTGAGCACAAGAAAGATGTGATCATCCTGCTCGACTCCATCACCCGTCTGGCGCGTGCCTACAACACCGTGGTGCCGGCTTCCGGTAAAGTACTGACCGGTGGTGTGGATGCCAACGCCCTGCATCGTCCGAAGCGTTTCTTCGGTGCGGCGCGTAACGTGGAAGAGGGCGGTAGCCTGACCATTATCGCGACGGCGCTGATCGATACCGGCTCCAAAATGGACGAAGTTATCTACGAAGAGTTCAAAGGTACAGGCAACATGGAACTGCACCTTTCTCGTAAAATCGCAGAAAAACGCGTCTTCCCGGCGATCGACTACAACCGTTCCGGTACCCGTAAAGAAGAGCTGCTTACCACTCAGGAAGAGCTTCAGAAAATGTGGATCCTGCGCAAAATCATCCATCCAATGGGCGAAATCGACGCAATGGAATTCCTCATCAACAAACTGGCGATGACCAAAACGAACGACGATTTCTTCGACATGATGAAACGCTCGTAACGCAAATAATCCCAGTAAACGCCACGTTTTTACGTGGCGTTTTTTATTTATGGACTATACGCTATTACCACACACTCCCAATTTTGACCTGTCGGTGCGACAATAAGAATGTTTGCACAGTCAAAGAAATAATTGATTGAAAAACATACAAAGGGAGTTGTGAGAAGCCATCTTTAATCCTTCTGAGGCAGTGGCTTCATGGTTATACTTCCGGGACTAACATTTGTTGAGAGCAATCCATTGTGAATCTACTCACTGCAGTAACTGAGCTGATCAGTATTTTTTTATTCACAACCTGTTTTTTGTTCATTGCGCGCAAGGTAGCAAAAAGAATTGGGTTAGTGGACAAACCGAACTTCCGTAAACGTCATCAGGGGCTTATTCCGCTGGTGGGCGGCGTTTCGGTATACGCAGGCATCTGTTTCACATTCGGGATCGCGGATTATTATATCCCCCATGCCGCACTCTATCTGGCATGTGCCGGTGTGCTGGTACTGGTCGGCGCCCTTGATGATCGTTTTGATATCAGCGTGAAGTTCCGCGCGACGGTACAGGCGGCCATTGGCATCATTATGATGGTGGTAGGCGGCCTCTATCTCAGAAGCCTGGGCTACGTGTTTGGTCCCTGGGAGCTGGTGCTTGGGCCATTCGGCTTCTTCCTGACGCTGTTTGCCGTGTGGGCGGCTATCAACGCCTTTAACATGGTTGACGGTATAGACGGTCTGCTTGGTGGGCTGTCCTCTGTTTCGTTTGGCGCGATCGGCATCATCTTATGGTTTGACGGCCAGTACAGCCTGTCAATGTGGTGCTTTGCTATGATTGCCGCCATCCTGCCATACATCTGCCTGAACCTGGGTGTGTTAGGGCGTCGCTATAAAGTCTTTATGGGCGATGCGGGCAGTACCCTGATTGGCTTTACGGTTATCTGGGTCCTGCTGGAAACCACGCAGGGTAAAACGCACCCTATCAGCCCGGTAACGGCTCTCTGGATTATCGCCATCCCGCTGATGGACATGGTCGCTATTATGTACCGCCGTCTGCGTAAAGGAATGAGCCCGTTTTCTCCCGATCGGCAGCATATTCACCACCTGATTATGCGCGCCGGCTTCACGTCTCGTCAGGCATTTGTGTTGATTACGCTTGCGGCTGCTATTCTGGCTGCGATTGGCGTTGCCGCAGAATACGCACATTTCATTCCTGAATGGGTAATGTTGGTATTATTCTTGCTAGCATTTTTCATGTACGGTTACTGCATCAAGCGTGCATGGAAAGTCGCGCGTTTTATTAAACGTTTAAAACGCAGGATGCGTCGGAACAGTGGCAAAAACACAACATTAACTAAGTAAAACCGGGACTATGATGACTCAACCGTTGGCGGGAGCGAAATCAGTGGGCACTGAGAACGAGCTGGATATTCGTGGTTTGTTTCGCGTGTTATGGCAGGGCAAACTGTGGATTGTAGGGATTGCCTTGGGGTTCGCGCTGTTAGCGCTTGCTTACACCTTCTTTGCAAAACAAGAGTGGAGCGCCACGGCGATCACAGACCGACCAACGGTGAATATGCTTGGAGGCTACTACTCCCAGCAGCAATTCCTGCGTAATCTTGATATCAAGGCCAATCTGGCGACCCCGGATCAGGCCTCGGTGATGGATGAATCCTACAAAGAGTTTGTGATGCAGCTGGCGTCGTGGGATACACGTCGCGATTTCTGGTCCCAGACGGACTACTACAAGCAGCGCATGGTCGGTAACAGCAAAGCGGATGCCGCGCTGCTGGATGATCTGATTAATAACATTCAGTTTATGCCTGGCGATGTGCTTCGTAACGTTAGCGACAGCGTGAAGCTGATTGCGGAAACGGCGCCGGACGCCAATAACCTGTTGCGTCAGTACGTTGCTTTTGCCAGCCAGCGCGCGGCCAGCCATTTGAATGACGAGCTGAAAGGCGCCTGGGCTGCGCGCACTATCCAGATGAAAGCGCAGGTCAAACGCCAGGAAGAGGTCGCTAAGGCCATCTTCGCCCGTCGCGTGCATAATCTTGAGCAGGCGCTGAAGATTGCGGAACAGCACAATATTTCCCGTAGCGAAACGGATGTTCCGGCGGACGAACTCCCGGATTCAGAAATGTTCCTTCTTGGTCGCCCAATGCTTCAGGCTCGTCTGGAAAATATCCAGGCCGTTGGCCCTGACTTTGACCTTGATTACGACCAAAACCGCGCCATGCTCAATACGCTCAACGTCGGTCCAACGCTGGACCCGCGTTTTCAGACCTATCGTTATTTAAGAACGCCTGAAGAGCCTGTAAAACGCGATAGTCCGCGTCGCGCATTCCTGATGATCATGTGGGGGATTGTGGGCGCACTGACTGGCGCTGGCGTAGCGTTATTGCGTCGCCGCACAAACTAAGAACGCCGTCTACGATGAAGGCTGTGACCTTCATCGTCTAATCGAAGAGAATCGATGTGAAAGTACTAACCGTATTTGGCACCAGGCCGGAGGCCATCAAGATGGCGCCTCTGGTTCATGCGCTGGCCAGAGATCCTGATATTGAAGCGAAAGTGTGCGTGACTGCCCAGCACCGTGAGATGCTCGATCAGGTCTTAACCCTCTTTTCTATCGTCCCGGATTACGATCTCAATATAATGAAACCGGGACAGGGACTGACGGAAATAACCTGCCGTATTCTGCAAGAATTAAAGCCTATTCTGGAGTCGTTCAAGCCGGATGTAGTGCTGGTGCACGGCGACACCACTACTACCGTGGCAACCAGCCTGGCCGCGTTCTATCAGCGTATCCCCGTTGGTCATATTGAAGCGGGTCTGCGTACCGGCAATCTCTATTCCCCGTGGCCGGAAGAGGCCAACCGTACGCTCACCGGTCACCTGGCGATGTACCATTTTGCGCCAACCGAGAACTCACGCCAAAACCTGCTGCGCGAAAATATCAGCGACAGCAAGATCTTCGTCACCGGCAATACGGTCATTGATGCGCTGATTTGGGTGCGTGACCGCGTGCTGGCTAACAGCGAGCTTCAGGCAGAACTTGCTGCGCGCTATCCGTTCCTGAACAACGGCAAGAAAACGATTCTGGTGACGGGCCACCGCCGCGAAAGCTTTGGCCGTGGCTTTGAGCAAATCTGCCACGCGCTGGCTGAAATCGCCGCGCAGAACGAGGATGTGCAGATTGTCTATCCGGTGCACCTCAACCCGAACGTCAGCGAACCGGTCAACCGTATCCTGGGTCACGTGGAAAACGTGCTCCTGATCGAGCCGCAGGACTATCTGCCATTTGTCTGGCTGATGAACCACGCCTGGCTGATCCTGACCGATTCTGGCGGCATTCAGGAAGAGGCGCCCTCCCTCGGTAAGCCGGTACTGGTGATGCGTGAAACCACCGAACGCCCGGAAGCGGTTACTGCCGGTACCGTGCGTCTGGTGGGAACGGATCCGCGTCGTATTGTCGAAGAGGTCACGCGCTTACTGCATGACGATGAAGAGTATCAGGCGATGAGCCGGGCCCACAATCCGTACGGTGACGGGCAGGCTTGTGGTCGTATTTTGCACGCACTTAAACACAATCGGGTAACGCTATGAGTTTTACTACCATCTCTGTTGTTGGTCTTGGCTATATCGGGCTGCCTACTGCGGCGGCCTTTGCCTCTCGTCAAAAGCAGGTCGTTGGCGTAGATATCAACGCGCACGCGGTGGAAACCATCAACCGTGGCGAAATTCATATCGTGGAGCCCGATCTCGATCGCGTGGTGAAAAAGGCGGTGGACGGTGGCTTCCTGCGCGCCAGCACCACGCCGGTAGAAGCCGATGCGTACCTGATTGCGGTTCCAACGCCCTTTAAAGGCGATCATGAGCCTGACATGGTTTACGTCGAGGCGGCGGCAAAATCCATTGCGCCTGTGCTGAAGAAAGGGGCGCTGGTTATCCTTGAGTCCACTTCACCTGTTGGGGCAACCGAGCAGATGGCACAGTGGCTGGCCGAGGCGCGTCCCGATCTTAGCTTCCCCCAGCAGGTGGGCGACCAGGCCGATATCAATATCGCCTACTGCCCTGAGCGCGTACTGCCAGGCCAGGTGATGGTGGAACTGATTAAAAATGACCGCGTGATTGGCGGCATGACGCCAGTCTGCTCCGCGCGCGCCAGCGAGCTGTATAAAATTTTCCTTGAAGGCGAATGTGTGGTGACCAACTCCCGCACCGCCGAGATGTGCAAACTGACCGAAAACAGTTTCCGCGACGTTAACATCGCGTTTGCGAATGAACTGTCGTTGATTTGCGCCGATCAGGGGATTAACGTCTGGGAACTTATTCGTCTTGCCAACCGTCACCCCCGCGTGAACATCCTTCAGCCGGGGCCGGGCGTGGGTGGGCACTGCATCGCGGTCGATCCGTGGTTTATCGTGGCGCAAAATCCGGAACAGGCACGCCTGATTCGCACCGCGCGCGAAGTAAACGACCATAAACCGCACTGGGTTATCAACCAGGTCAAAGCCACGGTCGCGGATTGCCTGGCCGACAGCGGCAAACGCGCCAGTGAGCTGAAAATTGCCTGCTTTGGTCTGGCATTCAAACCGAATATTGACGATCTGCGCGAAAGCCCGGCGATGGAAATTGCCGAAATGATCGCTGCCTGGCACAGCGGTGAAACGCTGGTGGTTGAGCCGAATATTCATGCGTTGCCGGCAAAACTTGCCGGTCACTGCACCCTTACCGCCCTGGATGACGCGCTGGCGACGGCGGATGTGCTGGTGCTGCTGGTGGATCACAATGCGTTTAAAGCGGTTTCCGGTGATGCCGTACGTCAGCAGTATGTTGTTGATACCAAAGGCGTGTGGCGTTGAGTATCCTCAACGGCGTGCTGGAGTCTCTTGAGTGGGAAAGCGCATTTTTTGCGCGTCCCTCAGCGATAGTGCGTCTGCGCGACAATGCCCCTGCGTTGCAGGATGCAGACTTCAGCGCCTGGCAGCGCGTACAGGCTAAGATCCCGGCGGACCGCGCCGATCTGCTGGACGCCCTCCAGCAGCACGGATTCCGGCTGGTCGAGGGCGAGGTTGATCTCTCTGTTACCGTGGCTCGCTACGCCTCACCGGGCGCGGAAATTGCAACGGAGCAGGATATCCCCACGCTGCGCAAGATGGCGGCGCTGGCCTTCGCTCAGAGCCGTTTCCGGGCGCCCTGGTATGCGCCCGATGACAACGGTCGCTTTTATGCTCAGTGGATAGAGAATGCGGTCAAAGGCACGTTTGACCACGTATGTCTGGTGTTCCGTACTGACGGGGGACAGATTCAGGGTTTTGTTTCGCTTCGCAGGCTCACCGAGCACGAGGCGCGCATCGGACTGTTAGCCGGGCGCGGCATGGGCGAGAAACTCATGCAGGCGGCGCTGCACTGGGCGGAGCAACAACAGGTATCGACGCTGCGGGTCGCAACCCAGATGGGCAACACCGCTGCGCTTAAACGTTATATTGCGAGTGGTGCCAGCATCGACGCCACCGCCTACTGGTTATACAGGTGACAAGATGATTCCATTTAACGCGCCTCCCGTTGTGGGCACTGAACTTGATTACATGCAGTCGGCTATGGGCAGCGGCAAGCTCTGTGGCGACGGCGGTTTTACCCGCCGCTGCCAGCAGTGGATGGAGCAACGTTTTCACAGTGCCAAGGTGCTGCTGACGCCGTCCTGTACCGCATCGCTCGAGATGGCGGCGCTGCTGCTGGATATCCAGCCTGGCGATGAAGTGATCATGCCGAGCTACACCTTCGTCTCCACGGCGAACGCGTTTGTCCTGCGCGGGGCGAAAATCGTGTTTGTGGATATCCGTCCGGATACCATGAACATCGACGAAACGCTGATTGAAGCGGCGATCACTGACAAAACGCGGGCGATTGTGCCGGTGCATTACGCGGGCGTGGCCTGTGAGATGGACACCATCATGGCCATCGCCAAAAAGCACAACCTGTTTGTGGTGGAAGACGCCGCGCAGGGCGTGATGTCCACCTACAAAGGGCGCGCGCTGGGCACCATCGGTCATATCGGCTGCTTTAGCTTCCACGAAACCAAAAACTACACCGCAGGCGGCGAAGGCGGCGCGACGCTGATTAACGATCGTGCCCTGGTGGAGCGTGCGGAAGTGATCCGTGAAAAAGGGACCAACCGCAGCCAGTTCTTCCGCGGTCAGGTGGATAAGTACACCTGGCGCGATATCGGCTCAAGCTACCTGATGGCGGATTTGCAGGCCGCGTATCTCTGGGCGCAGCTGGAAGCGGCAGAGCGAATCAATCTGCAACGCCTCTCCCTGTGGCAAACCTACTACGACGCGCTGGAGCCGCTGGCAAAAGCCGGACGTATTGAACTGCCGACTATTCCGGCAGACTGTATCCACAACGCTCACATGTTCTACATCAAGCTGCGCGATAACGACGATCGCAGCAAGCTGATTGCCTGGCTGAAAGAGGCGGAAATTATGGCGGTATTCCACTATATTCCGCTGCACTCCAGCCCGGCTGGCGAAGCCTTCGGGATGTTTGCCGGTGAAGACCGCTACACCACCAAAGAGAGCGAACGTCTGCTCCGCCTGCCCCTGTTCTACAACCTCGCGCCGGTGAACCAGCGTACGGTGATCAATTCGCTTCTGAGTTATTTCGCCTGATATGTCTCTGGCAAAAGCGTCGGTGTGGACGGCAGCGTCCACGCTAGTAAAAATT
Source organism: Enterobacter cloacae complex sp. IR5402 (assembly GCF_049238125.1). Taxonomy (NCBI): domain Bacteria; kingdom Pseudomonadati; phylum Pseudomonadota; class Gammaproteobacteria; order Enterobacterales; family Enterobacteriaceae; genus Enterobacter; species Enterobacter cloacae complex sp. IR5402. Next base: position 232,934 of record NZ_JBMKHO010000005.1, read on the forward strand.
GGCGCCGGGTTACTGGTCGTCAAGCTGCTGGCCGTCTCATTTGGTCCGTCAGGCGTTGGGCTGGCAGGGAACTTCCGCCAGCTGGTCACGGTGCTTGGCGTGCTGGCGGGAGCCGGGATATTCAATGGCGTCACCAAATACGTCGCGCAGCATCATGACGATGCCGAAAAGCTCCGCACGGTGGTGGGCACCTCCTCGGCTATGGTGCTGGGCTTCTCTACGTTGCTGGCCGTCGTCTTTTTGCTGGCGGCGGCACCCATCAGCCAGGGGCTGTTCGGACACACGCATTATCAGGGGCTGGTGCGCCTGGTGGCGCTCGTTCAGATGGGGATCGCCTGGGCAAACCTGCTGCTGGCGCTGATGAAAGGCTTCCGTGATGCCGCCGGGAATGCGCTGGCGCTGATCCTCGGCAGCATCATCGGCGTTATCGCCTACTACTTTTGCTATCGGCTGGGCGGCTATGAAGGCGCGCTGCTGGGGCTGGCGCTGGTGCCTGCGCTCGTTGTCATTCCGGCTGCGTTTATGCTGATGCGCAGAGGCAATGTCCCGCTGAGTTACCTGAAACCGCAGTGGGACAAGATACTGGCGGGGCAGCTCGGTAAGTTTACCCTGATGGCGCTCATCACTTCGGTAACGCTTCCCGTTGCCTACGTGATGATGCGAAACCTGCTGGCAGCGCATTACAGCTGGGATGAAGTGGGGATCTGGCAGGGCGTGAGCAGTATTTCAGATGCTTACCTCCAATTTATTACGGCTTCCTTTAGCGTCTATTTGCTGCCAACCTTATCGCGCCTGACTTCCAGGCAGGATATTACCCGCGAGATTTTTCGCTCCCTGCGTTTTGTGTTGCCGGCGGTTGCGATCGCCAGCTTTACCGTCTGGTTAATGCGTGATTTCGCCATCTGGCTGCTGTTTTCGGCGAAGTTTACCGCCATGCGCGATCTGTTTGCCTGGCAACTGGTCGGCGATGTGCTGAAAGTGGGGGCATACGTTTTCGGCTATCTGGTGATTGCGAAGGCTTCGCTGCGGTTGTATATCCTGGCTGAGATCGGCCAGTTTGCGCTGCTGACGGCATTTTCTCACTGGCTGATCCCCACCCACGGTGCGCTGGGGGCGGCTCAGGCCTATATGGCAACTTATATCGTTTATTTCGCTGCCTGTTGCGGCGTATTTTTACTTTGGCGTAAACGCGCATGACTGCACTGATACACATACTGGGATCGGATATCCCGCATCACAACCAGACCGTTCTACGTTTCTTCAATGATGAACTGGCATCCGGCACGCCCGATGCGCGCGAGTTTATGGTCGTTGGACGCGATAACGGTCTGAGCGCGGCGTGTCCGGCATTGCACATCACCTTCTGGCCAGACAAAGCGGCGCTGACCAAAGCCGTTGTCGCGAAAGCTAAAGCGGACCGAAGCCAGCGTTTCTTCTTCCACGGACAGTTCAATACTGGCCTGTGGCTGGCGCTGTTAAGCGGCGGGATAAAACCTTCCCAGTTCAGCTGGCATATCTGGGGAGCGGATCTCTACGAAGTCTCCCGTGGCTGGAAATTCCGTCTTTTCTATCCGCTGCGTCGTCTGGCCCAGGCGCGCGTGGGCTGCGTTTTTGCTACCCGTGGCGATCTCAACTATTTTGCTAAACAGCACCCGAAGGTTCGCGGGGAGCTGCTCTATTTTCCGACCCGTATGGATCCTGCGCTGAACACCCTGGCGAATGACGCGGTTCGTGAGGGCAAACTGACCATCCTGGTGGGAAATTCCGGCGATCGCAGTAACGAGCATGTCGCGGCGCTGCGGGCGGTACATCAGCAGTTTGGCGATACGGTGAACGTAGTGGTGCCGATGGGCTATCCCGCCAATAACGACGCCTACATCAATGACGTTCGCCAGCAGGGGCTTGCGCTGTTTAGCGCGGAAAATCTGCACATTCTCAACGATAAGCTGGAATTTGATGACTATCTCGCGCTCCTGCGAAAATGCGATCTGGGCTATTTCATCTTTGCCCGTCAGCAGGGGATTGGTACGCTGTGTCTGCTGATTCAGGCGGGCGTACCGTGCGTGCTCAACCGCGAAAACCCGTTCTGGCAGGACATGGCCGAACAGCATATTCCGGTGCTGTTTACCTCTGACACGCTTAATGTCGAGGTAGTACGGGAAGCGCAGCGTCAGCTCACGCTGGTGGATAAAAATAGCATCGACTTTTTCAGCCCGAACTACCTCACGCCGTGGCACCACGCGCTGCGTATTGCTTCAGGAGACAACGCATGAGCCAGTTGCAATTTAGCGGCTTGCTGGTGGTCTGGCTGCTGAGCACGCTGTTTATCGCCACGCTCACCTGGTTTGAGTTCCGGCGCGTACGTTTTAACTTCAACGTTTTCTTCTCGCTGCTGTTTTTGCTGACCTTTTTCTTTGGCTTCCCGCTGACCAGCATCCTCGTGTTCCGCTTTGATGTTGGCGTCGCTCCGCCGGAAATCTTGTTGCAGGCACTGCTCTCTGCGACCTGCTTCTACGCGGTGTATTACGTCACCTATAAAACGCGCCTGCGCGCGGCGAAAGACACCGCACCCCGTCGTCCGCTGTTTACCATGAACCGGGTAGAAACCCATCTGACGTGGGTTATGCTGATGACAATCGCCCTCGTCAGCGTGGCGATTTTCTTCATGCATAACGGCTTTTTACTGTTTAAGTTACAGTCCTATAGCCAGATTTTCTCCGCCGAAGTCTCTGGTGTCGCACTCAAGCGTTTCTTCTATTTCTTCATTCCGGCGATGCTGGTGGTCTTTTTCCTGCGTCAGGACAGCAAAGCCTGGCTGTTCTTCCTGGTCAGCACCGTCGCATTTGGCATTCTGACCTACATGATCGTCGGCGGCACCCGCGCCAACATCATTATCGCCTTCGCGATTTTCCTGTTTATCGGCATTATTCGCGGCTGGATCTCGCTGTGGATGCTGGCGGCGGCAGGCGTCTTTGGCATTGTGGGGATGTTCTGGCTGGCGCTGAAGCGCTACGGACTGAACGTGGCGGGCGACGAAGCGTTTTATACCTTCCTGTATCTGACGCGCGACACCTTCTCGCCGTGGGAAAACTTGGCATTGCTGCTGCAAAACTACGACAAAATCGAATTCCAGGGGCTGGCGCCGATTGTTCGCGATTTCTATGTCTTTATACCGACGTGGCTGTGGCCTGACCGTCCCGGTATTGTCCTGAACACGGCGAACTACTTTACCTGGGAAGTGCTGAACAACCATTCGGGCCTGGCGATTTCCCCAACCCTGATTGGCTCGCTGGTAGTGATGGGCGGAACGTGGTTTATCCTGCCGGGCGCGATCGCGGTCGGGTTGATAATAAAATGGTTCGACTGGCTATATACGCTGGGTAACGAAGAGACCAACCGCTACAAAGCCGCTGTTTTGCACAGTTTCTGTTTCGGTGCCATTTTCAATATGATCGTTCTGGCGCGCGAGGGGCTGGATTCATTCGTCTCACGCGTGGTGTTCTTTATGGTCGTTTTCGGACTCTGTCTGCTGCTGGCAAAACTGCTGTACTGGTTGTTTGACAGTGCAGGGCTTGTGCACAGACGTGAGCCACAGGGCAGCACAACGCTGTCGCAAGTCTGAGTAGGGATTATCATGACGGATACAACTTCAGCCCCGCGTTATGCGCTGCGCGGGCTACAGCTGATTGGCTGGCGAGACATGCAGCACGCGCTGGATTTCCTGTTCGCGGACGGGCAGATGAAATCGGGCACGCTTGTGGCCATCAACGCAGAAAAAATGCTGGCGGTTGAAGATAATGCGGAAGTGAAAAGCCTGATTGAAGCCGCGGAGTTTAAATACGCAGACGGTATTAGCGTGGTGCGTTCAATTCGTAAAAAGTTTCCAGACGCTAATGTGTCTCGCGTGGCGGGAGCTGACCTTTGGGAGCGGCTTATGGAACGCGCAGGCGCTGAAGGCACACCGGTATTTTTGATCGGCGGCAAGCCAGAGGTGCTGGCGCAGACCGAACAAAAGCTGCGTAACCAGTGGAATGTTAACATCGTGGGCAGTCAGGATGGCTATTTCAGGCCGGAAGATCGCCAGACGTTATATGAGCGCGTACGCGACAGCGGGGCGAAAATTGTCACTGTCGCCATGGGGTCGCCGCGCCAGGAAATTCTGATGCGCGATTGCCGTCTGGTCAGCCCGGATGCGCTCTATATGGGCGTCGGCGGCACCTACGACGTCTTTACCGGCCACGTTAAGCGTGCGCCCAAAGTCTGGCAAAACCTGGGGCTGGAGTGGCTCTACCGCCTGCTTTCTCAACCGACACGAATCAAACGACAGATCCGTCTTCTGCGCTACCTCGCCTGGCACTACACCGGGAAAATGTAATCAATATGCAGCGCGATCTGCTGTTCGCGCTGCAACGCCCCCTGCAAAGCTGCTGAATTTCTGTGCAATGCATTCATTTTTTTAATGCATTGTTTGCCATTTGCCAGAATTTAAGAAACCATTCGCTCCGTATTTCAGTACCCCTCAAAAACAATACCCGGCAATAAGTCGGGAAACAGCAAACACAACCGAGGAATTATGGCAGAGAAAAAACCGGAGCTTCAGCGTGGGCTGGAAGCTCGACATATTGAATTGATCGCGCTGGGCGGGACTATCGGCGTTGGCCTGTTTATGGGCTCGGCAAGCACGCTGAAATGGGCGGGGCCTTCCGTCCTGCTGGCGTATATTATTGCCGGACTGTTCGTCTTCTTCATCATGCGCTCAATGGGCGAAATGCTGTTCCTGGAGCCGGTAACGGGCTCTTTCGCCGTTTACGCCCACCGGTATATGAGCCCGTTCTTTGGTTATCTCACGGCCTGGTCGTACTGGTTTATGTGGATGGCCGTCGGGATTTCGGAGATCACCGCCATCGGGGTCTACGTGCAGTTCTGGTTCCCGGAGATGGCCCAGTGGATACCTGCGCTTATTGCCGTAGGGCTGGTGGCGCTGGCGAACCTTGCCGCCGTTCGTCTTTACGGTGAAATCGAGTTCTGGTTTGCGATGATCAAAGTTACCACCATCATCGTGATGATTGTTGTGGGTCTGGGTGTCATCTTCTTTGGCTTCGGTAACGGCGGGCACGCTGTCGGTTTCGGTAACCTGACCGGGCACGGCGGCTTCTTTGCGGGTGGCTGGAAGGGCTTTCTGACGGCGCTCTGTATCGTTGTCGCCTCCTATCAGGGCGTTGAGCTGATCGGCATTACCGCCGGTGAGGCGAAAAACCCGCAGGTCACACTGCGTAGCGCGGTAGGCAAGGTGCTGTGGCGTATCCTGATTTTCTATGTGGGCGCGATCTTCGTTATCGTGACCATTTTCCCATGGAACGAGATCGGCACCACCGGCAGCCCGTTTGTCCTAACTTTCGCTAAGATTGGCATCACGGCGGCAGCCGCCATTATCAACTTTGTGGTACTGACGGCGGCGCTTTCCGGCTGTAACAGCGGAATGTACAGCTGTGGGCGTATGCTTTACGCGCTCTCGCAAAACAAACAGCTGCCGGCTGTGATGGGCAAAGTCTCCCGCGTAGGTGTACCGGTGGCGGGCGTAGCGGTGTCGATTGTGATTTTGCTGATTGGCTCTTGCCTGAACTACATCATCCCAAATCCGCAGCGCGTGTTTGTTTACGTCTATAGCGCCAGCGTGCTGCCGGGGATGGTACCGTGGTTTGTCATTTTGATTAGCCAGTTGCGTTTCCGGCAGGCGCACAAAAAAGCGATCGCCAGCCATCCGTTCCGCTCCATTCTGTTCCCGTATGCGAACTATTTGACGATGGCGTTCCTGATTTGCGTATTAATTGGAATGTACTTTAATGAAGATACCCGCATGTCGCTGTTTGTCGGGATGATCTTCCTGGCTGCCGTCACAGCTGCATATAAACTTTTTGGCCTGGGTCGCCGTGGCTCCGCCCATAAAGTGGAGGAATAAGCGGCAAAATGTGCAAACCATAACCAAACGCGCATTTTTTTCAAAAAAGCACTAGACAGCGGGGACGGAGGTACGTAATATCCAGCCCCGCAACGGCGCTAAGCGCCCGTAGCTCAGCTGGATAGAGCGCTGCCCTCCGGAGGCAGAGGTCTCAGGTTCGAATCCTGTCGGGCGCGCCATTTTAGTCCCGGCGCTAGAGCTGCGGTGGTCTGAGAAGTAGTCAGAACCGCGTGAAAGAATACAGTGGTGGCTATAGCTCAGTTGGTAGAGCCCTGGATTGTGATTCCAGTTGTCGTGGGTTCGAATCCCATTAGCCACCCCATTATTGAAAGAGTTGTGAATTGCGAAGGTGGCGGAATTGGTAGACGCGCTAGCTTCAGGTGTTAGTGTTCTTACGGACGTGGGGGTTCAAGTCCCCCCCCTCGCACCACGACTTTTAATGAGTTGAACTAAAAATTCAAAAAAGCAGTACATCGGCGAGTAGCGCAGCTTGGTAGCGCAACTGGTTTGGGACCAGTGGGTCGGAGGTTCGAATCCTCTCTCGCCGACCAATTTTGAACCCCGCTTCGGCGGGGTTTTTTGTTTTCTGCGTTTTTTTATCCTGTAGTCATTTCCCGACAACACCCCACATCCTTGTCGCGATTCAGCGACATATAAACCATTAATATTTAAGTATTTGTTATTTTACCTCTTAACCTGTCTCCTTGTGGCGACAGTTCACCGACTTTAGCGCGATGTTGTATGGCTTCAGGCGGTTCTTAACAGCATAATTTCCTTTTATCTTAAAATGTTGCGCGATGTAAAAGTTCTGCGTGTAAACCTGGCACATTACATGCAATAATATGCGTGTAGATGCTCATTCCATCTCTTATGTTCGCCTTAAGGCCTCATAAACTCAGGAATGACGCAGAGCCGTTTACGGTGCTTATCGTCCACTGACAGATGTCGCTTCGGCCTCATCAGACACCATGGACACAACGTTGAGTGAAGCACCAAATATGTTGTCTTACAGACCTGTTTTAACGCCTGCTTTTATAGCAGGCGTTTTTTTATGCCTTATTCACGATAATGGGCCAGGACCAGCGCCACCAACAGCAGTGCGATAGCAGAGACAGCATATAGCGTCTGAGCCGCTCCCAATATCGTCGCCGTCATTGCGGCGAGGCCCGTAAAAAGGGAAGCGCTCAACGTTTGCCAGCGCCAGGCCTTACCGCTGGCAGCGGATATCTGTATAGCCTGAAAATTACTCAGTACCCCAAACGTACCCGCCGCAAAAACGATATTCGACGCCAGATGCGCGATAAAGATCATCCCCAGCGCAAGCACGACCCATGCGGATAAAAACGGAAGCAACCCATAGGCTGCCAGAAAAAGAGCAAGACAGCTAAGTAGCAAAGGCGTTCTTGCTGCAAAGCGCGTCAGACTCTCTTTTCTGAGCAGCAAGGGGCCACAAAGCTGTCCCAGGCTTCTGGCAAAAAGCAAGGGCAGCGCAAGCCCAGCGGCATTCTCGGGGTTGATCTGCTGCGCCAGTGCTGGCAGCAACGCCATTGCAGGCGAGCCTACGGCAGCAAGGGCAGGCAAAATCAGCAAACTGCGTTTTTGTCGAAGGGTCAGAGTTTGCCAGCGCAATGCCACAGGTTGAGGGTCCCCGACAGGCAACGGTGCTGGACGCGCTACATACTGGCGTTCTGCGAGAAACAGCATGACCAGCGATCCCATAAAACTGGCGGCGTCGATGACCAGTAAGGCGAAGACCGGGATGCGCTGGAACAACACCACACCCAGCCCGGTTCCTAACAAAACCTGGGAGGCAAAAATCACATTTTCCAGACACGTTGCCGCAGGCAGTTCTGCCTCATGCAGTCCGCGTTTAAACAGAAGCGTTAACGCAGGCCAGCTCATCCCGCTCAGCAACGCTTCTGTGGATTGCACCGCAAGCAGCGCCGGTATGCTGTGGTAATGTGCGCCTGAAAGGGGAAAGAGCAGGGCGAGCAAGCCCAGCCATTCGGTCAGCATCAACAGGTAGAGAGGTGAAAACCGCTGGCACAGCTTTTCACCAATCAGGCTGCCGATAAAACCGGGCACCGTAGCAAAAAGGAAGGCGAGGGTTAACAGCGCTGACGGGGCTGACCACTGTAACAATAATCCGAAAACAACAACCTGAGTTAAGCCATTACCCAGGGAGCTAAAGATAAAGGCGCAGGCCAGCAGGCGGAGCCAGCGATAGCACCGCAGCGCTTCGAAAAGCGCATATAAAAGCGAGTTCATGACGATATCCTTTCAGAAACGGTTTATTCCACGCGGGTAAGCGCGTGTGCAAAAAAAAAGTTAAGGAAAAGACATCGTTACATTGGCGGGTTCGTTTGCTGGTAAGTGTTAAAAGAATGTAGCAGGAGAAATGAGATAAAAAAAGGAGGCCATCTGGCCTCCTGTTAATTACTGCTGCGTTCCGTTATTTTGCAACGTCAATAACAGCCCATCACGGCGCATAGCTGCGGCCTCTTCCGGCTTGTGCTGCTTGTCCAGCGAATCAGCAAGCCAGGCGTAATCAAATGCGTCCGGGCGTTGCTTCAGCGCGGCGCGGAAGGCGAGACTCGCCTCCTGCCACTCGCCGTGTTTCATCAGAGACTGGCCCAGCGTACTCCACAGCAGCGGACGATCGCCCACGGTTTTGATCTGCTGGCGCAGTGCTTTTTCAATTTGTTCCGGATTGTTGGTTTTCAGACGCGGGATGACCATCACCAGGCGGTCATCATACTGTCGCTTGAGACCGTCGAGGAGGATCTCCTGCGCGGTGTCATGGTCGTCACACTCAATCAGATGTTCTGCCATCGCAACCTGAAGAGGAACCTGCTGGCGCGTTTTGCGGCTCTGGTTTTTCCACCAGGTTTTCAGGCCGTCGCTGCCGAGATCGGCGCGCGCCTGATCCATCAGGCCAATCCAGGCCAGACGCTGAAGTTCATCACGATGTTCATCATCGCCCACGTCGGCTTTCGCCATGGAAGGGATAATGTCCAGCAGCGAGCCCCATGCACCGGTCCGAATATATGCCTGCTCAGCAAGACGCAGCACTTCCGGATGACGAGGGGTAATTTCCAGCAGACGGTCAACGCCGTGACGTGCGGCATGGTTTTCATTGCGCGCCAGTTGCAGACGAACGCGGGTGATCTCAACCGGAATCGGATCCTTAGTAGAGAGCTCAGACGCGCGTTCAAGATGCTGATTGGCGCGGGCCTCATCGCCTCGCTGTTGCGCCGCCTCAGCGGCCAGCAGATAGTTAACAACCGGCTGTTCTGCATGGTCGGCATTTTTCGACATTAGCTTTTCAACCTGCTGATAGTCACCTTCGGCCAGCTTCAGCAATGCCTGCTCGGTCTGCTTACGGGCGCGACGGCGCTTACGGCCAACGAACCAGCCGCGCGTATGTACGCCGGTACGGAAAATACGACGCAGGAGCCACTCCACTGCCAGCAGAACGACCACACCCAGGATCAGGATAATCACCAGCCCTGTTACGCTGGTTTCGATGTTGTAGTTATCGGTCTGGATCAATACGTAACCCTGGTGACCCGCAAGCATCGGCCCCAGTACAATCCCGGCGATCAGCAGGATGAAGAGTAAGAAGACTTTTAGCATCATTACTCTCCTTGCGGCGCGCTTTCAGGCGCTGGCGCGGCGGCAGGTGCTTCAGCCGGACGCTCTGCCGGAACGCCCGGCTGGGCCAGCAAGTTACGCACGCGCGTCTGCATGATCTTCTCCAGAATCGGCTGACTTTCCAGCTTGTCCGGTACGTTCATGGTGATGTTTTGCTGGCTCAGCTTGTCGATATCCTCGAGGAACGCGGTCGTGGTTGCATCATTGGTATCGTAGTAAGCACGTACCCAGGTTGAAACGTTATCCAGCGCCTGTTTGTAGGTCTCTTCCTGGTGACGCGGCACGGCCTGCGCCGCGACCAACAGGCGGGAACGAATGTTTTCGCGTAGATAGACGTCCTGGTTCGGTGCCAGCAGCGGCACGGCAGTTTCATCGCGGCGGCGAATGGTTATAAAGCTGTCCATAAAGTTCTGCCAGCTCTTTTGCAGGTTGATACGCCATTCGCTCAGGGAACTGGACAGCTCGGTACCGTCGGAATCCATCGGAGAGTCATCGTCGTTGTTATCGGCCAGCTGAAGGTTATCAATCTGGTTCGAGAGCTGATTCACCTTAAGGATGATACCGTCGTAGTCGACCTGAGAAACCGCGGACAGGCTGGCGATATCTTCCGTAATAGCGCGGCGTGCGTTGATGAGGCTCGGATCGTTCATATCAGCCAGGCTTGCGTCGGCGCTTTTCAGCAGCGCGGCGGCGGTGGTGACATCCTGATCGCTCCAGAGCTTGCGCCCGGCTAGTTTCACCAGAAAATCGGCCTGTGAAAGTAGCCAGGTTTTGGCATCGGTTCCCGAAATTGTGGCGACTTTTTCCTGCACTTCGCTCAGCTGTTTGGTCAACTCTTCACGTTTGCTGTTCGCGTCGGCGAGGGCGGCAGCCTGCTGTTTGATCACACCTTCCAGCTCAGCTTTTTGCGTCTCCTGCGCTTTCTGTAGGGCAGTGATTTGGTTAACCAGCGCGTCGCTGGTGGCCGTCTGGTTGGTGCCTTGTTTCTTCACCAGTCCGTAGAGACCCACGCCTGCGGCCAGCGCAATCGCGATGGCAATCACGCTCAGCGTGAGGCTGGTTTTATTGCTGCCGTTTTTCTTCTCAACGGTTGTGTCTGTCGTCTCTGGCTGTGACGTGGTGTCCACAGTCTCCCTGGTCTCTTCAACCACGGCGGAGGATTTTTCGTGTTCCGTCATTATGGCTTCCCATTTGAGAGTTATTGTAATGCGCGCAGCAGCGCATCGTTGTCGGCGTTTTCAGCGATCCGAATATCCTGCCAGCCCAGTTCCCGGGCGTGGTTCGCCAGACGCTCACTGACGACCAGAAGCCGACAGCGGAGTAACCAGTTTTCGCGATACCAAAGCGGAATCAGCGACCAAAGCTGTTGTAACATTTCACCGCTGGTGACCACCAGCGTATTAATACCGCGGGCGTGCCAGCGCATTGCTTCTTCCGCGCCATCATAGTGTTTTGCACAACGCTGATAGCACTCCACAAACGTCACGTCTGCGCCGCGTTCGCGCAGCGTCTCGCCCAGCAGTTCGCGGCCACCGTTGCCGCGCAAAATAAGTGTGCGCTTTCCCGCAATGTTTTGTAATTCAGGTAATTGTAGCAAGACTTCGCTGATTTCCCGATCTAACGGGTAACGAACATCGATTCCGCTCGCGGTATGTAAGGCCAGCGCCGTAGTGCGCCCGATGGCGAAATAGCGGGGGGCGTGAGGCCAGCGAACGCCCTGTTGTTGCAGCTGCGCATGGGCAAACTCCACGGCATGCTGCGACAGCGCAAAGAGCAGATCGCCTTCCTGCAAGAGACGCATCTGGTCAGCGAGCTCAGGCAGCTCGCGACCGGGGGAGAATTCAATCAGCGGAAAACTCCAGGCCACCTGCCCCAGTGCGCGCAGACGGCTCACTAACTGCTCTCCTGCGGGAGAAGGGCGGGTGACAAGTATGCTCATGCAGGGGGCTCTCCGTTATAGACCTCGGCCAGAATTTCACGTGCGCCGTTATTTAGCAGCTCTTCCGCCAGCGATACGCCAAGCGCCTCGGCATCTTGCGGTTTGCCGCGACGTTCACCGCGAACCATATGCGAGCCGTCCGGCGCGCCAACCAGCGCACGCAGCCACAGTTCACCGTCAGTTAATTCAGCATAGCTGCCAATTGGCACCTGACAGCCTCCTTCGAGGCGTGTATTCATCGCGCGCTCGGCTTTTACGCGAACGGCGGTATCGTCATGATTCAGCGGCGCCAGCAGTGCCTGAGTGCGCACATCATCCAGACGACACTCAATGCCGACGGCGCCCTGGCCGACGGCGGGGAGCGACAGCTCCGGCGGCAACGCCACGCGAATACGTTCTTCCAGCCCCAGGCGTTTCAGGCCCGCAACCGCAAGAATAATGGCATCGTAGTCGCCGTTATCCAGCTTGCCAAGGCGTGTGCCGACGTTCCCGCGCAGCGAACGGATCACCAGATCCGGGCGACGTTCAGCCAGCTGACACTGGCGGCGTAAACTTGACGTGCCGACCACGCTGCCTGCCGGCAACGCATCGAGCGAGTCATATCGATTAGAGACAAACGCATCGCGCGGATCCTCGCGCTCGCAGATGGTCACCAGCCCCAGCCCTTCCGGGAACTCAACGGGCACATCCTTCATCGAATGCACGGCGATATCGGCGCGGTTCTCAAGCAATGCCAGCTCCAGCTCTTTGACAAACAGACCTTTTCCGCCCACTTTGGCCAGCGGCGTATCCAGTATGACATCGCCACGCGTAACCATTGGCACCAGCTCAACGCGTAATCCGGTGTGGCAGGCTTCCAGGCGCTGCTTAACATAATGTGCCTGCCAGAGTGCAAGAGGACTTTGGCGTGTGGCAATTCTCAAAACATTGTCTAACATGCTTGTTACCGTCATTATCAATCGCTAACCATCCTAACATTGTTGACACTCGGATGGCAGTTTTACGGTTGATGAAGAGTGAGAGGGACAGGGCGGCGTATTCGTCAGCCATCGCCGTATTCAGGAATTTACACGTACAGAACGGTGCTACACTTGTATGTAGCGCATCTTTCTTTACGGTCAACCGGCAAGGTGTTAAATTGATCACGTTTTAGACCATTTTTTCGTCTGTACCACCAGAAAAGCAAAAGGCGAAAAAAGGGTAACGGTTATTTTTTGAAATACTGCGGGTCCGCTGCTTTTTCTGTTCTGACTGGCATGCGACACCAGGAAACATCAGGCGATACGTCTTGTACCTCTATATTGAGACTCTGAAACAGAGACTGGATGCCATCAATCAATTGCGCGTGGATCGCGCGCTTGCTGCCATGGGCCCTGCTTTCCAGCAGGTATACAGTCTTCTGCCGACATTGTTGCACTATCACCATCCGCTAATGCCGGGTTACCTCGATGGTAACGTTCCCCAGGGCATTTGCCTCTTCACGCCTGATGAAACCCAACAGCATTACCTGACTGAACTTGAACTCTACCGTGGTATGCCGCCGCAGGATTCGCCGAAAGGCGAGCTACCGATTACCGGGGTTTACTCCATGGGCAGCACATCATCGGTTGGGCAAAGCTGCTCTTCTGACCTGGATATCTGGGTCTGCCATCAGTCCTGGCTCGACAATGAAGAGCGCCAGCTGTTGCAGCGTAAATGCAGCCTGCTGGAGAGCTGGGCGGCGTCGCTCGGCGTGGAAGTGAGCTTCTTCCTGATTGATGAAAACCGTTTCCGCCATAACGAAAGCGGCAGTCTGGGTGGTGAAGACTGCGGCTCGACTCAGCACATCCTGTTGCTGGATGAGTTTTACCGTACTGCCGTTCGCCTGGCCGGGAAACGTATTCTGTGGAATATGGTGCCGTGCGATGAAGAAGAGAATTATGACGACTACGTCATGTCGCTTTACTCGCAGGGCGTTCTGACGCCAAACGAGTGGCTGGATCTGGGCGGCCTGAGCTCCCTGTCCGCCGAAGAGTACTTTGGCGCAAGCCTCTGGCAGCTTTACAAGAGCATTGATTCACCGTACAAAGCGGTGCTGAAAACCCTGCTGCTGGAAGCTTACTCCTGGGAATACCCCACGCCGCGCCTGCTGGCGAAAGATATTAAACAGCGTCTGCACGACGGGGAGATCGTCTCCTACGGGCTTGATGCCTACTGCATGATGCTGGAACGCGTCACCGAATACCTGACCGCCATTGAGGACGCCACGCGTCTTGACCTGGTGCGTCGATGTTTCTATCTCAAAGTTTGTGAAAAACTGAGCCGCGAACGCGCCTGCGTGGGCTGGCGTCGTGAAGTCGTCAGCCAGTTAGTCAAAGAGTGGGGATGGGACGATGCGCGTCTCGCCATGCTGGACAACCGCGCCAACTGGAAGATCGATCAGGTGCGCGAGGCGCACAACGAGCTGCTTGATGCGATGATGCAGAGCTACCGCAACCTGATCCGCTTTGCCCGCCGTAACAACCTTAGCGTTTCTGCCAGCCCACAGGATATCGGGGTGCTGACCCGTAAACTGTACGCCGCGTTTGAAGCGTTGCCGGGCAAGGTTACGCTGGTTAACCCACAGATTTCGCCTGACCTGTCTGAGCCGAATCTGACCTTTATCTACGTGCCGCCGGGCCGCGCAAACCGCACCGGGTGGTATCTGTACAACCGTGCGCCAAGCATGGATTCGATCATCAGCCATCAGCCGCTGGAATATAACCGCTATCTGAACAAGCTGGTGGCCTGGGCCTGGTTTAACGGCCTTCTCACCTCACGCACCCGGTTGTTTATCAAGGGTAACGAGGTGGTCGATTTAGCCAAGTTGCAGGAGATGGTGGCGGATGTCTCGCACCACTTCCCACTGCGTCTGCCTGCGCCGACGCCAAAGGCGCTCTACAGCCCGTGTGAGATCCGCCATCTGGCGATCATCGTCAACCTGGAATACGACCCGACGGCGGCCTTCCGCAATCAGGTGGTTCACTTTGACTTCCGCAAGCTGGACGTCTTTAGCTTCGGCGAGCAGCAAAACTGCCTGGTGGGTAGCGTGGATCTGCTGTACCGCAACTCGTGGAACGAAGTGCGTACCTTACACTTTAACGGCGAGCAGGCGATGATCGAGGCGCTGAAAACGATCCTCGGCAAGATGCACCAGGATGCCGCACCCCCGGACAGCGTGGAGGTGTTCTGCTACAGCCAGCACCTGCGCGGCCTGATTCGTACCCGCGTGCAGCAGCTGGTGTCTGAGTGCATCGAACTGCGTCTCTCCAGCACCCGTCAGGAAACCGGGCGCTTTAAAGCGCTGCGCGTCTCCGGCCAGACCTGGGGCCTGTTCTTTGAGCGCCTGAACGTGTCGGTGCAGAAGCTGGAGAACGCCATTGAATTCTACGGCGCGATTTCACACAACAAACTGCATGGCCTGTCGGTTCAGGTGGAAACCAATCACGTTAAGCTGCCGCAGGTGGTAGATGGCTTTGCGAGTGAAGGGATTATTCAGTTCTTCTTCGAAGAGTCGGGCGATAATGCCGGGTTTAACATCTACATTCTGGATGAAACCAACCGTGCCGAGGTGTATCACCACTGTGAAGGCAGCAAAGAGGAGCTGGTGCGCGACGTCAGCCGCTTCTATTCGTCTTCGCACGATCGCTTTACCTACGGCTCAAGCTTTATCAACTTCAACCTGCCGCAGTTCTACCAGATTGTGAATGTGGATGGGCGAGCGCAGGTGATCCCGTTCCGTACGCAGGCGATTACCCCTGCGGCGCCCGCTAACCAGGAAACTGCGCCGCTGTTGCAGCAGTATTTTTCCTGAGGCTTTTCGCCGGGTGGCGCTATCGCTTACCCGGCCTACGGTCCGAGCCGTTGTAGGCCCGGTAAGGCGTAGCCGCCACCGGGCAACAAAACTACCTGAAACTCACGTCCTCACCCGCCTGCGCGGTCGCCGCCTGCTCCAGCAGATCCCAGAACGTTTCGCCGCTGCGGTCGCAGACCCACTCGTCACCTTTCAGATCAAAGTGATAGCCGCCCTGTTTCGCCGCCAGCCACACCTGGTGAAGCGGCTCCTGACGGTTAATAATAATCTTGCTGCCGTTTTCGAAGCTTAAGGTCAGGATCCCGCCGTTGATTTCACAATCGATATCGCTGTCGCCGTCCCAGTCGTCGATACGCTCTTCGATGGTCATCCACAGGGTATCGGCAAGGCGATGAAATTCACTGTCGTTCATGGTTTTATTCCTGTTTTTCGTGATGGCGGCAGTATAACGCTAAATAATTCCCGTTGCAGGAAAGCGGCAAACTCTTGCTTTTGTGTCTTCTCCTGCGATGATAGAAACAGATTTGAACTTACGGGCAACCTCTACATGAAAAACGTCTTCCGAACGCTTGTCGTTCTTGTCACTCTGTTTAGCCTGACCGGCTGTGGACTGAAGGGACCACTGTACTTCCCGCCAGAGGATAAAAACGCACCACCGCCGACAAAACCGGTGCAAAGTGGTATCGAGTCATCTACGCCGGATACCAACGATCGCGGCAATAACGGCGGCCCGACTCAGGTCAATCTCTGACAATTACGTTCTGTACCCGCGCAATGGAGCAAATGATGCAGTTCTCTAAAATGCATGGCCTTGGCAACGACTTTATGGTCGTCGACGCGGTAACGCAGAATGTCTTTTTCTCCCCGGAACTGATCCGTCGTCTGGCGGATCGACACGTGGGCGTGGGGTTTGACCAGCTGCTGGTGGTGGAGCCGCCTTACGATCCTGACCTGGACTTTCACTATCGCATTTTTAACGCCGACGGCAGCGAAGTTTCCCAGTGCGGCAACGGCGCGCGCTGTTTTGCCCGCTTTGTACGGCTGAAAGGGCTGACCAACAAGCGCGATATCCGCGTCAGCACCGCCAATGGCCGGATGGTGCTCAGCGTCACCGACGACGAACTGGTGCGCGTGAACATGGGAGAGCCGAACTTCGAACCCTCTGCCGTGCCGTTTCGCGCCAACAAAGCGGAAAAGACCTATATCATGCGTGCCGCCGAGCAGACAGTATTGTGCGGCGTCGTCTCAATGGGTAACCCGCACTGCGTGATTCAGGTGGATGATGTGCAAACCGCGGCGGTTGAAACGCTCGGCCCGGTGCTGGAAAGCCACGAGCGCTTCCCGGAGCGGGCGAACATCGGTTTCATGCAAGTGGTGAAGCGTGAACATATTCGCCTGCGGGTTTACGAGCGCGGCGCGGGCGAAACCCAGGCCTGCGGAAGCGGTGCCTGTGCGGCGGTGGCCGTCGGTATCTCACAGGGGTTACTGGCAGAAGAGGTTCGCGTGGAATTACCAGGCGGTCGGCTTGATATCGCCTGGAAAGGAGCGGGTCATCCACTGTACATGACTGGCCCGGCGACACATGTTTATGACGGGTTTATCCATCTATGAAGCAACCAGGGGAAGAACTGCGGGAACCTGTAACAGAGCTGGACGACAGCACTGTTGTGGATTATCTGCTGCACAATCCTGAGTTTTTTATCCGCAATGCACGCGTCGTCGAACGGATGCGCGTGCCGCATCCGGTTCGCGAGACCGTGTCGCTGGTTGAATGGCACATGGCGCGCTCGCGCAACCACATCAATCAGCTCGAAGAGAACATGACGCTGCTGATGGAGCAGGCCAGCAATAACGAAAGCCTGTTCTACCGTCTTCTGCACCTTCAGGCGCGTCTGGCTTCCGCACACAGTCTCGAAGAGTTCCTCAACCGCTTCCACCGCTGGGCGCGCGAGCTGGGGCTGGCAGGCGCGACGATCCGTCTCTTCCCTGACCGCTGGCGCATTGGCGCGCCGTCCGGGTTTACCCATCTGGCGCTGAGCCGTCAGGCGTTTGAGCCGCTGCGCATTCAGCGTCTGGGCCATGAGCACCATTATCTGGGGCCGCTCAACGGGCCAGAACTGCTGGTGATGCTGCCGGAAGCCAAAGCTATCGGCTCGGTGGCGATGTCGCTGATGGGGCGCGATGGTGACCTGGGCGTGATGTTATTTACCAGCCGCGACGCGCATCACTATGAACAGGGGCAGGGTACGCAACTGTTGCAGGAGATCGCCCTGATGTTGCCTGAGTTGCTGGAGCGCTGGATTGAGCGCGTATGACGGACGGACTGCTCGCCACTGACGTCACCCGCTTTCTGCGCTATCTGGGCGTAGAACGTCAGCTCAGCCCTATTACGCTGCTCAACTATCAGCGTCAGCTTGATGCCATCATGCAGATTGCCGATGAAATCGGCCTGAAAAGCTGGCAACAATGTGACGCCGCCACGGTACGCGGGTTCGTCGTGCGTAGCCGTAAAAAAAACTTAAGCCCGGCGAGCCTGGCGCTCCGGCTCTCTGCCCTGCGCAGTTTCTTCGACTGGCTGGTCAGTCAGGGCGGTCTGAAAGCCAACCCGGCGAAAGGGATCGCCACGCCGAAAGCCCCGCGTCATCTGCCGAAAAATATCGACGTCGACGACGTAAACCGCCTGCTAGATATCGATCTTAACGATCCGCTGGCCGTTCGCGACCGCGCAATGCTGGAGGTGATGTACGGCGCGGGCCTGCGTCTCTCTGAGCTGGTGAACCTCGACTTGAAGCACCTCGATCTGGAATCCGGCGAGGTGTGGGTGATGGGCAAGGGCAGCAAAGAGCGCCGCCTGCCGATCGGCCGCAATGCGGTCTCCTGGATTGAGCACTGGCTGGACCTTCGCGGGCTGTTTGGCGCCGACGAAGATGCGCTGTTCCTGTCGAAACTCGGCAAGCGGATCTCGGCGCGTAACGTGCAGAAGCGCTTTGCGGAGTGGGGCATTAAGCAGGGGCTGAACAGCCACGTTCACCCCCACAAGCTGCGCCACTCCTTTGCGACGCACATGCTGGAATCAAGCGGCGACCTGCGCGGCGTACAGGAGCTGCTTGGTCACGCGAATCTGTCGACCACCCAAATCTATACCCACTTAGACTTCCAACACCTTGCCTCGGTGTATGACGCGGCGCATCCACGCGCCAAACGGGGGAAATAATGCGTTTTTACCGCCCACTCGGTCAGATCTCAGCCCTGACGTTTGATCTTGATGACACCCTTTACGACAATCGTCCGGTGATCCTGCGTACCGAGCAGGAGTCGCTGGCGTTTGTGCAGAACTACCATCCTGCGCTGAAAACGATGCAGAACAAAGACTTCCAGAAGCTGCGTCAGTCCCTGCGGGAAACCGAGCCGGAAATTTACCATGACGTGACCGAATGGCGCCGCCGTGCGGTTGAGCAGGCGATGCTCAATGCCGGCCTGAGCGCGCAGGACGCGGCCACGGGTGCCGAAGCGGCCATGGAAAACTTTGCCAAATGGCGCAGTCGGATCGACGTGCCGCAGGAGACCCACGACACGCTGGCGAAGCTCGCCGAAAAGTGGCCGCTGGTGGCCATCACCAACGGCAACGCTCAGCCTGAACTGTTTGGTCTGGGGAACTATTTTCAGTTCGTTCTGCGCGCGGGCCCGCACGGACGCTCGAAGCCGTTCAACGATATGTATCATCTGGCAGCGGAAAAACTGGATTTGCCGCTCGGTGAGATCCTGCACGTGGGCGACGACCTGACCACGGACGTCGCCGGGGCGATCCGCTGCGGCATGCAGGCCTGCTGGATCAAGCCGGAAAATGCCGATCTGATGACTACCCCGGATAGCCGTCTTCTGCCGCACGTGGAAATTTCACGGTTGGCATCCCTCACGACGCTGATATAATCATCAATTGTTCTGTATAAATTAACAGGGTTTTGGCGAATGGAAACATTTGCCTGCCCGCCATGACGTGACGGTGCCAATGGACGTTTCTTACCTGCTCGACAGCCTTAATGATAAACAGCGTGACGCGGTTGCCGCCTCGCGTACAAACCTGCTGGTACTGGCTGGAGCGGGCAGTGGTAAGACGCGCGTGCTGGTTCACCGTATCGCCTGGCTACAGAGCGTGGAGAACTGTTCGCCGTACTCGATTATGGCCGTGACGTTCACCAACAAGGCGGCGGCGGAGATGCGCCACCGTATCGCACAGCTGATGGGCACCAGCCAGGGCGGCATGTGGGTTGGCACCTTCCACGGCCTGGCGCACCGTCTGCTGCGCGCGCACCATATGGACGCTAACCTGCCGCAGGATTTCCAGATCCTCGACAGCGAAGATCAGCTGCGCCTGCTGAAACGCCTGATCAAGGCGATGAATCTCGACGAGAAGCAGTGGCCGCCGCGTCAGGCGATGTGGTACATCAACGGTCAGAAAGACGAAGGGCTGCGTCCGCATCATATTCAGAGCTTCGGTAACCCGGTCGAGCAGACCTGGCAGAACGTCTACAAGGCCTATCAGGAAGCGTGCGATCGCGCCGGTCTGGTGGATTTCGCCGAACTGCTGCTGCGTGCCCACGAGCTGTGGCTGAACAAACCGCATATCCTGCAACACTACCGTGAACGCTTTACCAACATCCTGGTGGACGAATTCCAGGATACCAACAACATCCAGTACGCCTGGATCCGCCTGCTGGCCGGGGATACCGGCAAGGTGATGATCGTAGGCGATGACGACCAGTCTATCTACGGCTGGCGCGGCGCGCAGGTGGAGAACATCCAGCGCTTCCTCAACGATTTCCCCGGCGCGCAAACCATCCGTCTGGAGCAGAACTACCGTTCTACCAGCAACATTCTGAGCGCGGCCAACGCCCTGATTGAGAACAACAACGGGCGCCTGGGTAAAAAGCTGTGGACCGATGGCGTAGACGGCGAACCGATTTCGATTTACTGCGCCTTCAACGAGCTCGACGAAGCCCGCTTCGTGGTGAACCGCATTAAAACCTGGCAGGAGAACGGCGGCGCGCTGGAGCAGTGTGCCATTCTCTATCGCAGCAACGCCCAGTCGCGCGTGCTGGAAGAGGCGCTGTTGCAGGTGAGCATGCCGTACCGCATTTATGGCGGTATGCGCTTCTTCGAACGTCAGGAGATCAAAGATGCGCTCTCGTATTTGCGTCTGATTGCCAACCGTAACGACGATGCGGCGTTTGAGCGCGTGGTGAACACGCCGACGCGCGGCATCGGCGATCGTACGCTGGACGTGGTGCGTCAGGCCTCGCGCGATCGTCAGCTCACGTTGTGGCAGGCGTGCCGCGAGCTGTTACAGGAAAAAGCCCTTGCCGGGCGCGCCGCCAGCGCATTGCAGCGCTTCCTGGAGTTAATCGACGCGCTGGCGCAGGAAACGGCCGACATGCCGCTGCACGTCCAGACCGACCGGGTGATTAAAGATTCCGGCTTGCGCACCATGTACGAGCAGGAAAAAGGCGAGAAGGGCCAGACCCGTATTGAGAACTTAGAGGAACTGGTGACGGCAACGCGCCAGTTCAGCTACAACGAAGAAGACGAAGACCTGATGCCGTTGCAGGCATTCCTCTCTCACGCCGCGCTGGAGGCGGGTGAAGGGCAGGCCGATACCTGGCAGGATGCGGTTCAGCTGATGACCCTGCACTCCGCGAAAGGTCTGGAGTTCCCGCAGGTGTTCATCGTCGGGATGGAAGAGGGGATGTTCCCGAGCCAGATGTCGCTGGATGAAGGCGGGCGTCTGGAAGAGGAGCGTCGTCTGGCCTACGTGGGCGTGACCCGTGCGATGCAGAAACTGACTCTGACCTACGCGGAAACCCGCCGCCTGTACGGGAAAGAGGTGTATCACCGTCCGTCGCGCTTTATCGGCGAACTGCCGGAAGAGTGTGTGGAAGAGGTGCGCCTGCGCGCCAGCATCAGCCGTCCGGTCAGCCATCAGCGTATGGGCTCGCCGATCTCTGAAACCGACACCGGTTACAAGCTGGGCCAGCGCGTGCGCCACTCGAAGTTTGGCGAAGGCACCATCGTCAACCTGGAAGGCAGCGGCGAGCACAGCCGTTTGCAGGTAGCGTTCCAGGGGCAGGGGATCAAATGGCTGGTGGCAGCCTATGCCAAGCTGGAAAGTGTGTAACTTTCAGAAAAATATCACTATTTTGTAATAATCTGCTAGCCTTATACGTTGAAGGTCAATTAATGCCCTTCAGCGTTCCGTTGCGTGTTGACGCCACAGTTATTGCTGGCGTAACATGCGCGCACGATTACGCTAAGAGGACATTCGCCTTGGACACACCCAGTAGATACTGGCTCAATTCCCTGTCATCCAGGAACAACTCCTAAGGCTATCTCCTCTTGCTGATGGCCTTAGTGGTTGTCAGCGACTGCATCATTCCCGTCGCGCTGAGTCAGGCTGTTTAATGGTCTGAAACCCAATTTGTTTCTGTGTGCCCACCGAACTGTCCGATATTTTTTGCATTGGGAGTCCCGGTCATGTTGAGCGCATTTCAACTCGAAAATAACCGACTGACTCGGCTTGAAGCCGAAGAGTCACAGCCCCTCATTGATGCCGTATGGGTGGATCTGGTCGAGCCGGACGACGATGAGCGCCTTCGCGTACAATCTGAACTGGGGCAAAGCCTGGCGACACGCCCGGAACTGGAAGACATCGAAGCATCCGCCCGTTTTTTTGAAGACGAAGACGGCCTGCACATTCACTCCTTCTTCTTTTTCGAGGATGCCGAAGACCACGCGGGGAACTCCACCGTGGCGTTTACCATCCGCGATGGCCGCCTGTTCACCCTGCGCGAGCGCGAACTGCCTGCGTTTCGTCTCTACCGTATGCGCGCCCGCAGCCAGGCGATGATGGACGGCAACGCTTATGAGCTGCTGCTGGATCTGTTCGAAACCAAAATCGAACAGCTGGCGGATGAAATCGAAAACATCTACAGCGACCTGGAAAAGCTGAGCCGCGTGATCATGGAAGGCCATCAGGGCGATGAGTACGACGAAGCGTTGTCCACGCTGGCTGAGCTGGAAGATATCGGCTGGAAGGTGCGTTTGTGTCTGATGGATACCCAGCGCGCGCTGAACTTCCTGGTGCGCAAGGCGCGTCTGCCGGGCGGTCAGCTGGAGCAGGCGCGTGAGATCTTACGCGATATCGAATCCCTGCTGCCGCACAACGAATCCCTGTTCCAGAAGGTCAACTTCCTGATGCAGGCGGCGATGGGCTTTATCAACATCGAGCAGAACCGCATCATCAAGATCTTCTCGGTGGTGTCCGTGGTGTTCCTGCCGCCGACGCTGGTGGCGTCCAGCTACGGGATGAACTTCGAGTTTATGCCGGAGCTGAAGTGGAGCTTTGGCTACCCGGGGGCGATTATCTTTATGATCCTCGCCGGGCTGGCGCCGTATCTGTACTTTAAGCGGAAGAACTGGCTGTAAAAATCTGGCGGGTGGCGCTGCGCTTACCCGCCCTACGATCGAATTCCCTCTCCCTGTGGGAGAGGGTTAGGGTGAGGGCAACATCACAGCCCTTTGCGCACCCTGCGCTGGGTATAAATCGCATCCGCAACAAAGATGGCCAGCGCCACCCAGATAAAGGCGAACGTCACCATCTTATCCGCACCCGGCACCTCGCCGTAAAACACCACCGCCAGCAGGAACATCAGCGTCGGGCCAATGTACTGGAAGAAGCCCAACGTGGAGAGGCGCAGACGCGTTGCCGCGCCGGTGAAGCACAGCAGGGGAATCGTCGTGACCACGCCCGCGGCTATCAGCATCAGGTTCAGCGAACATGGGTTGCTGCCCATGTGGCTGGTGGCGCTGTCGGCAATACCGAACAGGTAGATCGCGGCGACAGGCAGCAGCCACAGGGTTTCAAACAGCATTCCCGTCTGCGCTTCCACGGCGATTTTTTTACGCACCAGGCCGTAGAAGGCAAAGCTGAACGCCAGCCCCAGGGCGATAACCGGCAGTGAGCCGAAGGTCCACAGCTGTACCAGCACGCCGCAGAAGGCCAGAATCACTGCCACCCACTGCATCCGGCGAAAGCGCTCGCCGAGGAAAATCATCCCCAGCAAAATATTGACCAGCGGGTTAATAAAGTAGCCCAGGCTGGCTTCGAGCATGTGATGGTTATTCACCGCCCAGATAAACAGCAGCCAGTTTCCGCCAATCAGCACCGCAGAGAGGGCGAGCAGGAAGACCTTCTTCGGGGTTTTCAGCAGCGTTTTGACGCCTGACCACTGACGGCTGATACTCATCAGCGCAATCATGAAGAAAAACGACCAGATGACGCGGTGAGTGAGGATCTCGTCCGCCGGAACATAGGCAATAAGTTTGAAGTACGCCGGTGCTATACCCCAAATAAAATAAGCGGCAAGGGCGAGTAAAACGCCCTGCCGCGTCTGTTTAGCATCCATCGGGAAAATCCGTTACAAAAAAGTGAAGTAATTTTACCCGAATTTGCCGTCTCAACCCACCATATAAGTGGCGGTTGCGCTGGCGATATAAACCTGCTCCTCGTTATGCAGCTCAACGCGGGCGACGGCAACTTTATTCCCGGCGCGCAGCAGGCTGCTGGTACAGGTGAAGCGGTTTCCGCGTCCTGGGCGCAGGTAGTCGACGCGTAAATCGATGGTGCCCATGCGCGACAGGCGCTGGCGTAATTCATCTTCGTTGATGGTGTCGTGGCGCGTCAGCGTGCTGCCCACGCACACCAGACCGGCCGCCACGTCCAGCGCGGAGGCAATTACCCCGCCGTGCAAAATGCTTTGCGCCCAGTTACCGACCATCATTGGCTGATTATTGAAACTCAGCTGAGCGAAGTCTTTTTCGTATCGCTCCAGCTCAAGACCCAGTGCACGGTTGAACGGCATGTGGTACACAAAAATCTCGCCCACGAGCTTTAAGGTTTCTTCGGCGGTGAGTGTGGCTGACATCTGACGTGGCATCCTTGTTGTTAACAAAATGTTGATTTTATGCTTCAGGATAAAGGAATGCCACTTTAAGAAACGAGGAAGCGGAAGTTATCGCAGAAGTCTGTAGAATGCCCGGACAAAACTATTCATTAAATGTCACCATTTCAGGAGAACACCACCGATGCGGACGTATCTGGGTTGGTTACTGGCGGCGGTTGCGCTGCCCCTCACAGCATATGCGCAGGAAGCGACGATCAAAGAGGTGCATGATAAACCTGCCGTTAAGGGTAGCATCATCGCCAATATGCTTCAGGAGCATGACAATCCGTTCACGCTGTACCCGTATGACACAAACTACGTGATCTACACCCAGACCAGCGATCTCAACAAAGAGGCGATAAGCTCCTATAACTGGTCTGATAATGCGCGTAAAGATGAGGTGAAGTTCCAGCTCAGCCTCGCCTTCCCGTTCTGGCGCGGCATCCTGGGGCCGAACTCGGTACTTGGCGCGTCCTACACGCAGAAGTCATGGTGGCAGCTCTCCAACAGCGGGGAATCATCACCGTTCCGCGAAACCAACTATGAACCGCAGCTGTTCCTCGGTTTCGCCACCGATTATGAGTTTGCAGGCTGGACGCTGCGAGACGTGGAGGTGGGCTATAACCACGATTCCAACGGTCGTTCCGACCCAACCTCACGCAGCTGGAACCGCATCTATACGCGTCTGATGGCGCAGAACGGCAATTTCATGGTGGAAGTGAAGCCGTGGTACGTAGTAGGCAGCACCGATGACAACCCGGATATCACCAAATATATGGGCTACTATCAGCTTAAAGTGGGCTATCAGCTGGGTGACGCGGTGCTAAGTGCCAAAGGCCAGTACAACTGGAATACCGGCTACGGCGGTGCAGAGCTGGGCCTGAGCTACCCGGTAACGAAACACGTTCGTCTCTATACTCAGGTGTATAGCGGGTATGGCGAATCGCTGATCGACTACAACTTCAACCAGACCCGCGTCGGTGTGGGCGTCATGCTGAACGATATTTTCTAAGCTGCTCGAATGTTTTTGCGTTAAACGTTGAAGTTTCTCTCTCAGGCGCTGAAAATAGCGCCTGTTTCATTTCTGGCATATGGGGTTAACGTGGCGCAGGCGGAAGTATTGAATCAGGAATCGCTGGCTAAACAGGTTTTGCATGAAACCTTTGGCTACCAGCAGTTCCGTCCTGGCCAGGAAACCATCATTGAAACCGTGCTGGAAGGCCGCGATTGCCTGGTGGTCATGCCGACCGGCGGCGGTAAATCGCTCTGCTATCAGGTACCCGCGCTGGTGCTTAATGGCCTGACGGTTGTGGTATCACCCCTTATTTCCCTGATGAAAGACCAGGTCGACCAGCTGCTCGCCAACGGCGTGGCGGCGGCCTGTCTTAACTCAACGCAAACTCGCGAGCAGCAGCAAGAGGTGATGGCCGGGTGCCGCACCGGACAGGTTCGCCTGCTGTATATCGCGCCAGAGCGCCTGATGCTGGACAACTTCCTCGACCACCTGGCGCACTGGAACCCGGTGCTGCTGGCGGTGGATGAAGCGCACTGTATCTCCCAGTGGGGACACGATTTCCGCCCGGAATACGCCGCCCTCGGCCAGCTTCGTCAGCGCTTCCCCGAGCTGCCGTTTATGGCGCTTACCGCCACGGCGGACGACACCACGCGTCAGGACATCGTTCGCCTGCTGGGACTGAACGACCCGTATATTCAGGTCAGCAGCTTCGACCGCCCGAACATCCGCTATATGCTGATGGAAAAGTTCAAGCCGCTGGATCAGCTCCTGCGCTACGTGCAGGAGCAGCGCGGCAAGTCCGGCATCATCTACTGCAACAGCCGCGCAAAGGTGGAAGACACCGCTGCGCGTCTGCAAAATCGCGGCTTTAGCGCGGCGGCATACCATGCCGGGTTAGAGAACCACATCCGCGCCGACGTGCAGGAAAAATTCCAGCGCGACGACCTGCAAATCGTGGTCGCAACGGTGGCGTTCGGGATGGGGATCAATAAGCCCAACGTGCGCTTTGTGGTGCATTTCGACATTCCGCGCAATATCGAATCCTACTATCAGGAGACCGGCCGCGCCGGGCGTGACGGCCTGCCTGCGGAAGCGATGCTGTTTTACGACCCGGCGGATATGGCGTGGCTGCGCCGCTGTCTGGAAGAGAAACCGCAGGGGCAGTTGCAGGATATCGAACGCCACAAGCTTAACGCGATGGGGGCCTTCGCCGAAGCGCAAACCTGCCGCCGTCTGGTGCTGCTCAACTACTTTGGTGAAGGGCGTCAGGCGCCGTGCGGCAACTGCGATATCTGCCTCGACCCGCCGAAGCAGTACGATGGCCTGATGGACGCGCGCAAAGCGCTCTCGACTATCGGACGCGTGAACCAGCGCTTTGGGATGGGCTACGTCGTTGAAGTGCTGCGCGGGGCTAACAACCAGCGTATCCGCGATATGGGTCACGACAAGCTACCGGTTTACGGCATCGGGAAAGACCAGAGCCATGAGCACTGGGTGAGTATTATCCGCCAGCTGATCCACCTCGGCTTTGCCACGCAAAATATTGCCCAGCATTCTGCGCTTCAGCTGACCGAAGCGGCGCGACCTGTCCTGCGTGGCGAGGTTGAACTGAAGCTCGCCGTTCCGCGCGTCGTCGCCCTGAAGCCGCGCGTGATGCAAAAATCCTACGGCGGTAACTACGACCGCAAGCTGTTCGCCAAGCTGCGTAAGCTGCGTAAAGCTATTGCCGATGAAGAGAACATCCCGCCATACGTGGTGTTCAACGACGCGACGCTGATCGAGATGGCCGAGCAAATGCCGCTCAGCGCCAGCGAGATGCTCAGCGTCAACGGCGTCGGCACGCGTAAGCTGGAGCGCTTCGGTAAAGAGTTTATGGCGCTCATCCGTTCCCACGCTGATGGTGATGATGAGGAGTAGTCAGCCGGGCGAAAAAGTGCCAGGATGGTGACTCACTGTATTATTTCCCCGCGAGCTAATTATGTTAATGCTATTTCTCACCGTGGCGTTAGTGCACATCGTTGCGCTGATGAGCCCAGGCCCTGATTTTTTCTTCGTGTCGCAAACGGCCGTCAGCCGCTCCCGCAAAGAGGCGATGATGGGTGTGCTCGGTATTACCATGGGCGTCATGGTCTGGGCGGCGGTTGCGCTGCTCGGTCTGAACCTGATCCTGGCGAAAATGGCGTGGCTGCATAACATCATTATGGTTGGCGGCGGTCTGTACCTGTGCTGGATGGGCTACCAGATGCTGCGCGGGGCGCTGAAGAAAGAAGAGAACAAGCCGGAAGAGCCAAAGGTTGAGCTGGCAACGGGCGGCCGTAGCTTTGTGAAAGGGCTGCTGACCAACCTGGCGAACCCGAAAGCAATTATTTACTTCGGCTCGGTATTCTCGCTGTTTGTGGGGGATAACGTCGGCGCGGGCGCGCGCTGGGGGATCTTCCTGCTGATCGTTGTGGAAACGTTCGCCTGGTTTACCGTTGTGGCAAGCCTGTTTGCCTTACCGGCGATGCGTCGCGGCTACCAGCGCATCGCGAAGTGGATCGACGGCTTCGCCGGCGCGTTGTTCGCCGGCTTCGGCATTCATCTCATCATTTCTCGCTAAGCATGACGCGCTGACGCAAGCAGCGCGCCAACCAGCATAAACAGCGAACCAAAGACTTTGTTCAGGGCCTTCATCTGCTTAGGCCCTTTGATCCACGCCGCAATTCGCTGCGCCAGCGTCGCGTAACCAATCATCACAATGATATCGACAATAATGGTGGTTGCGCCCAGCACCACGTACTGCATCACCTGTGGCTGATGCGGCACGATAAACTGCGGGAACAGGGCGGCGAGGAACACGATGCTTTTCGGGTTGGTCAGGTTAACGAACACCGCGCGCTTAAACAGGTGGCCGCGTGTTTGCGTCCGGGAGAGCGTATGCAGATCAATCGAGCCTGCGGCGCGCCACTGCTGAATACCCAGCCAGATAAGATACGCTGCGCCAGCCCATTTCAGCACCTCGAAGGCCAGCACCGAACGGGAGAACAGCGTGCCCAGACCAATCCCCACCAGCACAATATGAATGCCAAGCCCGGTCTGTAAACCGGCGATTGACGCCACCGCGCCGCGATAGCCGTGATTAAGGGAGGTGGTCATGGTGTTGATTGCGCCCGAGCCAGGTGAAAGGCTGAGGATGATGGATGTCAGCAGGTAGGCGAACCACCACTCGAAGGTCATTTGAAACTCCCGGATCGTCTGTTTTTATGCCACAATACGCTATTGTTGAGTCATTTTGTGACCGGTGACGAAAAAAACGATATTCCCTGAATTACGGGGGGTGGAAACCCAATGTTTCAGCAGAAAAAGGACTGGGAAACACGAGAAAACGCATTTGCTGCTTTCTCCATGGGGCCGCTGACCGATTTCTGGCGCCAGCGTGAGGAAGATGAGTTTATGGGCGTCGGGGAAATCCCGGTACGCTTCGTTCGTTTCCGTGATGAAAAAAATGACCGGGTGATTGTGGTCTGCCCCGGGCGCATCGAAAGCTATATCAAATATGCCGAGCTGGCGTATGACCTGTTCCATCTGGGCTTTGATGTGTTAATTATCGACCATCGCGGGCAGGGGCTTTCTGGCCGGATGTTACCGGATACCCATCGCGGCCACGTGGATAACTTCAGCGATTACGTCGACGATCTGGCCGCGTTCTGGCAGCAGGAAGTGCAGCCCGGACCGTGGCGCAAGCGTTATATTCTTGCCCACTCCATGGGGGGCGCGATCTCGACGTTGTTTTTGCAGCGCCATAAGCACCAGTGCGACGCCATTGCGCTGACCGCGCCGATGTACGGCATTGTGATACGTTTTCCTGACTGGATGGTGCGCCATCTTCTCGACTGGGCTGAGGGCCATCAGCGCATTCGAGAAGGCTATGCCATCGGAACAGGACGCTGGCGGGCGTTACCGTTTGCCATCAACGTGTTAACCCACAGTCGGCAGCGTTATCGGCGCAACCTGCGTTTTTATGCCGATGAACCGCGTCTGCGGGTCGGCGGCCCCACCTGGCACTGGGTGCGGGAAGGTATTCATGCCGGTGAACAGGTGCTGGCAGGCGTAGGCGATGATGACACGCCGACGCTCCTGATCCAGGCGGAAGAAGAGCGTGTGGTGGATAACCGCATGCATGACCGCTATTGTGAACTTCGCGCCGCTGCGGGCCATCCCTGTGAAGGGGGTAAACCGCTGGTCATCAACGGTGCGTACCATGAGATCCTTTTTGAAAAGGACGCTATGCGCTCAGTCGCGCTCAACGCCATTGTTGAATTTTTCAACAGGCATAACTGATTATTGTTTTCCACCAGAGGTTGAAATCCCTATGTACCAGGTTGTTGCATCTGATTTAGATGGCACGCTGCTTTCCCCCGACCACACCCTGTCGCCTTATGCGAAAGAGACCCTAAAACTCCTGACTGCCCGTGGCGTGAACTTCGTGTTCGCCACCGGTCGCCACCACGTGGACGTGGGGCAGATCCGCGATAACCTGGAGATCAAGTCGTACATGATCACCTCTAACGGTGCGCGCGTACATGACACGGACGGCAACCTGATTTTTACCCATAATCTCGATCGTGACATCGCCACCGATTTGTTCGGCATTGTGCATAACAACCCGGATATCGTGACTAACGTTTACCGCGACGACGAGTGGTTTATGAACCGCCATCGCCCGGAAGAGATGCGCTTCTTCAAGGAAGCCGTATTCCAGTACTCACTGTACGAGCCGGGTCTGCTGGAGCCGGAAGGGATCAGTAAGGTGTTCTTCACCTGTGTAAATCATGAGGAGTTACTGCCGCTGGAGCAGGCGATCAACGCCCGCTGGGGCGACCGCGTGAACGTGAGCTTCTCCACGCTGACCTGTCTGGAAGTGATGGCGGGCGGGGTGTCCAAAGGTCACGCGCTGGAAGCGGTCGCGAAACGGCTGGGTTTTGATCTGAAAGACTGTATCGCCTTTGGCGATGGCATGAACGATGCCGAGATGCTCTCCATGGCGGGTAAAGGCTGCATCATGCAGAACGCGCACCAGCGCCTGAAAGATCTGCACCCGGAGCTGGAAGTGATTGGCACGAACGCAGACAACGCGGTACCTAAGTATCTGCGCAAACTGTTCCTTGAATAATCTTCATTTGATTGTTTATTATTCAGATGTCAACTAAAGAGTTCGCTACAATGCCTCTCCTTCTTTCTGAGAGACAAGCATTGTGGCGCTACTCATTATCACGACTATCCTGTGGGCCTTCTCCTTTAGTCTGATTGGCGAATACCTTGCCGGATCGGTCGACAGCTACTTTTCGGTGCTGATGCGCGTGGGGCTGGCGGCGCTGGTGTTCCTGCCGTTCCTGCGTACCCGCGGGCAGTCGCTAAAAACTATTCTGCTGTACATGCTGGTAGGCGCGATGCAGCTCGGCATCATGTACCTGTTCAGCTTCCGGGCCTACGTTTACCTGTCCGTCTCGGAATTTCTGCTCTTCACCGTGCTGACGCCGCTCTACATCACGCTGATTTATGACTTGCTCAGCAGGCGCCGCCTGCGCTGGGGATATCTGCTGAGCGCTGCGCTGGCAGTCATTGGCGCGGCGATTATTCGCTATGACAAGGTAAGCGATCACTTCTGGACCGGGCTGATGTTCGTCCAGCTCGCTAATATCAGCTTTGCCATCGGGATGGTGGGTTACAAACGCCTGATGGAGACCCGCCCGATGCCGCAGCATAACGCGTTTGCGTGGTTCTATATGGGCGCGGCGATTGTCGCGATTGCGGCATGGTTTATGCTCGGCAACCCGCAAAAGCTGCCGACCACCCCCGTGCAGTGGAGCGTTCTGGTCTGGCTGGGCGTGGTGGCCTCGGGGCTGGGCTATTTTATGTGGAACTACGGCGCGACGCAGGTAGACGCCGGAACGCTGGGGATCATGAACAACGTGCACGTGCCGGCAGGGCTACTGGTGAACCTCGCCATCTGGCAGGAGCAGCCGCACTGGCCGAGTTTCCTTATTGGGGGAACGGTGATCCTGGCTTCGCTGTGGGTACATCGCCGCTGGGTCGCTCCGCGCTCCGCACAAACGGAAGATGGTCGCACGCGTGGTTCCGCGCTGAGCGAATAAACGCTTCCGTAATTGGCTGACGTTGCTCGCCATCGCGCACGGCGGCGTACAGCCGGCTCCACAGTCCTTCACCCAGGGTTTTGGTGACCACCAGACCCTGGCGTTCAACCGTCTCGACCACCCAGTGCGGCAGCGCCGCAATTCCCATTCTGGCCGCCACCATCTGAATTAACAGCAGCGTGTTATCCACGCTTTTCAGCTGTGGGCTGATGCCTGCGGGTTGCAGGAAATGGCGCCAGATATCCAGACGACTGCGCTGTACCGGGTAAATCAGCAGCGTCTCCGTTGCCAGATCTTCCGGCGTGATACGCGTTTTGGCGGCCAGCGGATGGTCCGGGGCCAGCACCAGACGCACCTCAAAATCAAACATTGGCAAATAGTGCAGACCGCTGCGTGGCAGAATATCTGAGGTCATCACCAGATCCAGCTCACCCTGCTGAAGCGACGGCTGCGGATCAAACGTGACGCCGGATTTGAAGTCCATCTCCACCTGCGGCCACTTCTGGCGGAAGTTCTCAAGCGCGGGGGTCAGCCACTGAATACAGCTGTGACACTCAATGGCGATGCGCAGGGTGGTCTGCTGCGGCTCGTTGCAGGACTGCAACGCGCTGGCAATCTGCGGCAGCACCTGGTTCGCCAGCTGAAGCAAAATTTCGCCCTGCGGCGTAAAGCGCAAAGGCTGGCTCTTACGCACAAAAAGACGAAAGCCGAGGCGTTGTTCCAGATCGCTGAACTGGTGAGAAAGGGCAGACTGAGTCTGGTGCAGCGTGGCCGCTGCCGCCGCAAGAGAACCGCAGTTCCGCAACGCTTGTAGCGTTTTCAGGTGTTTAATCTCGATCATGAAAGTCCTTCACTTCGGCATGAACATTTTGCGCTTGAGGAATATACAGTACCTGCCAATTATAGAAGTGTAAACATCTGGACGTCTAAATAACGAATTTCTACAAGGGGTATGCCATGACAATCCGCACTCACACTCTCGGTTTCCCTCGCGTTGGTCTGCGTCGCGAGCTGAAAAAAGCGCAAGAAAGCTACTGGGCGGGTAACGCCACCCGCGAAGAACTGCTGGCGGTGGGACGCGAGCTGCGCGCGCGTCACTGGGATCAGCAAAAACAGGCGGGCGTAGACCTGCTGCCGGTGGGCGATTTCGCCTGGTACGACCATGTTCTGACCACCAGCCTGCTGCTTGGCAACGTGCCGGCTCGTCATCAGAACAACGATGGATCGGTGGATATCGATACCCTGTTCCGCATCGGCCGTGGCCGCGCGCCAACGGGTGAGCCAGCGGCAGCGGCGGAAATGACCAAGTGGTTTAACACCAACTATCACTATATGGTGCCGGAGTTCGTTAAGGGCCAGCAGTTCAAACTGACCTGGACCCAGCTTCTGGATGAAGTGGACGAAGCGCTGGCGCTGGGTCACCAGGTGAAACCCGTGCTGCTGGGGCCGGTCACCTACCTGTGGCTGGGCAAAGTGAAAGGTGAGCAGTTCGACCGCCTCAGCCTGCTGAACGATATTCTGCCGGTTTATAAGCAGGTGCTGATTGAGCTGGGTAAGCGCGGTATTCAGTGGGTGCAAATCGATGAACCGGCGCTGGTGCTTGAGCTGCCGCAGGCGTGGCTGGATGCCTTCAAACCGGCGTATGACGCGCTCACGGGCCAGGTGAAGCTGCTGCTGACCACCTATTTCGAGGGCGTAACGCCTAACCTCGACACCATTACTGCGCTGCCGGTTCAGGGTCTGCATGTTGATCTCGTTCACGGCAAAGACGATGTGGCAGAGTTGCACAAGCGTCTGCCTGCGGAGTGGCTGCTCTCTGCCGGTCTGGTGAATGGTCGTAACGTCTGGCGTGCCGATCTCACCGAGAAATATGCACAAATTAAGGACATTGTCGGTAAACGTGAATTGTGGGTAGCCTCTTCCTGTTCCCTGCTGCACAGCCCGATCGACCTGAGCGTGGAGACCCGACTCGACCCTGAGGTGAAAAGCTGGTTTGCCTTTGCTCTGCAAAAGTGTGAGGAGCTGGCTCTGCTGCGCGACGCGCTAAACAGCGGCGACACGGCAGCGATTACCGACTGGAGCGCTCCGATCCAGGCGCGCCGTCACTCGACGCGCGTGCATAACCCTGTGGTGGAAAAACGTCTGGCGGCCATCACCGCCCGGGACAGCCAGCGCCAGAGCCCGTATGAAGTGCGCGCCGAAGCCCAGCGTGCGCGCTTTAACCTGCCCGCGTGGCCGACCACAACCATCGGCTCCTTCCCGCAGACTACCGAGATCCGCGGCCTGCGCCTGGACTTCAAAAAGGGCAATCTGGATGCGAATCACTACCGCACCGGCATTGCGGAACACATCAAACAGGCGATCGTCGAGCAGGAACGTCTGGGTCTGGACGTGCTGGTGCACGGCGAGGCCGAGCGTAACGATATGGTGGAATACTTCGGTGAACACCTGGACGGCTTCGTTTTTACCCAGAACGGCTGGGTGCAAAGCTACGGCTCCCGCTGCGTGAAGCCGCCGGTGGTGATCGGCGACGTCAGCCGCCCGGAAGCGATCACCGTGGAGTGGGCGAAGTATGCCCAGTCTCTGACCGACAAACCGGTAAAAGGCATGCTGACGGGGCCGGTGACCATTCTCTGCTGGTCGTTCCCGCGTGAAGATGTATCCCGGGAAACCATCGCCAAACAGATCGCCCTGGCGCTGCGTGATGAAGTGGCAGATCTGGAAGCGGCGGGGA
Source organism: Enterobacter cloacae complex sp. IR5402 (assembly GCF_049238125.1). Lineage (NCBI taxonomy): Bacteria > Pseudomonadati > Pseudomonadota > Gammaproteobacteria > Enterobacterales > Enterobacteriaceae > Enterobacter > Enterobacter cloacae complex sp. IR5402. The sequence continues at coordinate 267,197 of NZ_JBMKHO010000005.1, forward strand.
TTGGCATCATTCAGATCGACGAACCGGCGCTGCGTGAAGGGTTGCCGCTGCGTCGCAGCGACTGGGATGCTTACTTACAGTGGGGCGTGGAGGCTTTCCGCCTCAACGCGGCCGTCGCGAAGGACGACACGCAGATCCACACCCACATGTGTTACTGCGAATTTAACGACATCATGGACTCCATTGCCGCGCTCGACGCCGATGTGATCACCATCGAGACCTCGCGTTCAGACATGGAGCTGCTGGAGTCGTTCGAAGAGTTCGACTACCCGAACGAAATCGGGCCGGGCGTGTATGACATTCACTCCCCTAACGTGCCAAGCGTGGAGTGGATTGAATCGCTGCTGCAAAAAGCGGCCCAGCGCATCCCGGCGGAACGTCTGTGGGTAAACCCGGATTGCGGCCTGAAAACCCGTGGCTGGCCTGAAACCCGCGCGGCGCTGGCGAACATGGTGCAGGCGGCGCAGAATTTGCGTCAGGCGTAGTGGTGCTGGATTGCCCGGTTGGCGTAGCCGCCACCGGGCTTTTGGTATTACGCTTTCTTCCCGCCGTACTGGCTGAACCACGCCAGCATTCTCTGCCAGCCATCTTTCGCGGATTCCGCGTGATAGCTCGGACGATAATCGGCATTAAACGCGTGTCCCGCATCCGGGTACACCACGATTTCGGCCTTCGCGTTTGCCGCCCGCAGCGCGTGGCGCATGGTCTCGACGGTATCAAGCGGAATGCCGGTATCCTGACCGCCATACAGCCCTAGCACCGGGGCATTTAAATCGGTGGCGATATCAACCGGATGTTTCGGCGAGTTCAGCGTCTTTTCGCCCACCAGTTTGCCGTACCAGGCCACGGCCGCTTTCAACTGCGGATTGTGCGCGGCATACAGCCAGCTAATGCGTCCACCCCAACAGAAGCCGGTCACCATCAGACGGTGCGGGTCGCCACCGTTGCGCGCCGCCCAACTGGCAACGTGGTCGAGATCGGCCAGTACCTGCGCGTCCGGCACTTTGCTGACCAGGTTGCTGAACAGCGTCGGGATGTCGCTGTAATCATTCGGATCGCCCTGACGGAAATAGAGTTCCGGCGCAACGGCCAGGTAACCTTCCAGCGCCAGACGGCGGCAGAGGTCGCGAATATGTTCATGAACGCCAAATATTTCCTGCACCACGATCACGATGGGCAGCGGGCCATCGGCAGATTTTGGCCGCGCGTGGTACGCTGGCATGTTCTCTCCCTGGGAGGGAATGGAGGTCTCGCCTGCGGTAATGGCTTCTTCAGGGGTTGAGACGATGGTTGAAGCGTGCGGGGCCGCAGCAGGTGCAAAACCGATTTTTTCAGTCATGGCATTCTCCGTACCAATGAATGGATTAGCGCAAAGATAAATATAGACACCAGGTTAACAACCCACAGTGCCTTATAGCGTCTATCTTTTGTGCAGCACCCGGCGATATAACTTGTTAATGTGATGTGAATCACTGTTTTATGGAAATTAGCTGCAATCATTTTCATTCATGGTGAGGTGTGTCACGAAATAATGCACATTGCTTCTGTAAAGTACCGTTTTACTTCTTCTGACAAACCGACCCACAGAGGAGTCACCTATGTCTAAGTCTGATGTTTTTCATCTCGGCCTCACTAAAAACGATTTACAAGGGGCTACGCTTGCTATCGTCCCTGGCGATCCAGAGCGTGTGGAAAAGATCGCCGCGCTGATGGATAAGCCGGTTAAGCTGGCAGCGCATCGCGAATTCACCACCTGGCGCGCAGAGCTGGACGGTAAAGCGGTGATCGTGTGCTCTACCGGTATTGGTGGCCCGTCTACCTCTATCGCCGTTGAAGAGCTGGCGCAGCTGGGCATTCGTACTTTCCTGCGCATCGGCACCACAGGCGCCATTCAGCCGCACATCAACGTGGGCGACGTGCTGGTTACCACCGCATCCGTGCGTCTGGACGGGGCAAGCCTGCACTTTGCACCGATGGAATTCCCGGCAGTGGCTGATTTCGAATGCACCACCGCGCTGGTTGAAGCCGCGAAATCCGTGGGCGCCACCACCCACGTGGGCGTAACTGCCTCTTCCGATACCTTCTACCCGGGCCAGGAGCGTTACGACACCTTCTCTGGTCGCGTGGTGAGCCGTTTCAAAGGCTCCATGGAAGAGTGGCAGTCGATGGGCGTCATGAACTACGAAATGGAATCTGCGACGCTGCTGACCATGTGCGCGAGCCAGGGTCTGCGTGCCGGTATGGTGGCGGGCGTTATCGTCAACCGTACCCAACAGGAGATCCCGAACGCTGAAACCATGAAGCAGACTGAAAGCCATGCGGTGAAAATCGTGGTTGAAGCGGCGCGCCGCCTGATCTAATTCTCTCTTCAGTGCTAAAAGGCCGACATGCTCGGCCTTTTCTTTTTGCGTAACGCCTCGCAGGAAAACCCTTTCAAACTGGACGTTCATACAGCACAATTCTATTTTGTGCGGGTTAGACGTGGATGCAGGGGGCATTGTGGATATCTCAATCCTGGTTTATGCGGTAGTTGCGCTGGTGAGCGTGGGGATTGGCTGGCTCATTTCCGGCTACCAGCATGCGCAGCAGAAAGCCGAACAGCTGGCAGAGCGCGAAGAGATCGTCGCCGAACTCAGCGCGACGAAACAACAGCTTGCGCTGAGTGACCACTGGCGCGATGAGTGTGAACTGCTCAATAACGAACTGCGCAATCTGCGCGACATTAACACCTCGCTGGAGGCCGATCTCCGGGAAGTGACCACCCGCCTTGAGTCCACCCAACTGCACGCCGAAGACAAAATCCGTCAGATGATCAACAGCGAGCAGCGTCTTAGCGAGCAGTTTGAGAACCTCGCGAACCGCATTTTTGAGCACAGCAATCGCCGCGTGGATGAGCAGAACCGTCAGAGCCTGAACAGCCTGCTGACGCCCCTGCGTGAGCAGTTGGACGGCTTTCGACGTCAGGTACAGGACAGCTTTGGTCAGGAGGCCCGCGAGCGCCACACGCTGGCGCATGAAATTCGTAATCTCCAGCAGCTGAATGCGCAGATGGCGCAGGAGGCGGTTAACCTGACGCGCGCACTGAAAGGTGATAACAAAGCGCAGGGAAACTGGGGCGAAGTGGTCATGACGCGCGTGCTGGAGGCCTCTGGCCTGCGCGAAGGATACGAATACGAAACGCAGGTCAGCATTGAAAACGATGCGCGCTCGCGGATGCAGCCGGATGTCATTGTTCGTCTGCCACAGGGCAAAGATGTGGTTATCGACGCCAAAATGACGCTGGTGGCCTATGAGCGCTACTTCAACGCGGAAGATGACTACACCCGCGAAACAGCGTTGCAGGAGCACATCGCCTCCGTGCGTAACCATATCCGTCTGCTGGGCAGAAAAGATTATCAGCAGTTGCCGGGGCTGCGATCGCTGGATTATGTGCTGATGTTCATTCCGGTTGAGCCAGCCTTCCTGCTGGCGCTCGACAGACAGCCCGAACTGATCACCGAAGCGCTGAAAAATAACATTATGCTGGTCAGCCCCACCACGCTACTGGTGGCGTTACGTACCATTGCCAACCTGTGGCGCTATGAGCACCAAAGCCGTAACGCGCAGCAGATTGCCGATCGCGCCAGCAAGCTGTACGACAAAATGCGGCTGTTTGTGGACGATATGTCCTCGGTGGGGCAAAGCCTGGATCGCGCGCAGGATAACTACCGACAGGCGATGAAAAAACTCTCCTCCGGGCGTGGCAATTTGCTGGCGCAGGCGGAGGCGTTTCGCAGCCTGGGGGTGGAAGTTAAACGCGAGATTAATCCGGAACTGGTGGAGCAGGCTACCGCTCAGGACGAAGAGTTTCGTCTGCGTGAAGGCGACGGTGAGCAAAATAGCCGCAATGAAGACAACGGTTTAGCGGCGAGTTTATCCCCCGAAGCGCAGCCGGCACGTTTCTTTCACGGTGGTTGAAACGTAGGGCAAATGCGCCCAATCTGTTACACTTCACGAACATTTGACTGATTAGCAGGCTCTGAGATGGTTGACGATTCACAAGACACAACGCACTTTGGCTTTCAGACTGTCGCCAAAGCGCAGAAAGCTGACATGGTGGCCCACGTATTTCATTCCGTGGCGGCGAAGTACGATGTGATGAATGATTTGATGTCATTCGGCATTCATCGCTTGTGGAAACGCTTCACTATTGATTGCAGCGGCGTGCGCCGTGGACAAACGGTGCTGGATTTAGCCGGAGGCACAGGGGATCTGACCGCTAAATTCTCCCGTCTGGTTGGCGAAACCGGCCGCGTGGTGCTGGCGGATATCAACGACTCCATGCTGAAAATGGGACGCGAAAAGCTGCGTAACATCGGCGTGGTAGGCAACGTTGAATATGTTCAGGCCAACGCCGAAGCGCTGCCGTTCCCGGATAATACGTTCGACTGCATCACCATCTCTTTCGGTCTGCGTAACGTGACCGATAAAGATAAAGCGCTGCGCTCCATGTACCGCGTGCTGAAGCCGGGCGGCCGACTGCTGGTTCTCGAGTTTTCTAAACCGATTATCGACCCGCTGAGCAAAGCTTACGATGCCTATTCCTTCCACGTTCTGCCGCGCATCGGCGAGCTGGTGGCAAACGATGCAGAAAGTTACCGTTATCTGGCCGAATCCATCCGAATGCACCCGGATCAGGACACGCTGAAAGCGATGATGCAGGATGCCGAGTTTGAAAACGTGGAATACTTCAATATGACGGCGGGTGTCGTCGCGCTGCATCGTGGTTACAAGTTCTGAGTGGAGGTTTCCCGTGCCCATTAAACCCTTAGTCACCGCAGGCATCGAGAATGTACTGAATGCCTTTCTGTATCGCGCTCCGGCGCTGAAAACCGCACGTCAGCGGCTTAACGGAAAGGTGCTGCGCATCGTGTTAAAGGAGTTCTCGACGCCGCTTGTGCTGGTCTTCAGCGAACGTCAGCTTGACGTTCTGGGGGAGTGGGAAGGCGAAGCTGATTGCTCGGTAATTACGCACATGAGCGTCTTACCAAAACTGCGTGACCGTCAGCAGATGACGGCGCTTATTCGCAGCGGTGAGCTGGAGGTCGAAGGCGATATTCAGGTGGTACAGAACTTCGTTGCACTCAGCGATCAGGCTGAATTCGACCCGGCGGAACTGCTGGCGCCCTATATCGGCGACATCGCGGCTGAAGGGATAAGCAAAACGCTGCGCACGGGTTCCGCTTTCCTGCGTAAAGGTCTGCTCCGTCAACAGCGCTATGCTGCCGAGGTGCTGACCGAAGAGTGGCGTATGGCGCCGGGGCCTTTAGAAGTCGCCTGGTTTGCAGAAGAGACCGCGGCAGTTGAGCGCGCAGTTGATGCGTTAACCAAACGGCTGGAAAAACTGGAGGGCAAATGACGCCTGGTGAAATTCGGCGCCTCTATTTTATCGTTCGCACCTTTTTGAGCTACGGGCTCGACGAGCTTATCCCCAGAATGCGTATCACTCTGCCGCTTCGGCTTTGGCGTCGCACGCTGTTCTGGATGCCGAATCGCCATAAGGATCAGGAGCTGGGCGCACGCCTGCGTCTTGCGTTGCAGGAGCTGGGACCGGTCTGGATCAAGTTTGGGCAGATGCTCTCAACACGTCGCGACCTTTTTCCACCGCAGATTGCCGATCAGCTCGCACTATTGCAGGATCGCGTCGCTCCGTTTGACGGAGAGAGAGCGAAGAAACAAATCGAAGAAGCGATGGGCAATATCCCCATCGAGACCTGGTTTGATGATTTCGATATTCAGCCTCTGGCCTCTGCCTCTATTGCGCAGGTTCATACTGCGCGCCTGAAGGAAAATGGCAAAGAGGTGGTCATTAAAGTGATTCGTCCGGATATCCTGCCGGTTATCAAAGCAGACATGAAGCTGATTTATCGCCTGGCTCGCTGGGTGCCGCGTCTGTTGCCGGATGGCCGCCGTCTGCGTCCGCTGGAAGTGGTACGGGAATACGAAAAAACGCTGATTGATGAGCTTAACCTGCTGCGTGAATCGGCGAACGCCATTCAGCTGCGTCGAAACTTTGAAGACAGCCCGATGCTGTATGTTCCTGAAGTCTATTCTGACTATTGCAGTCAGAACATGATGGTGATGGAACGTATCTACGGTATTCCGGTCTCGGACGTGACGGCGCTGGAAAAACAGGGCACCAACATGAAGTTGCTGGCCGAACGTGGCGTGCAGGTCTTCTTTACTCAGGTTTTCCGCGACAGCTTCTTCCATGCTGACATGCATCCGGGCAACATTTTTGTCAGCTATGAGCACCCGGAAGATCCTAAATACATCGGCATCGACTGCGGTATTGTCGGCTCGCTGAATAAAGAGGATAAGCGTTATCTCGCCGAGAACTTTATCGCTTTCTTCAATCGCGACTACCGTAAGGTGGCCGAGCTGCACGTGGATTCAGGCTGGGTTCCGCCAGATACCAACGTGGAAGAGTTTGAATTTGCGATCCGCACCGTCTGTGAGCCGATTTTTGAAAAGCCGCTCTCGGAGATCTCTTTCGGACACGTCCTTCTCAACCTGTTCAACACCGCACGCCGTTTCAATATGGAAGTGCAGCCACAATTAGTTTTACTTCAGAAAACATTACTTTACGTTGAGGGCGTAGGCCGCCAGCTCTATCCTCAGTTAGACTTGTGGAAAACCGCGAAACCGTTCCTCGAATCCTGGATTAAGGATCAGGTCGGTATTCCAGCCCTGGTTCGCTCGCTTAAAGAGAAAGGCCCGTTCTGGATTGAAAAAATGCCTGAAATTCCTGAACTGGTTTACGACAGTTTGCGTCAGAGCAAGAACCTTCAGCACAGCATGGATAAAATCGCGCACGAGCTTCAATCCAGTCGCGTGCGTCAGGGGCAGTCCCGCTATCTCTTCGGAATTGGCGCGACGCTGCTGATAAGCGGCACGTTGCTGTTGATCAATCGTCCGGACTGGGAAATGATGCCAGCCTGGATTATGGCTGCCGGTGTGGTTGTCTGGCTTGCTGGCTGGCGAAAAACGCGCTGAATTAGCGTCGCTATCGAGAGATTGCATACGTATAATGCGATCTGACTAATTAATCATCTATCACTGGGGAACACGCATGGGTGGTATCAGTATCTGGCAGTTAGTGATCATTGCCGTCATCGTTGTGCTGCTGTTTGGCACGAAAAAACTCGGATCGATTGGTTCCGACCTGGGCGCGTCAATCAAAGGCTTCAAGAAAGCCATGAGCGATGATGAGAATAAGCAGGAAAAAACCAGTCAGGATGCTGATTTTACCGCTAAATCCATCGCCGATAAGCAGGACGAAGCCAAAAAGGAAGAGGCTAAACGTCACGATAAAGAGCAGGTGTAATTCGTGTTCGACATTGGTTTTGGTGAGTTACTGCTGGTCTTTGTGATTGGTCTGATTGTGTTGGGGCCGCAGCGTTTACCCGTTGCGGTGAAAACCGTCGTGGGCTGGGTGCGGGCACTTCGCTCGCTGGCAACTACCGTGCAGAACGAGCTGGCGCAGGAGCTGAAGCTTCAGGAATTTCAGGACAGCCTGAAAAAGGTTGAAAAGGCGAGCATGGATAACCTGACGCCGGAGCTGAAAGCATCAATGGATGAGTTACGCGAAGCGGCTGAATCCATGAAGCGCTCTTACAGCATTAACGATCCTGAGAAGGCGAGCGATGAAGCAAACACCATCCACAATCCGGTGGTGAAGGGTAGCGAAGAGCAGCGCGAGGGTGTAACGCCTTCCAGCGCGGAGCATCAGGCTGCTTCGCCAGAGCAATCGCCGCAGGAGCCCGAAGTGAAAAAGCAGGTGCCGCCGGAAGAGCCCGTGGTCAAAACGGCTGAGGTAAAACCCGCCGCGCCCGTTTCCGAATCATCCCCCTCGTCGAGTGATAAAGCGTAAACATGGCAGTAGATGATACTCAACCGCTGATTGCGCACCTCATTGAGCTGCGTAAGCGCCTGTTAAACTGCATTATTGCGGTTTTCCTCATTTTTTTATGTCTGGTCTATTTCGCCAACGATATCTATCAGGTGGTTTCCGCGCCGCTGATTAAACAGATGCCGCTGGGCGCGACGATGATTGCAACGGACGTTGCTTCACCGTTCTTTACCCCCATCAAGCTGACCTTCTGGGTATCGTTGATTGCATCTGCACCGGTCATTTTGTATCAGGTCTGGGCATTTGTGGCGCCCGCGCTGTACAGGCATGAACGCAAGCTGGTTATTCCGCTGCTGGTGTCCAGTTCGCTGCTGTTTTATATCGGCATGGCGTTCGCCTACTTCGTTGTCTTCCCGCTGGCCTTTGGCTTCCTGACGCATACCGCGCCAGAAGGGGTGCAGGTGTCGACGGACATCGCCAGCTACCTCAGCTTCGTGATGGCGCTGTTTATGGCCTTTGGTGTCGCCTTCGAGGTGCCCGTAGCGATTGTCCTGCTCTGCTGGGTAGGGGTGACCACGCCTGACGATCTGCGTAAGAAGCGCCCGTACATCCTGGTGGGGGCATTTGTTGTAGGTATGCTGTTAACGCCACCGGACGTCTTCTCGCAAACCTTACTGGCGATACCGATGTACTGCCTGTTTGAAGTCGGCGTATTCTTCGCTCGTTTCTACGTCGGAAAGGGGCGTACCCGGGACGAAGAAGACGAGCCGTCTGAAGAGACCACTAAAGAATAAAACCAACCGCCCGTCAGGGCGGTTGTCATATGGGGACACGTATGTTTGATATCGGGCTTAACCTCACTAGCTCCCAGTTTGCGAAAGACCACGATGAGGTGGTGGCGCGCGCCTTTGCCGCCGGCGTGGGTGGGCTGCTACTGACGGGAACGAATCTGCATGAGAGTGAGCAGGCACGGCAGATGGCGCAACGCTATCAACACTGCTGGTCCACCGCAGGCGTGCATCCTCATGACAGCAGCCAGTGGACGCATGAAAGCGCTGAGGCGCTTCATCGTCTGGCACAAACGCCAGAAGTGGTTGCCATTGGCGAATGCGGGCTTGATTTCAACCGTAACTTCTCGACGCCTGAAGAGCAGGAGAAGGCATTTACCGCCCAGCTCGCGCTGGCAGCAGAGCTGGAGATGCCGGTGTTTATGCACTGTCGCGATGCGCATGAACGTTTTATGGCGCTACTGGAACCCTGGCTGGAGAAACTGCCGGGCGCGGTGTTGCACTGCTTTACGGGCTCCCGTCAGGAAGCGCTGGATTGCCTGAACCGCGGGCTTTATTTGGGTATCACGGGCTGGGTCTGCGATGAGCGTCGTGGGCTGGAACTGCGTGAGCTGTTACCCGTTATCCCGGCCGATCGTTTGCTGCTGGAAACGGATGCGCCGTATCTGTTGCCCCGGGATATGCAGCCCAAACCGCCATCACGACGTAATGAACCGGCCTACCTGGGGCATATTGCTGAGCGAGTGGCGCACTGGCTGGGAGAAGATGCGCAGTGGCTGGCAGCACAAACCGATGATAACGTGCGTCGTCTGTTCGGCGTGCAGTTCTAAACTTTGCGGAAATCGGTGTTTTTCACGCTCTGCAACACCTCTTTGTTCAGCAGGTTGAGCAGCAGCATGGAGCGCGCTTCACCGTCCGGCTCAGCGAAGATGGCCTGTAAGCCTTCAAAGGCGCCTTCGGTGATCACCACGCTGTCGCCGGCATAAGGGGTTTCCGGATCGGTAATATCTTCAGGCTGCTGGTAGACAGAAAGCTGATGAATAACCGATGACGGTACTCTTGCCGGATGGGCGCCAAAACGCACAAAATGGCTGACGCCGCGCGTGGCGCTGATCGTCGTGGTGTGGATCACTTCGGGGTCGAATTCGACGAACAGGTAATTCGGGAACAGAGGCTCACTGACGGTCGTGCGTCTTCCACGCTGCATTTTTTCAAGCGTGATCACGGGTGTCAGGCAGTTAACAGACTGACGTTCAAGATGTTCCTGCGCGCGCTGAAGTTGCCCGCGTTTGCAATACAGTAAATACCAGGCCTGCATAATCACTCTTCCCATTGTTCGGGGCGCAAGCATACCAAAACCCTGGCGGGATCGCTAAGGTGATTATAATGGCGAAAAAGAGAGTAAGTCGTGGAAGTTCACGCTAATTTAACAAAATTACAGCATCACGCGGTCTTACGCCGTATAATGAAGCGCTTACAGAGAGGCCATGATTAACTGCATGAAATACCACGATCTACGCGACTTCCTGGCGCTGCTGGAAAAGCAGGGCGAACTCAAACGCATTACGCTTCCTGTTGATCCGTATCTGGAAATGACAGAAATCGCTGACCGCACCCTGCGCGCGGGCGGCCCGGCGTTGCTGTTTGAAAACCCAAAAGGCTACACCATGCCGGTGCTGTGCAACCTGTTTGGCACACCTCGCCGCGTGGCGCTGGGGATGGGGCAGGAAGATGTCACGGCGTTACGTGAAGTGGGCAAACTGCTGGCCTTTCTGAAAGAGCCGGAGCCGCCAAAAGGGTTCCGCGACCTGTTCGACAAACTGCCGCAGTTTAAGCAGGTGTTGAATATGCCCACCAAACGCCTGCGCGGTGCGCCGTGCCAGCAAAAAGTGCTGGAAGGCGATGCGGTGGATCTGACCAATATTCCCATCATGCAGTGCTGGCCTGAAGATGCCGCACCGCTGATCACCTGGGGCCTCACCGTGACGCGTGGGCCGCATAAAGAGCGTCAAAACCTCGGCATTTACCGCCAGCAGCTGATTGGCAAAAACAAGCTCATCATGCGCTGGTTGTCCCATCGCGGCGGGGCGCTGGATTTCCAGGAGTGGTGCGCGGCCCATCCGGGCGAACGCTTCCCGGTTTCCGTCGCGCTGGGTGCCGATCCGGCAACCATCCTGGGCGCGGTGACGCCTGTTCCTGATACGCTGTCTGAATATGCCTTTGCAGGGCTGCTGCGCGGCACCAAAACCGAAGTGGTGAAGTGCATCTCCAATGACCTGGAAGTACCGGCCAGCGCAGAGATTGTGCTGGAAGGTTACATTGAACAGGGCGAGCTGGCACCCGAAGGGCCGTACGGCGACCACACCGGCTATTACAACGAAGTGGATAACTTTCCGGTGTTCACCGTCACCCACATTACCCAGCGTGAAGATGCCATCTATCACTCCACCTATACCGGCCGTCCACCCGACGAACCGGCGGTACTGGGCGTGGCGCTGAACGAAGTGTTCGTGCCGATCCTGCAAAAGCAGTTCCCGGAAATCGTTGATTTTTATCTGCCGCCGGAAGGGTGTTCGTATCGCCTGGCGGTGGTGACGATGAAGAAGCAGTATGCCGGTCACGCTAAGCGCGTGATGATGGGCGTATGGTCTTTCCTGCGCCAGTTTATGTATACCAAGTTTGTGATTGTCTGCGATGATGACGTCAATGCCCGCGACTGGAATGACGTTATCTGGGCCATCACCACGCGTATGGATCCGGCGCGTGATACGGTGTTAGTGGAAAACACGCCGATTGATTACCTGGATTTTGCCTCGCCGGTTTCCGGACTTGGCTCAAAAATGGGACTGGATGCCACGAACAAATGGCCTGGCGAAACCGACCGTGAATGGGGTCGCCCGATCGAAAAAGATCCTGCCGTGACCGCGCGAATTGACGCGATCTGGGACGAGCTGGCCATAATGAATAACGGTAAGGCAGAATAAGACCGTTTAGCCCTATAGACTTCCCGACAGAGAGAGCGAATGACAACCTTAAGCTGTAAAGTGACGTCGGTAGATGCTATTACCGACACCGTATATCGCGTCCGTTTGGTTCCTGAAGCGGCATTCTCATTCCGTGCCGGTCAGTACCTGATGGTCGTGATGGACGAGCGTGATAAGCGTCCTTTCTCTATGGCCTCAACGCCAGCAGAGAAGGAATTTATTGAGCTGCATATTGGTGCGTCTGAGCTTAACCTGTACGCGATGGCCGTGATGGACCGCATCCTGAAAGAGCGTGAAATCGTGGTCGATATTCCTCATGGCGAGGCCTGGCTGCGTGAAGACGAAGACCGTCCGCTGATCCTGATTGCCGGTGGCACGGGCTTCTCCTATGTCCGCTCTATTCTGCTGACGGCGCTGGCGCGTAATCCAAATCGCGATATCACCATCTACTGGGGCGGCCGTGAAGAGAAGCACCTTTACGATCTGTCTGAGCTGGAGGCGCTGAGCGTAAATCATCCAAACCTGCGCATTGAGCCGGTTGTCGAGCAGCCGGAAGAGGGCTGGCGCGGGCGCAGCGGTACGGTGCTGACTGCGGTATTGCAGGATCACGGGACGCTGGCCGGGCACGATATCTACATTGCCGGTCGCTTTGAAATGGCAAAAATTGCCCGCGACCTGTTCTGCAACGAGCGTGACGCGCGGGAAGATCGTCTGTTTGGCGATGCGTTTGCGTTTATCTGATTGAGAGACCCGCTTCGGCGGGTTTTTTATGCTCGGGCAATAGCCTGGTGAAAATTTAACCTTGAAATGGGCGGCGCATTGCCGTTATTCTTGTTCCCGTTAAATTTCGCCCTCAGGAGCGCCCCCCAAAAATGAACAAACACGACTGATGAATTTCGATCCTTGCTCAACGCATCGCGTCGGCAGGGGATGTTTTGATTTCATTCAGGAGTGCTTATGGCTCATTTTGCGCAGTCCCCCTCTTTTATTTTGCATCAGGTCACCTGTCAGTTTGCGACGGGCGATATCCTTTTTGGTCCACTGAATCTTTCTCTGGATGCGTCAGTGTGCGCGCTGGTTGGCCGCAACGGCAGCGGTAAAACACGCCTTCTCCGGTTGCTGGCAGGAGTTGATGAACCCGCCAGCGGTCATATTGAACGCTTTGGTACACACGTCTACGTGGCGCAGCAGCAGGATATTTCTGCGGATACCACGCTTGCCGAACTGCTTGGTTACGACGCGATCTTTGCGGCGCGCACGCGCATCGACAGCGGTCATTATGAACCCGACGATCTCGACACGCTCGACGGTTATTGGGATCTGGCTGAACGGCTGAGCCAGGCTTTTATCGCTGCAAAACTTCCCCCTTTTGACCCGAGTAAACGCGCGGCAGAGTTGAGCGGTGGCGAGCGCATTCGTGCCTTGCTGTGCAGCGCATTCACCGCGGATGCTGACTACCTGCTGCTGGACGAACCGACCAACCACCTCGACAGGCAAGGCCGCAAGTGGTTCTACGAGCAGCTTTCCAGGTATCAGGGCGGGGTGCTGGTGGCCTCTCACGACCGTGAGTTGCTGGCCCAGGTACCGCGAATCCTTGAACTGAGCGCGTTGGGCTTGCGCAGCTACGGTGGGAATTATGCTGACTATCGAACCCAGCGTGATGCTGAACAGCTGGCTGCCCGCGCCGCGCTGGAGCATGCTGCCACCGAGCGCAAGCGTACCCGCGCCCGTATGCATAAAGAGCATGACGACAGCCTGCGGCGTTCAGCCAAAACGCTTCGCACGGTCGACAGCCTTAACATCGCCTCGTTTGAACGGGTCAAATACAAAGGGGCGGCGAAAGAGCGTATTGGTTCCTGGAAAAAACAGCATAGCGATCAAAACCATGCTTTGAACGCTGCGGTCAACCAGGCACGCGAGCGGGTTGAAGAGGATAATGCGGTGATGTTTACCCTGCCGGGCAGTGAAATCCCGGAAGGGAAACAGGTGCTGGTGCTGGAAGAACTGGTGCTTCCGCACGTGCCTGTCCCACCGATAAACTGGCGAATGGATGGCCCGATGCGCGTGGCGCTACGCGGGCCGAACGGCTGTGGAAAATCCACGCTGTTGAAAGTGATGTTGGGCGAAACCGCCCGTGTTACGGGAATCTGTAAGGTCTCTGTCAGGTGTGCTTATCTCGATCAGCATCTTTCCCGGCTGGATCTGTCGCAGTCGGTGATGACTCACCTTAGCCTGGGCAATACGCCGCTCGAAGAGGGGGCGCTGCGTACCCGTTTAGCGCAGCTTCAACTGGGCGCAGAGAAAGTGACACTACCACTGGCCGAACTGAGTGGCGGCGAGCGCCTGAAGGCCGCGCTGGCCTGCGTATTGTGGCGTGAAGCGGCAACGCAGCTGTTGCTTCTGGATGAGCCGACCAACCATCTTGATCTGGCCTCTGTTCAGGCCATTGAAGCGGCCCTGGCCGATTATCCCGGCGCGCTGCTGGTGGTGTCGCACGATGAAGCTTTTCTGGCAGGGCTGAAGCTGACGCATGAACTGGTGTGGGAAGAGACGGGATGGCGATGTGAAAGCCTGTAAGCACAAGCCCCCGCAAGGGCGGGGGCAAACAAACTTTATCAGGCTAACTGCTTGCGAAGGTCAGGGTTTGCCTGGATCAGGCGCATCAGCTTTAGCTCGGCTGGGGTAGGTTTTTCACGTTTTGACTCCCACTCCAGCACCATTGCTACGCTGACACCCATCGCTCTTGCGAATTCATCTGTTTTCAGGCCCGATCCTTTGCGTAAACGCTCAAATTCACTAAAAGGATTGGACTTTTGATTCAGGGTAACCGTCGGCGGTACATCTTTAAAAATAATCTGTTCCAGGCTGCTCAGCAGCTCAAACTCAGGATCTTTTAATTCCATTGAGAACTCCTCATAAATCACACATCGGGATCATGAACATCAGAGAGCCTGTTAAGAATAGTCCCTAAACCAGACACAGGATCGTCACGGCTGTGATTAATTGTGCGATAACGATCGCTTTACACGTTTCAGCTATATGGATAGTTATGCTAATTACCTGATTAGTCATATGTAGGGATTCACAGGTATTTTTTTGTAAATAGTCAGTACAAAAACGGGAATACCCGTTTTGCATGAAAACTCTATCTTGCAAGGCTGACCTGGACTATCCTTGTCAGCGTTGGGCACGCGTGTGCCGGTGTGCGCTTTTTGGGTGAAAGGAGTAATAAAATGGCGACAGGAAAGTCCTGCTCTCGCTGGTTTGCGCCTATTGCGGCGTTATTGATGGTTGTTAGCCTGAGTGGGTGTTTCGATAAAGAAGGCGATCAGCGCAAAGCGTTTATCGATTTTCTACAGAATACAGTGATGCGTAGCGGCGAGCGTTTACCAACGCTGACTGCGGATCAGAAAAAACAGTTTGGTCCATTCGTGTCGGATTACGCCATTCTGTATGGCTATTCTCAGCAGGTAAGCCAGGCGATGGATTCCGGTATTCGCCCGGTAGTGGATAGCGTGAATGCCATCCGTGTTCCACAGGATTATATGACCCAGCGCGAACCGCTACGCCAGTCAAATGGCGCGCTTGGGGTACTGAGCCAGCAGCTGCAAAATGCCAAAATGCAGGCTGATGCGTCGCGTTCCGCGTTGAAGCAGGGCGAGGATCTTAAACCGGTCTATGACCAGGTGTATGAGAAAGTCGTGACCAAGCCGTCAAACGCTTTGCAACCGCTGATCCCGGCGGCGCAGGTCTTTACTCAGCAGTTGGTCCAGGTGGGTGACTTTATTAGTGAACAAGGTACGCAGGTGAGCTTTGTCTCTAACGGTATCCAGTTCCCGACCTCCCAGCAGGCGAGCCAGTATAACGCGCTGATCGGTCCGCTCGCGTCCCAGCATCAGGCCTTTAGCCAGGCCTGGAGCGCAGCGGTCGCTGCTACGGAATAAGAAAAACCCCCGCTTCGGCGGGGTTTTTTTATGCTTGATGAAAATAACGCTTGTCATTCATCTACCACATCGGTATAACTATGTTCGTCGGTTTGTTACACAGACCTAAAGCAGTTTAGTAAAGCAGTCCAGATTGTTATCCATAGATACCCTTCGTAGTGACCCTTCCTTCATCGCTTAAAAATCTGTAACGCAATCCATCAAGCCGGAAGGCACAATATATTTGTTAATAAGGTAATTTCTATGTCTGCTAAAATGACTGGTCTGGTAAAATGGTTCAACGCTGATAAAGGTTTCGGCTTCATCACTCCTGACGATGGCTCTAAAGACGTGTTCGTACACTTCTCTGCTATCCAGAACGATGGCTACAAATCTCTGGATGAAGGTCAGAAAGTTTCCTTCACCATCGAAAGCGGCGCTAAAGGCCCAGCAGCTGGTAACGTTGTAAGCCTGTAAGCTTCCAGCCCAGTAGCACTAAATTCAAAAACCCGCCTTCTGGCGGGTTTTTTCGTTTCTACTGTTGTATCTGCGGGTTAACGCAGTTCTTATCCACTTTACCGCCGAGCGCGGCAATCAGGTTATCCACGGCGGTCGCCGCCATGTTGTAGCGTGTTTCATGAGTTGCAGAGCCGATGTGAGGCAGGGCGACGACGTTCGGCATGGTCAGTAGCGGAGAATCCACCGGCAGCGGCTCTTGTTCAAACACGTCCAGACCAGCGGCGTGGATCTCACCGTTTTGCAGTGCCTCAATCAGCGCCTTCTCATCGACCACCGGACCACGACCCGCGTTGATGAAAATGGCCGATTTCTTCATCTTTTCAAACGCCGCTTTGCCGATGAGATGACGCGTTTCATCCGTCAGCGGCAGGATCAGGCAGACAAAGTCGGCTTCCCGCAACAGCGTATCAAGCTCGCAATAAAGGGCGTTGAAACGTTCTTCAGCTTCACTGTGGTGACGGCGCGCGTTATACAGAATGGGCATGTTGAAGCCAAAATGCGCGCGCTGTGCCAGCGCCAGACCGATACGGCCCATCCCAACAATCCCCAGCGTTTTGCCATGAACGTCCACGCCGAACCAGTCCGGGCCAATGCTTTTGGTCCATTCGCCCGCTTTCACGCGCTCGGCCACTTCCACTACACGACGGGCGGTGCTAAGCACCAGCGCCATCAGCGTGTCGGCGACGGTCTCCGTCAGGGCATGGGGCGTGTGCATCAGCAGGATGTTGCGCGCGTTTAGCGCATCCACGTCGAAATTGTCGTATCCCACCGAAACGGTTGAGGTAGCACGAAGCTTCGGCATTTTCTCCAGCAGCGCTGCATCCACCTTTTCGCTCGAACCCAGCAGGCCCTCGGCGCTGGCAAACGCGTCGGCGTGCTGTGCCACGGTTTCCGGGCTGAGGTTCTTTACCCGGGTAACGGTAAAGTGTTCCTCCAGGCGTTTTTGCAGATCTTCAGGCAGTGCTTTGTACAAAATGACGGACGGCTTCATGCTAATCTCCGTTGATTTTAAAAGGATTCAGGCGTGGCGTGCGCCGACGGGTAGCTGTTGATTATTAGCAGGCTTAACAATCAGAGTAAGCCATACCGAGGCAAAAAGCGCCACCCCCATAAAGATGTAAGAGGCCGACGGGCTGCCGGTGGCACCGTTAAGATAGCCCACAAACCACGAGCCAAAGAACGAACCCAGCGCACCCATACTGTTGATCAACGCCATCGCGCCCCCTGCGACGTTACGCGGCAGCATTTCCGGGATGATGGCAAAGAACGGACCATACGGGGCATACATGGCCGCACCCGCAATCACCAGCAGAGTGTACGAGACCCAGAAGTGGTTCGCGCCTACGGCCCAGGAGCCAATGAAGGCAAAAGCAGCGATCAGCAGCAGTGGCCAGACGAACAGCTTACGGTTTTGCAGCTTGTCCGATGCCCAGGAGA
Organism: Enterobacter cloacae complex sp. IR5402; assembly: GCF_049238125.1. Lineage (NCBI taxonomy): Bacteria > Pseudomonadati > Pseudomonadota > Gammaproteobacteria > Enterobacterales > Enterobacteriaceae > Enterobacter > Enterobacter cloacae complex sp. IR5402. Next base: position 284,739 of record NZ_JBMKHO010000005.1, read on the forward strand.
CGATAATCATCGCGATGGTCGCAGCCAGGTAAGGCACCGATGACAGCCAGCCCACTTCCACCATGCCAAGGTTTTCACCGCCGCTGCGGATAATCGACGGCAGCCACAGCACAAAACCGTACACGCCAATACTCCAGGTAAAATACTGTGCACACAGCAGAATAACGTTCCGGGAGCGGAAGGCTTCGCCGTAGTTACGCACCGCTTTAAGCCCCTGCTGCTCTTTATCCAGCTGCGCCTGGAGTGCGGCTTTTTCGTCTTCAGAAAGCCATTTCGCCTGGGCTGGCTTATCTTTCACCAACACCCACCAGCAGAAGGCCCAGATAATCGCGGGAACCCCTTCGATGATGAACATCTCGCGCCAGCCGAAGGACTGGATCAGATAGCCGGAAACCACCGACATCCACAGCACGGTGACCGGGTTACCGAGTATCAGGAACGTATTAGCACGTGAACGCTCAGATTTTGTGAACCAGTTGCTGATGTAAATCAGCATTGCTGGCATGACGGCCGCCTCAACCACGCCGAGAATAAAGCGAATAGCCGCCAGAGCAGGAATGTTATTCACCACGCCAGTAAGCGACGCACAGGCACCCCATAAGATCAGGCAGATGAAAATGAGCTTTCGCACGCTGCGGCGTTCAGCGTAAATCGCGCCGGGGATCTGGAAGAAGAAATAACCCAGGAAGAAGAGGGCGCCCAGCAGGGACGAGACCCCTTTGGTGATCCCGAGGTCTTCGTTGATCCCGGCGGCGGATGCGAAACTGAAGTTGGCACGATCCAGGTACGCCAGGCTGTACGTGATAAACACGATTGGCATGATGTACCACCAGCGTTTTACTGCATTGGTCGAACTGTTCATAGGCTTGCCTCTGTTGTTGAGGTTGTTGCCGCCGTTGTCTGTAGGGTACACGGTGGCTTAATTATCTGGTGCGGATTGCTGCCCTCACCCTGGTCCTCTCTTACGGGGAGAGGGAATTTAGACGCCGAGCTCTGCTCGTGTTGGTAATCCTTCGCTGTCGCCCTGCACCTGAATCGCCAGCGAACCAATTGTGTTGCCTCGCGCCACGGCCTGCGACAGCGGTTTGCCCTCCAGCAGGGCGCTGATGACCCCGACGGCAAACCCATCGCCCGCGCCCACGGTATCGACCACGTTGTCGACTTTTACCGCAGCGACAGCGCCTTGCTCACCGTCGGCAGTTTTAAACCATGCGCCGTCGGCACCGGTTTTCAGCACCACGGCTTTTACCCCTCTGTTGAGGTAAAAATCAGCAATGCCTTCGGGCGTGCTTTCGCCAGTGAGGATCATTCCCTCTTTTATGCCCGGCAGAACCCAGTCCGCCTGAAACGCCAGTCGGTTGAGTTTCTCAGCCATCTCCGCTTCGCTTTTCCACAGCACCGGGCGCAGATTCGGATCAAAGGAGATCGTTTTGCCCTGCGCTTTCATTGCCGAAGCCGCGTGATCGAGTAAATCGTACGAGCTGGCCGAGAGCGCCGCCGCCACGCCGCTCAGGTGCAGGTGGCGCGCGGAGGAGAAATACGCGGCGTGATAATCATCCACGGAGAGATGGCTTGCCGCTGAGCCTTTGCGGAAATACTCCACGATGGGATCGGTTCCATTTTCAACTTTAGATTTCAGCTGAAAGCCCGTCGGGAAGCGTCCGTCGAGCGTGACGCCTGCGGCATCAATGCCCTCTTTTTTCAGCGAGTCGAGAACGAAATGGCCAAAGCTGTCATTGCCCACGCGGCTCACCCAGCCGACATTCAGCCCCAGCCGCGCAAGGCCGGTAGCGACATTCAATTCGGCGCCTGCCACGCGTTTGATAAAGTGCTCCACTGCGCTCAGCTCGCCCGTTTCGGTGGCGACAAACATCGCCATGGCCTCGCCGATAGTGATAACGTCCAGCGTCTTGTGCATGGTTTACTCCTCGCGCAGCAGGTTGACGTAATGGCGGGTGACGGCGGTGAGATCCGTCCCTTCGAGCGGAAATTCGATACCGCGCGGCGCGTCGGCAGGCAGTTGATTAAGCAGATCCCGCCAGCGAGAATCGGTCTGATCCGGCGCGACGGCGCGGAACTGCGCCTTATGCGGGACTGCGGCCTTCACATGAATATAGCTCACGGCGGGAGCCAGCTGACGTGCAGCCTCTTCCGGGGAGTCGCCAACCCACAGCCAGTTGCCCATATCGAACGTCAGTGTGACCGGCAGCGCCATTACCCGGCAGGCGGCTTTGAAGCGCTGCATCGGCGCGAGCTGCCCGCAGTCGGTCTGGTCGTTTTCCACCACCAGCGTCATGCCGCTTTCATCCAGCAGTGCGCGCAGGGCTTCAAGCGGTTGTTTGTCGCTGAAATGACCCAGCGAGACTTTAAGCCACAGCGCGTTCAGTGCGCTGGCTTCGCTAAGGTAGCGTGGAAGATCCGGGTTGAGGGTTCCATCGGGCATAAACAGGGGGGCCGGGGCGGAGTAGCACGCCAGTAAACCCAGCAGTTCAATGGACTCGCCCAGCGCAGGCAGGGCCATTAACTCGTCGTGGCTGAAGAGCTCTCGGCGGATTTCAACGCCATCAGCCCCTGCGCCGGCAATAACGGGAAGCATTGCCCGTTGACCGCCTGCCTGTCGCACCTGATCCGCACCATACGCGGCGGTGACCACCATAATTTTCCTGCTCATTTCCTGACTCCAGAGCGTAATCGATAGTATTACGCTAGATGGAACCGGTTCCAAAGAAAAGATCGGGATGCTGAATTTATGATCGCTGTCACGAAGGGGAAATTAACGGGCAGTAGAGCCGCGAACGATCAGCTCGCCAGAAAAAACCTGCTCGCGTACGGCGTCGCGGGTGCCTTCAATGCGGCGAACCACTTGTTCAACCGCGGCATAGCCGATCTGCCAGGTGGGTTGTTTGAGGGTGGTAATGCCTACGCCAGCAAGTTCAGCCCACTCCAGTTCATCAAAGCCGAGCAAGCCGATGTCGCTGCCCCAGTGCAGGCCAATGCGTTTAAGCGAGCGGGCAACCTGAAGCGTCAGCGCCCCGTTAGCGGAGATCACCGCCTTACGCATTCCCCGATGGCGGGTATGGAACTGGCGCAGGGTATTATCCAGCTGTCCGGCTTCATGGAGGGGGATTTCAGCATTTTCGGCGATCACACCGGGATAACGCGCCAGCGTGGCGCGAAATGCAGCCAGGCGGTCGCGGCGGGTGTTAACCATACCCAGCGGTTCGCTCAGGAACAGAATGGCTTCGAAACCCTGTTCAATCAGGTGCTCGGTGGCAGTGGTGGCCGCCTGGGTGTTATCCAGCCCGACCACATCGCAGGCAAATTCCGGGATTTTGCGGTCAATAAGCACCATCGGGAGAGACGATTGTTGCAGACGATTTAGCCCCTCTTCGCGCATCCCGACGGCATTGACCACGATCCCTTCCACCTGATAGCTGCGCAGCAGATCGAGGTAATGCAACTCCTGATCAACTTCGTTATTGGTGTTACAGACCAGCGGGGTAAAGCCTTTTTCCCGGCACGCCGCTTCGATGCCGCTGAGTACGTTAACGGAGTAGGGGTTAGTGATATCGGCGATGATAAGCCCAATCAGGCGGGTGCGACCCCGCTTGAGGCCGCGCGCCATCAGGCTGGGACGGTAGTCGAGATCGGCAATGGCTTGTTCGATTCGCGCCAGCAGCGCATCGGACAGCAGGTGTTTCTCGCCGTTGAGGTAGCGTGAAATGCTGGTTTTACCGGTTTTGGCGGCTTTCGCCACGTCGCTGATGGTGGCCCGGGTTGGTTTGATCATCGCTGATTTCCCTGAATTTAGTGAGAATACCTTAGCGGGAAAATCTGGCGAATCAAGCAATTTGCCGGGTGGCGGTCTGATGCCCTCACCCCAACCCTCTCCTACAGGAGAGGGCGCAAATACTAAAACGGCAACGGGGTTGCCGTTTTGCTTTTACCTACTGCACAGGACTCAACGTAATTTCAACGCGGCGGTTCTGCGCTTTGCCTTCCGCCGTGCTGTTGCTGGCGATCGGGTTAGCCGGACCCATGCCGCTGGTGCGGATGCGGTTCGCTTCTACGCCCTGGGTGATCAGCGAGCTGGCCACGGAATCGGCGCGCTGCTGCGACAGACGCATGTTCAGATCCTGGCTGCCGGTGCTGTCGGTGTAACCAATCACGTTCACGGCAGTTTTATTGTACTCTTTCAGCACTGCGGCCACGCCGGTCAGGGTGTTCGCGCCTGCGGGTTTCAGCGTCGCGCTGCTGCTGTCAAAGGTCACGTTGTTTGGCATGTTCAGGATGATGTTGTCACCGCTGCGCGTCACGCTTACGCCCGTACCTTTCATTTTGTCACGCAGTTTTGCTTCCTGCACGTCCATGTAATAACCCACGCCGCCGCCCAGGGCTGCGCCTGCCGCTGCGCCAATCAGCGCACCTTTGCCGCGATCTTTCTTGGAGGAGGAGAGTACGCCAACGCCAGCGCCTACCAGGGAACCAATACCCGCGCCAATGCCGGATTTGCCCGCTTCGCGTTCACCGGTGTAAGGGTTGGTTGTGCAGCCTGAAACAGCCAGTGCGCCGCTCACCAGAGCGGCAATAACGAGTACGCGTTTTTTCATCTTATTTCCTTAATCCTTTTTATTCTTTGCCACGACGGACGTGGCAGTGGATTATGACGTCCGGATACGGAGAAAATTCAGTGTATAACTCTGAAATTTGTCACAAACGATAAATTGCCTCAATGAAAGGCCGAAACACCTGCACGCAACCAGGAGCGCACGCTTTGAGCACCTCAACAAAAACCATTCTGACCGCCGCCCACTGGGGGCCGATGCTGGTCGAAACCGATGGCGACACTGTGCTGTCGTCTCGCGGGGCTTTGCCTTCGCGCCATCTCAACTCTTTACAGACCGTCGTTCGCGATCAGGTACACAGCAAGACCCGCGTCCGCTGGCCGATGGTGCGTAAAGGCTTTCTGGCGTCACCGGATAAACCGCAGGGTATTCGCGGGCAGGATGAGTTCGTGCGCGTGAGCTGGGACGATGCGCTGGCGCTGATCCATACGCAGCATAAACGCATCCGCGACAGCTATGGCCCGTCGTCCATTTTTGCCGGCTCCTATGGCTGGCGCTCAAACGGCGTGCTGCATAAGGCTGCAACCCTGCTGCAACGCTATATGAGCCTGGCCGGAGGATATACCGGCCATCTGGGTGATTACTCGACCGGCGCGGCGCAGGCGATCATGCCGTATGTCGTGGGCGGGAATGAGGTTTATCAACAGCAGACCAGCTGGCCGCTGGTGCTGGAGCATACAGAGGTGGTGGTGCTGTGGAGCGCCAACCCGCTCAATACCCTGAAAATTGCCTGGAATGCGTCCGACGAACAGGGCGTTTCCTACTTCGATGCGCTGCGCAAAAGCGGCAAGCGCATCATCTGTATCGATCCGATGCGCTCTGAAACCCTGGATTTCTTCGGCGACAGCGCCGAGTGGATCGCGCCGCATATGGGCACCGACGTGGCGATGATGCTGGGCATCGCCCACACCCTGGTGGAGAACGGCTGGCACGACACGGAATTTCTGGCGCGTTGTACCACGGGGTTCGATAAATTTGCCGACTATCTGACGGGACAAAGCGACGGTATTGCCAAAACCGCAGAGTGGGCCGCGGCGATTTGCGGCGTTAATGCCGTTAAAATCCGCGAACTGGCGGCGTTATTCCATAGCCATGTCACGATGCTCATGTCCGGCTGGGGGATGCAGCGCCAGCAGTTTGGCGAGCAAAAGCACTGGATGTTGGTGACGCTCGCCGCGATGCTTGGGCAGATTGGCACACCCGGCGGCGGTTTTGGCCTTTCCTATCACTTTGCCAACGGCGGCAACCCGACGCGTAAAGCCGCGGTGCTGGCGTCCATGCAGGGCTCGGTGCAGGGTGGCGTGGACGCTGTGGAAAAAATTCCGGTGGCACGCATTGTTGAAGCCCTGGAGAACCCCGGCGGGTTTTATCAGCACAACGGTCAGGATCGCCATTTCCCGGATATTAAGTTTATTTGGTGGGCGGGTGGGGCCAACTTCACCCATCACCAGGATACCAACCGCCTGATCCGCGCCTGGCAGAAACCGGAGCTGGTGGTGATCTCGGAGTGCTTCTGGACTGCGTCAGCGAAACATGCCGATATCGTTTTGCCTGCCACGACCTCGTTCGAGCGTAACGATCTCACCATGACGGGGGATTACAGCAACCAGCATATGGTGCCGATGAAGCGCGTCGTGGCTCCCCGGGATGAAGCGCGGGATGATTTCGACGTCTTTGCCGACCTGAGTGAAATGTGGGAAGCGGGCGGGCGGGAGCGTTTCACCGAGGGCAAAACGGATCTGCAATGGCTGGAAACATTTTACCAGATTGCCAGCCAGCGCGGGGCTGCGCAGGGCGTGTCCCTGCCGCCATTTGCTGAGTTCTGGGAGGCGAATCAACTCTTCGAAATGCCAGAAAGCGAGCAGAACGCGCGGTTTGTGCGCTTTGCTGACTTCCGTCGCGATCCGGAGAATCACCCGTTAAAAACCGAAAGCGGGAAGATTGTGATCTACAGCGAACGCATCGCCAGCTTTGGCTACGCGGACTGTCCGCCGCATCCGGCGTGGCTGGAGCCGGACGAATGGCATGGCAATGCGCAGCCGGGGCAGCTTCAGCTGCTGTCTGCCCATCCTGCCCATCGTCTGCACAGCCAGCTCAACTATTCGGCTCTGCGCGAGCAGTATGCGGTGGCGGGTCGTGAGCCGATCGCGCTGAACAGCGATGACGCAAAGGCGCGGGGGATTAACGACGGCGATCTCGTTCGGGTCTGGAACGCGCGCGGGCAGGTGCTGGCAGGCGCCGTGGTGAGTGACGGGATCCGCCCTGGCGTTTTCTGCATTCATCAGGGCGCATGGCCGGATCTGGCGCTGGACGAGGGCGGTATTTGTAAGAACGGCGCCGTAAACGTGCTGACCAAAGATCTCCCCAGCTCGAAGCTGGGGAATGGCTGCGCGGGGAATACGGCGCTGGCATGGGTGGAGAAATATGAGGGGCCGGCGCTTACCCTTACGGCGTTTGATCCGCCTGCCAGCTCATGATCCACGTCGGGTGTTGGGTATCATCCTGCCAGGCGCTGTCTTCGATGCGAAAACCCTGAGCATGATAGAAATTCACCGCCCGCACGTTTTTCTGGTACACCTCCAGGGTTAAATACGGGTAGTGCTGCTGAACGTGGTTCAGCAGCGCACGCCCAATCCCCTTTCCGATGAACGCCGGGGCGACAAACAGCGCCCCCACGAACTGGAACTGCATGACGCTGATAAAACCGCACAGGGTACCGTTTTCTTCCCAGACCCAGGTCTCGGCGGCGGGAAGGTATTCATCCCGCACTACCGCTTCATTCGCTTGCCAGTAACTTGCGTCGATAAACGGATGCGCCTCGGTGGTGCTCTCCAGCCACAGACTCAAAAGCGGCGCGGTGTTCTCACTTTGCCATTTGCGGATCATGGTGGCCCTCCGGATGGCAGAAGCAGCCCGTAATGTGGTCATTGACCAGCCCGCAGGCCTGCATAAAGGAGTAACAGATGGTGGTGCCCACAAACTTAAAGCCGCGTTTTTTCAGCGCTTTCGACAGGGCATCTGAGGCGGGGGTCGACGTTGGGATCTCTGCAAGCGTGGCGGCCTGCGTCACCTTCGGCTCGTTATCCACAAACGACCAGACAAATGCTGAAAAGGGTTCGCCATTTTGCTCCATCGCCAGATAAGCACGCGCGTTACCAATAATGGCCTGAATTTTACCGCGATGGCGGATGATACCGGTATCCAGAACCAGCTTTTGTACGTCGTCGTCGGTCATGGCGGCAACCGCAGCCGGATCGAACTGGTGGAAGGCTTTGCGATAGTTCTCACGCTTTTTCAGAACGGTGATCCACGACAGCCCGGCCTGCTGGCCTTCAAGGCAAATCATTTCAAATAGTTTTTTACCGTCGGTTTCCGGTACGCCCCATTCCTTGTCGTGATAATCGATATAAAGCTGATCCTGGCTTACCCAGCCGCAACGTTGCATAGGTCATCTCCCTTCCTGATACGGTAAACGCAAAAATTTCAATCTGCCCGGCTTGACGTGTCTGCTAAAGAGACAATAGTTAATACAGGGCTATACGCCCTAATACCTCTTCGAACAATGACATATATCGCCGAACTCGGCTCTTTCTGGAGTCGCTTTGATGATGATAAAAAAAATCAGTGGTCGCCATGCTGCTTCTGGCCTGGTGGGTGTTTCAGTCTGCCTGCTTTTTTGTCACACCGCTTTTGCGTGGCAACAGGAATATATCGTTTCAGATGCACAAAGTAATACGACGGAACGTTATACATGGGACGCCGATCACCAACCTCGTTATGAAGATATTCTCGCGGAGCGTATTAACCGCACGCAGAATGCTGCGGGGTTTACCCTGAACGATCCCTCCGGTTCGGATGCGGAAACCGTTCTGAGCGTTGGCTGGAATTTTCCCGTGGCGGGACATTTCACCACCGGGCCCGTCATGGCGTGGCGCACTGATGGCGCTCCCCCTGTAACGGTGAATGCGTTTGAGGATACAACCACCACGCAGTCGCTTACCGATCCCCTCTGGCATGCCAGCGTGAACTCATTGGGTTGGCGTGTTGATACGCAGTATGGTGATTTACACCCCTGGGCGAAGATCAGCTATAACCAGCAAACTGAAGAAGAATATTTATATACGCTGGGATTGAGCGCCAAATTTTAAGGGTTGTTATTTTTTTAAACGATACGATAACATATTTAATACAATTATGACGGGGTCTGGAGCGATAGTGCCCACTAACAGAACAGCGCTTCATTCCCCGGCAAGGTCATTCATTCCAGATCCCAGGCATTTCATTCCTTCTCTCCTGCATTTCATTCCGTTTTTCCCCAACGCTATAAAGGTTTTGTTTATCGTTGTCCTCAGCGAAATTCCTTAATTTATCTTGCAGGACACTGCCATGAACACATCAACTTATAACCGCACGCGTTGGCTGACGCTATTCGGCACCATCGTTACCCAGTTCGCACTGGGATCGGTCTATACCTGGAGCCTGTTTAACAGCGCCCTGTCCGATAAGCTCGGCGCGCCGATAAGCCAGGTGGCATTCTCCTTCGGCTTGCTGAGTCTTGGGTTAGCAATTTCCTCTTCCGTGGCGGGCAAACTTCAGGAACGTTTCGGCGTGAAGCGTGTAACCATGGCATCCGGGATCTTGCTGGGCTTGGGATTCTTCCTGACGGCATATTCTAACAACCTGATGATGCTGTGGCTGAGCGCCGGGGTGCTGGTGGGGCTGGCGGACGGCGCAGGTTATCTGCTGACGCTGTCTAACTGCGTGAAGTGGTTCCCGGAGCGTAAAGGGCTTATCTCCGCATTTGCCATTGGTTCATATGGCCTGGGCAGCCTCGGCTTCAAATTCATCGATGCGCATCTGCTGGCCTCGGTTGGGCTTGAGAAAACCTTTATGATCTGGGGCGTGATTGTGCTGGTAATGATCCTCTTCGGCGCCACGCTGATGAAAGATGCGCCGCAGCAGGAAGTGAAAACCGTTAACGGCGTGGTGGAGAACGATTTCACCCTCGCTCAGTCCATGCGTAAGCCGCAGTACTGGATGCTGGCGGTGATGTTCCTGACGGCCTGCATGAGCGGTCTGTATGTCATCGGTGTGGCGAAAGATATCGCGCAGGGAATGGTAAAACTGGACGCGGCGACGGCGGCGAACGCCGTAACGGTCATCTCCATCGCTAACCTCTCGGGTCGTCTGGTACTGGGTATCTTGTCTGACAAAATCGCCCGGATCCGCGTGATTACGCTGGGGCAGGTGATCTCCCTGGTGGGTATGGCAGCACTGCTGTTCGCTCCGCTGAACGAGGCGACATTCTTTGCGGCGATAGCCTGCGTAGCCTTTAACTTTGGCGGCACTATTACCGTCTTCCCGTCGCTGGTGAGCGAGTTCTTCGGCCTGAACAACCTGGCGAAAAACTACGGCGTGATTTATCTCGGCTTCGGTATCGGCAGTATTTGCGGTTCACTGATTGCCTCGCTGTTTGGTGGCTTCTACGTGACATTCTGCGTGATATTTGCCTTGCTGATTATTTCGCTGGCGCTGTCCACCACGATTCGTCAGCCGCAGCGCGAGGTATATAAAGAAGCGCATGCATGATTCGATAAAAAGGGGCCGCAGGGCCTCTTTTATTTATTTCTAAATCGCTTCCGGACTTGCTATTTTGTAAAAATCTTCATCGATTCACATTCTCTGCTGCCACTTTTCTTTCCTGCTGTGGTCTACTTATCGCGCTTGTAGACGTTTCTGATAACGGTTTCTCTCGCATCTACTTACTCTGTCAGCTTTCTCACTGAGATTCGGCGGGTCTTTATACCCCTTCCCCCAGGGTTGTTTGCATGAAATATATTAGGTCTCTTACCCAGCAAAGATTGTGTCTGATGCTGGCTGTCTATATCGGTTTGTTTCTGAATGGCGCGGTGCTGTTCAGACGAGTGGAAGGTTATTTCGAACACCTCACTGTAAGAAATGGAATTTTTGCCGCGATTGAAGTGTTTGGCTCAATTCTGGCGACCTTCTTCCTGCTACGTCTGCTCTCGCTTTTTGGCAGACGTACATGGCAGGTTCTGGCCTCGCTGGTGGTGATTATCTCCGCCGCCGCAAGCTATTACATGACATTCATGAATGTGGTCATTGGCTACGGTATTGTGGCCTCGGTGATGACCACGGACATCGACCTCTCGAAAGAGGTGGTGGGTCAAGGGTTCATCCTGTGGACGATTCTGACCTGCCTGATCCCGCTCTTCTTTATCTGGAGTAACACCTGCCGCTACACCCTGTTACGCCAGCTGCGTACCCGGGGACAGCGCATCCGCAACGTCGCCGTCGTTCTTCTGGCGGGTCTGCTGGTATGGGCGCCTATTCGCCTGATGGAAAAACAGCAAAAGCGGATCGAAAAAGCGACAGGCGTGGATATGCCAAGCTACGGCGGCGTGGTGGCTAACTCGTATCTGCCGTCTAACTGGCTGTCGGCGTTAGGTCTTTATGCCTGGGCTCAGGCGGACGAATCCAGCGATGTGAAATCGCTGATTAACCCAACCAAAAAGTTCACCTACCAGGCTCCGGCTGACGGGCTGGATGATACTTACGTGGTCTTCGTTATCGGCGAAACGACGCGCTGGGATCATATGGGTATCCTCGGTTATGACCGCGATACCACCCCGAAACTGGCGCAGGAAAAGAATCTTGTAGCTTACCGCGGCTACTCCTGCGATACCGCCACGAAGCTCTCGTTGCGCTGTATGTTTGTTCGTGAGGGCGGTGCGAGTGATAATCCTCAGCGCACTCTCAAAGAGCAAAACGTGTTTGCTGTTCTGAAGCAGCTTGGATTTAGCTCCGATCTGTTCGCCATGCAAAGTGAGATGTGGTTCTACACCAACACCATGGCGGATAACATCGCCTACCGCGAGCAGATTGGCGCCGAGCCGCGTAACCGCGGAAAGAACGTTGATGACATGCTGCTGCTCTCTGAGATGGAACAGTCACTGAAAAACCATCCGCAGGGTAAGCATCTTATTGTTCTGCATACCAAAGGGTCACACTACAGCTACTATCAGCGTTACACGCGCGATTTCGCCAAATGGACGCCTGAGTGCGTCGGCATTAACAAGAACTGTAGCAAGCAGGAGCTGATCAATGCCTATGATAACTCGATTCTGTATGTGGATACCTTCCTCAGTCGGGTGATCGACCAGCTTCGCGATAAGAAAGCGATTGTGATCTACGCGGCCGACCACGGCGAGTCCATCAACGAGAAAGAGCATTTACACGGTACGCCGCGTAAGCTGGCCCCGCCTGAGCAGTTCCGCGTGCCGATGATCATGTGGATGTCGGATAAGTACCTGGAAAATCCGGACAAAGCCAAAATGTTTGCCCATCTGAAACAGCAGGCAGAGATCAAGGTACCGCGCCGTCACGTTGAGCTGTACGACACCATTATGGGCTGTCTCGGCTATACCTCACCGAACGGTGGGATTAACGAAAACAACAACTGGTGTAAACTCCCTGATAACACCACAAAAGCCGCGCAGTAGCTGGTCTGGCGAGAATATCGCCAGTTGAATGGCTTTTTGAAAATAAGGGATTGACGGGGGCGCACCTCAGCAGTAAGATGCGCTCCGCATTCGGCGAGTAGCGCAGCTTGGTAGCGCAACTGGTTTGGGACCAGTGGGTCGGAGGTTCGAATCCTCTCTCGCCGACCACATTCTAAAAAGGGCTAACCGCAAGGTTAGCCCTTTTTGCATTAACGCGTTACCCCGCACGAGTCCTCAAAATACCCCTTAGCCCTGCTTCCCCCTGCCTGCTTGCGGTTTTGTGACATAATCCATTGTATTTTTTTATATATAGTTTGATCTTTTTTCGCGTTGCTTATGGATAACCTCAGCATTTTTCGCTGTGCGTTTTAACGTTCGCGGTATTTAGTGCTCAGATAATCACCATCCTGTAAGAAAATTTACCCATTCTGAATAAAACTTAATCACTGAGTGTTGCGAAATATGAAGATAATTGTGCTGCATCATGGCGAGTAGCATAAATTTCTCTGCTGAAAACTCACGGTCAGGGTTTTTTTAATCTTTGTTTGCGGTTTCTCACACTCCACGTAAATCCCCGCCACCTGTATTGACGTTTTCACATTCTGTTGACAGATTGTAGGGCACGAGGGGCATTTCAGGGAGGATCTGCGCTGCAACTCAAACGCTCTTCTGAAAGGATTCTCTATCCCTTTTAACGCCTTCGGGCATCACCGACCGGACCGGGTAAAAAATAAATAAAGGTCAGGCGGCGTAACACAACAAAGCAAAACATCACATTGGAGCACAATAATGAGTATTTCCTTGAAGAAGTCAGGGATGCTGAAGCTTGGTCTGAGCCTGGTGGCCATGACCGTTGCAGCAAGCGTACAGGCAAAAACCCTGGTTTACTGTTCTGAAGGCTCTCCGGAAGGCTTTAACCCACAGCTCTTTACCTCTGGTACGACTTACGACGCAAGCTCTGTACCGATCTATAACCGTCTGGTTGAATTTAAAACCGGCACCACGGAAGTGATTCCTGGCCTGGCTGAAAAGTGGGATATCAGCGAAGACGGTAAAACCTATACCTTCCACCTGCGTCAGGGCGTGAAGTGGCAGGACAGCAAAGAATTTAAACCTACGCGCGACTTTAACGCCGACGACGTTGTGTTCTCCTTCGACCGTCAGAAAAATGCCCAGAACCCGTACCATAAAGTGTCTGGCGGCAGCTATGAATACTTCGAAGGGATGGGTCTGCCAGACCTGATCGCTGAAGTGAAAAAAGTGGACGATAAAACCGTCCAGTTTGTGCTGACGCGTCCGGAAGCGCCATTCCTGGCTGACCTGGCGATGGACTTCGCCTCGATTCTCTCTAAAGAGTATGCGGACAACATGCTGAAAGCCGGCACTCCGGAAAAAGTGGACCTGAACCCAATCGGTACCGGCCCGTTCCAGCTGCTTCAGTACCAGAAAGATTCCCGTATTCTGTATAAAGCCTTCCCGGGCTACTGGGGCACCAAGCCGCAGATCGACCGTCTGGTCTTCTCCATCACGCCTGACGCATCCGTGCGTTACGCAAAATTGCAGAAAAACGAATGTCAGGTGATGCCGTATCCAAACCCGGCTGACATCGCGCGCATGAAGCAGGACAAAAATATCAACCTGCTGGAGCAGGCGGGCCTGAACGTGGGTTATCTCTCCTTCAACACCGAGAAGAAACCGTTCGATGACGTGAAAGTGCGTCAGGCGCTGACCTACGCGGTGAACAAAGAAGCGATCATCAAAGCCGTTTACCAGGGCGCAGGCGTTGCGGCCAAGAACCTGATCCCACCAACCATGTGGGGCTATAACGACGACATTAAGGACTACACCTACGATCCTGAGAAAGCGAAAGCGCTGCTGAAAGAAGCGGGCCAGGACAAAGGCTTTACCGTTGAGCTGTGGGCGATGCCGGTACAGCGTCCTTACAACCCGAACGCACGCCGTATGGCGGAAATGGTTCAGGCTGACTGGGCGAAGATTGGCGTACAGGCCAAGATTGTGACCTACGAGTGGGGCGAGTACCTGAAGCGCGCCAAAGCGGGTGAACACCAGGCGGTCATGATGGGCTGGACCGGCGACAACGGGGATCCGGACAACTTCTTCGCGACCCTGTTCAGCTGTGCGGCAGCGAAAGACGGTTCTAACTATTCTCGCTGGTGCTACAAGCCGTTTGAAGATCTGATCCAGCCGGCGCGTGCGACCGACGATCACAACAAACGTATCGAACTGTATAAGCAAGCGCAGGTTGTCATGCACGATCAGGCTCCGGCGCTGATTGTTGCTCACTCCACCGTGTACGAGCCAGTGCGTAAAGAAGTGAAGGGCTACGTGGTCGATCCACTGGGCAAACACCACTTCGAAAACGTGTCTGTTGAATAATAAGTAGGGTGTTCTCCCTCTCCCTCCTGGAGAGGGCAGGGGTGAGGGGTGTGCATGCACCCCCTCACCCTAACCCTCTCCCACAGGGAGAGGGAATTTACATTTGTGAGCAATACAGACGTCACGCCACTGAGTGTGCGTCATCAGAGAGAATCCGGGTTATGTTGCAGTTCATCCTCCGACGTCTGGGACTGGTTATCCCGACGTTTATCGGTATCACCCTTCTCACTTTTGCCTTCGTCCATATGATCCCGGGTGATCCGGTGATGATTATGGCGGGCGAGCGTGGTATCTCCCCTGAACGTCATGCGCAACTGCTGGCTGAACTCGGCCTTGATAAGCCGATGTGGCAGCAGTATCTCCACTATATCTGGGGCGTGTTGCACGGCGATTTAGGGATTTCACTGAAAAGCCGTCTTCCGGTGTGGGACGAGTTCGTACCTCGCTTTAAAGCGACGCTGGAACTCGGTATCTGCGCCATGATCTTCGCGACCGCGGTAGGGATCCCCGTTGGCGTACTGGCTGCCGTTAAACGTGGCTCTATTTTTGACCACACCGCTGTTGGCCTGGCACTGACCGGCTACTCCATGCCTATCTTCTGGTGGGGCATGATGCTGATCATGCTGGTCTCGGTGCAGTGGAACCTGACGCCGGTCTCCGGACGCGTCAGCGATATGGTTTTCCTTGACGACACCAATCCGTTAACCGGCTTTATGCTGATTGATACGGCGATCTGGGGCGAAGAGGGCAACTTCATTGATGCGGTTGCGCACATGATCCTGCCTGCAATGGTGCTGGGCACCATCCCTCTGGCGGTGATCGTGCGTATGACCCGTTCCTCCATGCTGGAAGTGCTGGGCGAGGATTATATTCGTACTGCCCGCGCTAAAGGCCTGACCCGTATGCGCGTCATCATCATTCATGCCCTGCGAAACGCTATGCTGCCGGTGGTAACCGTTATCGGTTTGCAGGTCGGTACGCTGCTGGCGGGGGCGATCCTGACCGAAACCATCTTCTCCTGGCCGGGTCTTGGACGCTGGCTGATTGATGCGCTGCAACGCCGTGACTATCCGGTTGTGCAGGGCGGTGTACTGCTGGTCGCGACGATGATTATTCTCGTCAACCTGCTGGTCGATTTGCTGTACGGCGTGGTGAACCCGCGTATTCGTCATAAGAAGTAAGGGGCCATCATGTCACAAGTTACTCAAAATAAAGTGGTCACCGCACCGGTGCCAATGACGCCGATGCAGGAATTCTGGCACTACTTCAAGCGCAACAAAGGCGCGGTCGTCGGGCTGGTGTATGTTTCCATCATGATCCTGATTGCGGTGTTTGCGAACGTCCTTGCGCCGTATAACCCGGCTGATCAGTTCCGCGATGCGCTGCTGGCACCTCCTGCATGGCAGGACGGCGGAAGCCTGGCGCACCTGCTGGGCACCGACGACGTGGGTCGCGATGTGCTTTCGCGCCTGATGTACGGCGCACGCCTGTCGCTGCTGGTTGGCTGCCTCGTTGTCGTACTGTCGCTGATCATGGGGATCGTACTCGGCCTGGTGGCAGGCTACTTCGGCGGCATTGTTGATAACATCATCATGCGCGTCGTCGACATTATGCTGGCATTACCAAGCCTGCTGCTGGCGCTGGTGCTGGTGGCGATCTTCGGTCCGTCGATTGGTAACGCCGCGCTTGCGCTGACGTTTGTTGCGCTACCGCACTATGTGCGTCTGACCCGTGCGGCGGTGCTGGTGGAAGTGAACCGCGACTACGTTACCGCCTCTCGCGTGGCGGGTGCCGGTGCGATGCGTCAGATGTTTATCAATATCTTCCCAAACTGCCTTGCGCCGCTGATTGTTCAGGCGTCGCTCGGTTTCTCTAACGCCATTCTTGATATGGCCGCTCTTGGCTTCCTTGGCATGGGTGCGCAGCCGCCAACACCGGAGTGGGGCACCATGCTCTCCGACGTGTTGCAGTTCGCGCAAAGCGCCTGGTGGGTCGTCACCTTCCCGGGTCTGGCGATTCTGCTGACGGTGCTGGCATTTAACCTGATGGGTGATGGTCTGCGTGATGCACTTGATCCCAAACTGAAGCAGTAAGAGGCACGAGATGGCGTTATTAAATGTAAATAAATTATCCGTGCACTTTGGCGACGAAGGCACACCGTTTCGCGCCGTGGACCGTATCAGCTACAGCGTTAATCAGGGCGAAGTGGTCGGGATTGTAGGAGAGTCGGGCTCCGGTAAGTCAGTGAGTTCGCTGGCGATTATGGGGCTGATTGACTACCCCGGCCGCGTGATGGCAGAAAATCTGGAGTTCAACGGTCAGGATCTGAAGCGTATTTCCGAAAAACAGCGCCGCCAGCTGGTGGGCGCGGAAGTGGCGATGATCTTCCAGGACCCCATGACCAGCCTGAACCCATGCTACACCGTGGGTTTCCAGATTATGGAAGCGATTAAGGTGCATCAGGGTGGGAATAAGAAAACCCGTCGCCAGCGTGCTATCGATCTGCTGAACCAGGTGGGGATACCTGACCCAGCATCGCGTCTGGACGTTTACCCGCATCAGCTTTCCGGCGGCATGAGTCAGCGCGTGATGATCGCCATGGCGATTGCCTGTCGACCAAAACTGCTGATTGCCGATGAACCAACTACCGCGCTGGACGTGACCATCCAGGCGCAAATCATCGAGCTGCTGCTGGAGTTGCAGCAGAAAGAGAATATGGCGCTGGTGCTGATTACGCACGACCTGGCGCTGGTGGCGGAAGCGGCACACAAAATCATCGTGATGTACGCGGGTCAGGTGGTGGAGACCGGAAGTTCGCACGATATCTTCCGCGCGCCGCGTCATCCGTATACGCAGGCGTTGCTGCGTGCGCTGCCGGAGTTTGCCCAGGACAAAGCGCGTCTGGCGTCACTGCCGGGTGTGGTTCCGGGTAAATATGACCGTCCGCAGGGCTGCCTGCTGAATCCGCGCTGCCCGTATGCGACAGATAAATGCCGCGCCGAGGAGCCAGAGCTGAATCTGCTGGCCGATGGTCGGCAGTCAAAATGCCACTACCCACTCGATGATGCCGGGAGGCCAACACTATGAGTACGCACCAGGCCACCACGCAACAGCCGCTGTTGCAGGCTATCGACCTGAAAAAACATTACCCGGTGAAGAAGGGGATTTTTGCCCCCGAGCGCCTGGTAAAAGCGCTGGACGGCGTCTCCTTCAGCCTTGAACGCGGTAAAACGCTGGCGGTCGTCGGGGAGTCGGGCTGTGGGAAATCCACGCTGGGCCGTCTGCTGACGATGATTGAAACGCCAACCGGCGGCGAGCTTTACTATCAGGGCCAGGATCTGCTCAAGCACGATCCGCAGGCGCAGAAGCTGCGTCGCCAGAAAATCCAGATTGTGTTCCAGAACCCGTACGGTTCTTTAAACCCGCGTAAAAAAGTGGGGCAGATTCTGGAAGAACCGCTGCTGATTAACAGCAATCTGAGCAAAGAGCAGCGTCGTGAAAAAGCGCTGGCGATGATGGCGAAGGTGGGGCTTAAAACCGAGCATTACGATCGCTACCCGCATATGTTCTCTGGTGGTCAGCGTCAGCGTATTGCCATCGCTCGTGGGCTGATGCTTGACCCGGACGTGGTGATTGCCGATGAGCCGGTCTCAGCGCTTGACGTGTCCGTTCGCGCGCAGGTGCTTAACCTGATGATGGATTTACAGCAGGATCTGGGACTGTCGTACGTCTTCATCTCCCATGACCTGTCCGTGGTCGAGCACATTGCCGATGAGGTGATGGTGATGTATCTGGGACGCTGCGTGGAGAAGGGGACGAAAGATCAGATCTTTACTAACCCGCGTCATCCGTATACCCAGGCACTGCTGTCTGCGACGCCGCGGCTGAACCCGGATGACCGCCGTGAGCGCATTAAGCTGACCGGTGAGTTGCCAAGCCCGCTTAACCCGCCGCCGGGATGTGCGTTTAACGCCCGCTGCCGTCGCCGCTTCGGTCCGTGTACGCAGTTGCAGCCACAGCTAAAGGATTATGGTGGACAGCTGGTGGCCTGCTTCGCGGTCGATCAGGATGAAAACGGCGAAAAGCCGCATGCATAAATAAAAAAACCGGCGATAAGCCGGTTTTTTTACGTCTGAGGTCTACTTCCGTAAACGAATCTGGTCGACGGCGTGTTTCTCACTCTTGGTGAGGATCAGGCTTGCGCGTTCGCGCGTCGGCAGGATGTTCTCTTTGAGGTTGACGTAGTTGATCTCATTCCACAGCCCGGTCGCCACGCTGATAGCCTCTTCTTCAGAGAGCTGGGCGTAGTTGTGGAAGTAGGAATCCGGGTCGGTGAACGCCCCTTCGCGGAACTTCAGGAAGCGGTTGATATACCAGCGTTGCAGCAAATCTTCCGGCGCATCGACATAGATTGAGAAATCGACAAAGTCAGAGACAAACACATGATGCGGATCGTGAGGGTAATCCATCCCGCTTTGCAGGACGTTTAAGCCTTCCAGAATCAGGATGTCGGGCTGCACAACCGTTTTGTCGCCATCCGGGATGCGGTCGTAGATCAGATGTGAGTAAACCGGCGCGGTAACGTGAGGTACGCCCGATTTTAGATCTGAAACAAACTTTACCAGGCGGTGCATATCATAAGAGAGCGGGAAGCCCTTCTTTTTCATCAGGCCGCGTTCTTTCAACACCTCGTTGGGATGCAGGAAGCCGTCGGTGGTGATCAGCTCCACGCTGCGGTGTTCCGGCCAGCGGCTCAGCAGCGCCTGAAGCACGCGCGCGGTGGTACTTTTACCCACTGCCACGCTGCCCGCAATACTGATGATATAAGGAATACGTTGACCGTTCGTGCCGAGGAACTGTTCCAGGACGGCCTGACGACGCAAATTGGAGCTGATATAGAAGTTAAGCAAGCGAGAGAGGGGGAGATAGATTTCTGCCACCTCTTCCAGGGAGAGATCTTCGTTTATCCCTTTTAGCCGTGCGATTTCACCTTCCGTCAGTGTCATAGGGACGGAGTCACGCAGGGCTGCCCACTGGCTACGGTTAAACTGAAGATAGGGCGTCATTAACGTTTGCTCTTTTTTGCTCATAAGCATGCTTCTGTGAACCATCACGAAACGGCGGGTGCGGGCTCATCACATAGTTAATTTTGGACAATGGGCAGGAGGTTAACACCAGATGAGAGGAATAATAAGAAAAAATATGGGAAAGCGATGCTTAACCGGGCAGGTATCACGTGGGGCTATAGCGTGCCGAAATCAGGCGTTTATGTTGAATTTTTAACCGTGAGCGGATGAATTTACAGCGGTTAGCCCTGGTTTCGAATAAAATGTGAGCGAAAGAACGTTTTATGCAATTTTTTAGTTGCATGACTGCGCAGGTCTCCATAGAATGCGCGCTACTTGATGCCGACTTAGCTCAGTAGGTAGAGCAACTGACTTGTAATCAGTAGGTCACCAGTTCGATTCCGGTAGTCGGCACCATCAAGTCCGGTGGGGTTCCCGAGCGGCCAAAGGGAGCAGACTGTAAATCTGCCGTCACAGACTTCGAAGGTTCGAATCCTTCCCCCACCACCACTTTCTGGCAGCGTCAACGCCGCCGGAGCTGGTTGGAAAAATTGACCAGCTCGAACAGAAAAGAGAGAAATCTCTTTTTTTGTTACAGAAAGAACTGGGTAGCCGAGTTTCAGGATGCGGGCATCGTATAATGGCTATTACCTCAGCCTTCCAAGCTGATGATGCGGGTTCGATTCCCGCTGCCCGCTCCAATACGTGCTGATATGGCTCAGTTGGTAGAGCGCACCCTTGGTAAGGGTGAGGTCCCCAGTTCGACTCTGGGTATCAGCACCACTTCACTTCTCCCTCCCTTTCTCTCTGTTTCAATGTAAATGTATTCAACAGTTCAGGCATTTTCGCCTGGTTGATGTGGTGATATCACCGATTTATCCGTGTCTTAGAGGGACAATCGATGTCTAAAGAAAAGTTTGAACGTACAAAACCGCACGTTAACGTCGGTACTATCGGCCACGTTGACCATGGTAAAACAACGCTGACCGCTGCAATCACTACCGTACTGGCTAAAACCTACGGCGGTGCTGCTCGTGCTTTCGACCAGATCGATAACGCACCAGAAGAAAAAGCTCGTGGTATCACCATCAACACTTCTCACGTTGAGTATGACACCCCGACTCGCCACTACGCACACGTAGACTGCCCAGGCCACGCCGACTATGTTAAAAACATGATCACCGGTGCTGCGCAGATGGACGGCGCGATCCTGGTTGTTGCTGCGACTGATGGCCCTATGCCTCAGACTCGTGAGCACATCCTGCTGGGTCGTCAGGTAGGCGTTCCTTACATCATCGTGTTCCTGAACAAGTGCGACATGGTTGATGACGAAGAGCTGCTGGAACTGGTAGAGATGGAAGTTCGTGAACTGCTGTCTCAGTACGATTTCCCAGGCGACGACACTCCAATCGTTCGTGGTTCCGCGCTGAAAGCGCTGGAAGGCGATGCAGAGTGGGAAGCAAAAATCATCGAACTGGCTGGCTACCTGGATTCTTACATCCCAGAACCAGAGCGTGCGATTGACAAGCCATTCCTGCTGCCAATCGAAGACGTATT